>CAWFHZ010000001.1:0-32011 GCA_963815785.1 uncultured Ignavibacteria bacterium
GCAACAAAAAAATGCGAAGGATTACCTTCGCATTTTTTATTTCAAAAGGATAAATTATGACTCTTCAAAATGAATTAATTCCTTTTATAAAATACCTTTCTTCTGAATCCGGAAAAATTATTAAAAGTTACTACCGGGTTCCAATTAGTATTGATATTAAAGCTGATAATTCTCCGGCTACAATTGCCGATAAAAAGGCAGAAGAATTTTTAAGGAATTCAATTTCAAAAGAATTTCCGGAACATGGAATTCTCGGAGAGGAGTTTGGAGAAATTAATCCCGATGCTGAGTTCAAATGGATTTTAGATCCGATTGACGGAACAAAAAGTTTTATTTGCGGAACTCCCTTATTCGGGACACTGATTGCCTTACTAAAGGATGGAAAACCGATTTTAGGAGCTATTAATTTTCCGATACTTAACGAATTAATGATTGGGGATAATTCATCAACCCGTTTAAATGATAATCCAGTTAAAGTTAGAGACTGCAGTAACATTTCTAAAGCGGTTCTTTTAACCACAGATTTAAAATCCTTAGATAAGCATTTACAAAAAGGATTTAACAATCTGGTATCAAAAGTTAGTATGATTAGGGGATGGGGAGATTGTTACGGTTATTACCTAATAGCTTCCGGATATGCAGATATTATGATTGATCCGGTTATGTCCGTTTGGGATACAATGGCTTTAATTCCTGTAATAAGGGGCGCAGGAGGAATTATAACTGATATGAAAGGTGCAGATCCGGCTAAAGGAACGAGCATCATAGCATCTGCAAGTGGATTACATTCTGAGGTGATTAAATTATTAAATGAAAGATGATGTTAGTAATTGGTGTCATCCGGTATTTATTTAATTGATTTTATTCTTCCACTTCAATATTTTTTTCCTATCACATCTTCTTTTTGTAATTGACTATCCTGTTCTAAATCCTGGAACTAACTAATTACTTAAATCTTAATTTTTTAAGTGTTGAATTTTTCTATACCAGTTGATGATTATTTCAATACTGCAATTATAATTAATTGGAAATCATTTCATTTTTACAACTATTCAATAGGAACAGTAATTGCATCTTATAAATGATTTATCTGGAAATATATGCAGGATAAAACAGGAGAGATCCTATTTAAATTTTCAAGGGTTTGTAATAAACTTAACCTGATTACACGTAAAAACTTTAATCTTACAGTTGGGGAATTGCAATGCCTTATTGCTTTGTACACAGATAAACCATGCTGTATTAAAGAATTGAGTGAAATAATCGGCACCAGGGGAACAACAACTTCAAAGCTCCTGAACTCGCTTGAGAAAAAATTTATTATAAAAAGAGAGCTTGATTATAAAGATAAACGTATTGAAAAAGTATTTTTAACACCAGCGGGGGATGATTTCACCAAAAAGATAGTATCATTTTACGAAAAGAAATTTTCATTAATATGCGGATTTGCAAGCAAAGAACAGTTCAATTCATTTATAAATTTTCTTAACCAACTATCACTTGAAGCTGAAAATTCTTCAGAGCTTCAGAGTGAATTAATTTCAATTAATTGACGGAGAAGTGTTATGGGAAAAAATCTTACCAGGAAAGAATTCCTTAGGAATACAACAAAATATGCGGCGGGAGTTGCCGTAGGTACCGGCGCATTAAATATGATGACCGGAAGTAAATTGTTTGCCGGAACTAAAACTGATTGGCCATGGCCTTACGCAGAGCTTGATGTGGAAGCAGTCAGGATTGCAGGACACGATGCTTATTATGCAGGATACGGATGTGGATACGGTGCGTTCGAAGCAATAATTAATGCTCTCAGAACAGCAATCGGTGATCCTTATACTAATCTACCCGGACAGCTTTTCGGTTTTGCTGGTGGCGGTGCTGCCGGCTGGGGAACCTTGTGCGGAGCTTTAAACGGCGCAGCTGCGGCAATTTCGCTGGTAACACCCGCTGCTGATTACAGTACGCTGGTTAACGAATTGCTTGGCTGGTACACTGAGACAATGTTTCCAACAGATATCAGCAATCAATATGCGATTAATCATAATTATCAGCATAATGATTTTGATATGGACCTGCCTCAAAATATAAGCGGTAACCCGTTGTGCCACGTATCCGTAACCGGCTGGTGCAATTCTTCAGGGTTCGCAGTCGGCGCAAATGAAAGAAAAGAAAGATGTGCTAGATTGACCGGTGATGTAGCTGCTTACGCGGTAAAAATTCTCAACGATCATTTTGCAGGAACATTCACACCTCTTTATGTTCCGCCTGAAAGCGTTGCAGGTTGTAATGCTTGCCACAGCGGCAGTGGAACAGTTAAAAACGTTTCGGCAAAAATGGAATGTACCCAGTGCCATACCGATGATCCGCATGCTACTAAAGTTGAAAATTCGGGTGAACCAATCTCTACCTATAAATTATCACAGAATTTTCCAAATCCTTTTAATCCTTCCACAAAAATCAGGTTCTCAATTCCCGCACGGGAAAATGTTAGTCTGAACATTTATGATATTCACGGGAGATTAATCCGTTCACTCGTAAGTAATACCGGTTACAATGCAGGAACTTACGATCTAAACTGGGATGGAAAAAATCAATGGGGCGAAATGGTTGCAAGCGGTATTTATTTTTCAAGATTAATTGCAGGTAAATTTACCGAAACAAAGAAGATGTCACTTGTAAAATAAAGGGGATCGATATCTTCTTTTTGATTAAGCCGGCGCAGCAGCCGGCTTTTTTATTATACTCTCAACAGATTTTCTTAATTTTACCTATACTTTTCGGACTAAAAATGAACAAAGAAGATTTAAAAAAACTAATAAATAATTTACCATCTTCGCCGGGAATTTTACGTAAAGATGAATTTTTTAATTCCGCCGTTATTATCCCTCTTATTTATTTAAATGATGAATACCATTTCCTGTTTGAAAAACGCGCTGCAAACATTAGGCAGGGTGGAGAAATTTGTTTTCCCGGAGGAGAATTTGACCCGAGGCTTGATAAGAATTTGGCAGATACTGCAATAAGGGAAACAATTGAAGAACTTGGCATTGAAATGAACAAAGTAAAAGTTCTCGGGGTTCTGGATACTTTAATAGGACCAATGGGAGTAACCGTTGATTCGTGCATAGCAACTCTTGATATAAAAAATATTGCTGAGCTTGATATCGATAATATTGAAGTGGAAAAAGTGTTTTTAGTTCCTGTTTCATATTTCCAAAATAATCCGCCGGACGAATATTATGTGCAACTGATGGTGCATCCACATTATACAGATGAAAAAGGAAATACTGTTCACCTGCTGCCATCAAAAGAGCTTGAACTGCCTGAAAAATATAACCAGCCATGGCGTGCCGGAAAAAGAAAAATCTTTGTGTACAGATTAAATGAAGGCGTGCTATGGGGATTGACAGCAGCTTTGTTAAGAGAAGTTGTAAACAGGTTAAAATAAAAAAGGCTGCCTTTTCAGACAGCCATATCCATAATAACTCTATATTAAAATTAATTATTCGCCGGGTCTTCTGTTTCCCAAATACCAGATTTAAGATAATCATCAATTGCTTTTGCCGCGGTTCTTCCCGCACCCATTGCTAAAATTACTGTCGCACCGCCAGTTACAATATCGCCGCCGGCAAATACACCTTTCTTTGATGTTTTCATGGTTTTATCATCAACAAGAATATTTCCCCATTTATTATATCCAATATCTGGAGTGGTTTTCTGAATAATGGGATTCGAACCATTGCCAATTGCCACAACAGTCATATCAATATCGAGTATATATTCAGAATCTTTGATTGGGACAGGTCTTCTTCTTCCGGATGCATCGGGTTCACCAAGTTCCATTCTCTGAAGTCTGACTGATTTTAACCATCCTTTTTCATCACCTATAAATTCAAGCGGGTTGGAAAGAAAAATAAATTCCACTCCTTCTTCTTTAGCATGATGAATTTCTTCCTTTCTTGCCGGTAGCTCTGCATCAGAACGGCGATAAATGATGTAAGCGTTTTTTGCACCCAATCGTTTGCTGGTTCTTACAGCATCCATTGCTGTGTTACCTCCGCCGAATACAGCAACATTTTTATCTTTAACGTGAAAAACAGGAGTATCGTATTCAGGGAAACGGTAAGCTTTCATCAGGTTAACACGCGTTAGAAATTCATTTGCAGAATATACTCCATTTAAATTTTCACCGGGGATATTCATGAAATAAGGAAGTCCGGCTCCCACGGCAACAAAGCAAGCATCATAACCATCAGCAAGTAGTTCATCAATTGTATCACTGAAACCAACAACTGTATTTGGCTGAAAATCAACTCCAAGATTTTTAAGAGCATCCACTTCAGCTTTTACTATTTCCTTTGGAAGACGAAATTGGGGGATCCCATAGACCAAGACTCCACCCAATTCATGAAGTGCTTCAAAAACAGTAACGTCGTGTCCCATTTGTATTAAATCTCCCGCACAACTTAAACCCGCTGGTCCGCTTCCTACTACAGCCACTTTTTTTCCGGATTTAGGTTTTAATTCAGGTGTTCGAATACCAAAATTATTCCTTTCATAATCAGCTACAAATCTTTCAAGCCTTCCAATTGCCACAGGCTCATTCTTTTTACCGACAACGCATTTTGCTTCGCATTGTTCTTCCTGCGGACAAACTCTTCCGCAAATTGCAGGAAGCAAATTGTCCTCTTTCAGCTTTGCTGCAGCTCCGTTAAAATCTCCTTCAGCAACCAGGGCAATAAAATCACCTATTTTAACATTTACAGGACAACCATCCACACAAACAGGCTTAGGACACTGCAGGCAGCGAAGTGCTTCCATCTTTGCCAGTTCTTCAGTAAAACCAAGATTTACTTCTTCAAAATTGCCGCTTCTCTGAAGCGGATCCTGTTCAGGCATCGCCTGTCTTGGTATTTTCATTCTGTCTTTTCTTGAAATTTCCTGCATACTAAATCTCCGTTTTTTTTATCTGCTTACAGGCTGTTAATTGCTGCCTTTTCTTTTAAGCCTTCATTAAATACTTTATCGTAATTACAAAGATGGTCAAGAGCTGTTTTTTCATCTTCATTATAAGTTCTGTTTCGTCTCATTAAAGTTTCAAAATCAACTAGGTGTGCATCGAATTCAGGACCATCGACACAAACAAAAACAGTTTTGTTATCTACAGTTGCTCTGCATCCACCGCACATTCCTGTTCCATCAACCATAACCGGATTAAGACTTACAACTGTTTTAATTCCGTATGGTCTTGTAGTTTCAGCAACGGCTCTCATCATCGGGATAGGACCGATTGCCAGCACAAAATCAATTTTCTTTCCTGAGTCAATTAGTTCTTTAAGTTTTGCAGTAACAAAACCATGATAACCATAACTTCCATCATCAGTCGTCGGGTAAACCTCATCGCAAACTTTATTCATTTCATCTTCAAGAATTACAAACTCTTTGGATCTCCCGCCAATAATAGAAATTGTATGGTTACCGGCATTCTTCAAAGCAACTGCGGTAGGATAAGCGATTGCAGTACCAACGCCGCCGCCGATACTAACGGCAGTTCCAAAGTTTTCAATGTGTGAAGGCTTTCCAAGTGGACCCACCACATCCTGAATGTACCCATTCGTTTCAAGTGAATTTAATTCTTTAGTGGTTTTACCTATTCCCTGAACAATTATTGTTATCGTTCCCTTTTCACTATTTGAATCCGCAATTGTAAGAGGAATCCTTTCTCCACCCTCTTTAATCCTGATTATAACAAATTGTCCTGCTTTTCGTTTAGAGGCTATCTTAGGCGCTTCAATTTCAAATCTTTTTATTTCCGGTGCGATGAATTTTGCTGAAATTATTTTATACATTTTATTCTCTTTATAACTTTCTAAAAATCATCTTAATATTTTCAATAACTTTCTCCACCCAACTGAACTTTACCTTTAAATGCCCTGTAAATGAAAATAGTATAACCAATTACAAAAGGCATTCCGATAAGAGCTATTATCAACATCGTGAAGAGTGTTCTTTCTGTTGATGATGCATTATAGATGGTAAGACTATTATTTAAATCCGTTAGTGATGGAACAAGTCTTGGGAAAAGACTTATTGCCATTAACCCTATCATACAGGCAATAGTTAATGAGGAGGAAAAGAACGCTCTGCCGAATTTTTCAGATTTTAAAGCAACCGGAATGTAGATTATTGCAATCAGCATTAGTATGAATAAAATCCAGAATAAAGGATTGCTTAATATAGAAGCAAAAAGAAAACCTGCGGCAAAGAATGAATAAAGGGTGACAAGCACATAAACAATTATAAAGGTTATCCACAAACGCGGGGCAATATTCTTCATTCTTTCAAGCTGATTACCTGAGGATTTCATTGTCATATAAATTGAACCATGCATTGTAAACAGGATAAGACTTAAAACACCTACAAGTATTGAATAAGGATTTAGCAGAGTGAAAAAGTTTCCGGTAAACATTCCGTTTCCATCAATAGGAATTCCTCTTAAAATATTTCCAACCGCAACACCGAACAAAATTGCCGGTAAAAGACTTCCTATTCCGAAAGCAAGGTCCCATAATTTTTTCCATCCATTGCTCTCAATCTTTCCGCGAAATTCAAATGAAACCGCTCTTAAAATCAAAGCAAATAAAAGAAGCATTAGCGCAATGTAAAATCCGCTGAACACTGTGGCATAAACAATCGGGAAAGCAGCAAATAAAGCTCCCCCGCCAGTTAACAGCCAAACTTCATTTCCATCCCATACCGGGCCAATAGCATTTAAGTTAATTCTTTTTTCTTCTTCATTTTTTGTAAAGAGGTGTAACACACCAACACCAAGATCAAATCCATCAAGGATTGCATATCCGATTATTAAAACTGCAACGAGCAGAAACCAGATTGTATTAAGATCCATTATACAACTGCCTCCTTTCCTTCTGCAATAGCCGGCCCGTGTTCAACTTCCCTTACTACCAAATAGATATAGAGAAATCCGAGTATTAAATAAATAAGTCCGAACATTATTATCGAGAAAAGTATATCCCCTGCCGGAACAGTTACAGAAGCGGCATCACTGGTTCTTAAAAGTTTATATACAATCCAGGGCTGTCTGCCAACTTCAGCAGATATCCAACCCAACTGGCATGCAAACAGTGGAAATGGAATAGCAAAAAGCAGAACACGCAATAGTTTTTTATTTTCCCAGATCTTTTTCCTGTAAAGTGAATATGCAGCCCATAACATTATCAAAATAAACAGCATTCCCAGCACAACCATATTATGGAATGCAACAAATGTGAACCACAGAGGCGGAAGCTCATCAGCAGGAAATTCATTTATACCGGGTATCTTTGCATTTACGTTTCCAAAAGCAAGCCAGCTTAACAATCCCGGAATTTCAATTGTTCCGTGCAGCTGAGGAGGAAGAGTTGTGGGCACAGCAAACATAACAAGCGGGGCACCTTCCGTGGAAGTATAAAGACCTTCGAGTGATGCAAATTTTTCGGGCTGAGTTTGAGCGACCTGTTTTGCATGTTCATGCCCTAGAGGAAAAAGCTCGAGAACAGAAACTATAACGCCGAATATGACAGCAGTTTTCAGAGAAGCTTTAAATATCTCAACATGTCTTTTCTTTAGTAAATAGTATGCGGAAATCCCTGCCATTAAAAATGCGCCTGCAATTAAAGCTGCATCTACCGTATGAAAAAATCTGATTAAAGTAGATGGATTAAAAACTGCATCTGCAAAATTTGTTAGTTCTGCTCTCCCATTCTGAACTACAAATCCCGCTGGTGTCTGCTGCCAGGAATTTGCTACAATTATCCAGAAAGCTGAAACAGTTGAGCCAAATGCAACCATTACAGAAGAAAACCAGTGAACACCTTTAGAAACCCTGTTTCTACCGAATAGGTATAAACCTAAAAAACTTGACTCAAGGAAAAAAGCAAAAACGCCTTCTGCAGCAAGAGGAGCCCCAAAAATATCTCCTACGAACTTTGAATACTCAGACCAGTTTGTACCAAACTGAAATTCCATTACTATCCCTGAGGCTACACCCACAGCAAAAGTAATGGCTAAAATTTTTGCAAAAAATTTACCTATTTGTTGATAAATTTCGTTCTTTTTTCTCCACCCAATTGTTTCAACAATAACTAACAGCCAGGATAACCCGATTGTAATTGGCGGGAAAAAGAAGTGAAACCCCACAGTAAGTGCAAATTGAATACGCGCAAGCAGAACAGCATCCATTAAATTTAGTGCCTCCGGGATTTAGTTTTAGGTTTTTGTAGTATAAAAGTCTTCCCCTTAATTATAACTTCGTTGTAAAATTCAACAGGCATTGTTAGAATCATAATTACTGATTAGTTCCTAATTTTTATCAATCATTGTGCCCCTTAAAAACATTAAAAATCAATCGAATTCGAATGATATGCTTAGATTTGGGGAAGGTTATTTTTCAAATTTGGGAATCACTTTTTAGGATTAAGATTCAACTCAGAATTGTAATCAGCTTCCTAATTGCTGATGCGGACTGCACAGATTTTATGGGAGGTTGATCAAGATAATCTTTCCTGATTTTATTCAATAACTGAAGGTTTGGTATTGTATCAAATTCCTTATTTCGGAGGACGAGATATAATATTGTAGTCTTTAATGAAACCGCTCTTATCCGGATTGTACTAGGAGAATATCTTGAAGGATGAATATGAATATGCCTGCCCTGTTCTTCTCCAATCCTCAAAGTCCATCGTGATTTATCCTTTAGTTCTATTACTTTATACTCTTTCCCCTCCTGGTGCAGCCAGTAATTGAAATTGATTCTTTCTAATAGTTTTTTCTTTAATAAAAACTTTATTATGGAATCTGAAATCTCATTTGGTGTTAATTTACCGGTATATAAATCCATCAAAGAATTTCCAATTATCGGAAGTTCGTTTCTGAAACTCTTTTAATCCGGTTCGGAATTATTTCGATGCCAGGATATCTTTGATTTTATAAATCCGGCATGGTGTTTCCAGCAATTGAATAAAACAGGTTCGTCAACTTCCCAGTGATTAATATTAGGGAATTTCATTAATTCAAATATCGAATTTCTGGTTATAAATATATTTATAATCATAATATATTCATTCAACAGAACACAAACAGTAATAATAATTCTGTGAATTTTGTATAAACGTGCAATAGTTCTTTCCTTAATTGTTCCAACTCACACACTTCACATTGTTTACTTGCTAATTGAAAACTATTTTACTTAAATTTTCGACCTTTCAAGTCAATAAGTCGAAATTTTATATGTCTGATGGCAGCTTAAAAGAAATGGAAATACTTAATGCAGCAAGAGATCGTTTTGCTCATTATGGATTTTCTAAGGTTACAATGGAAGAGATTGCTACAGATATCGGAATGGGAAAGGCGTCATTATATTACTATTTCCCCACAAAAGAAGAATTGTTTAAATCTGTAATCGATAAAGAACAAAGCCTTTTTGTAGAAGAAATTAAAACTCTTTTGAAGGAAAATATGTCAGCCGGAAATAAGCTAAAAAATTATGTTAGCAGGAGACTCGATTATTTTCACGAATTGGTAAACCTGAGCACATTAAATGTTAATACTTTCATGGACATAAAATTAATGTTTAAAGAATTATTTCAGGATTTTGAACGGCAGGAACTTATGCTTTTAGAAAAAATTATAAATGAAGGTAAAAAGAACGGTGAGTTTGACAGAAAACTAAAAAGCGGGACTGCTAAAATATTTCTTCATTTACTTCAAGGGCTCCGGCTGCGAATGATCAAGTTTATTAAAGATAATAGAATGGAAAAAGAAAATTATGATGACCTTAAAGCAGAAATGTCAGTTTTCGTGGATATTTTCTTAAAGGGTATCAGAGTATAAAAATGAAATTTAATCAGGAGAAAAAAATCAATGGCAGGTAATACCGAAACAGAACAACACAAAACTAAAACCGATAAACCCCCGATGGATGGAAAAGAAGGAGTAAAAAATAAACCGAAATCCGGATCGTTATTTAAGCAAAAAAGACTCTGGATTCCGCTTTTTATAGTTCTAATTGCCGGTGTTATTTTCTGGAATTGGTATAAAGCTCAGATTGGCTATGTCTCTACCGATGATGCCTTTATTGACGGGAATAAATTGTCTCTGGCATCAAAAATACTTGGAAGAATAACACTACTATACGCAGATGAAGGTGATAAAGTATTGAAGGGACAACTTTTAATTCGACTCGATTCAACTGACCTTATTGCACAACGTGAACAGGCAATTAATTCACTTAAGCTAACACGGGATAATATCCAGCTTGCCAGGGTAAATCTGGATAAGGCAAAACAGGATTTTGAGAGAGCAAAACAGCAGTACGAAGGAAAGATTATTCCAAAAGAACAATACGAGCATTCCCAAAGTGCGCTTGATGCAGCACAAGCTGAGTTTAACATCGCTAACACAAAAATAGGTACAGCCAATGCCCAGTTAAATCTTATAAATACGCAGTTGCAAAATGCTGAAATCTATTCACCGATGAGCGGTGTTGTTGCAAAAAGATGGGTAATGCAAGGTGATGTTGTTCAACCGGGACAGCCGATTTTTTCAATTTATAATCTTGATAGCCTCTGGGTAACAGCAGATTTGCAGGAAACCGATCTTTCATCCATTAAAGAAGGAGAAAATGTAGAAATAGATGTGGATTCGTATCCTGATCATAAATTTGCCGGAAAAGTAATTCAAATCGGAACTAACACGGCTGCTCAGTTCGCATTAATTCCTCCATCCAATGCTGCAGGAAATTTCACAAAAATCACACAGCGAATACCGGTTAAAATTTCTATTCATCCGGAAAATCAAAGTAACAATACGCTCAAACTCTTACCGGGAATGTCAGTTGAAGTAAAGATTCGGGTTGACAAGTAATGACCGACTTTCTAAGACAAGGTTCTAACGGTGAGTTATCCGGTTTACAGAGCCACCCTTCCTACCGCTGGTTTGTGCTGGCAAATATTATGGTGGGAACATTTATGGCTGTTCTGGATGCAACTATCGTTAACGTCGGCTTAACCAAAATGATGTCAGCATTCGGTACAAGTGTTGATAAGATAGAATGGGTTTTAACAGCCTATCTTCTGGTGTTTGCAGTTGTACTTCCGTCATCAGGTTGGATTGCTGATCACTGGGGACACAAGCGATCCTACTTTTTAGGTTTGCTGCTTTTCACCTCAGGATCACTGTTCTGCAGCCTTTCGACCAATGAAAATATGCTAATAGCATTCAGAGTTGTACAGGGCGCCGGAGCAGGATTTATAATGCCTGTAGGTATGTCAATCATTACTCACGAATTTCCTCCTGAAAAAAGAGGAATGGCTTTGGGTTTCTGGGGAATTGCTTCATCTTCTTCGGTTTCTCTGGGCCCATTGCTTGGCGGATACCTGATAGATACTTTCAGCTGGCACGCGATGTTCGATGTAAATGTTCCTATTGGAATTTTTGCAATGATAGCTACACTTGTAATTCTCAGAGAATATAAAACGGAAACTGCCCGCTCATTCGATTTAATCGGATTCGTTTCGATGACTTCTTTTTTAGTATTCCTGCTTCTTGCTTTATCCGATGGAAATGCATCGTGGAATACCGGGGGATGGACTTCTAACTTTATTATGACCTGCTTCGGAATTGCATTTGTAAGTTTTGTTATCTTTTTAACAACAGAGTTAACTGTTGAACATCCCATTATTGATTTAAAGATTTTAAAGAACCGAAATTTTGGAATGGCAAACATTATGTTATTCATTTTCGGTCTGGCATTCTTCGGGAATTCCTTTCTTCTTCCATTATATCTGCAGAATTCCCTTGGTTACACTGCACTGCAGACCGGAATAATGTTCTTACCAGTTGGAATAATAATGGCTTTTATGTCACCAGTCGCCGGCTGGATGACAGATAAATTAAATCCGAAGATTCCTATTTTTATAGGAATAGTTTTAACATTTCTAAGTATGTATCTCTATAAGGATCTAACCCTGAATACAGAATACTGGACTTTAATGGTTCCATTAATTATCCGGGGTTTCGGACTGGGATTTATGTTCATTCCTCTAAGCACTATTGCCATAAATGATATTCCCCGTGAGAAGATGGCACAGGCAACCGGTTTATTTAATACTATCAGGCAGGTTGGCGGAAGTTTTGGTGTAGCTATTCTTGGAACACTTTTAACAAGGCGCGTTATTTTTCATTCGGCTATGTTCAGCCAGGCGGCAGATCAGACATCAACGGCATTCCAGCATACAGTTTATGGTTTAAGAAATTTTGTACAGCAAACTACCGGCGGCAGCGGAACGGAATTGATGGCACGTGCAAAAGGACTGATACTGCAAAATATTTCAGCCCAGGCTTTTGTGCAGGGAATAGATGACGATTTTTTAGCAGGTGCCTTAATAACACTTTTAATTTTAATACCGATGGTTTTTCTAAAATATCATAAAAAGAAAAACGCTCCTAAAATTGAGATTACAGAATAATATGAAGACAGGAAATTCAATGTTTAAGAATGAATCTTACAAATTAATTCTAACTTCAATCAGCATGTTATTTATTATTTCGCGAATAACAATTGCGCAAACAGCTACAAAGGATTCGCTAAATTTAAAACAGGCTATCCAGCTTACAATCACTAACTATCCTTTAATAAAACAGCAGGAAGAAAAAATAAAAGCTGCTGACTATAAAATTGAACAACAAAAAAGTTTTTATTATCCTAATGTTGAAGGACAAGGAAGTTATGCTAGAATCGGACCTCTTCCCTCTTTTAGTTTTGGCAGTGAAGAGTTAATACTGGCACCTGCAAATAACTATAACCTTAACGTGATTGCAAATGAACAGATATATGATTTTGGTAAAAGAGAAGCTTCCGTTGACTTAATGAAATCATTCAGAAGATCAGCTTCAGATAATATTGAATTAGTTAAATCGGATCTTTCATATCAGACCCTGCAGACATTTTATTCAATTCTGTTTATTCAGAAAAGTATTGCTGTAAAGGATACCCAGATTTCTGCTTTAAATGCTCATCTTGATGTCACGAATAAAAAAATTGAAAGCGGATCATCAACTGATTATGATGCATTAAGTACGCAGGTTAGAATATCCCAGGCACAAAGTGAAAAGATGGAGTTGTACAACCAGCTTAAACAGCAGCAGATTCTCTTAAATCTATTGCTTGGTGTTGATCAGGATACAACCATATCTATACAAGGTGATTTTGCAATTCCTGAATCTTCGGGAAATGTTGATTCATTAATTAATATTGCATTCCAGAAAAGATCTGAGTTAAAACTTGCGGAAGATGAATTGAATACATCTCATCTTCAGGAAAATCTTGCCGGTCTCGGGAACATGCCGAGCCTGAATGCTACCTTGAGTTATGGGATTAAGAATGGATATGAACCCAACCTTGATGCATTACGCGGAAACTGGTTAGCAGCTGTTTCAGTTAAAGTTCCCATATTTAACGGATTTTTAACCAGGTACAAAGAAAGTGAAGCAAAAGTTAATAGTAATGTATCCGAATTAAATATTACAACATTAAAAAGAAATATTATATCCGATGTACAGAAAGCATCATCAAATTTGAATTCAAATCTCAATAAACTGAAATTGACTTTGACCCAGGTGAATTTCGCTGAGCAAACAGTTCAGAGAGCCGAAAGTCGATACAATAATGGAGTCGGGACAAATCTTGATTTGCTTGATGCTGAAACTTCACTGACAGAAGCAAGATTATATTATATACAGGATTTATACAGAAGTATTCTCAGCTCATTCCAGTTAAAAAGAGCAGTCGGAGACGTTATATATTAAGCTGAAGAATATACATAATCAAACAGCTTCTATTAATTCAGCTCACTGATATGACTATGAAGAGAAGCTTTTAAATAAGCATTCTTCATCTCTTTTATAGCCATCTGCAGTCCAAACCTTAATTCCTGCCGGGCTATTTCTCCTGAATCCCTTAGCTCAGCCATTTTCATTTCTACAAGTTTTATTTCAGGATGCAGAATTTCAATAACATCACTATAGTTTGTTTTAAGAGACAGCTGCGTTTCCAGAAGTCTTGATTCAAGGTCACCGAATTTTTCGTTCCACTCGATTAATTGTTTCTGCAGATTTTCGAGAATGAGTTGTTCTTTATCCATAGTTACCTCCCCGGTATTTATAATGGATAATTAGCTGACACAAAGAATTGTAATTCACTGTTGTAAAAATTTATTCTCTTCTTATTTAAAAATCAAATGAATTATGATTATTATATTTGAATTGTTAAAATATTTTTTTACAAAATCCGGGGAGAATTATGGAATCTTTAGAGGCAATAAAAACCCGCCGCAGTATCAGAAAGTACCAAAACAAGAAAATATCAGATGATGTAATTCAGGAATTGATCACCTGTGCAATGTTTTCTCCATCGGCTTTTGATACCCAGCCCTGGCATTTTATAGTAGTTGATAAAAAAGAAGTTTTTGAAGATGTACTAAAAGTTGCGACCCACGCCGAAATGATTAATGGAGCATCTCACGCAATTTTAATTTGCGGGGACAATAAAGCTCAGGAAAACCCGGGGTTGCTGATTCAGGATATTTCAGCAGCAACTGAAAATTTACTTTTGGCTGCTCATTCATTAGGGTTAGGCGCGGTGTGGACAGGAATTTATCCATTTGAAGAAATCATAAACGGAATAAAAGCTTTATTCAATCTTCCTGATTATATTATTCCAGTTTCAATGGCTGTTATGGGTTATCCGGCAGAACAGCCTGAACAACCTGAAAGATATAAAGAAGAAAAAGTACATCTTAATAAGTGGTAAGATTTTTGGGAATCCTGAAAATAAAAAAAGGGACTGCCCGTTTGAGCAGTCCCTGATTATGCTTGTTCAACAGTAAATCGAGATAAGAGTATTTTACTTGAGTAGAAGCATTTTATTAACTTTAACAAAATTTCCAGCTTCCATTCTGCAGAAGTAAATTCCGGATGCAAGGTTAGAAGCATTGAAGTTTGTTGTATAAGTACCGGCACTCTGGAATTCATTAACAAGAACCGCTACTTGTTTACCCAATGCATCATAAACAACTACCTTTACATTTGAACCCTGTGGTAACTGGTATTGTATTTTTGTAGTTGGGTTAAAAGGATTAGGATAATTCTGAGCTAATGCAAAGTCAGTGGGAAGATCCTTATTAGTATTATCTACAGCCAAAACTGGTCCACCAATCTTAGCAATAGAGAGATAGAGTAATTCAACTGTAAACCTTGCATTGTGAATACCCATACTTCTATCGTCATTAACCATTCCATAGTTATAGTATGCACCGGCTTCATTAAGTGTCCATGTAGAATCTATATTTCCAATATCTGTTGAACCATAAGGTGGAAGATGCATAGCAAGAGTATCTAATAATCCTTGTACTTCAATTTGTAATCCGTTAGCTACTCCATCACCATCAAGATCTGCGTTACCATTAAGATAAAATTTCTTTTCATCAAAAGCTGTAATGCCGCTATGGCAACCATCCTGGTTACAAGATTCAACGTCTTCCTCGCCAGTTGATGAAGTCATTGCAAATGTATGTCCGCCCACATTTGGTATTTGTCCCAGAGGGGCAGGAATATTATACATATGGCAATCTATACAAGCGTTTTCTGTTACATACAAATGTGGTGAAGTTCCAAGTGATTGTCCCCATGTATATGCATTCTGTGCAGATAACATATCAGCCTGCGGTCCGTGATGTGGTCCAAAATGACTAGTGTGAGAAAGATAGTCATTTACGTAAGATACGGCTTCGGTTCTTGCTTGATGGCAATTTGCACAAAGACCTCCCTCACCATTAAATACATAACCGTTTTGCAATGTGGCTGATACCAATCTCAATTGATGACTATTTTCTTTGCTATGAGGATCGTGGCATGTAGCGCAAGTAATTGGGACAATCACATCCGCTGACTGTGGTTGACCTTTGACATACTGAATAAATCCTTCACCATTATGGCACGGTGTGCAGGTATAACGACTTGGTCCGGCAAATTGCTCTGGGCCATTGGCGTGTACTGAAGTATCCCACTGCAATGGTTTTATTTCATGCATTCCATCCTCATGACAATATGCACAAACTTGTGAATTAAGGGTAACATCGATTTTTGAATCTGTAATCTGTCCTAAATGACCGCTACCGGGACCATGACAAGCTTCACATTGAACATTAGAACGTGCCATAGCATCTGGATAAGCTGCAATTAGTTGAGCATTAACTCCTGGATAAAGTGAATCGGGAAATACGAATGGGAAGTCATCAAATCCATCGTTTGCTGCATTTGGATCATTACCAGTTGTGTGACAGTCAAGACATGATTGATTAAAGTGACTGCTTAAAGACCCATCAAAACCTCTTGCTGCAGCTGTTGAGTGAAGTGTGGTTGTCCATTTAGTATAAGTATCACTATGGCATGTCTGACAAGCGACAACACCACCACTTACGCCAAAATATAAAGCAGCATTAATTGTAACTGTATCAGCTGCTGCCCCATCAGAAAATGCAATTTTATATACTCCTTCTACATCAGGTGTAAAGGTAATTATCTGATTAGAAGTATCCATATCCTTAGTAGTTCCAAATGTTGCAGAGGAACCACCGGGAGCCAATATTATATTCCATTGAGGATTTACTAAAGTTACAGTGCTTGATCCCTCAAGGAAAACTTTTGTTTGTATTCCGACATTTAACAAACCAGAATATCTGCGATCAAAATAATGCTCTATAGAATCTTGTGTTACATCATACGGTGAAACTCCGTACGTAGTAAGAGAAACTTCCTGAGCACTTACTTTTAGGAATCCCAATAAGAGAATTCCTAACAGAAGTAGTATCACTTTTCTCATTTTTTCTCCCATTTGATTTAGTGTTTTTTGTTTCATAATAGAACGAAAATGTAAATTTATTTCTATTTAACAATCAGGCAATATCAATGTGTATGCCATTTCAACAAAATATTGTATAGATTTTATACGCTTTATTTTGTAAGGATTTAGGGTATGTGTTGAGATTTTTAATAGCGATAATTATTTAATATGCGAAAAACACTTCTCTTATCTGAGAATGGATAAGAGTGCGATTTGGAAAAAATATATTTAATCCACATATATCAAAATTCAACAGTTTAAAAAGGATATATGTTTAATAATATAATATCGGAATGAAAAGTCTGATTATGTAGAAACTTAAAATTTGTCTGAAATCATCATAAGTTTATAAACATAGACCAAGTCACCGGGGTTTTTATTTTTAGCTTACTTTACAGCTCTGAACTGTAATATCGTGGTAATAATTTGAACAGATAAGAAGGGGAAAAAATAAAAGAGAAATCTTTTAAATAATGTTGTCGTTTTTGAGTTTTCAAGGTATGTAATTTTATTACTTGCGGGCTTTTAAAATGGATCAGATCAAATTGAACATGTAAAGATAATTTGCTATCTGGTGTTTATTTATCAGAACAAGTCTTTCGTCATCAATTGAATTAACACTCTCATCAAACTCACCTGTAGTAAAAACAAATATTTTATGAGTTGTTGAAACCAGGGAATCCACAAATTCCTTTACTATCTTTTTATGTACAATTTTCATGTTAAGGCATTGTACCGCAGCTTTCACTTCAACTGAATTTTTTGTAGCTGTACCATATAATCTTACTTCCTCCGGATTTACAGCCGTTTTAAAACTTACGTTTTTATACCCTATTTTACCGAACAATCCCTTAATTTTATGAGCGAAATCATCTGAAGATAAACTAACCAAATATTGAATATGAGAATCTTTCATAGACTTAATGGAGGCTTCATCCTTTGGTTCGACAAGTTCAAGTATTTCAAGCCAGTCTTCATTACTAAGCAAAGAATACATTCCATCTGAGCTTAAAAGATCAAACAGAATTTTATTATTTAATCCTTTTTCAATTAATTTGAGTTGAATCTTTTCTTCTACACTATTTTTAATAAAGTAATTATAAACATTCAGATTTTCATTTACGGTTTCATTCCCGTTAGAATTTATTCTTTCCTCTGCCTGCCAGGTTGTTACAGGACTCCACCATTGATCGAAATGAATTAAATAAGGTACGTTAGCCAGATTCATCTTTGCATTCACAGCTTTCATTCCAGCCAGGAATACAGTTACTGATTTATCCGTTGCAAAATTTTTAATCGCATCCTCCATCTCTTTTAAAGAATTTCCTGTCTGATAGAGGACATATTTTATTCCGCGCTTCTGAAAAAGTTTCTCAAGTCTTTGAGTTCCCTGCCTGTCATATTGTGAATAAACAAGAACTTTCTTGCCGCTTTTCTGGATAGTCTTTACGTGATGTAATAATAATTCTGATTTGGGACTTAATTCTTTCCTGCCATAAAAATTTCCTATCTGAGTAAGCTGATGCACCAAAGTGAAAACATTGGACTGAACAAGAAAGGGATTTCCTGCTTGGACGAGATCATATATTTTTTCTCTGCCAGATTCCAGCGCTTTTTCATATTCAAGTCTTTGATCAGAATTCATTTCAATCCAATAGTTCTGCTTCATTTTAGATGGTAAAACCTCTGAGAGCTCTTCTTTGGTTCTACCAAAACTAACTAATTGACCAGCGTTATCGTCTGAAATCTCTGTAATTTTATTAGCAAGTTCATCTGAAGGAATGCCACTTGATAACCAAAGATACTTAGGTAAAATATCAAATTTAATTTCAGGGAATTCTTCCACTTCGTCAATAATTAAACAGCCTCTGCGGTTAAGATCATTTAAAGGAACTATTTGATTTTTGATTGCCTCTTCAAAAACCTGGTAACTCATTATTTTTATCGCTGATGGATTTTTCCATTCTTCGTCTGTATTATCATAAATGATACTTGCCGATAATCCTGCAGAGAATTGTTTAATATGATCATACCAACCCGAAAGATGGTTTTCGCTTAATGCACGATTACGTTTTATCCAACCAATTTCTTCCTGATTAGAAACTATAATTGCGGTTGATATATCTTTTTTCCTGAATAATATATTTAATGCACCTATTATTTCCAGGGTTTTTCCTGTTCCAAGTTCGTCATTTAAAAGCACAAAATTATTCTCGGAAAGAAAATCTGCAGCGGGCATCTGGTAATTATAGAGGAAACTATATATTCTTTCCTTTTCTTCTTTTCCAAAATTTATTTCCGGCTGAAGAATTACTTCGAGATCTCTTGAAAGACCATCCTGTTTTTGATCAACTATTTCATCCTGCTTGCTGCTGAAAGAAAAACCGTTTATTTCAGATAGAATTTTGTCATCTATTTTAAGAGCCTGTTTAACTTTCCCGGAAGCAATTTTGAAATTTTTTACCGATATGATTTTCAGTTTATTTTTCACAGCCGCAGGTAATTTTATGTCCTTAACTTCCGGAGCGTTGGCTGATGATAATTGTGTAAAACTTATTTCTTCAACTAGCTTCTTAGTATCTTTTATTGAACGTAATAGTTTTTCAAGCTGGATAACCTCAACTTTTTTTACCTGGGATAGCTTTGAAAGTGGCTGAAATTTTATCTCTTCATTCTTTGAAGAATCCAATGGTTCGATAATATTTTCTGAATTAAGAAGTTCAACATTTATTACTTCCGCCTTCAGGTTTGATAGTAAGTCTAGAACCTTAATCTCTTTATCAAAACTTACATCAATAGAAAACACTTTTTCTCCCGGCAAAAGAAGAGGCAATTGAAAGATTCCCGGAGCTTTCAGGTAAAAATCACGTACGAATACTTCAGCGGCTATTTCAGAAGTAAGTTTATTTTTTCCTTCTCTCAATCTGAAAATAGCACCTTTACCGGAATCTAAAACAGAGAATGAGAAATTAATATCGGCGGGAGATAGAATTTCTTTTATTTCCCTGGCGTTTGCCTTCGGGAAACTAAAGAAGATTTTATTAGTTTTTTGTTTTTGGATATAAAGCTGTTTGAATGCCTTGGACAGTTTTATCTTAGGAAGATCAAAAGTAAATCCACGGGTTGAAGGAAGTGTCGGCCAAACATTATAATCATCTGAATCAAGAACCCTGGTTGAAAAAGTATCAATATAATACTCTTCAAATTCGGGTTCTCTCAGCCATTTGCTCCAATCATAGTGTTCGGGAAAATCAAGTTTACTGATTGATTCTGCAACTTTCTTCCGAGCGGATTTATACATCAGTCGCTTGTCTTTTGTAAGTGAACCTGTTCGCAGGCTTGTTTCAGTCTTTCAAATGGTTCTAAAAGATTCCTGTTCTCAGCAATCTCATTAAGCAAATCTTTTATCTGCCCAATTTCAGCTTCATACTTTTTTGATGTTTCTACGAACATTTTACCATTGCCACTATAGCCTTTTAGTTCCTGAGCACCTTTACCGCTTTTTGATCCGGATTCATCATCACCGAATACTCTTACAACTCTAACACCTTGTTTATTGTTTGCACCAAGAAAGAGATTATCTTTTACCAGGATAATATCAATCTCTTCATTTAATGCGTTAATGAGTGGAACTGAAATCAGTTCAACAAGGATGTGTTCGAGAAGTACATCCCCGTATAAAGTTTTCTGGAAGTTGGTAGTTTTTATCGGAGCTGTTACTCTAAACTCCAATGGTTTTGTATCTGCATCGGTGACAAGAATTGCTCCCATTAATCCGCCATTATCATCCGGTGCATAGGTTTCGAGGAAACCGATTTTGCCTATTGACATTGATGCTGCCTCACTTTGTTTATTATTGTTAATTAAATTTCAATTTTGTTTCCAACACTGTATTAATCGTTACTGGAAATTCTGTCCGACAGTTTTGACGTCATAAAATACAATAATTCACTATTTAGATAATAAGTGAATTGTTTCGAAAGAAATAGCACAAGTAGTATGCCGAATAAATTCTGATCTTAATTTCAAATTATAACTAAGTCTACTATTAAGCAATTGATTTTTGCACTCCAAATAATTCAAATAAATTAAAACAGCACTGTTTTTTTTGAATTAAGTTGAATATTTTATAAGCCTAAGTTCAAAATTAATTATGTGTATGAAGAAATTCTACCGGTTTATTTTTATTCTTTTCTTATTTAATTCAGCAATATTTGCTCAATATTCGTTAACTACCGAAAATTCAATTCTATTTTCCGGTTCCGGAAACTGCGCAGATTGCCACACCGGGAATGGTGATGTACTATCTTTAAATGGAGTTGACATTTCTCCGCCAACTTACTGGCGTTCTACAATGATGGCAAATTCTAGCAAAGACCCTTTATGGAGAGCAATGGTTTCTGAAGAAGTTCAGGAATTCCCTGCCCTGCAAGACACAATTGAAACACTTTGTACTAAATGCCACGCTCCAATGGGTTACACAGAAGCATTGTATAACGGACAAACATCATATACAATGGCTGAATTAAGAGAAGATCCTTTAGCAAATGATGGAGTCAGCTGCACAGTCTGTCATCAAATTAATCCTTCTAATTTTGGACAACAATCCTCATACTCAGGAGGTTACATAATTACCGATGACAGCCTGATATATGGCCCGTATGAATATCCTGATACTTTTTTTATGCAGCAATTTATAGGATATAAACCAACATATGAATCACGTTCAAAACATTCTGAATTATGTGCAACCTGCCATACTTTGTTCACCCCAACCCTTAATGAACAAGGAAATATTGTTGGTGATTTTCCGGAACAGACACCATACTTGGAATGGAAGAATAGCATTTATCCGTCTCAGCAAATTACCTGTCAGAGTTGCCATTCACCAAAAATATTTACTCCTATTGATATAGCCACAGTCCCCGAATCGGATACAACACATCGAACGCCCTTCTGGGAAGAAACATTTGTTGGAGGGAATACTTTTATACTAAAAATGTTAAGGGATTACCCCGATACTTTACATGTTACAGCAACAACGAATCACTTTGATTCCACATTATTATTTGCAGAAAAAAACCTGAAACATTTAGCGGTAAATCTTTATCTGGAAGCAACGCAGGAAAATGATTCTTTAAGAGTTAAGGTGAAACTTCAAAATATAACCGGTCATAAAATTCCAACAGGAATTCCTTTAAGAAGGATGTGGATTCATATTAAAGTTGAGGACCAGGATAGCAATAATATTTTTGAATCGGGAAACTGGGATAATGAAGGCAGAATTGCAGGAATGGATTTTCCTTACGAACAGCATCATAATATTATTGAAAACGAGGATGATGTTCAGATTTATGAGGCTGTACCAATTGATGTTAATGGGAATGTAACTTACACCTTACTAAAGGCATCCACTTTTATTAAAGATAATAGAATACCTCCGATAGGATTTGTCACTACACATAACAGTTATGATACAACAGCAATTTATGGGAATGCTTTAAATGACCCTGATTTCAATAAAAATAATAGTTTTGAAGGAACAGGAACTGATATCACTACATACGTAATACCAATTGGAAGTCAACCTGAAGTTCACATTTATGCTGAAGTATGTTATCAAACTTTAAAACCTGAAGTTGCCCAGTTTTTAGCGAGTAAAAATTCTTTGGATATAGACAGGTTTAACTGGATGTATTCCGCCGCAGATAAATCCCCGGTAATAATGAAAAGTTCAGAATTGAACGTTCAGATCACCGGTACAGACAATCAAAAAATCTCAACCTTTATTTATTCACTTGAGCAAAACTATCCTAATCCATTTAATCCGACTACAAATATCAGATTTACCATTCCAAAGAATAATAAAACCTCATTAATTATTTATGATATTCTTGGGAGAGAAATTACCAAACTAATCAATAGAGAATTAAATCCGGGTACTTATGAATTTGTATTTGACGGATCATCACTTCCTAGTGGCATATATTTTTACAAATTAAATTCGGGAAGTTTTTCAAAAATCCGTAAGATGCTTTTAATTAAATAATTAGAATTATTCGTAATTAATTTAAAAGAATCCATTAAAGAGGATATTGGATCCAGAAATAGAATTTTTACTTCAAAGTTAGATTTAAGATTGATGTAAAATATAACTTGAATTCAATTATCTTATTTTAAGTCTTTTTTGATTCGGTCTTTATTTATTCATAAAAAAATTGAATATTTACATTTAGAAATAAATTTTTAAGTGTTACAGGATTAAAAGGGTGTTAAACTAGTTGAGTTTCTGATTAATTAAAATATCGGTGTAAAATGGGCATAACGAAATTTTTATTGGGGTTGATATTTTCGCTTTCCTGCATGACTTATTCACAATCTTTTATTAAAGACAATGTGCATCCATTTTCACGATCATTGCTTGGGACAGCAACAGGCGGTATCACTATTGGCAAAACTGATTACCGTGAAATTAAGCCAGGTATTAATGGTTCATTATCGGCTAGTTATTTTTTCCCTACAACTAATGAAAATATTTTGGGTTTAAGATTACTAACGGAAATATCAAACGTTTCAGGAAAAGATGTTCTTAAAACTGTTGCTACGCCAACGGGCAGCAGATCAGTACCAGAAATATTCAGTACAGATGTTATTTCTTTTAACGCTTCATTACTTTATTCTTATGCAATTTCACAGGACTTTCTTCCATACGTAGCTTTAGGGCTAACATACTATTTCTTTAATCCCAAAGATGAAAACGGAAAACTTCTTTACAATAATCAGAACAACAATTATGATAAAAAGACACTAGGATTTAACCCTGAGTTCGGAATTGATATTCCCATAAATAGTCAAATTAACATTGAAGTCAATTCTGTATTTCACTTTCTATTTACCGATTATCTGGATGATGTTGCCTTTGGAAAGAATAAAGATTTTTTTGCCACAGTTTCACTGGGAGTCTCATACGCTTTTATAAATAATCGGGATTCGGATGGAGACGGTTTAACAGATGATGAAGAAACAAATATCTATAGAACCAATCCTCGACTTGCGGATACTGATTTTGATGGACTAAGCGATTTTGACGAGGTAAAAAGATATAAAACAGATCCCTTAAAAGCTGATACTGATGGTGACGGTTTGAATGATTCTGAAGAAGTATTAAAATATAATACGGATCCTTTAAAGGTTGATACTGATAATGATGGACTTAGTGACGGCGATGAAGTGTTAAAATATAAAACTAATCCCCTCAAAGAGGATACGGATGGTGATGGCCTGAATGACGCTGATGAAGTGTTAAAATATAAAACAGATCCTTTGAAGGCAGACACGGACAATGACGGACTTAGCGATTACGATGAAATATTTAATTATAAGACAGATCCGAATAACCCCGATACTGACGGTGATGGAATCCCCGATAAAACCGATAAATGTCCAACTGAGCCTGAAACCTTTAACGGATATCAGGACAATGATGGATGTCCAGATGAGGTTCCAAACACTAATACCGAAAACCAGACCGAAAAAGATGCTAATACCTTTGTACTTGCCGGAGATGAAACATTTTATCCAAATCGTGCGGAGATTAAACCGGAAGCATATAATAAGTTGAACGAGATTGTTACTCAATTAAAAAACAAGCCTGATGCTTTTTGGAGGATAGAGGGACATATGGATAGTCAAGGTCCGGAACAATGGATAAGAACTATGTCATCAAAAAGAGCAGAAGCTGTTTATTATTATTTTATTTCCCACGGATTAGACGCATCAAAATTCACAATATATGGACTGGGTGATAAGTTTCCAGTTGCTAATAGCAATACAGAAGAAGGCAGAGCAAAAAACAGAAGGGTTGTAATAGTAAAAGAGCAGCCGTGATTTTTCTCACGCTGCTCTTCTTGATACAGATAAAATTTTTTCGCACCTCAAAAAAATAATTCCGGTAATTATTACCTTTACATACCGGGACAATCAAAAATGAATTAAAATCCAATAGTTTCCTTAAGGTATGATTATTGTCAATATTTAACCAAGTGTGTTGAATATCTAAAAAGACGGAGAGATATCATGGCAACTAATTTTCACTTGGGAACTGTAGAAGAATCCTTTGAAGTTTCAAAAAAAGTGGAGCCAGTAAGAGTTGATTTAACAGCAGTCCAGTTGAATGATAAAAACACGCGTTCAGGTTTATTCAAACTATCACTTAGTATCGCTTATTTCTTTGCTCTTGTGATTTTTCTAATAAAGTTATTAGCTTGAAAATTTCTCTTAAAAATAATTTTTGCAAAAAAAAGCTCTGATATCTCAGAGCTTTTTTAATTTTAAATATTCAAACTTATTATTTTTTTATAATTTTAGCAGGAACCCCGGCAACTATTGTATTAGGGGGAACACTCTTCGTCACCACCGAACCCGCACCAACAATCGAATTTTCCCCAATAGTAACTCCGCATAATATAGTAGCTGAAGAACCAATGGATGCACCTTTTTTTACAAAGGTTTCCACTACTTTCCAGTCTTGTTCATTCTGCATTGTACCATCAGGATTTACAGATCGTGGATGTTTATCATTAATAAATGTTACATTATGTCCGATAAAGACATTATCTTCAACATGAACACCTTCACAAATAAAAGTATGTGAAGATATTTTACAATTTTTTCCTATGAAAGCATTTTTTTGTATCTCTACAAAAGTGCCTACTTTTGTATTATCATCTATTGAACAACCATATAAATTAACAAAGTCAAATATCTTAACATCTTTTCCAAGTTTTACATTATTTATGTTTTTTTTTTCCATTTGAAATATTTCTAGAAATATAATTAGGCTTCAATTTGTGAATTAGAAAAGTAAATCATTTTTCCTCTTTCTTTAAGCGATTGTGAACTGGCTTCAAGGATTTTAACAACATTTAAACCATCTGCGCCATCAGTTAAAGGGTTACGATTTTCTTTAATTGCATTAATAAATTCCTGTGCTCCAAGTGCCAGAGCTTCAGTCTGATTAACTTTAGGAGAAAACATATCTCCAATTCTATATTGAACCAAAGCTTCGTGTATACTCTCCTGGGTCTTAAAATCAACACCACTATCATACACTTTTATTTTTTCAAAGTTTTCCATATCATCAAAGACCAGCATTTTTTTATCTCCGCCTACAATCATTCGTCTGATTTTTACAGGAGATGTCCAATTAACATGGAAATGAGCAAAACAATTATCTTCAAAATATATTGATAAGTGAGCAATATTTTCTTTGCCATTAAAATTGGCTATTCCATTTGAACACACCGCTTCTATTTTATAATTACCGAGCACATAATTCATAATTGACAAATCATGTGGTGCCAAATCCCATACAACATTGACATCTCTTTGAAAAAGACCAAGGTTAATTCTTTCAGAATCGAAATATAAAATTTTCCCAAGTTCACCTTTATCCACAAGTTCTTTCATTTTCCTAACTGCACCAGTATAGATGAAAGTATGGTCAACAAAAATTTTCAGATTTCTTTTCTCGGCAATTTCAATTAGAGATTCAGCTTCCGATGTTGTAGCAGTAAATGGTTTTTCTACCCAAATATGTTTTCCTGCCTCAAGGCTTTTCTTCGCAATATTATAATGTGTATATACAGGTGTTGCGATTACTACTATATCTGAATTCCCGTTGATAACATCATCAGCATTATTTGTTAATTCAACCGCGGGAAATTTATTCTTGATAAATTGCAATCTTTCCGTTCTTTGATCACAAGCTACTACTTTTTCTACATCTGGTAGCGCTGAGAAATTTCTAACAAGATTGGGACCCCAATAGCCGAGTCCAATAACTCCAACTTTCATTTTTCCTCCAGACTAATCAACATAACATAATTTATCATTAGTAATCTCATTAATATTGTTCAGAACTTTATTTGCCGCCTTTTAAAAAAAGCATCGTAGGTATAGTTTTGAAAATCAATTGTAAATCAAACCAGGGAGACATGTTATTTATATAATATAAATCAAGAATAATTGAATCCTTAAAAGAAACAGAACTCCTGCCGCAAATCTGCCATACCCCTGTGCAACCGGGGATAGCAGTAAGTCTTCTTTTCTGCCAATCATCGTAATTATCATATTCATATGGTAAGCATGGCCGAGGTCCAACTAAACTCATGTCACCTTTAAGAACATTAAAAAGCTGCGGTAATTCATCAAGTGAAGTTTTACGTATAATTTTTCCTATCCAGGTTACTCTACTTGAATTAATTATTTTAGTATCATTTGCATCAGTGATTTGTATTACGCATGAATTCAATCATTTTCTGTTTACGTTCCTCATCTTCGCCTTTAATTACCTTCATAGAACGGAACTTATAGAATTTAAAAGGCTTACCGTATCGACCTATTCTAATTTGAGAAAAAATGATTGGCCCGGCAGATGATAATCTTACGAGTAAAGCGATTGACATAAAAATTGGAGACAGTATTAGTATACCTATAATTGAAGCTAATATATCAAACAGTCTTTTGACACTTAATGTCATTCGGTTATTATATTGAGCAGAGACATCAATGATTGGAATGTCCACATATTTTTCGGTATCCAATTTCTTAGTAACGATATCAAACAATTCAGAAGTAAGCCGAACATTTATATTGTGGGATTTACAAAAGTCCAGGATTTCAAGAAGTTTTTCATGGTCGTCACCATCGATAGCAACAATAATTTCATCCACATTGTATTCTTTTATGACCTGGCTAAGCTGATTCAGTTTCCCAATTACGCATTTACCGTTAACTACTTCTTCATTTATTTCTTTATCATCATCAACAAAACCAATAATGTTTATCCCTATAAAATTCTCGAAGATAAGTTTTGCTGCTAGTAATTTTCCGGATTTACCATCACCCACAATTACCACGTTTCGTTTGAATGAATCATTCCTCAACAGAATAAATATTTCTCTTAAAAATTCTACACGTACCAGGTAAAGTGTTGGTATGGCAATTAGAATAAACGTAAATATTATTAGTCTAGAATCTACAACATTGTATGATTGTATTAACAGAGAGACAAGAACAATATTTAAAGCACCATAATAAAGAGATTTAATAATTCCGGATAAATGTGAAGCACGGCTGAGTACAATATTTATTCTGTAGAGACCATTGTACTGGAAGATACCAGCAAAAACCAGTGAAAGACCGAATAGAATATATATTAATGCATGATTCGTGGCGAAGAATTCCACAACCGTTAAATGAACATCATTTCTATGAACATAAGTAGAGAAGATGAAACACAAAAAGATTATTGTAACATCAGCAATCGCATAAACAATTTTGTACTTAGGTATTTTCTGTAAACCAAAAATTCTCAATTTAATTTTGCCCTCAAAGTTGGTAGAATACACTACCCCAAAAGTGTGCCACCAACTACTTTCAGTATTTAAGCTTAATTAGTAAAAAACGACTTAGTAAGTTTTCAAAATGAGATACAATTCAAAAACAACTTAAGATAATGAGACACAAATTGTAATGATTATGAGCAATAAGCTGAATAAAAGTATAGTAAATACCGTTTGGGGACAGCAGAATTGTAATATCCCTTAACAAGAATCTAAAAGCTTATATATATAAATAGATCTATTTAAAAAATTCTTTTATTTTATCCGCAACATAATTAATCTGTTCATCTTTTAATTCCGGAAACATTGGTAAAGATAAGCCTGTTTCAGCTAACTCTTCTGTAACAGGAAAATTTCCATTTTGATAGCCAAGGTCTTTAAAACACTCCTGTTTATGTAACGGAACAGGATAGTGTAAGCCTGTTGCTATATCATTCTCATTAAGATATTTCTGTAAAAGATCTCTCGTTTCACTCCTATTGTTTTGATCTTTAGGTACAACTCTGATAACATAAAGATGATATACATGTTTTGCCCAGGGCATTTCCTTAGGAAGTATGACTTTATCAAATGTACCTAACAATTCTTTATACTTAGCGGCAACTCTTCGTCTCCCATTTGTCCATTCCGGCAAATAATTTAGTTTAACTCCGAGTACAGCTCCCTGAATCCCCTCCATACGATAATTGTGACCCAGAGTAGCATGATAATATTTTTGGGATTGTCCGTGCTCTCTTAATTTTTTCATATAATTAAAAGTGTC
Organism: uncultured Ignavibacteria bacterium; assembly: GCA_963815785.1. Taxonomy (GTDB): domain Bacteria; phylum Bacteroidota; class Ignavibacteria; order Ignavibacteriales; family Ignavibacteriaceae; genus DATFVA01. Next base: position 29,129 of record CAWFHZ010000001.1, read on the forward strand.
ATCGTTATTAGTAGCAACTGCCCCACCCTCTCCAAATGCACCTAGGTTTTTACCCGGATAAAAACTAAAGGAACAAGCATCCGAAAGACCGCCAATTCTTTTTCCCTTATACTCGGCAAGATGTGCCTGAGCAGCATCTTCAACAAGAAAAATGTTATGTTTTTTTGCAATCTCTCTCAAAGGGTCCATATCAGCAGGCTGTCCGTATAAATGAACAGCCACTATAGCTTTTGTTTTTTTAGTTATTGCTGCTTCAACTTTTGAAGGATCTATATTGTAACTTTCAGGATGACAATCGACAAATACAGGTTTAGCTCCACATAAAGTTGCGCCCCAAGCTGTAGCAATAAAAGTGTTGGCAGGAATGATTATTTCATCATCATTTTTAATCCCTAGAGACCATAAAGCAATGTGATTTGCATCTGTACCCGAACTGGTTCCAAGACAATGTTTAACCTGATGTTCATTTGCAAATTTTTCTTCAAAATCTGATACAGCTTTGCCAAGGATAAATGCTGTATTATCAATTACGTTTTGAATTGCGGGATCTATTTGATTTTTTATAGATTCATATTGTATTTTGAGATCAAGAAAAGGGACTTTCATAAATTGAACCTCTTACTTCTTGTTTCAGATTAAAAAATGGGAATATTAGCTAAAATGAAATTTATATATTTTTATCATTTAAAAATACAAATATTAAAAAAATAGTGGTTTATTTTTAATAAAAAGGTTGTTAATTTAAGACATTATAGATTTTCTTAGTTGAGGAGGGTATTTCAAAACTCTCAGGCTGTTTCCTTCCCTCAATAACAAACATAATAAAATTGTTATATTTTTTTAATGCATCGTTTTAGGATAGTTAATCGAAATAATTCTCATTTTAATATTTTAATATTTTATTGTATGATGGAATAAACAGTAATGAAGCTCTATTAGATGGCATATATATTGAAAATGGAATGAAAATCTTGAAAAAAACCTTCTGTAATGTGTGTCTAAAAACAAGAATTATTTAAGATAAACCTAACGTAACTTTATTTGTTTTAATAATTTTATAATTTATTCCGATAAAAAATAATAAAGACTTGTAAAAAAGAATGAAAATTTTTCACACAATAGTTTTGGTTGTTCTTTTAATGCTGATAAATACTTTCACTTTAAAAGCTCAATATTTAAATCCAGGAGATGGAGTCAGAATAGCATTTTTCAATATTTCTGATAAGATATCCGGTGATTATTACATTCAGCAGGATGGCAAAATACAATTACCTTATGCTGGTCTAATTACAACAACAAATAAACCTTATCCTGAATTAAAGCTGAAATTGTTAAGAAGTATGATTCCCTTGTATATAAATCCTGAACTAACTGTACAGCCTCTTTACAAGATAAATATTCTAGGAGAAGTCAAATTACCCGGATTATTACTATGTGACAGATGTGGAAAAATTAACAGGAATTTTTGCCCTTGCTGGAGGAACAACAGGTGATGGAAACCTTGATGGTATATACATTATCAGGAATGATAAAGAAATAGAACTTGATGCACAGAAATATTATTGAAACGTGGTAGCACGATGGGAGATATTGGATTACAATCCGGCGACAGAATTTTTGTGCCAAGAACCTGGTGGGCAAATGCCACAAGTGTAACAATAATTGTTTCAGTTGTTTCTGCCCTAGTTACTATTGCAGTATTGATTTTTAAATTGAAGTAAATTAGATTTTGACAAAAGTAAGCAAGAACGAGGATTAGTATTTAGAATGTCAAATAACAAAATATTAAAAGAAAAACATCCTGAAAAAACATTGGGTGAGATTTTACAGATAATAAATAGAAGAAAATCAATTTTAATTATTTCAGTAATTGTTACTTTAATATTAGCTGGGGTATATTCATTTATTGCAAAACCGGTCTATGAATCAACAGTGGTTTTGAAAAAAGAAAAAAACCCGGACTCGAAATCACCGAGTGATATTATGGAAATAGTTAATTTTCAAACACCTGATGAAGTAGAAACAGAAATGGAGTTAGTTGAAACCTGGAGTGTTTTCAGTAAAGTTATTGATAATCTGAGTCTATTTTTGCAAGTAAATAAAATTGAACTGCCGACCGGTAAAAAGATAAATATCAATAAATCATTAATCGATTATTACAATCCGGAATATTTCAATAACCCCCCGGACAATATTCCGTTTCCTCAATTTGTTGAAGTTAAACTTATAGACCTTAATGCGAATCAAAACTTTATATTGAAATTGCCAGAGATAAAAAATACAAAATATATAATGCTGAAAATGAAAGCTTTCTTAAACAACCTCGATAGATACAAGTGCAGGTGTTTTCAACTTAGATAAATTCAATATGGTTGTATATTGGCCTAATGCAATACCAGGAAGTAAAGTATATTTTACCATAGATAATTACTATAAGACTATGGATAAACTAAGAAGAATGGTTTCCGTTAGATCAAAAAGTAAAAACAAATGTTTTCACTATTTCTGTAAAAAATAATTCACCATATGCTGCAGCTTTAATAGCGAATACAATCACTGAAAAATTCAGAGATTCCCGGATTGAACAACAAAAACAAACAATCAAATATTCTTTTGATTTTGTCGACAAACAACTTGAAGAAATGCAGGAGAAATTAAAAGAAGCAGAAAAAAATCTGAGTGATTTAAAGCCAGTGGACAGATTATGACAATAGATGCAAGTTCAAGTGAATTAATTAAATTTTTAAGTAATCTTGAAGCTGAAAAAATGAATACTGAACTTGAATTAACTGATTATAAAAATAAAATGTCTGAAATGAAGAGGAACTTCAATCAAGCGGATACTTTGATCAGGGACTTCTCACGCCTTCGACCAGTACAGCT
>CAWFHZ010000002.1:0-201378 GCA_963815785.1 uncultured Ignavibacteria bacterium
TTAGTAGCGGGGGCAGGACTTGAACCTACAACCTTCGGGTTATGAGCCCGACGAGCTACCAATTGCTCCACCCCGCGGTATATTTTTATTTTCGAACAACAAATATAACCATTGCCCGACGGGATTCCAAATTAGCAACTCCCTAACGATATACTATGAAATTCCTGACGATTTCTCCTTTTTAAACACACTTTTTTCTCAAATAACTAACTATTGCTGTTAGTGTCATCAATAAGAAATGCTTTTCCGAAAATCACATCCTATTAATATTTGCCTATTGTTAATATTATATATTTTCTGTATAATTTTAACCTCTTTACAGATAAATAGAATAAGCCATTTTCATACTGATTATTGAGTCCCCCGAATCGTGTCATTCGGATCTCTTGAAGTCTTATATAAATTAATCTAATAAAATTATTCCAGGTGTTTTTTGAACCCTTCTGTAACTATTGAAGAATTAAAAAAAGTTATTGCCCTGCAGGACCTGCCTGACGAGCATCTTGAATGGATCTTAGCTCATTCAGAATACGATGAATATGAGGACGGGGATATGCTTTACCAAACCGGAGATTCAATTGATGCCATGGCATTTCTTCTTGAAGGAAAAATTTATTTTTATTTGAATGTAAACGGAAAGCTTGTTTATTATTTCAGTTTTGAAAATGATGATCTGTCCGGCGGTGTGACCGGTCTACTGCCGTATTCAAGAATGAAAAATTCGCCGGGTACCTCTTATGCCGTCGGGAAATTGCGCCTTGTAAAGCTTCATAAAAAATATTTCCCGGAGCTTGAACAACTTAATCCTGCTTTTATACAGCGTCTGATTGGCTATATGACTGAAAGAGCCCGCGTTTTTGCGACCACACAAATGCAGCAGGAAAAAGTCAGCGCACTCGGAAAACTTGCCGCGGGAATAGCTCATGAGTTAAACAACCCGGCTGCTGCAATTGACAGGATTTCTGAAGTATTGAATAACAAGTTAAGACTAAACATTAAGCTTACTGAAGAACTGCTGAAAAATAATGTCACAAACGGGCATATCCATAAAATACGGGAAATAGTAGACAATAAGGAAAATAATAAAAAAGGAAAAACCAGGTTAACTCCGCTACAGCGTATTCAGAGAGAAGATGAATTAAATGAGTGGCTTAATGAAAAAGGAATTGATGACGCGAATGAAATAGCTGAAACATTAACTGAAGCAGGTTTTGTATTGGAAGACCTGGAAAAAATAAAAAGCGATATAGGTAATGAAACTTTTCAGAATATACTTAAATGGCTTGAAAATTTATTAAGCTCCGAATTGATAATAAAAGATCTTGAAGATGCTTCCGAACGGATTACAACGTTAGTCGGCGCTATTAAATCTCATGTTCATATGGATCGGTCAGGTGCTCTGGAATATACTGACATACATAAAGCTTTAGAAGATACGCTTATACTTCTCGGGTATAAAATACGTGATAAGAATATTCAGATTAAAAAGAATTTCTGTACAGATATGCCGGAGGTTGAAGCTTACAGCGGTGATTTAAACCAGGTGTGGACTAATATTATTGACAATGCGATTTATGCGGTTCCGCAAAATGGTGAAATTATAATACAAACGACCTGCGATGAAAAAAATATTACCGTGCAGATTACTGATAACGGTTCGGGTATTCCTAAAGAAATTTTATCCCGTGTATTTGATCCTTTTTTTACAACAAAAAAAGTTGGAGAAGGAACAGGTATAGGTCTTGATATTGTACAGAGTGTAATTCATCAGCATAATGGGGAGGTGAAAGTAAATTCTACACCAGGTAAAACAGAATTTATTATCAAAATACCAGTATCTCAACAATCATTAACTAAAAAAGTAAAAGATGAAACTTCCGTTCATAATAATAACTGATGATGACACCCAGGTGCTGAGAGCTATTCAGCGGGATGTTCGTAAAAAATTCCGGGAGGAATATAAAGTACTTGCATCAGAATCTGCATTAGAAGCTATTGAAGCAGTGAGAGAATTAAAGATAAAGAATGAAACGGTTGCACTTTTTATTTCCGACCAGCGTATGCCTGAAATGGAGGGCACCGCTTTCATAGAAAAAGTAACAGAGATATTTCCTGAAGCTAAAAAAGTATTGTTAACAGCTTATTCAGATATTGAAGCCGCAATAAAAGCCATTAATACCTTGAAATTGGATTATTACCTGCTTAAGCCGTGGAACCCGCCGGAAGAAAAACTTTATCCAGTAATAACCGATCTGCTTGATGACTGGCAGAATAATTTTGTCCCCGAGTTTGAGGGAATAAAAATTGTCGGTTATCAATGGTCCCCGGCTTCACATAAATTAAAGGATTTTCTAACGGGAAATTTAATTCCTTATAAATGGATTGATGTAGAATTAAATAAAGAAGCAGCGGAATTAATGGACATTCATAAAATCCAACCCGATGAGTTACCGGTAGTTTTATTTGAGGATGGTTCCTTATTGAAAAGTCCTGTAGAAACAGATGTGGCGAAAAAAATCGGATTGAATTCAACAGCTTCGGAAGAACTTTATGATGTGGTAATTATCGGTGCCGGTCCTGCAGGACTTGCTGCTGCAGTATATGGCGGTACCGAAGGATTGAAAACGCTGATGATTGAAAAGAAAGCCCCCGGAGGGCAGGCGGGTACAAGCTCGAGAATTGAAAATTATCTCGGATTTCCTTCAGGACTTTCCGGTGCTGACCTGACCAGGAGAGCTTTAACTCAAGCTCAAAGATTTGGAGTTGAGCTTCTTTCACCATGCGCGGTGATTGATATAAAAACAAAAGACAATTATAAAATATTGTCTCTTTCCAACGGACCTGAAATAAAAACACAAACGGTGATAATCTCAACAGGAGTTGATTACAGAACACTCGACGTAACGGGAATAAATGGGCTGACAGGTGCGGGAGTTTATTATGGTTCGGCAACTGCAGAAGCGCATTCATGCAAAGATAAAAATGTTTTTATCGTTGGCGGAGGAAACTCTGCCGGTCAGGCTGCAATGTACCTCTCCGGTTTTGCTAAATCTGTTTCCATAGTTATCCGGAAAGATTCGCTTAATTCAACAATGTCACAATACCTGATTGATCAAATTAATAAAACAAAAAATATAACTGTTTTATCAAATTCTATCGTTGTTGAAACAATAGGAAAAAACAAGCTTGAATGTGTTACCTTAGAAAATATTGAAACCGGTAAAAGAGAAGTTAACGAAGCAGTGGCGTTGTTTATTTTTATAGGTGCAAGGCCGGTAACAGACTGGATAAAATCAAATATTATCAGGGATTCGAAAGGCTTTATTGAGACGGGCAGAGATTTATTTAAATATCAGAACCTGAAAAAAGTATGGAAACTTGAACGTGATCCCTACCTTCTTGAAACCTGTATACCCGGAATTTTTTCAGCAGGCGATGTAAGAGCCGGTGCTATGAACCGGGTGGCTTCTGCCGTGGGTGAAGGAGCCATGGCCATTAAACTTGTTCATGAATATCTTGCCGGGATATAAATTATTATAGAGAGCTCTGAAAGAATACTTAACTAACTAAATTTTTAATAATTATTAAAGGCGACGATGCACCGATATATTGTAATTTCATCTCATACTGCCGAGGACTGCAGGATGGCAGTTAAAGAGTTCAGGCAGCATAATGCCGGATTTCTTACTCATTTTGAATGGGGCTGTATGGATAATGACCACAAAGCCTATGCTATTATAGAGGCTGAAAATCACGAGAGTGCTAAGATGACTGTTCCGCCAATCTTCAGAGAAAAAACAAAAGTTGTAAAGGTTGTCAGTTTCGATCCAATGAAAACACAGGATCCTCTTCATTCGTAGCGGGGGCAGGACTTGAACCTACAACCTTCGGGTTATGAGCCCGACGAGCTACCAATTGCTCCACCCCGCGGTATATTTTTATTTTCGAACAACAAATATAACCATTGCCCGACGGGATTCCAAATTAGCAACTCCCTAACGATATACTATGAAATTCCTGACGATTTCTCCTTTTTAAACACACTTTTTTCTCAAATAACTAACTATTGCTGTTAGTGTCATCAATAAGAAATGCTTTTCCGAAAATCACATCCTATTAATATTTGCCTATTGTTAATATTATATATTTTCTGTATAATTTTAACCTCTTTACAGATAAATAGAATAAGCCATTTTCATACTGATTATTGAGTCCCCCGAATCGTGTCATTCGGATCTCTTGAAGTCTTATATAAATTAATCTAATAAAATTATTCCAGGTGTTTTTTGAACCCTTCTGTAACTATTGAAGAATTAAAAAAAGTTATTGCCCTGCAGGACCTGCCTGACGAGCATCTTGAATGGATCTTAGCTCATTCAGAATACGATGAATATGAGGACGGGGATATGCTTTACCAAACAGGAGATTCAATTGATGCCATGGCATTTCTTCTTGAAGGAAAAATTTATTTTTATTTGAATGTAAGCGGAAAGCTTGTTTATTATTTCAGTTTTGAAAATGATGATCTGTCCGGCGGTGTGACCGGTCTACTGCCGTATTCAAGAATGAAAAATTCGCCGGGTACCTCTTATGCCGTCGGGAAATTGCGCCTTGTAAAGCTTCATAAAAAATATTTCCCGGAGCTTGAACAACTTAATCCTGCTTTTATACAGCGTCTGATTGGCTATATGACTGAAAGAGCCCGCGTTTTTGCGACCACACAAATGCAGCAGGAAAAAGTCAGCGCACTCGGAAAACTTGCCGCGGGAATAGCTCATGAGTTAAACAACCCGGCTGCTGCAATTGACAGGATTTCTGAAGTATTGAATAACAAGTTAAGACTAAACATTAAGCTTACTGAAGAACTGCTGAAAAATAATGTCACAAACGGGCATATCCATAAAATACGGGAAATAGTAGACAATAAGGAAAATAATAAAAAAGGAAAAACCAGGTTAACTCCGCTACAGCGTATTCAGAGAGAAGATGAATTAAATGAGTGGCTTAATGAAAAAGGAATTGATGACGCGAATGAAATAGCTGAAACATTAACTGAAGCAGGTTTTGTATTGGAAGACCTGGAAAAAATAAAAAGCGATATAGGTAATGAAACTTTTCAGAATATACTTAAATGGCTTGAAAATTTACTAAGCTCCGAATTGATAATAAAAGATCTTGAAGATGCTTCCGAACGGATTACAACGTTAGTCGGCGCTATTAAATCTCATGTTCATATGGATCGGTCAGGTGCTCTGGAATATACTGACATACATAAAGCTTTAGAAGATACGCTTATACTTCTCGGGTATAAAATACGTGATAAGAATATTCAGATTAAAAAGAATTTCTGTACAGATATGCCGGAGGTTGAAGCTTACAGCGGTGATTTAAACCAGGTGTGGACTAATATTATTGACAATGCGATTTATGCGGTTCCGCAAAATGGTGAAATTATAATACAAACGACCTGCGATGAAAAAAATATTACCGTGCAGATTACTGATAACGGTTCGGGTATTCCTAAAGAAATTTTATCCCGTGTATTTGATCCTTTTTTTACAACAAAAAAAGTTGGAGAAGGAACAGGTATAGGTCTTGATATTGTACAGAGTGTAATTCATCAGCATAATGGGGAGGTGAAAGTAAATTCTACACCAGGTAAAACAGAATTTATTATCAAAATACCAGTATCTCAACAATCATTAACTAAAAAAGTAAAAGATGAAACTTCCGTTCATAATAATAACTGATGATGACACCCAGGTGCTGAGAGCTATTCAGCGGGATGTTCGTAAAAAATTCCGGGAGGAATATAAAGTACTTGCATCAGAATCTGCATTAGAAGCTATTGAAGCAGTGAGAGAATTAAAGATAAAGAATGAAACGGTTGCACTTTTTATTTCCGACCAGCGTATGCCTGAAATGGAGGGCACCGCTTTCATAGAAAAAGTAACAGAGATATTTCCTGAAGCTAAAAAAGTATTGTTAACAGCTTATTCAGATATTGAAGCCGCAATAAAAGCCATTAATACCTTGAAATTGGATTATTACCTGCTTAAGCCGTGGAACCCGCCGGAAGAAAAACTTTATCCTGTAATAACCGATCTGCTTGATGACTGGCAGAATAATTTTGTCCCCGAGTTTGAGGGAATAAAAATTGTCGGTTATCAATGGTCCCCGGCTTCACATAAATTAAAGGATTTTCTAACGGGAAATTTAATTCCTTATAAATGGATTGATGTAGAATTAAATAAAGAAGCAGCGGAATTAATGGACATTCATAAAATCCAACCCGATGAGTTACCGGTAGTTTTATTTGAGGATGGCTCCTTATTGAAAAGTCCTGTAGAAACAGATGTGGCGAAAAAAATCGGATTGAATTCAACAGCTTCGGAAGAACTTTATGATGTGGTAATTATCGGTGCCGGTCCTGCAGGACTTGCTGCGGCAGTATATGGCGGTACCGAAGGATTGAAAACGCTGATGATTGAAAAGAAAGCCCCCGGAGGGCAGGCGGGTACAAGCTCGAGAATTGAAAATTATCTCGGGTTCCCTTCAGGTCTTTCCGGTGCTGACCTGACCAGGAGAGCTTTAACTCAGGCTCAAAGATTTGGAGTTGAGCTTCTTTCACCATGCGCGGTGATTGATATAAAAACAAAAGACAATTATAAAATATTGTCTCTTTCCAACGGACCTGAAATAAAAACACAAACGGTGGTTATCTCTACGGGAGTTGATTACAGAACACTCGATGTAACGGGAATAAATGAGCTGACAGGTGCGGGAGTTTATTATGGTTCGGCAACTGCAGAAGCACATTCGTGCAAAGATAAAAATGTATTTATCGTTGGCGGAGGAAACTCTGCCGGTCAGGCTGCAATGTACCTCTCCGGTTTTGCTAAATCTGTTTCCATAGTTATCCGGAAAGATTCGCTTAATTCAACAATGTCACAATACCTGATTGATCAAATTAATAAAACAAAAAATATAACTGTTTTATCAAATTCTATTGTTGTTGAAACAATAGGAAAAAACAAGCTTGAATGTGTTACCTTAGAAAATATTGAGACTGGTAAAAGAGAAGTTAACGAAGCAGTGGCGTTGTTTATTTTTATCGGTGCCAGACCGGTAACAGACTGGATAAAATCAAATATTATCAGGGATTCGAAAGGCTTTATTGAGACGGGCAGAGATTTATTTAAATATCAGAACCTGAAAAAAGTATGGAAACTTGAACGTGATCCCTACCTTCTTGAAACCTGTATACCCGGAATTTTTTCAGCAGGCGATGTAAGAGCCGGTGCTATGAACCGGGTGGCTTCTGCCGTGGGTGAAGGAGCCATGGCCATTAAACTTGTTCATGAATATCTTGCCGGGATATAAATTATTATAGAGAGCTCTGAAAGAATACTTAACTAACTAAATTTTTAATAATTATTAAAGGCGACGATGCACCGATATATTGTAATTTCATCTCATACTGCCGAGGACTGCAGGATGGCAGTTAAAGAGTTCAGGCAGCATAATGCCGGATTTCTTACTCATTTTGAATGGGGCTGTATGGATAATGACCACAAAGCCTATGCTATTATAGAGGCTGAAGATCACGAGAGTGCTAAGATGACTGTTCCACCAATCTTCAGAGAAAAAACAAAAGTTGTAAAGGTTGTCAGTTTCGATCCAATGAAAACACAGGATCCTCTTCATTCGAAGTGACAAAAGAATTTTAAAGCGGAGCACTTATAAAAAATAAGAGAAATAAAGGTTGCTGATTCTCTGCCGACGATGGAACGCTCCCTCTAATAAAATTTTTATTCCAGACTGTTTGGGCGGGTTTTTATTTCTAAATAGTAACAGGAAAGAAGTTGTTTTCAATTTTAGGAGCGATGAGAAGAAATCCGATATTAGTTAGCATCTACCAAAATGTTAAAATTAAAATTCCCATCCTTCATTTATCATAAATTCTTCTAATGTAATGTATGGAACATTAAGCTCCTTACAAATATTGGGAATTTTATGGGCATTATCTCGATATATTTCTTGAGTGACAACTGATAAATCATTTACTTTTGCTTTAGCAATAATGAATGGGTCAGCAACAGGTGTTCCAGCATTAAAGCTAATATTCCTTATTAATTCTTTATGCTTTGATAAAATTGCTTTTACAATCTTAAATTCATTTTCAGTAGGAATTTCAAAAATACTTTCATTTTGTATCGCCCATTCTGAAATAGTATCACTTCCTTGCAGAATTTCATTGTAAACCTCCCTTACAGAAATAATTTTCCTATCCTTGGCTAATTGATTTAATTTATTCCAGTAAGATTTAAATACACTTGGAAAATAATATCTACAGTCAATAAAAGGTCCAGCATCGAAAACATATTTCATTGTGAGAAGACCTCAGTCTCAATTTTGGATAAATTAGTGAATTTCATTCCCAAAAAATTTGAAACCTGGATATCACTAATCCTTCCTTTTTTGTAAGAATCAATAACAATATTAATATATTGCTTTCCTAAAGCACTGATCTTATTAACATAATAACTTCCGCCTTTTCTCTTTTTCCTATTTTCCAGATATTCTTGATCCCATTTCTCTTTGTAAGTTTGGTAACTATTTTGATCTGCTAATCCTAATGAAATTATTTTCAATAGAATTACTTCTCTACTAACCGTATAATCTTTAGCAATTTGTGAAATTAAATTTTCATCCCAATAACTTAAGCTGCTCCCGTATCTTTCAGCTAGTTCACTTATAGGAATTAATACTTCTGAAGCAGTTTGATTACAAAATTTTTCAGTTTCAGATTCATAATATGGAGTTGATTCAACTTCTTTGAATATATCATCAGTTTCAGTAAGTATATGGGTTAATTCGTGGAAAAGAGTGAAGATTTTTGAGTTAATTGAATCACTTGAATTTACAACTATAATTGGAAATTCTTTATCTAGCAGACAAAATCCTCTATCTCCAAATAGTTGAAGTTGAAATAGGTAGATACCTTTTTCCTCCATTTTGTCTCTGTAATAATTAAATGCTTCATATCCATTACGAAATTTTTTTTGGATTTCATGTGAAAGGTTAAATTCTTCACGAATTAAGTTTCCTGTTGCTGAAACTAATTGATCTGAGGATAATCTCATTCTTTTGAAAATTGGTTGTCCAATAGGGTTAGAATTAAACAATTGATATAAAACAGTTTTATAAAAAGCAGCTTGCTTAATGGCGATTCTTGTTTTATAACTTGTTAGGTCTAAAAGATATTCAGGTAAAGTTCGAAATTTTCTTTTTATAGTAAAATTTGTAGGGGGCTCAGATAGAAAAAAAGCCGCCATTGGAACTTTAAGAATTTTATAAGAAATTTTTTCAAGTTGTTTGTATGTGGGTGTGGCTTCACCAGATAACCATTTTTTTATTAGATCAGGTTTTAGTCTTAATTTTTTAGCAAACTCTTCAACACTCAAATTAAGATCTTCAAGTGCCCATTTTAATACAACTGGGTTTATTGGTGCTCTTAAAACTTTGCTCATAAAAAGTATTTATTTATAGACATCAATATTAAAAGATAAAGGAAATTACAGAAATGAACAATATCGTAATTCGAGAAATGAAAACAATCATTCAATAATCAAATATCACTAAAAAACCCCGCACAGTGTGCAGGGTTTTAACACTTTTTTGCAAAAGGACGTTACCATTTTGTCCTTAGTTTTTCACATCATAATTTTAATTTGAAAGAATTTTATCCATCAATATTATTAAAGCTCGAGGATATGCCGTCCATTGCCTGGGCTTTTACATGAATTTCGTTCAGTTTCTGGATAATTCTCAGAACTGCTTCGCGCTTTTCTTCTACCAGATCCGTAACGAAACCGCGTACTTCGGGCATATTGCATTCATCCAGGATCCCCTCGTAAAAACGGACAATTGAGGTTTCCTTCCGAAGTGCTTCATTCAACATCGCGCAGGTGTTTCTGCAGGCGTGTCCGCATTTCAATTCATTATCTACCATAATTTACCTCGTCCTGAATAATAAATTTGTTATACTGTTATATGTTCAGCTTCCTGAGCAAATTGTTTTCCTATCATCAAAGCCTGTTCATTTAACGGAATTAAATGATGATGTCTTTCAGGTAAAACCTTTTTGAGTGCTTTCAGAATGTTTTCCATCTTTACAATAGGTCGTTTTTCCAGGAATGCACCGACAAGTATCATATTAGCTACCTGTCTTTTATTTAACTTCTTTGTTGCTTCTTCAACTGCCGGGAGTCCTAATATTTCAATATCAGTTCTTGTAGGCGGATTAATAATTCCTGATTGTTCATACAGTAAAAAGCCGCCCGGTTTAAGTGATTCTTCAAACTTATCAAGTGAGGGTTGGTTTAAAACTACTCCCGAATCGAATTTTGATAGTATCGGAGAACTTATTCTTGTATCACTCACAATTACAGTACAGTTTGCTGTACCGCCTCTCATCTCGGGGCCATAAGAAGGCATCCAGCTTACTTCTTTATTTTCAATCATCGCAGCGTAAGCTATAATTTGTCCCATCGAAAGGATTCCCTGTCCTCCGAAACCTGCAAATATTATTTCCTGAGATTTCTGCATTTTAATAACCTTTAAAATTCATCATATAAAATTCTTAATTATTTCTCAGCCTGCGGCACTTTAATGTCGCCAAGCGGATACATAGGAAACATATCTTTTTCTACATAGTTGATAGTTTCCACCGGTGTCATTTTCCAACCTGATGGACAATTGGAAACAACTTCAATAAAGCTTGTTCCTTTATTCAGATCCTGGTATTGGAATGCTTTGGTTAAAGCTTTCTTCAGTTTTCTTACAGCATTAGGTGTATGAACTGACTGCCTGGTTACATAATATGCACCCGGGAGATTTGAAACCAGTTCAGTTATTTTTAAAGGATAACCAATTAATTTTTTATCTCTTCCGTAAGGTGAAGTTGATGTTACCATTCCCAGTAAGGATGTAGGAGCCATCTGTCCGCCGGTCATTCCATAAATAGCATTATTAATAAAAACAATAAGTAAATTTTCACCGCGGTTAACAGTATGTATAGTTTCGGCTGTTCCAATAGCCGCAAGATCACCGTCTCCCTGGTAAGAGAAAACATATTTATCGGGAAGCATTCTTTTAATTCCGGTTGCGACTGCACTTGCTCTTCCGTGCGCTGCTTCCTGCATATCTATATCCATATAATGATAAGCAAAAACTGAACAACCAACCGGGGCAACGCCTATTGTTTTATCCTGTATTCCAAGTTCTTCAACAACTTCCATCAATAATCTGTGCACAACACTGTGTCCGCATCCGGGACAGTAGTGAAAAACCGTATCAGTTAAAGTTGATGGTTTCTGATAAACAACTTCCATCCCTTCAATTACATCTAAAGTTTCCATTTTGTTTCCTTTTAATCCTGACTAATAGATTGTTTTTCAAGAATCGACTCAACCTCTGCAAATATATCTTCCGGAGAAGGAATCATTCCTCCCATTCTACCTTTGAAGTAAACAGGCTTCTGACCTTCAACAGCAAGGCGAACATCTTCAACCATCTGACCTGCATTCATTTCAACAACGAGGAAAAAATCAACCTGGTTGGCTAATTCTTTTAATCTGATATATGGGTAAGGATATAAAGTAATTGGTCTTAACAAGCCAAGTTTGATTCCTTTTTCTCTTGCAAGATCAACTGCTTTCTGGCAAATTCTTGATGATAAACCGAATGCAACAAGCAGAACTTCTGCATCTTCTGTGTTGAACTCTTCGAATCTTACTTCTTTCTGAAGCTCTTTATATTTATCCTGAAGATTAATATTTATCTGTTCCATTTTTTCAGGCTGAATAAAAAGTGAAGTGATAATATTTCTTTCACGATCAGGAGTTTTTCCTACGGTCGTCCAGTCGTACTTCGTTTTTGGCAGTGAACCTGCAGGAGGAAGAACAACTTTCTCCATCATCTGTCCTAATGCACCATCAGTTAAAATCATAGCAGGGTTGCGGTATTTTTCTGCAAGCCTGAAACCATCAAAAACAAAATCAGCCATTTCCTGAACTGATGCAGGTGCAAGCACGATAAGATGATAATCACCGTGTCCGCCTCCTTTAACAGCCTGGAAATAATCTCCCTGTGAAGGCTGAATAGTTCCTAATCCGGGACCTCCGCGAACTACGTTTACTACAAGACAAGGGAGCTGAGCTGATGCAATGTAGGATAAACCTTCCTGCATTAAGCTGATACCCGGGCTTGAAGATGAAGTCATTACTCTTGCTCCGGTACCTGCAGCACCGTAAATCATATTTATTGATGCAACTTCGCTTTCTGCCTGTAAAACTACTCCGCCTCGTTTAGGAACTTCCTGTTCAAAATATTCAAGAATTTCCGATTGAGGAGTAATAGGGTAACCGAAGTATCCATCCATACCTGCTCTGATAGCTGCTTCAGCAAGAGCTTCATTACCTTTCATTAAACGAATATCTTCGTTATTTGTATTTTCTTTATTGTTCATAACAAACCTTTATTATTCAATTAACCAATAACTTCAGCTGTCTTTGCGTTTTTCTTTAATGCTGATTTGGGCTGGCGGTAAACAGTTATCGCCGCTTCTGGGCATACTAAGGCACAATTAACACACCCTGTGCAATTATCGTGTATTAATTCTACGTACCGGTAACCCGCTTTGTTTATATGAGATGATAATCCGAGGCTTTCCTGAGGGCATGCAACAATGCATAATTCACATCCTTTGCATACAACCCCGTCAATTATTACCGTTCCTTTAATCATTTTTTCTCCAGTTTCTTAATCAGACTTTGTCTTAGTTAGACAACATATATGCCAGCCAGAGCAAATTTTTAAAGCGTCTTTTTGTGCGTTATAGCTATTAATTAGTTATTAACATTTTCAGAAGTAAGAAGGGGTGTAGAATTCTATTTTTATTAATGGGAAGGTGGAATGTGAAAAAATGTAGAGATTTTCACCATTTTTAAAGATTTTATATGATTTAAAGTTAGCAAAGAGGAAATTGACAAGTCGGAGTGATAGTAACTAAGACAGCGAATTGCGAAAGAAAAAGTCCGGAATTTTCATTAAAAAATTCCGGACTTTCTAACATCAATTCACCTCAGGATATTTATTCATCCAGTACACTTATTTTAACAGTTGAGCTATTTCCTCCGACTTCCGGGTAATACATTAAGTAAGCCTGTGCGGCGGGAACTGTATATTCGCCGGGCATTTGAGCTTTAATGATATATGAGAATTCCATCTTATCTGTAACGTTAGTTACAAAGAAAGCCACCTTTTCATCGCGGTATTCTTTATCAGCGTAGAACCATATCCACGGTCTGTAATCCCAATAGTTATAATACTTGTAGTTGTTTTCACCTTCTATTTCAAAGTTTTGTTCATCTTTCACCGCTTCAAATCCGGAAGGCAGCATATCTTCAAGAATAAAATATTGAAGGTCATTGTCTTTTGTGTCAACATAAGTTTTAACAAAAATATTATCTCCGGATTTTACTTCACCTACCAGCGGAACTTTCCTATAGATGATTCTGTCCTTTGTTTGTTCAGGTCTCAGAATGAAGTATTCTCTTTTAACATTAAAGCTGTTTACTTTCTCGTAAGCGCTTTTGTTTTTTGTGTAGTACTGATTGATTCCTGAGAAATAGACTTTCCCGTTACCGCTCTTTACTAATTTAATTACATTTTCACCTTTGTGAAGATTATTATCTTTTAATCCCGACAGGTTAAATGTTTTTGTTTCTTTGAAAATATCTTCCTTTGTAAAATGCTGATTTGTTATCTGTTCTCCGTTAACATAAACGGTTATGTTGTAGTCCGGATCTAGTTCGTTTGTTGTTTTAAGATAGTCAGCCAGGGCAAAAATTACTGCTGCAGTTTCCTGCGTTGATCTCCAGGAAAATCCCTGCTTCTGTTGCAGGAGCCATCTTACGGTTTTACCGATTAAAACAGAATTTGAATTTGTTTTCAATAAAGCTTTGAGAACAAAGGCTGTAGTCTGAACTTTATCATCCTGCCAGCTGTAATGCCATTCTTTTCCGCCCCAGTATGCAAATCTATCTTCACTGTGAGCCATTCTTTCAAGTTTATTTGCTGTTGCCGAAGCAAGTGAATTATTGTTAATATCTTTTAATGCAACAGTTAACAGCGCAAGTGAATATGCATTTAAATCACTATCCAGAAGATTTTTAATTTTCTTGTTTATTTCTGCATAATCTCCCGAACTATACTTCATTGCAGTTGCCATTGAGTAAAGCATAAATGAAAGAGTAGTTTCGTCTACAGCATCGGATTTTTCTATTTGTTGCCTGAGATTTTCAATACCTCTTGAATAAATATTATTATCAACAGGAAATCCGGCGCTCTTTGAAAGAGTCATTCCGTAGATAACGTAAGCAGTCATATAAGGATGAGTTTTATCATTTGTCCACCATCCCCATCCACCGTCATCGTGCTGAAAGTTGTACAGTCTTTTTAATCCGGCATCCACCATTTTCGGTAATTCTTCTATTGTTGAATATTTCAGTGGAGCGTCAACACCTTTAAAAGTATTTGCTACAATTATCGTGGGTAAAAAACGGCTCATTGTCTGTTCAACACAACCGTAAGGATAACCAACCAGGTCGTCCAGGGCTTTCAGTATTGTTCCTGCAAGTGAAGGACTCAAATTGAATTCGAGTTTTGCGGTTCTTAGATCAACATCACCGGGGATTCTGAATTTCAGCTCTTCGGATTTATTGAAATCATCAAAATCAGAAACAAGTGGATTTGTTTCGCGTATTCCTTGAGGAAGTATTGGTACTTTTAGTTCCATAGCATCTGATTCTTCATTTGTTAAAGCCCGGGCAGTTAACTTAGCTTCACCCATTGGATTGATTACTTTAACAGTCCAGTCAATTCTAAGTTCACCGTTTTTATCAATAATAATTTCATAAACACCGTTCTTATCCTTATTTATTTTAGGATCATATCCTTTACTGTTTACTTTTGAGCCAACCAATTCCACATTGTTCGCATCGAATGTGATTTTTGTTTTCTTCTTTTCATCCAGGTAATTATGCACAATGGTTGAAACGGTCATTTCATCACCTTCACGGAAAAAGCGCGGGGTTTCCATTCTTACCAATAGATCTTTTCGGGAAATAATTTTATCCGTCTGCTCACCGACTTCCGTTTCTTTTGTCACTCCCCGCACTGTCGTTCTCCAGGTTGTAAGATTATCAGGTATCTTAAAGGATACTTTAGCTTCACCATTTTTATCCGTAATTATATCAGCCTTCCAGATCAAAGCATCAACAAAATTTGAACGGACTGCAGCCTCAACGTAATTATCTTTTGCTTTCTTTTCTGATTTCATCATCATTCCATCAGCTCTCGGTGCATTCACCACTAACTCTGATGCCTGGACATCCCTATCTGCTGCAAACTGATTACCTCCCGCCGGGCTAATAATTTGAGGCTTTTCTATTTCAAAATTATGTTCAACAGATTTTTCATTTATTTTGATATTAGTTATTAAAGTCAGGTCATGCCCGTTACCTGAGATATACAGATCATAAGTACCTATGACTATATTTCCTATTTTATAGTTACCGTTGGAATCTGTCAGAGCGGTATAATAATATTTTTCACTTGTAAGAATAACATAGATATCTTTGGCGGCAGTATTGCTCTCTTTGATTTTAACTTTTCCAAACAGTGTTCCCTTTTTAAGATTCGATTCATCTTTGTTTTTATCTTTGAAATAATTTTTATCGATGTATGTTACCTCACGACTACTGCTGCTGAAATTACTGTATTGCAAGGAACTGTATGTTGGGATATATGAATATGCCGGTGCATAAAAGAAAGATTGTATCCCCGGTGTTTCATCTTCTTTTATCGCGTAAATGCTTTCATCAATAATTCCGAAAGATAAATCAGTGTTGATAACAGGATTCCCCTTATAATCTTTTACGGAAACAAGATATTCAGCACTCTCCCCGGGTTTAAAAATGTTCTTTGTAGGATGCAGGGTAATATCAAGAAATTTATCTTTTGCAAGAACACCAACAAGTTTGCTTGTATTATAAAACTGTCTGTCTTTCAGATAACAAACGGAAATATTAAAGCTTGGTGAAAACCTGTCTGTAAGTTTTTCACGAACAGTGAAACTATTTCCTTCAATTTTATATTTCTTATACTTAAGGAATATATCAGATTCGTAAGTGAGTAAAAGTTCTGTATTAGTTGTTGGAAGAAAAATATAAGCAATAAGACTATCCCCTTTATCATAAGCGTCTTTATCAGTTACAATTTCCAAACCGGAACCGGTTCTTCCATAATAGTAATTATTTATATCTCCCACATAAAATGATGAGCTGGAAGTAATTTCCCTGTCTTTACTATCATGTGCTTTAACAGTGTAAGTGTAGTATCCTTCACTTAAATTTACCGTGGTATAAGGGACTGAGGCTTTGCCATGATCATCAGTTCTGCCGTGGAGAACATCAACTTTGTCCTTGTTATAATTTGTGCGGGGATTAGAATAATTAACTAGTATTTCAAAATCAGTCTGAATCGGGTTATCCGAAAAATCATTTGCATTTACCCGGAGATTTACAGTTTTACCCCTCTCAACAAAGTAGCGATCGGGAGAAGTGAAAATTGAAAATGAACCTCTTGTAACATAAACTTCTGAAGATCCGGAAATTACACGACGAGAGGCATCCTTTACTTCTGCAGTTATGATGTAAACATAATCATACTGAACGTCTTCAGAAATTTTATAACTGAATTCATATTTTCCATCATCATTTAATGAACCCGTTTCCTGGGAAACAAGCTGTTGCTCACCGCTGTAATACATGTTTTTAGAAGAATAGGAACGATAGAACCAGTTGTATTCCGACCAATACCACCATGGTCTCCAATATTGTTTTTTATAAATATTCAAGGTTACTTCGCCATTAGTAACAGGGGAACCAAAGTAATAATCCGCTGTTACTGTACCATCAATTATATCTTTGCTTGCATAATTTTTTGAACCTGTATTCACTTCAACTTTGTACTCCGGTTTTTTGTACTCTTCCACCGAAAATGAACCGGCATAATTGTTCTGGCCATTGGAAACAGATATTGAGTAAGTTCCGAGTTCTGCATCATCATCAAGAACAAAATCCGAGTTAAGTGTTCCGAATTCATTAGTCGTGAGGTCTGCAGAGAACACTTCTTTCTGTTTTGGAGATTTAATGGTAACGGAAAATTTCTCATAAGGAACATTATTTATCTCATTTCCACTTTTTTCCCGCATTATGGCTTTAAAGAATACTTTTTGACCCGGTCTGTATACCGGCTGGTTTGTATAGATATAAGCTGTGTAGTATTTCGAGTTCCCATTACTAAAGTAAAAGTAAGGATCGCTTAAAATTGTCTCCTCACCAGCCTGAGCAATTAGTATGGGGGAATTAATGTTCTGAGATTTCAGCTTATCCATATCAAATAGAACAATGCCGTCATTATCAGAAACCTGGTTTGTAATAAGTTTGCCTTCGCTGTACAGGGATATTCTGCTTTTTAAAATGAACTCGCTAGTTTGTGCATTTGCTACATAGGCAAGTACTTGTTTTCTGCTGTTTTTGTAAACCAGGGACAAATCTGATACAACGATTCCGCAGTATGCAACCTGGTTGTTCCTCATTGCCTGCAGAATATAAATCCCGGCCTCCTTAATTTTTCCCACCGTAAGATTATTATTGCCATAATTATTTGATGAAATGTAACCCGTCCATTCTTTTTTCAGGGAAGTGTACTTAAGCAGAACCTCTTTTCTTGCCCCGAAAATATCAAAGGCGTACCGCATATTGTTTTTATTTATAGAAGAGAAAAATTCTACCGGGTCTTCAATCTTGAGCAGCCTGAATTTGAATGTCCCATTGTTTCCTCCGTAGTTATAAAGATTTACGGTGACCATATTGCCCGGAGAAAATGTGGTGTAGTTAGAAAGATAAAAATTATCATTTATGTTTAAGACTTTCTGATCTGAACTACCCAGGAAGAAGGGTAATAGAAAAGTGATAAGAAATAAAAATCGCTGCCCGCTTGAAGATGAATAAATCATTACTGGCTCCTCGTTTATTTTCGGGTTATACATAGCAAGATAAAAAAAGTGCCCGGTTCAAGAAACATTTTTTACCTATCTATAAAAGATGGTCAATCAGATTATTCCCAGTATTATCTGCAAAAATCATTTGTTTTATGGAATACAAAGTTAACATAAATGAGAGTAATTATTCATCAATTCATTTCTGGTTTAAATCCTCTAAACAATTGAAAACAAAGGACTTATACTGATTTGATCAGTGTCTCATTTTACCAGAATGTGATTCTAAAGCTTTATAATTGGTTGCAGTATTCATATGTTTATAGTTATGAAAAGTCGACTTAAACACTAAAATAGTCGATTATTCCGGATAGACTATAACCGGTCACAATTGAAGAAATGTTTGTTGTAACTGCACACGGGGTAGTCTAATTTTGTATTACAAAAAACTACTAACAATGATTGAGGTGATATTGAAGTTAATAACAAGAATATCGATTGTGGGCATTTTAGCTTTACTGGTTGGATTTACAATAGTTAAGACAGAAGTTAGCAGCGTTACAGAACCAGTAATGAATACAAATTCGGCAACTGCAGAAGAGAGTCTTGTTGAAACATCAGCAATATCTTATATAGATAAGGGTCTTATGACAGCTTCATGGTACGGACCAAAATTCCATGGAAGGAAAACAGCTAACGGTGAAATTTACGATCAAATGGCTTTTACAGCTGCACATAAACAGCTGAGGTTCGGAACTTTACTTAAAATAACAAACCCCCGTAACGATAAAGAAGTTATCGTCCGGATAAATGACCGCGGACCTTACATTGGAGGCAGACAACTTGATTTGTCTAAAGCGGCAGCTCTTCAGCTTGGTATGATGAAGAGAGGAGTTATGAAAGTAAGAGTAGAGCAGGTTAGCCTTAAAGGTGTAAACTTCCCTGTTATCACACTGAACTGATACCTTTATTTATACAACTAAATTAAAACCCGGTATTATCTGCCGGGTTTTTTATTTTAAAGTTCTTTAATTATTAAATTGCACTGTATATTGTTTTAAATATTAATAGAAAAGTATCAACAAATCGGAAAGAAATGGCTGAATTAAAAAAACTGAACATCGGGTGCGGTAAAGACATCAGAGAAGGTTATATAAACCTTGATGTGGTTGATTACGGTGGTAATATGATTCACGATATTAATTCATTCCCTTATCCATTTGAAGAAAATACGTTTGATGAAATTTATGCCAGTCATATTCTTGAGCATCTTGATAACTTTCATAATACTGTTACCGAGCTTTACAGGATTTCAAAACCTGATGCGAGGATAATTGTATATGCTCCTTTCTTTTTAAATACAAAATATTTTGGTGAACCCGACCATAAAATTCCGTTTTCGATAAGAACATTTGATAATTATGAATACATAGGAAACCGCAAGCTTAAATTTTATGAGAAATGGAAACTGAATCACCGGACTAATTATGAAGGCAAAGCGGAATTTGAAATTCGTTGAAAAGAAATTTATCACTTCACACTTTGCTATTCTTAAATGGATGGATTTCTTTCTGAATCTTGAACCCGTTATGTATGAAAGATTTTTTGCGGGAATTTTCTCACCCGAAGAGGTATTATTTCAAGCTGAGAGTAGTAAAATAGAGTTTAAGTATTTTTTAATTTAACAGCAATCCAGATAAGAGACAACCAGCCAAGCAGAAAACAAACACCTCCGAATGGAGTAATCATTGCGAACAATTTTATCCCGGTTATTGCATACAGGTAAAGAGAAAAAGAAAAAAGTATAATTCCTGAAAGAAAAAACCATTTGGAGATTTGGAAATATCTATTACCTGCTAAAGCCAGTGAAAGCAAAACCACGCTATGAATTAGGTGATACAATACCCCTGTCTTATAAATCTCAATCATCTCCGGTGAAAGAATATTTTTAATACCGTGAGCACCAAAAGCACCTAAACCAACAGCAAGAAAGCCGGAAATTCCAGCAAT
Source organism: uncultured Ignavibacteria bacterium (assembly GCA_963815785.1). Taxonomy (GTDB): domain Bacteria; phylum Bacteroidota; class Ignavibacteria; order Ignavibacteriales; family Ignavibacteriaceae; genus DATFVA01. The sequence continues at coordinate 20,141 of CAWFHZ010000002.1, forward strand.
TATAACCCATTTTTTATCCATTACTAATCTCCGTTTATCTATGAACCATTTTAATTTCCATTGAATAGTAGAAAGTAAAATTGCTAAATTACCTGACTAATAATAATTAACAGAACAATTAAAATGAAAACTTTACAAAAATTGATTTTGCCTGCATTATTGCTGGCTGCAATTCTTATAATTTATTTTATTTATTTTGCCCCTAAAGATGAACTTGGTCTGTATTCAAATTTTGATACAAATAATAATGGGAATAAAGAAATAAAAGTGGTATTGGTTCATGAAAAAGGAATTCAGACCGATCCGGTTAATCAAAGTTCTACTTTTTATGCGTCAGATGCAAAGGGAGTTCAGCAGCTTGTCCAGGCGCCTTATCCCTTACCCAACGGAATAGAGCAATCGGATATAATTATTTTAAGAGGTCATCTGCACGAAGATCATTTTCACGCTACTGAAGTTTCTTTACCTTAGATATTATGAGAGATAAATTCGAATTAATCTCAAATTATAAGCCTTCAGGCGATCAGCCGGAAGCGATTAAACAGCTAACCAAAGGGCTGATAAGTGATGATAAATATCAGACTTTGCTCGGAGTAACCGGAAGCGGTAAAACATTTACAATTTCTAATGTTATAGCGGAAGTCAATAAACCCACACTTATCATTTCACATAACAAAACTCTTGCTGCACAGCTTTACTCAGAGTTCAAATCATTCTTTCCGAATAATGCGGTCGAGTTTTTTATAAGCTATTACGATTATTATCAGCCTGAAGCGTATGTTGTCTCAAGCGATCTCTATATAGAAAAGGATTTTTCTATTAATGAAGAGATTGACAGGTTAAGACTGAAAGCAACAACTGCCCTGATTGAAGGCAGAAAAGATGTGATTGTTGTTGCTTCAGTAAGTTGCATTTATGGGATAGGTGCTCCACAGGATTTTGCTGACCAGATAATTTTTCTACGGCAGGGGATGAAGATTCCGAGAAAGAAATTGTTGAGGGATTTAATAGATATCCATTTTGTCAGAAATGATATTGATTTCAGCCGTGGAACTTTCCGTGCAAGAGGGGATGTAATCGAAATTATTCCTGCATATCAATATGAAGAAGCAGTAAGAGTTGAATTCTGGGATGATGAAATTGAAAAACTTTCTATTATTGATTCTGTTACTGGGGAAGTATTAAGAGAAATAGATTCTCATCCAATTTATCCGACTAAATATTTTGTTTCAGATCGGGAACATGTACAGAAATCTATCTATAGTATTGAACAGGAACTTGAAGATCGTTTAAAGTATTTCCGATCTGAAGAAAAATATCTTGAAGCTCAAAGAATTGAACAGAGGACTAAATTCGATATTGAAATGATGAAGGAAATTGGTTATTGCTCAGGTATTGAAAACTATTCTAGGCATCTGGATGGAAGAACGCCGGGGACGAGACCATATAATCTTATGGATTATTTTCCGAAAGATTTTCTTTGCGTTATTGATGAATCCCATGTTACTGTACCTCAAATCAGGGGAATGTATAAGGGTGACAGATCGAGAAAAGAAACTCTTGTTGAATATGGATTCAGACTTCCATCTGCGTTAGATAACCGCCCGATGAAATTTGAAGAGTTTGAAGGAATGCTGCATCAGGTGATTTTTGTAAGTGCTACTCCAGCTGATTTTGAACTGGAGAAAAGCGGGGGAGTTGTTGTTGAACAGATTATTCGTCCTACAGGTCTTCTTGATCCCGAAATTCAGGTCAGACCAATAAAGGGACAAATTGATGATCTTATTGGTGAAGTCAGGATCAGAGCTGAAAAAAATGAAAAGATTCTTGTAACTACCCTGACTAAGAAGATGGCGGAAGATCTTTCTGATTATCTAGATAAAATCGGAATTCGGGTAAGGTATATTCACAGCGATATCGATGCTCTTGAGCGGGTAGAAATATTAAGAGATTTAAGAATTGGTGAATTTGATGTGCTCGTTGGAGTAAATCTTTTGAGGGAAGGATTAGATTTACCTGAAGTTTCTCTTGTTGCTATAATTGATGCCGATAAAGAAGGTTTCCTGAGGAGCGAAAGATCACTTATGCAAACTGCAGGGAGAACCGCAAGAAATGTAAATGGCATAGTTATTATGTATGCCGACAGAATTACAGAATCGATGAGAAAGACAATAGAAGAAACAATAAGGCGCCGAAAGCTTCAGAAAGAATACAATGACAAACATGGTATTGAGCCTAAGACTATATACAAAAGTCTGGAGGAAATAATGTCCTCAACTTCAATTGCGGATATAAGAAAGAAAGAAGATCAGGAAGATTTTTCCTTTTCAAAAGTTGCCGAACCAGTTCTTAAATATATGAGTAACGATCAGAAAAAGGATTTAATCGAAGAATTAACGGATCAGATGCATCAGGCAGCAAAAGATCTGGAGTTTGAAAAAGCAGCACATTTAAGAGATGAAATTCAGCGAATGAAAAAAATGCTAAAATAGATGTTTATATTTTAATAAATGAATTGAAGTCTTCTTTAAGCTTATCGCCTTTATAAATAACCTGTTCCAAAAACAATCCTGAAGGAGGCGCTGTAAACTTTGCCGGCTCTTTTGATTTTGTAATAAGAAAAATTTTCAGATCGGCTTCTGATAAATTTCCTCTTCCGGTTTCTACAAGCACTCCAACCATTCTCCTTACCATTTTCCACAAAAAATGAGATCCGATTATTCTTATTAAAATTATACTCCCGTCTTTTTTTAACTGAATATCTTCTATCAAAACTTTGGTTGATTTCTCAAAAGGATTTTGATCTGAAAAAGATGAATAATCATGCATTCCAATAAATATTCTTGATGCTTTTTCCATCGCGCTAAAATCAAGTTTATCCTTAATCCACCAGACATAATTTTTACCAAAAGCTGTTCTTCTGGTGGAAATCTGGTAAATATAACTTCTTTTTAATGCATCATGTCTTGAATGAAAATTGGGATAAATTTTTTCAACATCCAGAATATTTATATCGTGTGGAAGAAGATCGTTTAGTTTCAGCCTTATAATTTCCGGGGCAAGTACTGTTTTAACATCTAAATGAGCAACCTGGCAAAGAGCATGAACACCGCTGTCGGTTCTGCCCGAGCCCTGAATATCAAAACTTTCTTTATTAAAAATTTTTTCGGCAGATTCAAATAAAGCCCCCTGAATTGTTTTGGTAGATTTTTGTCCCGGTTGCTTTTGCCATCCGGAGTAACGGGTACCATCATATTCAATAAGTAATTTAAAACGAGACAATTCTAAAGTTCCGTTTCTTCTTCTGCATAATCATCAATAGATTCGAAAATCCTGACTCTTAATTTATTCACGTTAGAAGGCATCTCTTGTTCTTTAATTTTGTGAAGAATGTATTTGCAAATGTTTTCAACTGTCGATTGAAATTCCACAATCACTTTTTTTGATTTCATTGATTCTAAAAATTCTATTATTAGTTTATCTTTTTCATATACCATAAAAGCATGATCAAGGTCCTCGACAATTGGATTAACTATCTTTTTCAGGTCGTAATAATCCATAATCATTCCGTTATTATCAATATCACCTTCAAGCTCAACAAACATTCTATATGAATGACCATGAATATTTTTACACTTCCCAAAATGTTTTGGTAAACGGTGTCCCATTTCCCAGTGAAATTCTTTTGCAATTTTCATCAGACTCCTTTTGTGTCAGGCTGCCAGATAAATTTATGCATTTGCAATTGAAACCTTGCATTAATTTTATCTTCGAGCATCCAATCAACCAGGGTTACAGGTTCAAGTTTATTAAAAACAACAGAGAGAAGAATTTTACATTTGTTATAAAGATCGTATTTATTAATTATTTCCTTAGTCCAATTATAATCTTCACGATTGCCTATTACGAATTTGATTTCATCATCTTGTTTGAGATAATTAATGTTATCATAAAGGTTTTTTTTCATCATTCCGCTTGAAGGACATTTCAAATCCATTATTATATTAACGCGTTCATCGATATCCTTTATCGGAAGACTTCCTCCTGTTTCCAGCAAAACTTCAAAACCTTCGTCGCAAAGTTTCTTCATTAAAAATCTGCACTCATCTTCCTGAACCAGCGGTTCTCCGCCTGTAATTTCAACGAGTTTGCAATCGTATCCTTTTACTTTCTCAATTACCTGGTCGATTGAATATTCTTTTCCTTCATAAAAAGCATATTCAGTATCGCAATAAGTGCAGCGTAAATTACAATAAGTTAAGCGGATAAAAACGCAAGGTAAACCCGCCTTGCTGCTTTCTCCCTGCACAGATACATATATTTCGTTGATTTTTAGCATATTATCAAACATTTTAATAATAACAGGATAATTAATTTAGTAAAGAATACATTGACATAAAATGCTTTATTCTCTATATTTGATGTCTATTATTTTATTAAATGCGAGGATTTGAGGAAAAATGGCAAATCATAAATCGGCAAAGAAAAGAATTCGGACAAATGAAAGAAAAAGAATTGCTAATAAGAGTTATGAGTCAATGTTAAAGACACACTTTAAAAAGGCACTTGATTCCGATAAAAAAGAAGATGCTGAAAAATTATATAAAGAAGCCGTTTCTATTATAGACAGAGGAGCAACAAAAGGAATTATCCATAAAAATAATGCTTCAAGAAAAAAAGCTCTGTTGACAAAACATTTTAATGGTTTGAACAAAGAAAATAAATAAGAATAAAATTTTATGTATCTATAACAGCCCTCATTTTGAGGGCTTTTTTATTTCATTTTAAGAATATGGGGAAAATTATAAACTAATATTAATCCTTTAATATGCTTATTTTATGAGAAAGAAAAATATTTTTCATTTAATTTCGGGAAGATAAGATGCACGAAAAAAGTATAGTATTATTAAACAAAGCTGTAGGTGACGAACTTTCAGCCGTTCACCAATATATGTATTTCCATTTTCATTGCGATGATCAGGGATATGATTTGCTGGCAAATTTATTTAAAAGAACAGCAATAGCTGAAATGCTTCACATTGAAAGACTTGCTGAAAGAATTTTATTTCTTAAAGGTGAAGTAGAGATGACTGCTACTGATAAAGTACAAAAAGTTCTTGAAGTAGAGGGTATGCTTAAACTTGCAGCGAAAATGGAAGAGGATAGCGCGAGGGAATATAATATTTGGGCGAATGAATGTGCTGCAAATGCTGATTCTGTTTCCAAACAATTGTTTGAAAGCCTGGTAACTGAAGAAGAAACACACTTCGACCAGTACGATACTGAATTGGATAATCTTAAAAAGTTCGGACCAAATTACCTTGCCCTTCAATCGATAGAAAGAAGTAAAGGAAGAGATACCGGAGCGGCACCTGTCAAATAATTTTATGTAATTATTTCATTAATAGCCGGGTAATTCCGGCTAGTATTTTTCATCCCTTCATATTTTTCTCCAAAAATTGCGACAAATCTGACAACAGTATTTATTCCCACCTAATAAAACGAAAAAATTTCCGCAAAATATACTGGCAAACGATTTGCTATATATAGATGTAACTAGTTGAGTGGAGGTTTTTTATGAACATAGAAGCTATACTGATTCTGGCGCAGGTTTTTTTCCTGATATTTCTTGGATTAAAATTCTACAAAAAGGTTCTTAACAACCGGATCAGAATTAAATAATTTCTTTTCTTGGGGATGAATGTCCCCATTCCCGGGTCCAAACACACTATCCTTTCGATATCTTTTTAATCTCCTCATTTACAAATATTTTAGAAAGGATCGTGTTATGAATAGGAAATTCACTATTCGTTTACTGGTTATTTTTCTCGGACTATTGCTTCTTTCCTCCTCATCTTTTTGTACAAATCATACGGTCACCGTCCAGAGTTATTCATTTTCTCCCGGTACGGTTAATGCTTCTGTTGGCGATACAATTACCTGGCAATGGGTTAACGGTTCTCATACAACCACTTGTGATGGTACCTCTTCGGGAACAGTATTACCTGCCGGTGCTACCCCCTGGGATTCTCCTATAAATAGTACAGTCACTTCTTTTTCTTATGTAATTGCCGTTGAGGGTGAATATGATTATGTGTGTACATTTCATTATCCAGGCATGCCGGCTGGTGTTATCTTGGCATCTTCTTTACCAGTAGAATTAACCTCTTTCACTGCAAGATTAAGTAATGAGGTTGTAACTTTAAACTGGCAAACTGCTACCGAAAAAAATAATAAAGGATTTGAGCTTCAAAGAAAAACAGGATCTGACTGGGAAAATATTTCTTTTGTTCAGGGACATGGAACCAGCACGGAAAAGAACAACTATGTTTTTAACGATGATATCAGGAATCTGAAATCAGATGAAATATATTACAGATTAAAGCAAATCGATTATAATGGAAGTTATGAATTCAGTTCAGAAGTTCTTGTAAATAAAAATATTCCGGTTGAATTTAGTTTAAAGCAAAACTTTCCTAATCCCTTCAATCCGAATACACAAATAAATTTTTCTATTCCTAAAAATTCTAATGTATTGCTTAAAGTATATGATTCCAATGGAAGTGAAATTGCAACATTAGTAAACGGGAATAAAGCTGCAGGCAACTATCAGGTTAATTTTGATGCTTCAAAGTATGCAAGCGGGATATACTATTACACACTTAGTGCAGGTTCTTTTACCTATACGAGAAAAATGATTTTGATGAAATAAATCGTAGACATTTTCATATTTAAAATTGCCGGAAGTTTATCACTTCCGGCTTTTTATTTTATATACCTGATCTCATGATTCCTACGTTAAGAATTATTAAAGGTATAGGACAGCCTTCTTAATTTCCCATTCGTTTTTAAACATTGTTTTTACTAAAGAAGAATCCTAAACGAAGAAATGGAAATAAAAAAACTCCGGTTGTTAGAGCCGGAGTTTTTTAATGTTATTCAAGAAACGAATTAGTGATGCACTCCATTTATAATAATATGAGCACCACCATTTGGTCCGGAAGAAGTAATCTTGACACTAACCGTTTTAACCTGGTCAGTAGTATCAGCTACGTCATAAACCGAGAATCCGAATTGTGTCCAGGAAGGACTTTGCGTATCAGGCAATGTAACATTCAAATCTCCTGAAGCGCCGGTATCTTCTCCCTGAACCTGAACAACAATAGTTGTTCCTTCAGCTAATGGATTATTATTCTGATCACTGACTGTATAAGTGAATAACTGAGTTCCGCCGTTTGGAATATCAAAAGATGTTGGTGATACAGAAATTTGCGGAACACCCGAGAACAAAACTACCGTTTCATCACTTATCACGGTCTGGTTTTCATCAACTGTAGTAGCAGTAACCCTTCCAAATCCAGGTCCCAACAAAGGATCATTAGGTTGTGGGGCGGATGAAATTAATTGCACACTACCAATTCCCTGGTCATCAGTTAAAGTAGAACCTTCTATTATTCCACCTGTAGTTGTAAAATAAACAGCTGTTCCTGGACGAACAGGATTTGCATATTTATCACCCACAAAGGCAGTTATTCCATCTTGTAAACCGTAAATATTATATCCGGCAAAATTAACTTTTGCGGGAGCTATGCTAAAGTGATCCTGATCCGGGAGACCTCCGTGTATGGTCACACTAACCGGCTGAGATTTGATGGTTTTAGCAGGAAGCACTTCTGCAATAACCTGAACAACTCCTGCTTTGGTTCCGCTTGTCAGGTTAACAACTGCCTGCCCAAGATTATTAGTATTAACCGAAGAAGGGCTTAATAATTCTCCGCCACCCGGTCCTGCAGCAATATAAAAATCAACTGTTACAGAATGAGCAAGATCAACAGGTATACCTGCAGAATCCTGTACAACAAAAACCATTGCTGTTGTTTCCTGGGCTCCGCTTTCCTTTACTCCGATAGTTGGAAAAGAAACTGAAGCTATATAAATACTAACCGGATCGCCGGATGGAATCGTTCCCGATCCTGTTGGATGTAAAACTACCGGGGGAGCGTTCAATGGTTGCCCTATTGTTGCAAACACTGAGAGTGTATCGGTAACAAAGTTATCTTTTGAAGCTATGATCGTCAGATTAACATTTGAACTACTTTCAATATCGGCAGCATATTTTCCCTGTGAATCTGTAATAAGGGTCATCTCAATGCTGCTTCCACCTTTAATATCAACTGTTGCATCTTTAATTGGCGCACCGGTAACATAATTAATAACCTGTCCGCTTAAAGCTATAGTTTCGACAGCCGGAGGATTATTTATATCGCTGCCGCCTCCAACTATTTCCGATTTATCCTTACAACTATACAGGACAAATGAAATTAGTAGTAATGCTACTAAACTTGCTGATGTTCGTGCCCACTTAGATTTTATCATATCCTTTTCTCTTATATGTTTTTAGAATTGATTTTAATTTCATTTTAAAATGCTTTATAGATAAAAGAATGAAATTTATTTCTGCGATTTAAGCATTTGAAGTTAACTGAAATCAACTTCTATACCTGAAATTGCCGTTGAGGTATGCTTCAATTTGGGAAATTAGAATGGATTTTAAGTAATAAATACCGATAAAATTGTAAAATATTACATTATGAGATACTTAAACCCCGCCCGTTTCTCGTTTTATCATCTGCCAGATAGTTAAAAGAATTATCTGAATATCGAGCCAGAAACTCCAGTTTTCAATATACCATAGATCGTATTCTATTCTTTTTTTTGTCCTGATTTTATTCTCATCATAATCCTGTGCATCTCCTCTTAAACCATGAACCTGTGCCCATCCTGTTATACCTGGTTTTACCCAGCTTCTTATTTTAATTTCAGAAACCATTTTTTCATAAACCTGGTTATAGGGTAATGCGTGAGGTCTCGGTCCAACTACAGACATTTCCCCTTTCAGGATATTAATAAACTGGGGAAGTTCATCAAGATTAGATTTTCTCAGAAATTTTCCCACAGGGGTAACACGGGAATCATTTTCGGTTAATGGGTTATATTTTTCTCCATCAGGTGTAATAAACATTGTTCTGAATTTATAGCATGTAAATTTTTTGTTATCTGCACCAATTCTATCCTGTTTAAAAAGCGCTGATCCTTTAGAGGAGACTTTGACCAGTATATATAATATTGGAAATAACCATGACAGAAAAAATATCATTACACTAAACGAAAAAATTATGTCGAATATCCTCTTTATAAATTTCCAATGCGATTCTGCCAAAGGTTCAGTTCTTACACGGATAATCGGAAAATCCCCCATCATATTTACCTGGAATTTTTTCGAACCGAACCTGAAATAATCCGGGATGATATTTATTCTTACTGCCTGTTTGTTGCATATATCAATGATTGTATCCAGTTGATCTGAAGCATAATTTGGCAAAGCGATTACAATCTCATCTATTTCATTTTCATTAATTATTTTTTCCAGCGAATTTATTTTTCCAATTAACTTCCCTGAATCGGTTTCAGCATCATCTACAAAACCAACAAAATTATACCCGAACTCTTTATGCTGCTCCATCATTTCATGAAAGCCTTTCCCAACTTCCCCGCCGCCTACAATTAAAAGGTTCCAAAGATTTTTCTTTCTGCTAAGAATATTTTTTATAATTATTACACGCGCACTCACAAAAAAGAACAAAAGGAATGCATAAAACAGAATGAAATTTCTTGTAAAGAGATCTTCTTTGACAAAAAAGATAAAAAGAACTGAAGCTAATATCTGTACAGCTATATTTTTTACAATGTTTACTATCTGAAAAGTATAATACTTGGTTCTAAGATCATCATAAAAATTTACAACGTTCGAAACGAAATACCAGAGAAAATTCAGAGTTGCAAGAAGGATAAACATATAGTTCCGGTCTATCAGAATGGTAAAGGATTGTGCAGTAACAGAAGAAATTAAAAAAGCGGTGTTAAGAAACGCGAGATCTAAAAATAATCTCAGGTAATAAACTGATTTCTGGTTTGCAATCATATTACTTCAGTGGGTTTTCCCCAAAACAATTCTGATTTTCCATTAACAAATTCCCTTATCCTTTTTTCAAATACTGATCGGTCAAATTGTTTTGCGTATTTACTTAGCAAAACCGGATCAAAAGAACTTTGTGTCTGCTCAAATCTTACCACCGCATTTTGGATAGCCTCAGTTGTTTGCATACTAAAATGAATTCCGGTAACACCATCCCGAATTGTCTCCGCAGTTCCTCCTTTGTTAAAAGCGATTACAGGTGTTCCGCAGGAGAGAGCTTCAATTGGGACTATCCCAAAATCCTCTTCAGCAGCAAACACAAATGCTTTTGCCTTCTGCATATGAACTTTCATTTGATCAGGTTTTTGATAACCTAAAAACTCAATGTTGATACCAGCTTTCTGTTTAATTTTTCCTTCATCAGGTCCGTCACCTATTACAAGTAATTTTTTATCCGGCATTTTTGAAAATGCCTCCACTATCAAGCCAATTTTTTTGTAAGGTACAAACCTGGAAGCAGTAAGGTAATAGTTTTCTTTATATTCAAAGCATTCAAATTTATCCGTATCAACAGGAGGATAAATAACTTCAGCTTCTCTTCTGTAAACTTTTTTGATTCTTTCAGCAATGTACATCGAATTTGCAATAAAATAATCGACACGATTTGCAGATAAAACGTCCCACATTCTTATATAATGAAGCACAGATTTAGTAATTAGCCCAGTCAATCCCTTTTCCATTCCAGATTCTTTAAGGTATTGAAACGTGAGGTCCCAGGCATATCTGATTGGTGTATGAGAGTAGCAAATGTGCAATTGTCCCGGTGAAGTTAATATTCCTTTTGCTACCGCGTGCGAGCTTGAAATAATTAAATTATATTCAGTTACATTAAACTGTTCAATTGCGTATGGGAAAAGAGGCAGAAATTTGCGATAATTTTTCTTCGCAAAAGGAAGGTTTTGTACAAAAGAAGTATTCGGAATTTTTTCTTTGAGAATAATCTTTTGTTCCTCCTCATTTAAAAAATTAAAGAGGGTAAAAACATCCGCATCCGGCCAGAGATTAGTAAATGATTCAACGACTCTTTCAGAGCCGGCGTATGAAGAAAGCCAATCGTGTATTATTGCAGTTTTTAGTGCGGGCAATTTAATAGATGTATTTATGATTTATAATCTGAAAAATAAGAATAATAAATTCCACTTACATAAGCAGGATGAATTAACCCGAATAATAATATTAAATTAGCTGAGTAATGAATTAAAAAGATTTTGGTAATTTGTTCTAAATTTCTCAGTTGAATAATCGCTTTTTATTTGCTCAAAAGCTTTTATTCTCATTTGGTTCAATAATTCACCGCCAATATTTTTTATACAATACTCAATACTCTCTTTTAGTTGGGTCACGTTTCGTGGTTCAACCAAAAAACCGGTACTACCATTCTGAATTATTTCTTTAGATCCCCCGGCATTGACGGCAATTATAATTTTTTTATAAGCCATACATTCAAGAACAGAAAAGGGAAAAGCTTCCGGAATAAGTGAAGAATTGATAACAATATCTAATGAATTATAAATATTATCTTTTGAATCCGAATATCCTTCAAAAGAGACTTTGTCCGCTATCCCGTTAATGTTAATAATATTATTGAGTTCGGATTTATAATTTATGGAATCAATTTCAGTTGATGTTATACCATAAATGTGAAAGCTTATATTATTTTCTTTCAAAATATTTATCAATGCTTCCAGTACCAGATGTATTCCCTTAATCCTTATTATACTTCCAACCATTCCAATTTTAATGTGGTCGTATTTTTTAATTTCTTGCAATTTGGTCTCAGGAATATTTACTCCGTTAGGGATAACAATGATTTTATTTAAATCAGGATTTTTCAACATTACCAGAACATTTTCCCTGACTGCATTGGAAACACATATGATATTGTTTACATATCTTTGAATTAAATTCAAAACCTTTTTTTCGACAGATTTCTCATTAAAAATTAGATGCTGAACTACCAGAAGCTTTTTACGTGTAAGTATAGCTGAAGGTAAAGCAAATAAGGCAGCATATAATCCATTTGCTAAAATTAAATCAATATTATTTGTCTTTACTATTTTTAATAAGTTGAAAGTAGAAATTTTAATATTGAAAATGATTTTAATTAAACTATAAAAATTCCAGCCAGAACCTCTATATATTTTTTTTAAACTTTTAATTTCAAAAAATTTAATTCTTTTATTTCTGAAATGATCCAAAGCATTACCATTGGGAGAAGCGATTATAAATTCATACTCTTTAATATTTTCTTTTAATTTTAAAAGAAACTCTTCCCCGCCACCCCAGTTCTGCATTACAGAAACACAAAGTATTTTTTTCTTAATCCCGATTTTATCAATCATTACAGGTTATCCCCGTAGTCAATGTAACCGATAATTTTATATAAAATATAAAACAGGAAATGGATAGTATTTCTTATTAGTAATAAAGCAAATCCTTTTCTTCGGTAATTCCTGTACTTGGGTAATTCCAGATTCCTTTTTCTTGCTAAAAATCTTAGTCTGTTTTCCCTGGTTTTCCAGTCAGCGGAAAATTGTAGAGGATGAATGCGATAGTAGACATGAATTCTTGGAATAAAATGAAAAGAATTTTTTTTGCTTAATCTTAGCCATAAATCAAAATCTTCTAAATTAAGCTCGGGATCTTCATCAAATCCACCGACATCATCCAATACCTTTTTCCTGACTAAAACTGATGAGAGTGGAATCGTATTTCCGATATTGATCAGATCTTTGTTGTCTTTTGCAGCATGAAAAGGTAACGGAAGAAGTTCATAATTTTCTGAAAAAAAATTTACATCACCGAATGTAAAGCACATTGAATAAACAAATGCTTCCCCGGGATGATTAAGCAAATAAGTCACCTGGTATTTTAATTTATGCTTTGTCCATAAATCATCGGAATCGAGGAATGCGATAAAATTTCCGGAAGCATTTTTAACCCCATAATTTCTTGGTACTGAGGGTCTTCCGGAATGTTGAATAGTAAATACTTTTATGCGGTTCTCGGTTATTGCAATTTTTTTTACAACTTCTAAAGTATTATCTGTTGAACCATCATCAACTATAATTATTTCAAATTCCTGGTAGGATTGTTTTAGAACAGATTCTAAAGTTGCCGAAATGTAATTACCGGAATTGTAAGAAGGGATAATAACTGAAACCATTGGAGATTTTACTGTCATAATGCTCATCTATATCTTCACAAGTTCAAAAATTCCACAACCGTAGTTACAAGAAAAATTATTTGAAATATTTTCTTTTGAAAGCTCTACAGAAATGTGTAAACTATTATCATCATCTATATATGAGAATCTCTCTAGTGTAAAACTCTCTTTGAATAATTCTAAAAGATATTTTACAGAAAAAACCCTGTGTGCATCAAACTCAATTCTCTGCGGACCAATTACCGTGGATATGTAAAATCTTCCACCATTGGTTAACATTCTGGTGATATTATTTAGTCCTTTAATATGACCATCCACATCCACTTTATCACCGTACCTGCCGAGACCAAAATGTTCTATTGCATGAAGACAGCTGATCGAATCACAGTAATTACTGAGATCAAAGTTGTCAGACATAAGATCGGCCTGAATAAAATGAACATTGGATATTTGTTTTGTTATATGCCGGATATCAAAAACTTCAATTTCCCGGCTAGCTGCCATGTGAGCTACAAAACCATCAATCCTTGAACCAATGTCGACATGTTTATAAGAACTCCTTTGAAGAATTCGTTGAGCAACATAAAGATCCTGATGAAAATAATGTAAGGGGATTGAACCAGCCTTATCAAACCTGTCCCCAAGACATGGATAATATGAAGCAATTTGGAAAGAATGATCTTCGGATGCGGCCAATTGTTTCTTTATTTTACTCACATTCCGTATAAAATAAGGTAGGCTTTTCAAGGAAAGAAAAAATTGACCCGGTGACAGTCCAAAAGATTTTAACAAATAATTTATTTTTGAAAATAAATTCCTCAACTATGTAACACCTTATTTATCAGCCGGCTAAGATACTTTTCTGCAGTATGATCGATAAGAGACCTTTGAAATCCGTTCTCTGCTATCTTATCTCTCATATCTTCATCATTCAGAAAGTAATTAATTTCGTCGGGCAAGTTATTGATATTTTCATATACCGCGATTTCTTTATCGATCTCGTAGATTAGATTTAAACCAGGAACAAAATAACTTAATTGAAAGCAACCGCTGCCATTTATTTCATAGTGTCTTCCCTTAACCTGTTCCTTGTGTTTTTTCAATAAGATTAATTCCTTCCAGTCTTTTATGGAAAATGCAGAATGCAAAAGAAATGGTAATTCAAAATTGGTTGCGTTAGAAAGATTGAGGTTGATTTTAGTTTGATTAAAAACATTTACTACCTCTTCCTGTGAAATCCATTTTCCATATTTCCCCCAGTTTCTTCCGAAGACATTTACCTTTATGTCTTTTGTTTTCAAATAATCAATAATCCATCTTCTGTACGGACTATAATTTCCAACGAATGAAACGTCATATATTTTTTCAAGATTTATTTTTTTATAAATATTTTGATTGAAACCAAAAGGTGAATAAATAACATTTGATATATTTTCCATCAGATATTTTCGGTAAGTATAATAATCGGGAGTAGAAAAGTAATCAAAATACTGCCGCCAGTGTTTGGCAAATTCAATTCTCCATGGATCATCTATAAAATAGGAAACAGTTTTTGTGTAATCACGAAGTGATGAAACTGTATCTTCATCAAATTCCTCTTCGAACAATGAGAATAAAGCAAAATCAGGTTTTTCAGAAATGATGGTCTCTTGTAATTTTTTATTCATTCCCGCTTTGCCGAGTTCTTTATACTCAGTAGTAAAATCAAACAGAAAAACATTCTCTTTACCAAGTAAATCACATATTGGGAGATATATATTGTAGTATTCGTAAGAGTATCCCCTAGCTTTTACCCCGTAATCATATTTTAATATTGCAATAAATGCTTTTGGCATTTAATTAATCCATTCTCAAAATTCTTTTATTAACAATTGTAATATAAAGAACATACAATAAACCTATCAGCAGGATTGAATATGAAATACCTTTAATACCAAATGTCGAAACAAAATAATAGTTTAACCCCAGTGAGCCTACACCAATAATAATTTTTGGAGCAAGGTATTTCTGAGGCAAACTTAAAGCCATTCCCAGTATAGTTTGCGCCTGACCGGTGTAAAACAATCCTGTTCCCAGAACAAGCAATGGAAGTATATACCAGTAGACCGTATAGCTTTCACTGCTGATAAGTTGAATAATTTCTTTTCCCCATAAAAATGTTAGGAGTGTAGAAAAAAAAGTAATTAGCAAAATAATTGAAATATTAATCCTGATATATATATGTCCCGTGTTAATATTTTCATGCTTGTCAATATCCGCGAATTGCTTAAAGATAATTGGAGTGGCAAATTCATTAATAATATTATTTGGTATCACAATCAGGGCATTAACAATAGCCATCATAATTGCATAAATTCCAACATCTTTAACGGAAAGAACACCGTTAATAATCCACTTTTCTCCATTCATCTGAAACCAGCCTGCAATCGCCCAAATCAGAAAAGGGGAGATATAAACCATGACTGTTTTTATTATATTTTTTTGTTTTTCATGGTTTGTTTTTGAAATGTGTTCAGCCGGAACAAATTTTCTAAAGATATAGATTTTTATAAAAGCCAGGATGAATGTAATACAACTAAAAGCAAACAAAATATATAATAATTCAAGTTTACTAATCCATAAAAAAATTAACAGTGAGGCAATCATCAATATTCGTTCAGAAGCCTGAAGTAGAGAGTTTTCTTTTCTCTTTCTTATAAGATTTA
This sequence comes from uncultured Ignavibacteria bacterium, assembly GCA_963815785.1. Lineage (GTDB taxonomy): Bacteria > Bacteroidota > Ignavibacteria > Ignavibacteriales > Ignavibacteriaceae > DATFVA01. Next base: position 36,048 of record CAWFHZ010000002.1, read on the forward strand.
AAATTGAATTAAAAAATTCGCTCAATTTTGAAGAAACTACAAACAACCCGGCAGCCAAGAAAAAGAGAACTGAATATTCACTTTCAAGCATTGGGGAAATTAAAGAGAAGATGATGGTTAAAACGAAAAATAAGGTTACTGTAACTCTAATAAACCTAAACATCAGGTTCACAAATTCACTTCTAAGATTCAATTCCTCATAATGATAGTAATACCTTAAAAATCCCTGGAGAAATGAACCGTAAAAAAGTCCCAACACAGCAGCAATAGTTAAAATTAGCGCATAAACCCCATATTGTTCAGGACCTATTTTAGAAATAATTTTTATTATGAGGAAACCGAGGATTACATTTATACTCTGTCCGAAAATTACCCACCCCATTTCCGATGCCGACTCATAACTTATTTTATTACGGATAGTTTGATAAATATTTTTAAGTTCTTTCATTCAGAGTGAAGCCGCTTAAATAAAACTTAATAGTATTATAATTTATTGTAAATATAGAGAATATGGAAATGATTTTATAGGTTGGGATAATATCAAAAACCTAATAATAGACAGAGTAAGTAGAAAAATTAGCTGGAATAATATAAGTTAACCCTTAACAATTTAAGGTTTATCCATTGCAGGTCAGACTTTGAAATTATCTTCCATAGTTATTGCAAAAAATGAGGAATCAAACATCCGGAGATGTATTGAAAGCCAGCTTGACTGCATAGATGAAATTATTGTTTTGATTGATGAATCTACAACTGACCGGACTATTGAAATTGCAAAAGCCTATCCCGCTATTAAGTTTGAAATAGTTAAGTGGCGGGGATATGCAGAAACAAAAACTTATGGCATATCAATAGCAGGTAATAATTGGATTTTCTGGATAGATGCAGACGAAGCAATTACTCCTGAGCTTTCTGAGGAAGTGAAAGAATTTAAAAAATCTGTTCCTTCATTCACGGCGTATTCAATTCCGCGCAAAGCTTACTTCCTGGGAAAATGGATTAAACATAGCGGATGGTATCCCGGAAGAGTTACAAGATTGTTTAACAGGAATGAAGTCAGATTTAATAACTATTCAGTTCATGAACAGCTTGAAGTTGAAGGAATAACGGGCAAACTCAGGCACGACCTTGAACATTACACTGACCCTTCAATTCATCATTACTTCGAAAAATATAACCGTTATACTTCTTTAGCCGCGAATGAATTATATAAGATGGGGAAAAAATTTTATTTCTCTGACATTTTATTACGACCTGCCGGTATTTTTTTGAAGATGTATTTTCTGAAAGCAGGTTTCCTTGACGGAATACATGGTTTTATGCTCGCGGTATTTTCATCATCGTATGTTTTTACAAAATATTGTAAGTTGTGGGAACTTGAAAAGACTAAAAAGTAAACACAATGAACCAGGCAAATAATAAAGAATTTTTGTTTATGCAGCTCGTAATGCAGAATCAGCAAATTGCTTTGATGTCTATGGGCAAACTGAAAAATCCGGTGACTGAGAAAATGGAGAAGAATTTGGAATACGCAAAAATTGCAATAGATACACTTGATATGCTGCTGGAAAAAACCAAAGGTAACCTGTCAGATTACGAGGATAAATTTTTAATTGAGACTCTTAAAGAGTTAAAGCTGAATTATGTTGCGGAGATTGGAAAAGAATAATTTTTATCGATTTGGATCTTTTCTGTTAAGGGAGATAAAATGACCATCGGAATTATTGCAAACTCTACAAAAGCAAAAGTTTATGAAGTTGTATCTTCTCTGATCAAAAAACTAAAAGCAAATGGTTTTGATTTTTTTATTACAGACACCATAATTTCCAACAGGGGATCATTAACAGAGAAAATTAACAAAAAGTATTTTCTTCCGGATAGAAGTATTTATAAAAAAAGTGATATAATACTTTCAATTGGAGGAGATGGTACAATGCTTGCCACCGCCTACCAGGCACAGTTTTATGATAAGCCAGTACTCGGGGTTAACATGGGTAAGCTCGGATTTTTGGCAGAAGTTAACGTAGATCAATTGGATACGTTTATTGATGATATAAAAAGTAATAGAATTCAGATTGAAGAACGGATGGTGATTTGTGGTAAATGTATAGGGCACAAGATTGAGACGCTATATGCTATAAATGATATTGTTATAGATAAAGGCGGTTGGCCTAAAATGATCGAAATTACTGTCCAGGTAGATGGTGAAAACCTTACAACCTTTGGTGCAGATGGAATTATAATTGCGACACCAACAGGTTCAACCGGTTATTCTATTTCCGTTGGTGGGCCTATCGTAAGTCCGAAAGCAGATGTTATTACTCTGAGTCCTATTTCTCCACACAGTCTTACTGTTCGTCCACTCGTATTACCCAGCAGTCAGGAAATAACAATTAAAGCAGCTTCGCAGCATAAAGAAATTCTTGTAAACTGCGACGGACAAAGAGTGTTTGCTTTTGCCCCGCCGTTTGAAATTAAAATTACCCGAAGTAAGAAAGCAGTAAAGTTGGTGCATTCTTCACTATCGAGTTATTTTGAAACTCTTCGAAACAAATTAATGTGGGGAATTGATCTGAGAAATTCTTTTTTTGAAAAATAGGTAATTATAATGCAGAAAATACTGTTTGTTTTTTTAATTGTGTTTTCATTCACGGTTGCGTTTCCACAGGATATAAACCAGACAATTCACGATGGGGATTCCGGAAAACCAATGTTGATTGGTCCTTGTAACAGGGCGGCTTTTTCTGATACAAGTTTTTCCTGGTGGTTTAATTCGGGCTACAATTTATACAAGCCTGATTCAGTTACAGTGAGTGGGATAAAAAAAGATTTGAACAATATCAGGACTACAATTGTTATGGGAACCTGGTGCAGTGACAGCAGGGAACAGGTACCGCACTATTTTAAGGTTATGGATGAAGCAGGTTACATGGAAGATAGTCTAAATATTATTTGCGTAGATCGTGAAAAGAAAGATTTATCCGGAGAGGTTGATAGTTTAAATATTGAATTGGTTCCAACTTTCATTTTCTATCGGGATGATAAAGAAATCGGGAGAATCATAGAAACTCCCGAACAAACTTTAGAAAAAGATATCTATTCAATTTTGAAAATCAGCACAGAATAAAATTCTGTGCTCTCAATTAAACTTCTACTTCCTCCAATACAGGCAATTCAATTTTCGTAAAATCAATTTCCTTAACTTTATTTCGTGTCGTCCTTCCTGTATTTGTTCTTACAATTACGGGATGTTTCCTTGTAATGGTATTCTTTTTAGGGGGATTATTCCTATCCTTATAATTCTTATAAACATAAACCTTTTGTTTATAATTTCTAAGGATAATTTTATCTTCATCGTGATGAAGTACATAACCCGGCAGCAAAGGAATTTTTCCGCCGCCGCCCGGTGCATCTATCACAAAATGTGGGATAGCAAGACCGCTGGTATGACCTCTCAGGTTTTCAATTATTTCTAATCCTGTTTCAATAGACGTTCTGAAATGATTAGCTCCTTTTGTTTCGTCAGCCATATACATATAGTAAGGACGAACTCTTATCTTTAACAATTTTTGCATAAGCTCTTTTACCACAGCAGCATTATCATTAACACCTTTCATAAGAACCATCTGGTTTCCAACAGGGATTCCCGCATCGGCAAGCATTCCGCAAGCCTTGGAACTTTCCGGTGTAATTTCCCATGGATGGTTAAAATGAGTGTTCACGTATATAGGGTGATATTTCTTAAGCATATCACAAAGTTCAGGAGTTATTCTATGCGGAAGTACGCAGGGCATTTTTGATCCCAGCCGGATTATTTCAATGTGCGGAATTTCTCTTAACCTGATCAGAATTTTTTCCAGCATCACATCAGTTAACATTAAGGGATCACCACCGGATAATATTACATCTCTTATTTCAGTGTGCTCTTCGAGATATTTAAATGCGCTTTCCAATCCTCTCATTGAAATTTTCTCGTAGTCCCCAACTTTCCGCTTGCGGGTGCAGAAACGGCAGTAAAGACCGCACTGGCTTGTAACAAGGAAGAGAGCTCTGTCCGGGTATCGATGCGTAATATTAGGTACGGGGCTCATAGCATCTTCCATTAAAGGATCTTCTTCAGCGTCGAAGTCCTCCAGTTCGGCTTTATCCGGTACACATTGCTTCCAGATAGGATCTCCCGGATACCTTATCAGGCTCAAGTAGTACGGATTAATTCTGGCCTGGAAAAATTCGTCCAGATCTTCCGCAACCTTGCGGTCTATACCGAATTTTTCAACAAGCTCATCGACAGTGTGAACACTATCTCTTATCATACGCTGCCACAGTTCCATGACTAACCCTCGGTTTGTTTATGGTTGACTAAAAAATTTCCCGAAGACAATAAGATTATCTCCAATGGAATAAAAATCATTTATCTCAGCTACAATTGAATAATTATTTCTGAGATAAAAATTTCTAGTCCGCGTATAACTTTCTTTGGAAGATGTTTCTGCCAGTAGCCATCTTCCTTTACACTTCCTAACAAATTCTTCAGCATGTTCCAGTAGTTTTTTACCGATTCCTTTTTCTGTGGCTTCAGGATCGGCAACTATCCAGTACATATCAAAAACTCCATCTGTTAAAGGTCTTTTACCGGTGCAATGATAACCAAAAACCTTGCCATCTTTTTCAAAAACATAGATATTATAATCATCCTGCCCGGGATTTGATTCGGCAATGTCAATTAGTTCCATTGCCACTTCTACTTCCTGTTTGTTAAAGTTTGAAACTCTGTTCAAAATTTTTTCCAGTTTTTTTGAATCACCCGGCTTTAATTTGCGTATCATTCTTCTTCCTGGATAGTGCTAACTGGGAAATACGAAATAATAGTTCGGGGTATTCTAATCCTGCAGCCGCCGCAGCGCGGGCAAATCCTGAATCAGTGGAAATATCAGGATTCGGATTCACCTCAATTACATAAGGCTTGTAGTTTTTATCAAGCCTCAGATCAACACGCGCATAATCTCTGCAATTTACTGCATCAAATGCCTCTAACGCGATTTCTTCAACTTTCTTTTTAATTTTTTTATTAAGAACAGCAGGGCACCTGGGATTTGTATACCTGAAATAAGTACTGTCCTTCATCCACTTACCATCATATGTAACAATCTTCGGGAGTTTATCCGGGAGGCCTTTAAAAACTATTTCAGAAATTGGTAAAACTGTTCTTCCCAGTATCGCAACATTTAGTTCTCTTCCTTCAATATATTCTTCTACAAGAACATCCTGCCTGTAGGTCTTTTGAAGAAATGACAGATGTTTATTTAAAATTTAAAATCTTTAACAACAGAAAATTCAGATATCCCTATACTCGCATCTTCATTTAACAGCTTAAGAATAACGGGATAGGTAAGTTTTATATTTTTTGCAGTAACTTTTTCCGATTTTTTTAGAGTAAAGAAATTGGGAGTATTTATTCCGAAAGATCTGAGAATATTTTTTGTGCGGGACTTATTAAGACAGTTGCCTAGACAAGAGGGAACATTCCCTGTATATTCATAACCCAGAAGTTCAAACATTCCTGCCATACAATATTCATAGGATGAAATTCCCTCGACAGCTTCAACAAAATTAAAAATAATATCGGGTTTGTTACCATTAATTTTTTTAATAGTGTTTTGAACATCGCGATCAATAGCGATAGCACTTACTTTTTTATAATAATGCTTTAAGCTTTTCCTGATTTTGTGAATTTCTTTTTCAAATCCATTTTCTGAAAGATCATTCGGAGGGTTTTTATCCCCTGCAGGTTTACCATTGTAAACTGAAAAGATACTAACCGGGGCGTTATAACAAATTAAAATTTTAGTATCTGAAATCATAATAGGTTATGTCTTTTAGCAGCTGCAAAAAGAACTTTATTTATCATATCATTATAATTTAAGCCTGCAACACGAGCAGCTTTTGGATAACATGAATTTTCTTCCGGGTTTGGTAAAATACCCGGCAGAGGATTTACTTCAATAATATTCGGCACACCAAGATCATCCAGCCTCAGATCAATTCTGCTCCAGTCCCTGCAATTTAAAGTATGGTATGTTCTGAGCACATTTTCTTTAATCGCATTTTCAAGTTCAGGAGAAACCCTGGCAGGACAATGAAAAACATCAAGTGGATTTTCTTTTGTATCGAGAATCCATTTTGCTTCATAAGAATAGATCGGGATAAAATCATCCGGGAAATCTTTGAAATTAATTTCCACAATCGGCAGCACAACTGTATCTTCTCCGTTTCCGAGAACTGCTGCCGTAAATTCTCTTCCGGGTAAAAATTCTTCAATCAATGCCGGCTGTTTATATTCAGCAGTTATTCTTTCTACTTCCCTTTTAAGATCATTCAGATCTTTTGCGAATGAAGAAGAAAAAATTCCTTTACCGGAGCCTTCCGAAACCGGTTTAATTATCAGGGGGAATTTCAAATCAATGTTTAATATCTCATCAGGTGAATGTGCAATAATAAATCTTGCGTTGGGAATTTTATAATAAGATAATATTTCTTTTGTTCTTGCTTTATCAAGACAGGTTGCCAGTGTCAGCGGATCAGATCCCGTGTAAGGAATACCCAGCATATCAAGTATCGCAGGAATCTGTGCTTCCCGGCTTATTCCGTTAAATCCTTCAGCGATATTAAAAACGATATCAGGTTTGACTTCAAGAAATTTAAAGTAAGCATCCTGATCTGCTTCAATCATATTTACATTGTGAAAACATTCGATTGCTCCTTTAACTGCATTAATTGTATCCCACGTATCCCATTCAGCAAAAGTGTCTATTGATTTTTTCTGAAGTTCTTTTGTGTTGTTTGAATTTGGGGGTACTATTTCTTGGAAAGTTTCACTTTCAGGTTTGACGTTAAAGGTTAATGCAACGTTCAACTTCACATTAAAGAAAGAAGAAGATAAAATGTTTTTTCCTTTTATTATTTTTTGCAAATATAACTATTAATAACTCTAAGTCAACAAGTTTAAATCAGCACTAAAATTATTTTTTAAAACTATTTTGAAGAGAGTAAAAATAATTTTTAAAATCAACTGAACTAATTTCAATTAAAAATTATTATAAATCAAATTTTTAACCGGTGCAGTGTGATAAATAAAACTTTCTCATGCAATCTTAATGTATTCAAGCTGGGGAGAATATTCTGCGGAAAGAATATTTCTGATTACATTGTTCTCTTCCTTTTTAAAATACGGATCATCAGAAACAATTTTAAATGCAGTCTCTTTGGCAGATAAAAGCAATTCAGTATCATCAATTAAATTAACAAATCTGAATTCCGGGAAGCCGCTCTGCTTTGTTCCGAAAATATCTCCCGGTCCGCGAAGTTTCATATCAACTTCAGCAACCTTAAATCCATCAAGGTGTTCAGCCATTGTTTTCAGTCTTATTCCGGATTTATATTTTTCAATCTGTGATGAAGAAAGGTATTCCAGATCAAAAGGTAATTTGTTGTTTGCAGCAGCGTAGTTGTCCTTTGTTACAAGTATACAATATGCCTGTTTACTTCCTCTCCCGACTCTTCCTCTTAATTGATGCAGCTGAGAAAGTCCGAATCTATGAGCATCATTAATTAATATTATGTTTGAATCCGGTATATCGATGCCGACTTCAATTACTGTTGTTGCAATCAGCACATCATATTTTTTGCGAAGGAATTCAAGCATCACAGTTTCTTTTTCCTGCCAGGACATTCTTCCATGGATTAAACCAATGTTTAGTTCTTTAAGAAAAGTATCTTTTAATTCATTGTAATGAGTTTCAGCGGCTTTCAATTCCAGCTTTTCTGATTCTTCAACCAAAGGGTAAACAATAAATGATTGATAACCTTCTGTTCTGTTCTTATCAATAATAAATTTATAAATCTGGGGAAGTTTATTTTCACCTCTTAATATTGTTTTTATCGGTCTTCTGTTCTTCGGCATCTCATTAATTACTGAAATATCGAGATCGCCATATAAAGTCATTGAAAGAGTTCTTGGAATTGGTGTTGCACTCATTACAATGACATCAGGAGTTATTCCTTTACCAAGTAATTTGCCCCGCTGTGCCACACCAAAACGATGCTGTTCATCAACAATAACAAGTCCGAGGTTATTGAATTTTACATTCTCCTCAAACAAAGCATGTGTTCCGATAATTATATCAGCTTCACTAACTTCTATTTCCCTCAGGTTTTTTTCTTTAACGGATTTTTTCTGACCGCCCAAAAGTAAACTAACTTTAATACTTTTTCCCTTATGCAATTCAGAAAGCTGTTTCATCATTTTTGAAATATTTTTAGCATGCTGATCTGCAAGTATTTCTGTCGGTGCCATCATTACAGCCTGGTAACCATTATCAACGGCAATCAACATTGATATAAGAGCAACAATTGTTTTACCGCTTCCAACATCTCCCTGCAAAAGCCTGTTCATCGGAGAATCGGATTCCATATCAGACTTTATTTCACTTAAAACTTTCAACTGGGATTTAGTGAGTTTGAAAGGAAGGGTTGAGAGAAAATCCTTCACAAGATTTGTTCTTACTTTAAATGAATAACCTTTCTGTTTCGTTTTGTAGTTATATTTTCTTAAGGCAATGAGAATCTGCAGGTAAAAAAGTTCTTCATATTTAAATCTTCTAAGTGAAGTTTCTAATTTTTCTTTTGATTCAGGGAAGTGGTAGTTCTTAACAGCCGATGTAATACCCGCAAGATTATTTTCATTTAGAATATATCCCGGTAGTGTTTCTTCAAGATTGTCAGCATAATTATCAACAGCATTTGAAATAATTTTTCTTAAACTGAAATCGCCGATAGCAGTTGCTTTTAATTCTTTCGGAATACGGTAGAAAGGAATAATTTTCCCGGTATTGAGCATTTTAGATTCATCTTCACTTAGTCTATCAAAATCCGGATGAGTAAACTGGAGATTCCCGTAATTTGAAATAGTTGGTTTGCCTGATACGGCAAAATAATCCCCGATATTAAACACATCATAAAAATATTTAGCTCCCTGGAACCATACACACTCAAAAAATCCTGTTACGTCTCTAAACTGTACTTTCATTAATTCACGGCGATTAAATCTTCTTTTCTCTTTATCTTCAACTTTTGCTATTACTGTAAGTTCACCTTCATAACCATTTTTTATATATTCATAAGCTTTTAATGAAGTAAGAGTTGTTGTTCTGTCAAGGTGGCGGGAGGGAAAATAAAAAAGTAAATCACGAATTGTATTTATTCCAACCTTCCGGAAAGCTTCAGCGCGTTTCGGACCAACCGATTTTAAATATTGAACGGACTGCTCAAGAATATTTTCTTTTTGAGAATTCATCGGGATTAAAATAAAGAATTCAGATTAATCATTCACTTAAGTATTATTTTTATATTTGCAGAGTTTAACAAATAAAAAATTATGAACTGGGAAAAACTACTTTCTAATAAATTGCTGGGTGATAATAAATCATCAAAAATTAAATTGACTGACGGACGAAGTCAGTTTCAGCGCGACTTTGATAGAATTGTATTTAGTCCGGCTTTCAGAAGACTGCAGGATAAAACACAGGTTTTCCCTTTGCCCGAAAGTGATTTTGTGCATACAAGACTTACACACAGTCTGGAAGTTTCGTGCGTTGGAAGGTCTCTCGGAAGTCTTGTCGGGGAAAAGATTTTAACTAAGGATAAAAAACTTGCAAAAAAATATACTTCTGTTCACTTCGGAGAAATTGTTGCTGCAGCCTGCCTTGCCCACGATATAGGCAACCCTCCCTTTGGTCATTCAGGAGAGGATGCAATTGCAGAATATTTCAGAAATAATAACGGGAAGCAGTTTAAAGATATTATTGCTGATGAAAAAAAGTGGACAGACTTTACCAGGTTTGAAGGAAATGCGCAGGGATTCAGAATTATTACAAAACTTCAAAACCCGAATTCCGGCGGAGGATTAAAACTAACCTGTGCTGCTCTTGCTGCGTTCACAAAATATCCCAAAGAATCTTTAATTACGCAGAAGGAAAAATCAGGAAAAAATAAAAGTAAACCGTACAAAAAATTTGGATTCTTTCAGTCGGAGAAAAAACTTTTTGCAGAAGTTGCTGAAGAAACCGGGTTAATAAAAAACGGACTTAAGAATGATTACTGGTGGAGCAGGCATCCTCTTGCATTTCTTGTTGAAGCTGCTGATGATATCTGCTACATGATTATGGATCTTGAAGATGGATTCAGGCTTGGTCTTCTTACTTTTCAGGAAACGGAAAGCCTGTTAAAACCTTTGATCAAATCGAAGATGACTTCTTATGAAGGAAGAAGCAGGAATGATAAAATTGGTTATCTCCGCGCAAAAGCAATAAATGATATTGTTACCGAACTTGCCGATGCATTTGTGGATAATGAAGATAAAATTCTTGCAGGCAAATTTGAACCGGATCTGGTTTCTGTAATTTCTTCCGGTCAACAGCTGGAAGAAATAAAAAGAATATCGAAACAGGAAATTTATTCTTTTAAGAGTGTTGTTGAAAGAGAAGCCGCAGGTTATGAAGTGCTTGGTGGTTTGCTGGATACACTTATCAATGCGGTGAATGATATTTATAATGGCAATCCTTCCTGGAAAAGTAAAAATCTAATGAAACTTTTTCCGGGGCAATTTCTTGATGCAAACGGCAAGCCGGATGATGATTTGTATTTAAGGTTATTAAAAATTACAGATTTTGTTTCCGGGATGACTGACTCTTATGCAGTTTCACTTTACAGAAAGATAAAAGGAATTTCGCTGCCGGGAAGGTAAACATTTATCTTCCGTGGTAGATAATCCCGTTTTCTGTGTCACAAATAAAAATTTGACTTCCATTTCCCCATATACCTTTAAATACTGCATTTAAATTTTGATTTTATATTTATTCTGTTATTATTATTGTCTCTTCCCCGTAACTATAAACGCATGGTTATAATCATTTCCTACTGCACATACAATGTCTCCTTTCACATCAACTCTTCCAAAAGATCCATTTATAGGAAACCTGTCCTTATAGTTCATCCAGCTTTTACCATTGTAATGCAGCAATAACCCATAAGCTCCGGCCACAAAAACATCATTAATGTTATTACCCCGTACCGAAGTTTTATAATATGCCGGTAATTCAGTATTACGTATCCAGTTATTGCCTAAAGCTTCTGTTGAATATAGCCCATCTCCTCCTATATAATATTTTTTACCTGGCACAAACCAGATTGCATTTAATGAATTTGATAATCCTGTATTTGATATTGAATCAACTACATTATTTTTTATTTGAAGGATTTCCCTTCCGGCACCTCCGAATTGGTCTGAAGCAATACATAATATTTCATAATCACCATTATCGGTTTTATATCCCCATATATCGTAAATATCTAAATCTGTACCTGTTTCTAACTTATGCCAACTGTTACCATCGTATACTCCTAAAGCACCATTATTTCCAACTGTAAATATTTTTTCAGAATCTATACCACATATTCTTTTAGCAGTCTGTCCATTATTAAATATTCCTCCGTTATAACCAGGATAATTGATAAGCCAAAATGCATTAGTTATACTCTGACCATTAAATAAATATACGCCACCACCAGCTAACCAAATTTCTGAATAGATCTATACAGAATATTCCAGTAGGTGTTATATAAGATATCCCCCCGGATGGATTTACCGCTGTAAGCTTCTGAACATTCCATTCTGTTCCATTCCAATGGATAATTCCATAAGGGTGAGGATCTGGTTGTCCTGTTGAGTCATTCAAATAAATTTCACCAACTGCCCAGATATTGTTTTCATCTATGATAGCCACATCGTATAAAGTACTGCTGCTGTGTTCACCAAAACGCCAGGTTTGAAATTAAAATTATGGCTGGTGGTGTCGGTTGAATTAGAATGTGGAGCAACAGGATTTTTTTTGCAGGAAGAAAGAATAAGCGAGAATAAAATTAGAATTGCTGTTAAGATTGTTTTCATTTCACCCTTTTTATAAAAATTACTAACTGCGCTAACTAAAAACGAATTCACTCCATTTTCATATCGCGGGTCATCAGGTCGGTAGTAGCTTTAACAGGATCTTTATCTTCAAATAGAATGTTATAAACTTCAGTTGTTATGGGGGTTTCAACTTTATTTTTCTTTGCAAGCATTGATGCAGAACGGCTTGTTTCAACTCCTTCTGCAACCATCTTCATAGATTTTAAAACCTGCTTTAAAGTTTTCCCTGAACCAATCTGTTCACCCACAAAACGGTTTCTGCTGTGGCGGCTCATACAGGTTACAATTAAATCTCCCATTCCCGAAAGTCCGGCAAAAGTTTCCGGCTGCGCTCCCATTGCAATTCCAAGTCTTGATATTTCTGCAATTCCTCTTGTCATAATAGCAGCTTTTGTGTTATCGCCAAACTTAACACCATCTATTATTCCTGCTCCAATTGCAATTACATTTTTAAAAGCACCGCCAAGTTCAACACCCAATACATCTGTTGATGCGTAAACCCTGAAATAGGAAGTTATAAAAGCTCCCTGTATTGATTTTGATGTTTCAACATTTGCAGAAGCTGCTACCACTGCAGTAGGAATTCTTCTCGCTACTTCCTCTGCGTGGCTGGGACCGGAAAGTACTCCAACCTGGTTTTCATCAAGTGAAGGAATCTCGTCTTTCAGCATATGAGACATTGTCATTAAACTCGTATTTTCTATTCCCTTAGCAACACTAACAAGTATAGCATTTTTAAGATGGGATGGATCCGCATCTTTTATAACACTTCTTAAGTATTGAGATGGGACAGCAAGCACAATCATATTCTGCTGATGCGTTGCTTCTTCGAGATCGTGAGTTATTTTAATTTCATCCGGAATGGGTATTCCCGGCAGGTAACTTTTGTTATCCCTGGTTTTCTCGAGAACCTTAGCGTAACTTTTAACATATTCCCAGAGAGTAACATTATGTCCATTGAAGTGAAGCAGGATAGCAAGGGTGGTTCCCCAGCCGCCGGCTCCAAGAACAGAAATTTTCATCAGGAGGATTTAATTTTTTTCTTAAAGCTTACTTTATTTTCATTTCCGTTTAACAAACGGATTACATTTTTTCGGTGAGTGAAGATTACAAGCAATGAAAGTAAAATTACAAATGGCAGAAGTGTATGATATCCTTGTATATCTACATTAAAAATATTCTCTCTTATAATAAGTGTAAGAGGAACAGCGATTGCTCCTAAAATTGAACCGAGAGAAACGAAACGCGATATACTTACAACCAGCACAAAAACTCCGATAGCAACAAGCATATCAACAGTAACAACCATTAAAAGTACACCTAATGCTGTGGCAATACCTTTGCCGCCTTTAAAGCCTGCAAAGATTGTCCAGATGTGTCCTATTACAGCGGAGATTCCTGCAATAATCTGTACAAGAGTGAAATCATCAAAAGGAGTTACATTATGAAAAGGCATTGATCCGTAGTGAAGTCTTGCAACAACAATAACCGCAAGAACACCTTTCATTGCATCAAGAAGAATTACAAGCACACCATGCTTCCAGCCCAGAACACGCATAACGTTTGTACCGCCGGCATTTCCGCTGCCGTGTTCTCTTATATCAATACCTTTAACTGCACGTGTTACTATAATACTGGTCGGAATTGATCCGATCAGGTAGGATAAAATAACTATTGTTGCGAGTAGATACATCTATAAACCATCAATAAAAAGTAAGATTAAAACTAATTATAAAAGGGCTAACATTCAATGAATTACAACTTACCAGGACATAAGATGCAACTATTAAACCAACGATTTAAATAATTGAAAATCTTCTTTTGTTGTTATCTTGAAATTTAAGCTCGATCCTTCGGTAATATTTACTTTTTTACCTATGTTTTTTACTAACATAGATTCATCAGTTGCATAAAAATTTTCATTATATGCTTTCTTCATCGCTCTCATTAAATCTTCATATTTAAATATCTGGGGTGTCTGCACATAATAAACGTCGGTCCTGTCAAGATATTCTTTCACATACTTTTTTCCCCTGATTAAAGTATTACTTCCTTTTAAGCAAACCACAGCATTGCCTTTTTTTTCGGCAACCTGTAATGCGTTGTACAATGTTTCGGAAGGAAGCAGCGGACGTGCTGCATCGTGTACTATTATCAAATCTTTCCTGTTTGCAGAGACAGAGGAAAGTGCATTATATACTGAATCCTGTCTTTCCTTTCCTCCTTCCACAATCTTACTAAACTTATCGAGTTTATATTTTTGCCTGAGTTTCTCCAGAATTTTAAAATAATTACTATCTGCGGAAACAATTATCTCATCAATTAATTTATTTTTTTGAAATGTTTCAAGGGAATAAACTATTAATTCCTTCCCATTAACTTTAATAAATTGTTTGGGTTTTGAAAACCCGCTACGGGTTCCTTTTCCTCCCGCAGGAATAATTACTATTCTTCTCATAACAATAGCATGGCATCGCCGTAGCTGAGGAACTTATAATTATCTTTTTGTGCTTTTTTATATGCCTTCATAACAAAGTCGGTTCCTGCAAAAGCACAGACCAGCATAAGCAATGTTGATTCCGGCTGATGAAAATTTGTGATAAGTCTTTTTGTAATTTTGAAATCGTAAGGCGGATAAATAAATTTATCAGTCCAGCCTCTTCCCGGTTTTACAAGACCGTCTGCTGTTATACTTGTTTCAAGTGCACGTGCTGTGCTTGTACCAACTACAAACACATTATGCTTGCCGTTTAAAGCCTTATTTATTTTATCTGCAGAAGCCGAAACAATCTCATAGTATTCCGAGTCCATTTTATGCTTTGTAAGGTCCTCAACTTCCACCGGTCTGAAAGTACCTAACCCGATATGTAAAATTACCGGTACAATTTCGACTCCTTTTTTCCTGGCTTTATTCAGAAGTTTTTCCGTAAAATGTAAACCTGCGGTAGGTGCGGCTACGGCGCCATCAACCCGTGCATAAACTGTCTGATAATTTACTTTATCTTCCGGAACAGGTTCTCTTTTAATGTAAGGAGGAAGCGGAGTTAAACCGATTTTTTCAACTGCACTAAATACATTTCCCGGCTGATTAAATCTTACAGTCCGTCCACGGGAAGTAGTGTTGTCAATTACTTCACACCATAGTTTATCATTAAAGTATATTTTGTTGCCTATTCTTACTTTCCTTGCGGGATCAACAATAACATCCCAAATGCATTCTTCTGCATTTAATTCTCTTAAAAGGAAAACCTCGATCTTGGCATTTGTTTTTTCTTTTTTGCCGTACAGCCTTGCCTGGAAAACACGGGTTTCATTTACTGCAAGGACATCACCTTTTTCCATAAAATCTACTACATCAGTAAAAACCTTATTTTTTATTTCCTGATTTTCTTTGTCCAGTACCATAAGCTTAGCTTTATCCCGCGGAGACGCAGGAAACTTTGCAATTGCTGTCTTTGGCAAGTTATACTTGAAATCTGATAATTTCATTCTTCATTACCTTTTGTGATTGGATAAATGAGAAGGGAGCATTAAAACTCCCTTCTTAATATTTAAAATTATTTCTTCTTCTTTTTAGTAACTGATTTCTTAGACTTTGATCCGGATTTTGATTTGGCTGACATTTCATTAACAACCGCACGTGCCGCAGCTAATCTTGCAATAGGCACACGGAATGGAGAACAGCTAACGTAATTCAAACCAACTCTGTGACAGAATTCAACTGAACTCGGTTCACCGCCGTGTTCACCGCAAATTCCGACTTTTAAATTCTCGCGTGTTGAACGTCCTTTTTCAGTTCCCATTTTAACAAGCTGTCCAACTCCAACCTGATCCAATACTTCGAAAGGATCATTGGTAAGAATTTCATTCTGAACATAAAGAGGAAGGAATTTTCCGGCATCATCTCTTGAAAGTCCAAAAGTTGTCTGGGTTAAATCATTTGTTCCGAAGCTGAAAAATTCAGCACCTTTTGCTATCTCATCTGCAGTTAAACATGCGCGTGGCAATTCAATCATTGTTCCCACTAGATAGCTTATCTTTTTGCCTCTTTCTTTTGCAACTTCATCTGCCACTTTTCTGACTATTTTTTCCTGCAGTCTGAATTCATTTAAATCACTGACCAGGGGAATCATAATCTCAGGGTTAACTTTGAATCCCTGTTTCACCGCTTCATAGGCTGCTTCAAAGATTGCCCTGGATTGCATCTCAGTAATTTCCGGGAAAACTACGCCAAGACGACATCCTCTGAATCCGAGCATTGGATTAAATTCTGCAAGACTCTGGATCTTCTCAGTTAATTTTTCAACAGAGATATTCAATTCGTCAGCCAGCTCTTTAATATCTTTTTCCTCGTGAGGTAAAAATTCATGCAGCGGCGGATCAAGTGTACGAATTGTTACAGGATTGCCTTTCATCTCTTTGAATATTCCAAGGAAATCTTCGCGCTGAAGTGGCAGCAATTCATTAAGTGCAGTTTTTCTATCTTCAGTAGTTTCAGAAACAATCATTTTTCTGACACTCATTATTCTATCACCACCAAAGAACATATGCTCGGTTCTGCATAAGCCTATTCCTTCTGCACCAAAAGCAATTGCATTCGCAGCCTGATCTGGCTGGTCAGCGTTAGTTCTTATTTTTAATCTTCTCAGGTTATCAGCCCATTTCATAAGACTTGCGTAAGTCTGATAAACAGGAGAGTCATTTGCATTAAGAGTTTTGGTTAAAAGAACCTGTATAACTTCTGATGGTTTGGTTTCAAGCTTTCCGGCAATAACCTCACCTGTAGTTCCATCGATTGAAATGAAATCACCCTCTTTTAAATTAATTTTATCATTTCCCTCAACAGAAATAGTTCCTTCTTTATAGTTGATTCTTAACGAACCACATCCGGCTACACAAACTTTTCCCATCTGTCTTGCAACAAGTGCAGCGTGAGAAGTCATTCCCCCGCGGGCAGTTAGGATACCTTCGGAAGCATTCATTCCTTTTATATCTTCCGGAGAAGTTTCAATTCTTACAAGGATTACGTTCTCGCCCCGAGCCGCCATATCTTCAGCATCCTGGGCATTTAACGCTATTCTACCCGAAGCGGCACCCGGTCCGGCATTCAATCCTTTTGCAATTAATTTACCTTCATCAATTGCTTTTCTTTTTTCTTCAAGATCAAAAATTGGTCTTAATAACTGGTTCAGCTGGTTGGGTTCAATCCTTGATATTGCTTCTTCTTTAGAAATAAGTTTTTCTTTTACCATATCAACTGCCATTTTAATAGCAGCAAATCCGGTACGTTTTCCAACACGGCATTGAAGCATCCATAATTTTCCCTGTTGTATTGTGAACTCAATATCCATCATATCTTTATAATGTTTCTCAAGTGTCTTTCTAATATCATCCAGTTGTTTATAGATTTTAGCATCATCCTCTTTAAGCTTTGCAATCGGAAGAGGAGTACGGGTTCCGGCAACCACATCTTCACCCTGGGCATTAAAAAGATATTCACCGTAAAAAACATTTTCCCCGGCTGCAGGATCACGTGTAAATGCAACACCTGTTCCGGAATCTTCACCCATATTTCCAAATACCATCGACTGTACGTTAACAGCAGTCCCCCAATCGGCGGGAATATTATTTAATTTTCTATAAACAATTGCCCGGTCATTCATCCAGCTGCCGAACACAGCCCCAATTGCTCCCCACAACTGTTCCATCGGATCAGTAGGGAAATCGTGACCTGTTTCCTTTTTAATTGCTGCTTTAAACTCTTCAACGAGTTCTTTCAAATGTTCCGTGGATAATTCTGTATCAAGCTTAAAACCATGTTTTTCTTTTTTCCTGTCAAGAATAATTTCAAACGGATCTTCAGCTTTTTTATCCTGTGGTTTCAATCCGAGTACAACGTCTCCGTACATCTGAACAAATCTTCTGTATGAATCATAAGCAAAACGTGCGTTGTTTGTTTTCCTGATTATTCCTTCTACAGTTTTATCGTTTAACCCAAGGTTAAGAATTGTATCCATCATTCCCGGCATTGATGCGCGGGCACCGCTTCTTACGGATACAAGCAGGGGATTTTCCGCATCACCGAATTTTGCACCCATTTCTTTTTCAACTTTTTGTAACGCTGCTTTAACTTGTCCAGTTAAGTCTTTAGGATATTTATTATTGTGATCATAATAGTATGTACAGACTTCAGTCGTTATTGTAAAACCTGCAGGTACGGGTAATCCAATATTTACCATTTCAGCAAGATTAGCTCCTTTCCCTCCAAGCAGTCCTTTCATTGCTGTTTTCCCATCAGCCTTCTTACCGCCAAAAAAATATACGTATTTCTGTTGTTTGGCCATTTATTTTTCCTCCATTCTATTTTATCTCATTAGTTTTATACATTATTATTTTAATTAATTCGTGAGAGAACAAAGTCTTTGAATTCATTTTCATTATCCAGGCTCAATTCAATCTTCAAGAAAAATATATCAATATCATCAAATTCTTTTGAAAACTTAGTAAGCTTAACAGCATCCTTTTCAGTTGTAACTACTGAATGGGAATTAGTTGAATAAAATTTCCTTCTTATTTCCTGAACCTCCTTATTTGAATAATTTTTATGATCTCTGAAAATCATCTGGTTTGAAGTATCAACACTTGTTTGTTTCAAAATATTTATAAATGAAAATGGGTTTGCAACGCCTGAAACAACGAGGCTTTTCTGTCCTTTAAATTCTTCAAGCCCATAGCTCGTAGCATGTTTAACATCCCCGAATTCAATTGCTTTATAACAAGCCGTAAATATCTGTTTATTCCCAAAGTATTTTTTGTATTTAGCCGGGATTTCTTCCCGGTCAGTAAATTTTCTGTTTATAATAACTGCATCAGCTCTTTCTACTGATTTAAAAGGTTCTCTCATCATCCCGGTCGGCAACAAGTTCTGCCTGAAGAAATCCTCCTCAGTTAAAAACCGTTGTTCAAAAATCAGCAGGTTGAGATCTCTTTGAATCCATCTATGCTGGTATGCATCATCGAGTACTATAACATTCACCTCTGTATCTCTGATAAAATTTACAGCACCATTTACCCTGCTCTCAGAAACTGCCGCAGGAACTTTGCACTCCATTGCAGTAATAAAAATTTCATCACCGCAGTTGTTTACCGGTGCAAGAATATTATTACCATCGGACACGAGAAGGTAACCCCGAGTGTTCCTTCCATATCCACGACTTAAAACCCCGACATTCTTTCCGGATTTTTTCAGAAGATTTGTCAAGGTTATTACAAGCGGAGTCTTACCGGATCCACCCACAGAAATATTTCCTACTGAAATTATTACGGCTTTTACTTTTTCAGTTTTAAAGATGTTTTTGTCAAAGAACCAGTTCCTGACATATGTTATTAAAGCATAAAAAGGAACTAATGGATATAATAACAGCTTTAATAATTTCACAGGTTATTACTCTTAAAAATTTTCTGCTTCAGTTTGAAGTTCATTCAACTTTCTTTCACATTCTTCAATTACTTTGGAAGTTTCCTCACGGCTAAGATTTTCAGCTATATAAACAGGATCTGAATAAACTATGTTTGCACGTGTAAAAAATACAGGAACCTGGAAACTATCCCAGCTTTTAAGAAACTTCTTCTTCTTAAATCCAATTCCAACCAGCACCAGCGGAAGCTTTGCTTTTTTTGCAGAAACCACAGCGCCGGCTTTAAGTTTATGCGGCGGTCCTTTGGGTCCGTCAGGTGTAACGGCAATTGAATAACCATTTCTTGCAAAGTCAATCATCATTCCTAAAGCAACCTCACCACCAGAATTACTTGAACCTCGCAGAACTTTGTAATTCCATTTCTTTAATATTTTAGCAAGCAGATCGCCGTCTTTGCTTTTACTTGTAAGTCCTGCAAAATTTTTATCCCGGTTTACAAACCATGGAAGAAGCATAGTGCCATGCCAGAATCCTAGGATATAATTTTTATTCTGCTTTTCTAAATCCTCAATAATTTTAGAATTTACAACGTTGATTCTAAGCGACTTACAAAGCCAATCCACAAGTTGAAAAAGAACATAATTTCCTGCAAAACGCAGGGTATCCTGCTTAAACTTCTTAAGCTTCATTCAATATTGAATAAATTATTTTTGCCGCCCTTGCGGATGCACCGGCAGAGCCAAGTTTTTCTTTCAAAAGATTAAATTTTCTTTTGATCTCTTCATAGAGAATTTTATCAGTTAAGATTTTTTTGCATTCAGAATAAATGGTATTCTCGTTTACATCATTTTGAATTAATTCAGGAACAACTTTTTCTCCTGAAATTATATTTGCCATACCAATATTATCTACCTGCACAAGATTTTTCCCAATGAGATAAGTCAGCTTACTTGTTTTATAAACGATCACCATAGGAAGTTCGAAAAGCCCGGCTTCAAGCGTAGAAGTACCGGATTTTATTATACCAAGTTTAGCATATTTCATCAAATCGTATGTGAAACCCTTAACAACGGTAAACTTTTTTGAATCGGCGGAATTATTAAACACATCCTCATCAATATTTGTTGAACAGGCAACTACAATCTGAAGATTGAATTCGCTTGCAATTCGTTCAGCAGCTTTTATTACTTCGGGGAAAATTTTTTCAACTTCATGTTCACGGCTGCCCGGCATTACAAGCAAAATTTCTTTTTCATCAAAATTAAATTTTTTCCAAAGCTCTTCACGACTTAAAAATTTATATTCGTGTATTCTTTCAATTAATGGATGTCCGACAAGCTCAACATTTACGTTATTCTTTTTATACAAATCTTCCTCAAAAGGGAAAACCACAAGCATTTTATCAACAAGTCTTTTTATTTTCTTAATACGGCCGCCGCCCCAAGCCCAGATTTGGGGAGATATATAATAGATTACTTTCACCCCGATATGTTTCAGTTTTTTTGCAAAGTTGAGGTTAAACCCCGGGTAATCAATCAATACTGCATATTTTATATTTTCTGCTTTAATAACTTGTATCAAATCGCTCTGAACCTGTTTAATGAAGGGGAGGTGTTTGACAACTTCTGCAAATCCAAGGAAAGCCATTCTTTTTATATGGTAAAGTATATTCATACCCGCTTCTTTCATTCTGTCACCGCCAAGACCATAAACATTTATATCTGGTTCCAGTTTCCTTAATTCTACAATTAATGCGGCGCCGATGTAATCACCTGATACTTCTCCGGCTATCATTAAAATATTTTTCGGCTTATTCACATTCATATCAGAGTCTTCTTAAAAACCAGAGAAGTATAATAGTAAGGCTGACAATACTGAATGCCTGTAAACTCCTTCTTTCTGATTTTAATCCTTTTTTAAGATCATACACCGGCTGTTCAATATTACCCGATTTATATTTTGAAATTCTCGGGATAAACCTGGGCACATTATTTTTATAATCCTGGTATTCTTTTCCAAAAGTTTGTTGGAGATATTTTTCCTCTTCCTGAACAATCATAAAGTACTGAATCGAAAAAAAGATAAACCCGGCAATCTGCAGCCAGGGGAAGAGTGCAAAAGACATAATTCCTAAACCCGTATACATAAGAATATTTCCAAGGTATAGAGGATTCCGAAGATGAGCAAATGGTCCGCTTACAATTAGATAAGTTCCACCAACAGTCCCGGTTGTCCGTGTTTCACTCCCGGCCCAGCTTACTCCCCATAACCTTATTAACTCACCGATAACGGCAATAATAAAACCTGATATTAAACTCCAGATGTTCGGATAGGCAAAAAACAGCATTACCAGTACAAATGGTATTGGTGTATAACTGCGGTAATTGAAAAATTTTGAAGCAAGTTGAGACATTTAATTTCCTTACTATTCCTTTATGTATATCTCGCGTCTATTAAGTTCTGCCTGATGTCTTTTCTTTAATCTTTTCTTCTGCCTGAGCGTTTCCATTCTTTCAATAACATCATCAAAATTATTGAACGGGAAAAAAGTTATTCTTTCTTTTTCACAATATTTCAGCAAATCATCTTTTGCAAAAATGAAATCACAAAAATGAACTGTGTACTTATCAGAATTTCCATCGCCGATAAAAACTGTATACTCGTCGTCACTGCTGTTGTTTATTATATGATTTCTTTTGCAGTTGGCAGAAGTAGTACATTCAGAATCATAATACGGGAAAACAGGAGTAAGAGTATTATTTTTATTCAGCTCAAGTTTATTTGCGTATACTTTTAAGTGGTCAAGCTTCTCACGCTTTAAGATAAGATTGATATAATAATCAAACCCATCGCTCAGTATAAATAATTGAATATTATGTTTAGTGCAGTATTCTACAAATGAGTGAAAAGTAGTATCAATTTCAATTTGAAGAATGAACTCATCGAGTTCCTCTTTATTAATATTATCTACCGATTCACAAAGTTTAATCCAGCAGTCTTTTGCAGAGATTTTATCACTCAGTAAATCACAAACCACATTTTCCACTGTTTGCGAATGACCGAACTTTGTAAATAAAGCATCCCCGATATCTTTTTTAGTTATCGTTCCGTCAAAATCAACAAATACTTTAAATACTCTATCCATATATCATCAATTAGTTAAAACCATTTTTTTCACTTCAACAAAGTCACCGCTCTCAAATTTGTAAAAATAAATTCCGGGCTGCCTTCCAACTGCTGAAAATGTTATGTCGTTTTCACCTGGTGGAAACCTGTTATTGATTTCGTATATCTTTTCAATATGATTATCAAAAAATTCAATTTTAACATTCGCCTCTTCAGGCAGGTAAAATTTTATAATAGTTGAATCGGAAAACGGGTTGGGATTATTCTGTGTTACAATCATATAAGCTGCAGATTCAAGATACGTAACCCTTGAAACTTCCGAAGACTGTGAATTTCCCTGGTCATCAGTTTGAACGATGCGGTAATAAAGTGTTCCGGACGTATCAGGTTTATCATAGTAAGTATAAAAATTTGCAGCCTTACCGCTATCAGAATATATTGAAGTCAATTTTGTCCAGTCTGTATTACCGGTATCCGTTTGAACTGATCTTTCAACATCATAAAGGCTCTTCGGAGTTTCGTTTGCGGAATACCATGATATCTTAACCGAATCAGACAATACTTCAGTTGTGAAACCAATTATTTGTGAAACAAAAGTTCCCGTGTTAAAAATCTTTTGTACATAAATGCCGTTTTCAGTTTTCCTTTTTTCTTTAAATACTGCTATTGCACTCCCTCTTCCATCAGGAAGCAGGCTTAAATAACTTTTAGGAGTATTGAAAAAAGAACCTATTGCCACACCTGCGGTATCCCAATATAATTTTCCTTCGCTGGTAACGCGCTGGGAATAAATATTCCCAAGAGCTGAAACAGACCTTCTGTCAATCCATGCAATTATTGCCCCGTTGTGATCATCGGAAATTAATTTCTGCCCAAACTGATCACCTTTCATTTTTATAACGGGCACCCCGCCTTCCTGCCATTCAGCTTTTCCGTTTCTGTTATACTTTTGTATAAAAATATCCCGGTCATTATTAACTTCATTTGTCCAGGATAAAATGAGGGAAGCATCAGAGGTAATCATTTGCGGGTTCGATTGACTTCCTTTATTGGTTGAACAAATCTTCCCGTTTTTCCCCCATAGTATTTTTCCGTTTTTACTAACCAGCTGGTGATAAATGCTTTTTTCCTTTTTCAAAACCTGGTACGCCAGGTATATATCTTCATCGGATTTTGATGCTGTAAAAGTAATGACGTTTAATGTCTTATCAGTAATAGGAACCGGTTTTTTACCCCAGTCAGCAGTACCGGTTTTATCATAATGCTGGGAAAGTATTACTCCCTTTCCGCCTGAGCTTTCTACCCAGAAAATATAAACTCCGGCAGAATCATCCGGTAGTACAAACGGGTTTAATTTACCTGTTATTGAAGAAGAAACAGTAACCCCGGATGAATCAAATAGAAATTTCCCCGAGGGTGAAATTTTCTGAAGCATAATTTTGGAGTTCAGAATTAGTTCAGGCTCTTTAGCGAGATATGAAATAAATACTTCACCCTGTGCATTCGCACATAATGAATAGTCACTTATTTCCTTTTTAAACTTATTTATTATAATTCCCTTTGGATTCCATAAAACATTCCCATTCGCCTGTACTTTCTGAACAAGAAGATTTCCTGTTTTATTATCCGTATAATCCTTCCAAGCCACCACAGAATTATTTTTTCCTGTAGAGACAGAAACCGGATTATCCTGGTCCCCGGTTGTTTCGGAAATTCTTTTCCCGTCGGCCCGGAAACTTATATCACCATTTGAATCTATGTGCATAAAACTAACTACCTTTTGTGTCCCGGTCGCATTATCTTCCCAGAAAATAAAAACACCACCGCTCTGATCACCTATGGAAGAGATATTAATAGGATCATTAAGATCGAAAACCACTCTAGTGTTTTCTGCAGGATTATTGACCCATTGTGAAAACGATTCTTCCGGAAAAAAAAGAAACAAAATTATGAATAATGGTAAAAATTTATTTCTAAGATTTTTAAGCCTGGATGATCCGTGGGAGTGAGAGAAAAAATCATGCTCTGGCAAAATTTAAATCCTCATTAAATCTCACACTAACAAGTTTAGAAATTCCTTCTTCCTGCATTGTAACACCATACATAGTACTGGCTGCCTCCATGGTTCTCTTGTTGTGTGTAACTACAATGAACTGAGTATCTTTACTGAAATCCTGAATAATTTTTGTAAACCTGTCTATATTTGCATCGTCAAGCGGGGCATCAATTTCATCAAGGATACAGAACGGACTTGGTTTTACAAGATAAATTGCAAAAAGAAGAGCAATTGCAGTTAAGGTTTTTTCTCCGCCGGATAATAAATCAATTGAAGTAGGACGTTTGCCTTTTGGTTTTGCTATAATTTCTATTTTTGCTTCCAGGGGATCTGCATTTTCTTCTATTCGTAAATCAGCCTCGTCGCCGGGATTAAATAATCCTCTGAAAATATTTATAAAATTCTCGCGGATTTTTTCGAAAGTTTCAGTGAATAACTGCTGAGCCGTATTATTAATTTCTTCAATAGTTTTTATAACATCTCTCTCCGATTCTACTAAATCATTCCTCTGCTTTGTAAGAAATTCAAACCGCTGTTTTTCTTCTTCAAATTCTGAATATGCTAAAAGATTTATAGGACCAAGATTTTTTACCTGCTGCTTAAGGGAATGAACTTCTTCTGACCTGGCTTTAAAATCAAATACACCAAGGTCATCATATTCTTTTCTATCCAGTTTTATTGAATAATTTTCCAGGATGTGCTCTTCAAGGTTATTCAGTTTTATCCCCAGCTCATTTATTTTGATCTCTGCATTATGCATTTCATCTGAAACCATCTCCCTGTCTTTACGCAGAACATTTTGTTGTTCTTCCAGCATGTTAATCTGGTTCTGAATTTCTTTATACGCTGAATTCAAATCATCTTCTTCTTTATTCAAATTCGATTTTTCTGTATTCAGCTCATCCGATTCCAAAGTTTTTTCTTCAATTATAGAAATCAGAGTTCTCACTTCTTCAGTGAAAGATTCAATATCGGCTTCACGCTTTGCAATGGTTTTGTTAATTGTATCAATAGAGTCTTTTGCCCGGTCAATTGCATTTTCGGTATTCTTCCTTTCGCCGAGCAGTCTTTCAAGTTCAAGATTTAATCTGTTCTGGTTTTTGATAAGCTCATTAAATTCTTCTTCAGATGCGCTAAAATCTGATTCAAGTTTTTCTCTTTCACTATCAGCGTTTCTTTTATCTTCCTGGTTTTCTGATATCAATTCAAACAGCTTGTTTTTTTCATTATCAAGGCGATTCGATTCTGTAGCAAGTTCCTGTATCTCAACTCTTGCTTTTTCAATTTCATCCACGGCTTTTGTCTTTTCAAATTCGAATTGCGCAATCTGCTTTTCAACATTTGCTAGATCATTAACAATCATTCTTCCCTGTTCGGAAAGAACCTTCAGATCTATCTGATCGATTTTAATTTCCGTTTCTTCAATACTTTTTTGTAGCGCAGTCAGTTCTTTTTCTTTAAGCGGGAATTCATT
This sequence comes from uncultured Ignavibacteria bacterium, assembly GCA_963815785.1. Classification (GTDB taxonomy): domain Bacteria; phylum Bacteroidota; class Ignavibacteria; order Ignavibacteriales; family Ignavibacteriaceae; genus DATFVA01. Next base: position 62,147 of record CAWFHZ010000002.1, read on the forward strand.
TTTAAGATTTTCAAGTAGTTTCATTCTCCCGAAAAGTGAATCATCAAGTTTGGGAGCAGAACCAGCTTCAATCAGCCCGGTGCTTGTAAGAAAATCTCCTTGCATGGTTACAAAATTAAAATCAGGATATTTCTCAGATAGTTTAAAAGCGGTTTCGATATTTTCAACAACGACAGTCCTGTTCAGAAGCCGGGTGAAAAACTCCTCCCACTTTGGTTCTGTTTGAATGAGTTTTGATGTCCAGTTAATAAAGCCAGTCTCTTTAGCAAGATTTTTTTTCTGCCTGTTAACAGAATAATTTTTCAGTTTATCAATTAAACCTCTCTTGGAGTTCTGATTAGTATTCTTTACATAAAAAGCCGCCTTACCAATTTCGTTTTCCCGCAGGTATTCAATTCCATTTAAGAGATCATCAAAAGTTTCTACCAGTATATTGTTTATATCACTGCGTAGTGAAGCTTCAACTGCAAACCGATATTCATCCTGAGTGTTCCCGATATGTGCAAGCAGATTTTTTTCACCTTTCGCCCAGTCACTGTTTTCAAGTAATGCTTTTGAACCCTTTGAAACTCCTTCAAGGTTTTCGATAAGCGTCTGAATAAAATTAATTTTTTCTTTAAGCGTGTTTAAATGACTTTTATCTTCAAGTTCTTTTGTTCGTAAAGAGTTCAGCTGTTTCTCAAGTTCTTCTTTTTCTTTCTGCTTCCGGGAATAAACCTCTTCTGATTCGGAGAGTCTTTTTTCAAGTCCGTTTTTTTCATTTCCCAGCTCTTCAATAAAGCCAACAGTTTTAGCAATATTTCCGGTAAAAGATTGAATTTTCTGGTTTAGTTTATTGATCGCCAGGTTTTTCGTTTCAAGTGCTTTTTCAAGATTTGATAATTCATTTTCTCTCCCGGTAATCTCCTTGAATTTTTCAAGCTGCAGTTCTGAAAGTTCTTTGAGATTATTCCTTTTGGTTTCAAGTAGTTCTTTCAAGCCGGCTGCATTTTTTTCTATTTCCTTCTTTTCATTTTCCTTCTCATCAAATCTTTGCTCAAATGAAGAAATCAATTCAGAACTTTCATTAATCAGGTTTTCAGCTTCTTCATATTGAGCTTTTAACTCGATTAATTCTTCCTTGTACCTCTCAATATTCTTTCCGAGGGATGTATTCCTTTCTTTAGAAACAGAGAGATGATTTTCAACTTTGTGAATTTCCTCGGTTTTTAAAGTCAATTCAGTACGTTTATTCTTCAGTGCATTTTCAGCTTCAGAAAGTTTTTGTTTTATTTGCTTCAGCTCATCGTTAAGCTTTGAAAGTTCTGATTCAAGGGAAATTTTCTTTTGTAAATTTTCTTCTTTTAAATTCCTGGCTTCTTCTTTTTGTGACAGATAAAGAGCAAATTCTCTTTCTGCAAGATCCATTTCGAGTTCTCTCAAAGCGGAAGAAATCCTGTTATATTTATCGGCTCTTTTTGCCTGGCGTTCAAGTGAATTCACTTTTTTCTCTACTTCAGAGACTATATCATTTACTCTCGTCAGGTCTAATCTTACTTCATCGAGCTTTCTTAAAGAAAGTCTTCTTCTTAATTTATATTTGTTTACTCCTGCTGCTTCCTCGAACATCGTTCTTCTTTCATCGGCTTTATTGCTCAGGATAGTTTCAACCATTTTCAGTTCAATAACCGAATAGGCATTTGCACCTATCCCGGTATCCATAAAAAGATTTGTTATGTCTTTAAGCCGGCAAATGTTCTTATTCAGAAGATATTCGCTTTCACCGGAGCGGAATATTCTTCTTGTAATTGTAACATCAGTGTATTCGGTAGGAAGTATCCCTTTGTTGTTATGTATGGTAAGAGAAACCTCAGCCATCCCCATGGGCTTTCTTGAAGTGGTGCCGTTGAAAATAACATTTTCCATTTTATCACTTCTCAAAGCTCCGCTTCTCTGTTCGCCAAGAACCCACCTGATTGAATCCACAATATTGGTTTTACCACAGCCGTTCGGACCAACAATAGAGGTTACGCCTTCATTGAAGTTCACGTTAGTTTTCTGTGCAAAGGATTTGAATCCCAGTATTTCAAGCTTGGATAAATACACTCTACGCCTGACCGTTAAATTGTGTAATTACTAATTTCATATAATCAATTACTGAATTTGTTACCTGGTAGTAAAAAATAAATCCACCGACAACCAGTATCAAAATCAAAATACTGTAGAAATAGACAGTTCCCGGATTGACATCGAAAATAACATAAACACCTTTAATAAGGCGGTCAAATGACCAGAGAATAAATATCAGGAGTCCTATATAAATGTAAATGTTTGCTACATCAGCAGACAACATCCGGTAAAGAATAATTCCAACAGGAATCAACAGAACCATTGGGAGTAATGACCAGATCGTTGTATAATAAATACTTGAGATAAATACTTTTGTTCTTACAAAAAAAGAAGTTGCTTTTATTATTATAGAAAGCAGGGGAACCAGTATGATGAAAATTAAAGTCAACCATAAAAGCGAGAGCGCGGGATGCCATGCAAGGTAACTTACTGTTGATAATATTTTTACACTACCAAATGAAAGTAAAAGTTTTTCAAAAAAAACATTTTCACGAAGATAAAAAAGCATATTGCTGATTAAAAGGGCGAGTATTGCTGCAATAACAAATCCAAGAATAGTTGAATGATAACCAGACATTATTCTTTGATCCCGCACATCTGCATAAAAATTATAAGGACGAAGAAGTGCGCGCGATGAATCCTCTCTGAACTTTCTTCCTGAATTAACAAGCACACCCATGATAAGGGCAAGAAATAACCCGAAGATTATAAAAACCATTGGTGCGTTATCTTTTTTGCTACCTATCGGAATGGTTACACTTTCAGTGTTATGCAGTTTTGCATAAACCACTTTATAAGCAAGCCTGTTGGTGTTTCTGTCTTCACCGGCCACCCCGATATTATAAACATTATCTTTACTGTATCCATTAATAAGAGAAGGAAAATCACCACGATAATCATACATTGAATTAATGAAAAATCCTGCCAGACCTGTTGAGCCGGAATAATTAATTATTTCTTCAAAATATTTTGCCTGTGCCTCAAAAGAATACTTGTTTATGTATCCATCGGTATTCCCCGCATTTACAGTATATGTCGCGGAACTGATGAATACTTTACCGTTACCCAGTCTGGCTTTTAAACTATCTATTTTTTCTGAAACATCTTTCGGTGAAGTATTGAACAATTCAATACCATACATATCGAGACTGTCTGTTTTTACCAGGTTCAGATCAGCAAAAGATGCATAAGACAGCACATTCCAGTTTCTTTTTAAATCATTATTCAACCTGCTTATTAGCTGCATCTGTGTACTGATTTCAGGAAGATAACCGCTACCCAATCCTACCGCTGCAACAGAACTGTATCTTTTATAACCACGGATGAAATTTAAAAGAAAGTTTTTACTTCTTTCAATGAAGTTGGAATTTTGCGCCAATGCTTCGGGAATGAAATTTATAGGGAGTTCTATAAAAGCGAGAAGTCCGTAACGTTCACATAAAGCAAGCAGGTAAGGGTGCGGAACAACCTTTGCAAATCTTACTGCATTGAATCCCGTTTCTTTGATTAATTTTAAATCTTTTTCCATCTCAGAATAGGTTTCAAGATTCCCATATTCGCCATTGGATGGTAAATAAGTCACTCCATTTAATTTAAAACCTTCCCCGTTAAAAAGTAGTGAATCTTTTTCTTCTAACAATGAATAAACCCCGACTGTTCTATTTGTCCGGTCAATTAAATTTTCCCCTCTCCATAATTCAATCGATACTTTATACGAAACCGGGTTTGTCGGTGACCACAATTCCGGGTTGTTAATTGTGATTTTATCGTTAAATGTTTTGTCTTTGTTAGGCAGTAAATTAAACCTGGATTCAACTGGATTTTTTAGAGTTGAGCCATCGGGGTTTGTAACATTAATTTTATAAGTCAGATCGGTTTGCGCTTCTAAGCTATCAGTTGGTTTAGAAAATTCTTGATTCTCTACCCTTGAGCTTATCTGAAATGTTGCACTTTTAGATCCGGAAAAAAACTTGTACGATACATCTATATCTCTTAAAGAAATATTAGGTATAAGATGAATGTAAACATCACGTATAATTCCACCGAAATTTTGAGGGAATAAAAATCTCTGCTTAACAGGAATAGTATTTTCTGAATCGAGCTTATAATAAAGTTTTACCGAAATCACGTTACTTTTATCAATATTCAGAATATCTTTCGGAAGATCTATCTGAAAGGGAAACTCTCCCCCGGGGTGTCTGTATATTATATTTTTATTAACAGAAATATCAGCGGAATAATTAATACCAAAGAAGACCAGTTTCATCTGATAATTCTTTAAGTCTTCAATTGAAATATTAAAACTTTTTTCAAAAATTAATTCTCCCTCTCCCTGGAAAACTGAAGGTACAGTGACAGGAACTTTCTGAGCATCTTCATCATTAGCCGGATGAACTTTCCAGGTTCCGTTTAATGAGACTATTTTCCTGGTCTTAGATATATCGAAAAACAGGGAATCAGATTCATTTATGTGATAACCGGGAAGCTCTTTAAAGACAATCTGGGCTTTTGAGAATGAAGAAAATATGATTAAAAAAAGAGATGTGAGTAAAATATATTTGGGGAATCCCATCCGAATCAGTTATCCTATAATGTATATCAATTAAACTTACAAATATACGTTAGAAACGAGGGGAAAGCAATGTAAATTTTACTGATTGGAAACATAAATCAAACAAATTCCCTTTCGGTAAATATAATAAATACAAAGAGTTAAACGGATTCGATTATACTTATGAATGAATCTGCTTTCAAACAAGCTCCGCCTACCAATGCACCGTCAATATCTGCCTGAGATAAAAGTTCCCGCGCATTATCAGGTTTAACACTCCCTCCGTATTGGATAACAAGATTTTCAGCAACATCGGTTGAGAAATCATCCTTTATATAAGCTCGTATAAATTGGTGCATATCTTCGGCTTGTCCCGGGCTTGCAGTTTTACCTGTTCCAATTGCCCAGACGGGTTCATAGGCAATTATAATTTTCTTCATTTGATCTAATGAAATTTCGTCTAATCCTCCGGAAAGCTGTTTAGTCAGCACATCCTTTTCTTTTCCATTTTCTCTTTCTTCAAGTGTTTCCCCTATACAAAAAATCGGTTTTAGTTCCGCTTTTAATGCAGTTTTTATTTTTTCGTTTATTAATTTATCCTGTTCTTTATAAATTGTTCTTCGTTCTGAGTGCCCGAGTATTACATATTCACATCCCACACTTTTAAGCATCTTAGCAGAAATCTCACCTGTAAAAGCCCCGCTCTCTTCAAAATACATATTCTGAGCTCCGAGTTTTATAGGTGTGTTTTTAATAAGAGAATTTGCTTCACTAAGTGAGGTGAACGGCGGACAAATAATAACATCGCATTTTAATTGTTTACCGTTTAAGCCGGAAGCTATTTTAGAAATCAGGTTTTGTGATTCGGAAATGTCATTATTCATTTTCCAATTGCCTGCAATAACTTTTTTACGCATTATGTGCCTCATTCATTTTAGATGTAATGCAAAAGTAGTAAAGAGCGGCAATTACTTCAAACAGTGATGTGTAATCTAAAAATTAAGAATTATTTTAATAGCCTGCTTAAAATATTATTTTAATAAAATGAAATTAAAAAATCTTCCTAAACAAGTTGTGGTGTTGGGACTTGTTAGTCTGTTTACAGATATAGCAAGTGAAATGCTCTACCCGGTTACACCAATATTTCTAACAGTAGTGCTTGGTTCTTCAATGGCGGTGGTTGGAATTATTGAAGGACTGGCAGAGGTTACTGCCGGGTTGCTTAAGGGATATTTCGGTCGTCTTTCAGACAAAAAAAAGAAGCGTTCAATATTTGTTGTTTTGGGTTACGCACTTTCAGCACTTTCAAAACCATTACCCGGAATTTTCCCGGCACTTTCTGCAGTTATAACTTCAAGGGTAACAGACAGAGTTGGAAAGGGAATGCGTACGGCTCCGCGTGATGCACTTCTTTCCTCTTATGCTGAAGGGAATACAGGAGCAGTTTTCGGGTTTCACAGGGGAATGGACACCCTTGGGGCTGCACTTGGTCCCGTTGGGGCATTAATATTACTTCACTTTTATCCCGGTGATTATACATTGATATTTCTTGTTGCCTTTGTTCCTTCAATAATTGCAGTAAGTTTTACGCTTTTTATAAAGGATAATCCCGCATCATTTAAAAATACGACCAAAAGAAATTATGCAGAATTCTGGCAATCAGCTCCGTCAGGATATAAAACTATTCTGCTGTTAATTACAATTTTCTCTCTAGTAAACAGCAGCGATGTTTTCCTTATTCTGAAATCAAAAGACATTTCAAGTTCTGCATCACTCGCAATCTGGGGATACATTTTTTATAATCTTGTTTACGCCTCAACATCCTATCCTATTGGAAAGTATTCGGATAAAATTGGAAAGAAGAAAGTTTATATCACAGGTTTATACATCTTTGCCGGAGTCTATCTCGGATTTGCTTTGTTTCCTGATATTTATTTCATCTGGGTTCTATTTGCACTTTATGGTATTTATGCCGCATCGACTGAAGGGGTAGTAAAAGCCTGGGTTTCAGATTTAATTCCAGATGAACAACGCGGCTCCGCAATCGGATTACTTACAATGTTTACCAGTCTTTCATTGATGCTGGGTTCCTTTGTTGCTGGATTCTTATGGGATCAGTTTGGTTCAATGGTTCCATTTCTTTTATCTTCTATTGTGAGTGCAGTGATAGCCACTGTTTTTATAGTAGTAAAAAGAGAATCTGGCAAATAATTCCTCATTTCTTCACAGTGGCTATTTTCTTATTTTAACCGGATACTTATGGAAAAAACAAATAAGAATATCGCTGTTGTTGCACTTAGCGGCGGAATGGACAGTTGTGTAACTGCTGCTATTGCAGATCTTGACTACAAACTGGCTTTGCTCCATATTAATTACGGTCAGAGAACTGAAAAGAGGGAGCTTAAAGCGTTTAATGATATTGCCAATTTTTATAAGGTGGATAAAAAACTTGTGATTGATTACTCACATCTTGCTAAAATCGGCGGTTCATCGTTAACTGATTTTTCTAAGGAAATATCAAAAGCCGATCTCTCTAATAAAAGAAATCTGCCTGCCGGTAGGCAGGTTCCATCTTCATATGTTCCTTTCCGTAATGCAAATATTCTTTCAGTGTGCACAAGTTGGGCTGAAGTAATAGGTGCTGAAAAAATTTTTATCGGTGCAGTTTATGAAGATTCATCAGGTTACCCTGATTGCCGTCCCGGATTTTTTAAAGCATTTGAAGAGGTAATCAACCTTGGAACAAAACCGGAAACAAAAATTAAAATAGTTACTCCCGTAATAAATTTTTCCAAATCAGAAATTGTTAAAAAAGGTATAGAACTAAAAGCTCCTCTTCACCTGACCTGGTCCTGTTATAAAAATGAAGATGAAGCCTGCGGTGAGTGTGACAGCTGTGCCTTAAGACTTAGAGGATTTCAACAGGCAGGGCTTGAGGATCCGATAAAATATATTGTTAAACCCGTTTATACTTAATTGTTAATCTTCCGTATTATTTAATCTTGCCTGATTATGGCAGGTAACATTGAAAATAATTTCTAAAAAATTATGAACAAAAAAATAAAAATATTAGAAGTTTTCGATAACGCTTATCCTGAAAGGGATTATTCAATAATTCACACTGCACCTGAATTTACATCCGTTTGTCCCAAGACCGGTCAACCGGATTTTGCAACAATGACAATAGAATATATTCCGGATAAACTATGTATTGAATTAAAATCATTGAAGTTATATTTAAATTCTTTCAGGAATGACGGGATTTATTTTGAAAGTGTAACGAACAAAATACTTGATGATCTTGTCGAAGTCTGTAAACCAAGATATATGTTAGTCCATGCTTCGTTTAACGTTCGCGGCGGAATATCATCTGTAATAAAGGCTGAGTACAGAAAGTAATGGTTCCCTTAGAAATAACAATAAAAATTAAGCAGGATTTCCAGGACAAAAAGGAAAAACTTTTCTTAGAATATTCAGGGAAAAGTGCTTCACTGAAGTTTAGCCTGGAATACAGCCTGCTTGTGGAAGAATTTATTCGTGCTCTTTCATTAGGGGAAAAATATAATTTTGCTTTGGCTTCTGCTGGAAGCTTCAGCCGGAGGGAGCTTTCACCCTATTCCGATATTGACCTCATGTTCATTACAGATAATGTTAATGAAAATGAAAAAGACATAGTAGAACTTGTAACGCGTCTTTGGGATAACGGTATAGAAGTATCGCATACAGTACGAGAGTTTTCAGATATTAATAAATTTATTCAAAATGATCTTCATACTTTTACGCAATTTTTTGAAACCAGATTTCTTTTTGGTTCAGATAAAATTTATCTGCTCTGGAATGAAACACTTCTTGACTCTGTAACAGAAGAAGTTAAGATAAATCTTGTGAATGAAATGCTTGAGGATATTAATCTGCGGTATAAGAAATATGATGCATCGCCTAAAATTCTTGAACCAAATGTAAAATTTTCCGCAGGCGGGTTAAGAGATTTCCAGGCTGTGGAATGGATGTATATGCTAGTTAACAAGACACTGCTTAATAAGCAGAGCGAGGTTACACAGGCGGAAAATTTTATTCAGCAGCTTATAGAAGATGATTACACGACTCCTAATGAATGCGCCAGAATATATGAAAGCTACAACCTGATAATTACTGTAAGGAATATTCTTCATATCATCAGTAATCAGAAAAATGACAGGCTTGAGTATCAGGATCAGAAAAAAATAGCTGCTATGTTATATCATTCTGAAGACGCACTTTCAACCTTTATGAAGGATTACTACAAAGCAGCGAATATTATAAACCGGTTTTCAAAATCGATGGCAAAACAATTCCGCGAAGAACTGGTTAATCCTCTGCCGGATACACTTGCAATAAGACTTGATGACGATTATATATTTAAGGGAAATATAATTTCTTATACGGGGGACAATGATTTTACACTTTCATCAATTTTGAGAGGTTTTTATTACCGCGGATTATATAATGCAAGGTTTGATGAGAAACTTCGTTCCCTGATAACAGAAACGGTTGAAGAACTTGAACTTAAAAATTTATATGAAACGGAATCTTCAGTATTCTTTCGTGAAATCTTAAAACTTCCAAGGAATGTGGGACAGACACTTTCTGTAATGAACGAGCTTGGAGTACTGAAAGTATTTCTCCCAGAATTTAAAGACCTGATAGGATTTTTGCAGCATGGGGTTTATCATTTTTATACGGCAGATGAACATACTTTAATAACAATTAAAAATGTTGAGAAGCTAGAACGTGAACATTCACAACTTGGAAGACTTTTCAGCAGTTTAAAGGATAGAGAATCCCTTTATCTTGGTCTTCTCTTTCACGATATAGCAAAACCTATAAATATTTCAGGTCATGAAATTATAGGTGCAGAAGTAGCCGCAGCAATAATGTTCAGGCTTGGTTACTCAGAAGAAGAAATTGACAGGGTTTCTCTGCTTGTAAAAAATCATTTGGTAATGGAACAGGTTGCCTTCCGCAGAAATTTAAATGATCCGGAAACCTTAAATAATTTTGCCTCAAGATTTAATAATACCGACGAATTAAATTTACTTTATCTTGTAACTTATGCTGATTTATCGGCAGTAAATCCGGCCGTCTGGACTTCCTGGAAAAGTGATTTACTTGCAGAACTTTACAGGAAAACCTACGCGATGCTTGAAGAAAAAATGAGTGGTGAAGAATTTTTGATTTCAAATACTTATGTAATTCCAAAAGAAATCAGTAAGCATTCTGATGCAATTTCTGAAGATCATGTTCAGGAACATATTGATTCAATTAATGATATTGCTTATGCTCATAATTTCACTGAGAAGGAAATAGCAAAGCATGTTGAGGAAATCAATAAAGGTGTAACAATATCTACCTCCTTTAAGGAATTGAATGATTTTACAAACGTTACTGTAATTACAAAAGATTTCTCATCCCTGCTTTCTAAAGTTTGCGGGGTTTTGTCTATAAATGGTGTTAACATTCATGACGCCAGAATATTTACCCGGAAAGACGGGATAGTGATTGACACTTTTAACGTTACAGATTTCAATACAGGGAAAAAGATAGAAAAAGATCGTTATCCCAAAATCCGTAAAGATATGAGATCTGTTATTTCAGGGCTTCTGCAATTAAGTAGTGAATTTGCAAAAATGAAATCCAAATGGTGGCGGATTGAAAGCAAATTGTTTAAACGTACCGGCAAGGTTAAAATTGAATTTGAAAATCATGAAAAATATACGATAATTGATATTTTTTCACCCGACAGACTTGGCTTTTTATACCAGGTTACTACTAAAATGAATCGGCTTGGATTAAGCATTTATTTTGCAAAAATTTCAACACGGGGTGATGATATTGTGGATTCATTTTATGTTCTTGATGCAAGCGGAAAGAAAATATCCACAAGTGATTTTGCACTCATTCTAACTGAACTTACTGAATCTATCACTCAAATTTTATAGGATTATAAATTGAATTTTATGGAAAAAGGAAAACCTATCGGAGTATTCGATTCCGGTATCGGGGGGTTGACCGTAGTAAAGAGAATTGCCGCTTCATTACCGCAGGAAGATATTGTTTACTTTGGTGATACAGCAAGAGTACCATATGGTTCCAAATCTAATGATACTGTAATTGAATATTCACTTGAAGATGCAAAATTTTTAATGCAGAAAAGTGTGAAAGCTATTGTAGTTGCGTGTAATACAGCATCATCCATTGCTATGAAAGAATTAAAAAAGAATTTTGATATTCCTATAATCGGGATGATTGAACCCGGAGCTGATGCCGCTATTAAGACTACAAAAAATAATCGGGTTGGTGTAATTGGAACTCGTGCAACAATTACAAACCAGGCTTATTCAAAAAAAATAAAAGAATTAAATCCTGATGTAGATGTCTTTGAAGTGGCTTGTCCGCTTTTTGTTCCTCTAGCAGAAGAAGGCTGGATTGATCATAAAGCGACTTATGAAATAGCCGAAGAATATCTTAAGGAATTAAGAGAAAGAAATATCGATACATTAGTACTTGGTTGTACACATTATCCTATTCTTTCAAAAATAATTCAGGAAGTTATAGGTGAAAATGTTGAGCTTGTGGATTCCGGTATAGCTGCGACAGAAATGATAAAAAAAGAACTTGAACGATCTAACTTAAACACTAATAGTCACTCAATTGGAAACCAGGAATTGTACGTAAGTGATATTCCGACAAAATTCCGTGAGGTTGCCGAGTTGTTTCTCGGCAAAACAGTAAATAACGTTCAGAAAGTTGAGGTTGAACATTTGAATTTTCTGAATCATTCCTGACATTCCGCAGCATAGCGCCTGTCCTGAGAAAAATTCTTTACGTAATGCAGCTCCGGAGAACTGAGCTGCGAGATAATAATTTTTTAATAGGAAGAAAGAATAATTATGGAAATTAATAACTGGCTTAAAGAAGATATTGATGCAATGATTGAGAATCTTAAAAAGGATTTAAAGTTAATCGCAAAGAAAAAGAAGGATGATGAATGGAAAAGGGATCATTACCGTTATACATTTACAATTGCAGCCCAGCGTATTTATAAGTTGCTTAATACTTCCATAACTGAAAATCCTCCCGCGCCGGTTCAGCACATCAACTAAAAAAGAATTGAAAGTATTAAAAGATGTTATCGAAGGAATGCTTTAATTTTCAAACAGCTTTCTCAGTTTCTTTTTTTCTTTTGTAATTCCCAGGGCAAGCATCAACTTTATTCTGGCTTTTTGTCCATTTAAATAATCTGCAAAGATAACGCCTGTTTTATGAAGCCATTTGCCCGCACCGGGATAACCATAAATATCAAGAGTTTCTCCTGCAGGACAGCGTGAGACAAGAACAACAGGTATTCCTTTTTCAACCGCATATTTAATTCCTTCAAATGCAGGTGGAGGAACATTACCAACTCCCAGTGCTTCAACTACAATTCCTTCAACACCGCTGTCGGCTGAATATTTAAAAAACTTTTCATTCATTCCGGCATAAACCGTAAGTAAATCAACATTGGGAATAAGATTATCAGTATCCAGTGTTTCAAGTTTATGGGGTAACCTGTTTAAGATTACTCTTCCGTTCTGTACAAAACCTAGATTTCCGAAATCAAGACTCGTAAAACTGTCAATCTGTTCAGTATAAATTTTTGTTACTTCACTTGCTGCATTTATCTCTCCGTTCAGGCAAACCAACACACCAATATTTTTGCAGTTATCATTTAAGCAAATATGAATTGCATCCAGCAGGTTGCGTGGTCCATCCCAATCAGGTTCGGAGCTGTTTTTCATTGAGCCTATAACTACAATGGGTATTTCCGTTTTTATGGTTAAATCAAGAAAATAAGCTGTCTCTTCAAGAGTATCCGTTCCGTGGGTTACAATTATTCCGGCATAATTTTCCTGCATCATTAGTTCACGTATTTTTTTAGAAAGCTTCATCATCAGTTCAGGAGTCATGTGCGGACCGGGATATTTGCCGAAATCATAACAGGTAATATCGGCAAGCTCTTTTGCTTCGGGAATTTTAACGAGAAGTTCATTACCCGAATACCTGGGAACTGCGCTGCCTGTTTTTTTATCAATCTTCATTGAAAATGTACCGCCGGTGAATACAATCAATATTTTTTTCATAAATCAAAATCTCTTAATTAATACCCAAAATATACTTTCAAATGCTATTTTATAAAAATATGTCGAAACTAATTTGAATATTTTGGACTTGTGGTATAAGCTGTTATAACTTATTTTTGTATTTGAAAGGAGAATATATATGTTAATGATTGAAGATGTGGAATTGACGCCAAATCCACAGGCATTAAAATTTATATTGAATGAGAAATTATTAAAACTGGAATCGAGACAATTTCCGGATAAAGAATCAGCAAAAGATGATCCGCTTGCCTCGGGTATCTTTAATATCGAAGGTGTTGTTTCAGTATTTTATATGGATAAGTTTGTTACAATTGAAAAAGCTCAAAAAACAAGCTGGGGACAAATTCAAAAACCTTTTATAGAATTCGTTAAAAATTTTGATAGGAGTTTAATTCCTGCTGAAAAGGAAACTAAATTCTTAAAAGAAAATGAAAACGAAATGCTCAAAAAAATTAACTCTCTGCTTGATATGAGAGTAAGACCTGCACTCGCAGGTGACGGCGGCGGTCTTGAAGTTTTGGGAATGGACGGTTATACCGTGAAAATCCGTTACCAGGGTGCCTGCGGAAGCTGTCCAAGTTCAATCAGCGGAACACTGATGGCAATTGAAGGACTACTAAAAAGGGATATTCATCCTGCCCTGGAAGTTGTTTCGGCTTAAAAATTTTCCGTGTACTCACTTACGTGCGGGGAAGAAATCTGAAAATTTCTTCCCCTTTTTTATTTTCTTTTTCATAAATTGATAACACCTTAGTGTTAGATATATTTTATGAAAAACCAGAACAATTTTTACTATACCTCGTTTAAACTTTACGAACTGAACTTCAAAATTATTGCAACACAAAAGGGAATACGCAGAATCCACCTGAACAATAAAAAAACAACCCCCAAAACCTTCAGGGCAATAACACTTCAACCTGATGATCCTTATATGTTTGATATTTATACTCAGCTTGATGAATACTTTAAAAGGGAAAGAAAAGAATTTAATATACCTATTGATATTGAAGGCACAGATTTTCAATTAAAAGTTTGGAAAGAACTTTCAAAGATTCCTTACGGGAAAGTTTTTTCTTACAAAGAAATTGCAAAGAAAGTCGGCGGAAATAATTATGTGCGTGCAGTTGGCAGGGCTAATGGGCAAAACCCCGTTCCGGTTATAATTCCATGCCATCGTGTAGTTGAATCAAACGGTAAGATCGGCGGTTACACAGGCGGGATTGATATAAAAGAGAAACTGCTTGAGCTTGAAGGCAGTATTAGTATGGAGCTATTCAAATAAAAAACCCGGAGCATTATCCGGGTTCAAATAATAATAATTTTACAAATCCATTTAAGCAAACAATTCTATATCGACTTCAGAATCATCTTCATAATCATCATCAAAAAACAATTGACCGTTGTTCGTCATTAGTATTTCATTCATTTCATCCTGGAAGAAGAATTTATCTTTACCGAAAGCCGGCATTAAATCCATATACCACGAAACATTGGGATCATATTTTGCAAAGAATGGTTTCTTGCACCATTCAGGATTTCGGGCTTGCAGCAAAGTAAGTACAAAGACTTTCTCCCCCATTATTTCAGTAATTCCTTCAATAGCAATTTTGCCGGGCAGGGCAGACATTGATGGACCACGAACTGTTCTGCTTAAACCGGATACCTGTATATATGCCTCACGATAAATATTATATGCCCTCTCTAGGGGGATTTCAAAATATTGTTTAGCACCGGTATTCCTTTCAATAAAGAAATAATATGGTATGCATCCAAGCTTAACCTGTTCCTTCCACATTCTTGCCCAGACATCCGGATCATCATTTATGTGCTTGATAAGTGGTGACTGTGTCCTGATTTCTGCACCGGTATTTCTTATTCTTCTTATAGCCTCGTGTGAAACTTCAGTTGATAATTCTTTCCAGTGATTATAATGAGCCATTATTGCGAGATGTTTACCTGATTTAACTATTTTTTCAAATAATGAAAGTAGTTCATCCGCATCTTTATCTGTAACATATTTGTAAGGCCAGTAGGAGATAGATTTAGTTCCGATTCTTATAGATTGAATATGATCAAACTCAGGCTCAAGCAGAGGTTCAAGATACGCCTTTATATTATTTATTCCCATTATCATCGGATCACCGCCGGTAAACAGTACGTCGGATACTTCTTTATGTTTGCTCAAATATTTCTGAAATAGTTGAGATTCATCCGTAGCAAATTTCAGATCGTTCATTCCCACAAATTGAGCCCATCTGAAACAGAAAGAACAATATGCATGACAGGTTTGCCCGCTTGATGGAAAAACAAGAACTGTTTCTCGGTATTTATGCTGAACTCCGGGAACAGATTCTTCATTTAGCCTGGGAACATTTTCCGTCATTTGTCCGGCAGGATGGGGATTAAGTTCAATCCGGATTTCATCTATGGTCTGTTTTAATTCGGATGTGGGAAGATTATTATTCAACGCAACAGCAATTCTTTCAAATTGATCATCTGAAAGCATTTCTTTATGAAGAAATGTAAGCTGATAGATTGGGTCATCAGGAATTCTGTTCCAGTCAATCAGCTCTTCAACTATATAATTGTTTGTTCTGAAAGGAAGCACCTGTGAAACAACTTTTAATGCAAACTTTTCATCAGCAGAAAGCAGCTTAAGTTGAGGGATTCTGTCTATATCCTTCAGACCGTAGAATTTCATTTTTCTGGGGGTAATCATGATGACATTCCTCCGGTTTGTTGGTAAAAAAACTCGAGTAATTAGTTTGAGTAAAAGTGTACTTGTTAAAACAAGTGAGTATCAGGAAAAGTCAGTGAAAGACAATTTTCGTGATGTCGGTAGTGAGAGACAAGATAAAAAAAAATCCTTCTTAGTCAAGGATTTTTGAAAAATAAAATAACAAATTTCGGGGCAAAAAAAATTCATAAATGATGAAAAAAAGCGGTAAATAACCGCTTAATTTCATCTATTTAAGATCTGTTACCTTGCTGATATCGTCTATTTTTACAAATTTTTCATTGAATTTGTAAGACCCTTTTGAAGTTTTAACCGTTTTAATAAGTTTAACACTTATTCCTTCGGTTTTCTTTTTTGCTTTTGCTTTATCTGCAAAACTCTGTTGTTTAGCCATTTCTAAATCTCCGTTAGATTAAAGGGAGACAAATATAGAAATTCTAATTCTCAAATAAAAGGTAAGAAGATGAAAACTTTTTCAAGTGTGATAAAAGAATTATAAGTAAGTAATTACGTAATATATTTTATTATAAAATTTGGTGATTTTGGCTATTTTCGTTAAGAATTATTTATATGATGTCTCCAAATTCCGCATTTACTACTTTTGCTAAATCAGCAGGTGAAATTTCAATCTGCATTCCTCTAATCCCGGCACTTATATAAATTTTATCATATAATTGAGAAGTTTCCTCTATAACAACCGGAAAACTTTTCTTCATTCCGATAGGCGAACATCCGCCTCTTATATATCCCGTGATTGGCAGTAGTTCATTTAATTTAATCATTTCAATTTTTTTACATCCGAATGCAACTGCCGCTTTTTTTAAATTCAATTCCTGGCTAACAGGAAGACAAAACACTGCAATTTCATTTTTTTCGTTTCTGGTTACGAGAGTTTTATAAACCTTTTCTTCATCCGCATTAATTTTATTAGCGACTGAAACTCCGCTTAAATCATCTTCATCGACTTCATATTCAAGAGTTTTATGAGAAATATTTAAAGATTCGAGAATCCTCACAGCATTGGTTTTAGGCATAAATTAAAATTTTGATTTTAACTCATCATATGTCAGGTTATAATCCTCGGCACTTAAAAGGAATTTTGTATATGAATGTTTTGGCGATTTAAATATTTCTTCTGTCTTTCCTTTTTCAATTAATTCTCCTTTGTAAATTATGATGATATCATCACACAATTTCCTGAGGATTCTGAGATTATGAGCGATGCAGATTAGTGTAACCTCGAACTTATCTTTAATTCTGTTAAACAGGTTTAAAAAATTTAACTGTGATTCAGGATCCTGAGCCGAAAAAGGCTCATCCAGAATCAACAATTCAGGTTCAACAGCTAGTAAACGTGCTAATGCTGCCCTTTGCTGTTCTCCGCCGCTAAGCTCAAAACCTTTTCTGCTCAATAAGTCTTCTGAGAAATTTAAAGAATTAAAAATGCGATTCCTTTTTTCAATCACTTCAATATTTCCTGCTCTGATTTTAATGGCTTCATCAACAACATCTGATACCTTTCTTAATGGGTTTATAATCTCACCGTTATTCTGAAATAGAATCTGAACAGGGTTCGGTTTTTTCTCTTTCCTTTGAAAATTAAAATTAATTTCCCCACCGGTAGGAGTTAAAACTCCCGAAAGTAATTTGCCCAATGTAGTTTTTCCACTTCCTGATTCTCCAGCTATTCCCAACGCATTTTTTCTTTTCATTTCAAATGAAATATTATTTAAAATAGAAATGCTATCACTTTTACTTTTAGCGGAATAAGAAAGGTTCTTTACTTCTAAAAGATTATTATTCATAATAGTTGGTTATAAGCTGATATAAAATTTTTAGAAGCTGGCATATCCTGTTTTTCAAAAAAATCATCTTTATTGTAAAATGAAGATAAAGTTCCGTCGGAGAGGAATGAAATTCTGTCGCCGGCACTTTTGGCAAACTTTAAATCCTGTGTAACAAGCAGTACAGCTTTACTGTTACTTCTTACAAATTCCCTGAGTTTTAGTAATACAAGATTTGAAATCGGAGAATCAATTCCCGAGGTTGGTTCATCCAGTATTAATATTTCCGGATCTTTAAGTAAGGCAAGAGTGAACAAAATTCTTTGAGCCATTCCGCCGCTAACTTCGTAAGGATATAGATTGAAGATCACTTTTTTGGGGGGCAATAATAAGTCTTCAAAATAAGAACTGATCTTGACGTCATTTTTATAATGACGGAAATAATATCCTATTTTTTTTAAGGGATCGAAACTATTGATTGCATCCTGAAACACATAACCAATTTCTGATTTTCTGATAGTTAATAATTCATCCTGAGTTGCCAAGGTAATATCTTTACCATTAAACATTATGCTTCCCGATACCTCATAAAACCTTTCATCAAGCAGTCTGGTTAAAGATTTAATCAAAGTGGATTTTCCATTGCCATTTTGTCCAAGAATAACATTAATCCGGTTGCTTTCCAACTGGAAATTTATATTATTCAATAGAAGCTTTTCAGAATTTTTACGCTTTATCTTAATACTTTTTATATAGACACTTAACATTGAATTATTTTAATTTTTTATTTATCTGACAAAATAATAAATTAACCTGAAATTTATTAACAACTCTCCGGAGAGGAGTGAATGAAAGTAAAACTTTACTACATTCTCATTTTTCTTTCTTCTTTAATCCTTTTCTCATCCTGTCAGAAAAGCTCAACTTCATCAAATTATATAGCCATTGGAATTGCGCAGGATGTTGAATCTATTAATCCTCTTTTTGCATTTAGTGTAGATGAGGGCAGTATTTCAGAACTTCTATATCTCAGTATGATTCAGCATGGCTGGGATGCGGTAAATGGTGAAATTACTTCTGAACCGCTTATCGCGAAAAATTGGGTCTGGAGTTCAGATACCTCGTCTATCACTTTAAATTTGAGGGATGATGTCAGGTGGTCTGATAATGAAAAGCTAACGGCAAATGATGTTGCTTTTTCGTTCGATATTTTTTCAGATCCTGCTGTTGATAGTCGGCTATTTGGAAGTTTTGAAAAATTCTATACTGATTCATCCGGTCATATTCTTATTAATAAAACTTTTGAGATTTTATCACCGGATAAAATCAAAATAAATTTTATTCCCCATACTCATCCAACTTTGTTCAATATTGATATTCCCATATTACCAAAACATATTTATGAAAAGATTGCAAGAAAGGATATCGCAACAGCTGAAGTTAATTTTAAACCAGTATCAAACGGACCATATAAACTGGAGAACTGGGATAAGAATCAAACTATAACTTTAAAGGTGGATTCAAGTTCTTTTTTATTCCATAAGGGAATAATAAACAAGATAATCTTTAAAGTAATTCCGGATTATAATTCGCGTATAACGCAGTTGAAAAAAGGTGAAATTGATCTTTGTGAACTAATTAAACCCGATGATGCCCCTGAGTTGGAAAAAAATAAAGATATTGAGATAGTACCTGTGAAAGGAAGGGAATATGAATATGTCGGCTGGAATAATATCGATCCTGATCTTTTAAATAAAGAGCATAAGGTAATTCCCAATAAATTTTTTGGTTCTGTAAAAGTTAGGCAGGCTCTATCTTACGCAATTAATAAGAAGGAAATTCTTGAAGAATATTTACATAATTACGGACAACTTGCTGTTGGACCGGTTTCCCCTATCTTTAAAAAAGCAATTGATGAAGATTTGCAGCCATATAACTATAATCCGGAAAAAGCTAAACAACTTCTGGCTGAAGAGGGATGGAAAGATATTGATAATGATGGGATCCTTGAAAAAAACGGTACTGAATTCTCATTCGATTTATATATTCCGGGCGGAAATCCTTTAAGAAATTATTCGGCAACTGTAATTAAAAATAATCTGAAGAAAGTAGGAATTTCAGTAAATATTCAGACAATGGAGCTTAATACATTCCTGGATAATTTATTTTCAAAAAAATTAAATGCATGGATTGCAAGCTGGTATGTAGGTATCCCACTGGAATTAAAAATGCTTTGGCATTCTGACGATGAAAGCACGCCGCTTAATATTCAAAGTTATTCTAATAAAGAAATAGATAACATTCTTGATAAAATTGAAAGTAATTCTAAGGAGCAGGAATTATATCAGCTTTATAAAAAATTTCAGGAGATAATACACAAAGATGAACCAGTTACATTTCTATACTGGATTGATAATATCACAGCCCATAACAAAAGGATAACAAATATAGATATCAATCCACTTGGGGTAATACATCATTGCTGGAATTGGAAACTGGAAGAGTAATAAATTTATTATGAGGAAAAGTTTTGGCAGATTAGTTTTTATAAGAGTATTTTCCTCACTGCTGATATTATTTTTCCTTATTACTTTTCTGTTTTTTTTACTGCGGATTTCACCCGGGGGTCCAGAACAAAAATTCATTTCACCTCAGTTAAAACCCGAACTAATGCAAAGCGTTAGGGAATCATTTAATCTTGACAAACCTGTTTATCAACAATATAGTTCATTTCTTATCAACCTGGTTAAAGGAGATTTCGGAGTTTCCTATAATTACAGAAAACCCGTGTTCGATGTTATTATGGATTATCTTCCGTTCACTCTTTCTTTTGCATTGATTGTAGTGGTTGTTCAACTTTTACTCGGTTTCTTACTATCATTCATTTCTATCAGCAAAATAAATAGCAGGACAGACAGATTCATTTCAAAATTTACTTTGCTGCTTTATTCGGTGCCGACTTTTGTGGCAGGTGTTTTTCTTATCTATATCTTTTCGGAGAAGCTAAACATTTTTCCTTCTTCCGGTTTAAAATCAATAAATTATAATGAAATGAATTTTGGAGGGCAGTTTTTTGATTATTTAATTCATCTTATACTTCCCGTAATAACTTTAAGCCTGGGAGGAGTGGCAGTTTACTACAGATATTTAAGAGATAACCTGGAAGAAATATATAATAAACCGTTTATCCTGAATTTGAGAGCGTCGGGACTTAATGAAAAGGAAATTACTCTGAAACACATTATTCCCAATGCCATTAATCCTTTGATAACAGTTACCGGAATCGATCTCGGTTTACTTTTAAGCGGTGCTTTAATTACGGAAGTTATTTTTGGATTACCCGGGATGGGCAGACTTACGGTTACTGCGATACTAACAAGAGATTATCCATTGGTGCTTGGCTGTACTTTTATTGCCGGAGTGTTTATTATCATTACAAACCTTGCCGCGGATCTATTAAAAGCAAAAATTGATAAAAGATTAATAAAAGGAATTTTAAGTTAATTGAAATTCAAAATCCAAAACCGTTATTTCATTCTTTTTCTTCTGTTTGCAATTATTGTTCTGCGGCTTCCTTTGCTTGTTGATATTTCTAAACTCCTGTATTTCTTTCTAGTAGATTTAATTACAAACTTTTCTTCTACTTTAAGACAATTTAGCTTTTCATTAGCTGATAATTTCATTTCCCTTATACTTATTTTTACCTGCTCAGTTTATCTGATTCTGAATAAGAAGAAAAAAGCAATATTAGAGGAAGAGTTAACTTTTACCTCATCGGTACTTATCATCCTACTATTCTTTTTTGTTTTAGCCTCGGTTATTTCAACTTCTGCTCCGGATTTTCAAAGTGATATAGGGATTACAAAACTACTTCGACCTTTTTCTTCGGTCCAATTTATTCATGCTTCTGATCAAAAGAGCGGGAAGAATGAATTTAATTCTTTAAAGAAAAACTTAATGAATGAAAACCTTATATACGTTGATAGCATTAGCAGGATAAAGGATGAGTTTTATTATTATCAAAAAGGAAAAACCGTTTTAGCCGATAAGAATAAAATAATTTTCAATAATAATATTCCATTGGTTGAATCACGGCTATTCGTTTTAGGGACCGATGAATTCGGAAGAGATGTGTTTTCACGACTTGTTTACGGGACAAGAATTTCAATGATTGTTGGTCTCGGTGCTGTAATTGTCTCTTTCATTCTCGGAATCGGCTTGGGGTTTCTCTCCGGTTATTCAGGATGGTTTATGGATACTGCATTAAACCGTTTTACCGATATGTTTCTTTCTTTGCCCGTTATCTTTTTAATCATTCTTATTCTCACCTTTTTTGGAAATTCTATTTTTACAATTATTTTCATTTTAGGTTTTTCCGGCTGGATGAGCCTATTTAAAATTGTAAGGGGTGAAGTTATTTCTATTAAACAAAAAGATTATTTTATTACAGCTTCCATGGTAGGCCTGCCCGGGTGGAAGTTATTGAGTAAGGAAATTCTTCCGGTAATATTAGCACCGGTAATAGTAAATCTTGTTTTCCAGTATGGGAATGTAATACTTGCCGAAGCTGCGTTAAGTTACCTGGGTTTGGGTACAGCTTTGAACTATCCATCCTGGGGAGGAATGATAGAATCGGGACAGGAGTATCTGTCACAAGCGTGGTGGATGATATTTTTTCCCGGGTTGGCACTGATCCTTACTTTGTTCACTGCTAATAATCTCGGCAGACAATTAAATAAATATTTTAATCCGAGAATTAACGAATGATTAATGACCGTTATAAAATAATTAAGAAACTGGGAGAAGGAAGAAGCCAAGTATTTTTATGTGAAGACATACTCCGCAAGGAAACAGAATTAGCAATAAAAATTCTACCTGCAACCGTTGATAATGAAGAACAAAAATCATTCAGAGACGAATACTTTTTACTTCAGAAACTTGATCACCCAAATATTATTAGTGTATTTGAGTATGGATCAGTTGTTTTATTATCAAATGAAGATAAAGTGTATAATATTTCAGAAGGGAGTCATTTTTTTACACTTGAATATTTTGAGGGAAGTGAGTTATTCGAATTTCCGCGTATACAGGATGAGTCTGCACTGGTTAAAATAATATGTCAGATTTCTGCTGTATTATTTTATCTTCATCAGTCAGCCTACATTTATTATGATATAAAATCTGAAAATATTTTAGTAAAAGAAAAAAATGGTAAACCTGTTATTAAATTTATCGACTTTGGATTAGCAGCCCGTGTTAAAGAGAAACAGGAAATAAGTGCAAGAGGAACTGCTGAATATATTGCCCCTGAGATTTTACGAAAAGAAAAAATTGATCACCGTGCAGATCTCTATTCACTCGGAATTCTTCTTTACCGTGTAATATATGGCAAATTCCCGTTCACAGGTAACGATCAACTGAGTATTTACAAAGCTCACCTCGATGAAGAGTTTGTTTTCCCAGGTTCGTCTTTTAATGATAAGATAGTTAACCTTGTTAAAAAACTCTTATCAAAAGAACCTGATGAAAGATTTTATACTTCCATTGGAATATTAGCTGAGCTCAATCCTTCAGCTATTAACCAATATAAAAATGATTGGGTCAGGATTCCTGTTTTTGCCGGCAGAGATGATTCCTTATCTATTACTTCCACATACATCGAAAAAGGGAATAGTGGTGAAGTACTGGCAATTAAAGGTTCGGAAGGATCAGGTAAAAGTACACTGCTGAATGAATTAAATTATAAATATACTTCTTCCCTGCTGATTTCAGCTGATCGGAATAATGATGCATATGTGTGGCAATCGTTCCTGAGAGTAATTCTATATCAACAGAATATTTTTTCGGGATTAACGCCCGATACCATTAACAAAGCTCAAAGTATTCTAAATGGGAATAGTAAAAACCTTATCGAAGATTTAAAAGCTCTGTTCATAAAATTATCATCTGTCAACAGATTTGTTTTATTGATAGATAGTTTCAATTCCCTTAGTGACTTTGATCTTGAAGTATTCTTTCATCTGATTCCTGTTTTGCAGGTAAGTAAAATTAAGATTGTACTTTCAGAAGATTCCGGGAAAGAATATAAATCTACCAGAATCAACAATTTGCAGGCGATAAATTTAAATCCGTTCACCGAAGCCCAGGTAAATGAGTTCATAAATACCAGTTTCGCATCATTTTACCCGATAAGTGAAATAAAGAAAATTATACTTTCATATTCTGACCTTCTGCCGGGAAGTATAGAAATTTTTCTAAAGGATTTAATTGTTTTAAATCTTTTAAATTTTTTTGAAGACGGTCCTGTTATAAATAGTGATATTGATTTTGATAATCTTCTAAAAAGTTCCCAGGAAGAAATATATCAGATCAGATTAAAAAATCTGGATCCGAAAAGCAGGGACATTGCAATTTTACTTTCAATGTTTAATGTTAACCTTGATATTTCCACTATAGTTAATTTGACAGGTGAGGGGAAACAAATTATAAATAGAACTCTTGAAGAATTATCTGAATCCAATATTATTCATCCGGGTAATGTTTTAGGCAATCCACAATTTACCAACCACGGAATTAAAGAACATATATATTCGACAATAGAAAATAAGGGGGAAGCTCATTTAAAGATTGCGGAACTCATATCTGATAAAATTCCATCTTTCAACAGGAATGAATTTGCCAGACATTTTGAACTCGCCGGAAAATATGATACGTCATATGAGGTGTTACAAGAAGAGTTAGAAAAAGCTGAAAGTGCATCGGCTTTCTCATACAAAAAGAATTTGCTCGAACATCTGGCAGAACTTCCACTTACTGAAAAAAACCTCTGGAAAATTCAAATAGACTTAAGTTACTGTTACTTTCACCTGGGAGAATTACATGCCGCTATAGACTTGATAAATGAACTGATAATTAAAAATCCTAACGATGAAGAAATGATTTCATTAAACCTTTTAAAGGGGAAAGCGCTGATTGCAATACAGTCTCTCGAAGAAGGAAAGAAATTACTGGAAGAAATATTAAAGGACATGGAAGAAGGAGCAATAAAAAATGAGATACTGGCAGAAATAGTTGAAGCCGAGTATGAAATGTCAAAATATGATGAAGCAGAAAAAATTGCCAATCAACTTATTGCAGATTCATCAACCTCTACTGAAACATTAGGAAAAGTTTACAGGATCAAAGGATTAATAGAATTATATAAAAACAATAATCCTCAACTCACGATAGAGATATTTAGAAGAGGCACTTAAAAAATTTGATGAAAAATCATCAGTTAGCAAAAGTAGCAACAATGGAAGATAATCTTGGGAATATCTATAATATTATTAGTGAAAAATCAGAATCAGAAAAACACTGGAACAAAGCAATTGAAATAAATAATTCAATTGGAAATTTATTATACAAAGCTGGAATACTTTTAAACAGTGGCATATTTTATTTGGAAAATTGCAATTATGAAAAAGCTATAGATCAATATTTAGCTGCACATTCAATTTTTAGTGCACTTGGAGAAAAAAATAATCTTGGAATCACATATATAAATCTTGGCGAAGTTTATCTGATAACATGTGAGTATGAAATGTCAATTAATTCTTTAAAATCTGCAATCAAAATTTACGATGAATTAGAAAACAAACTTGAAAAAGGCGAAGCAATATTTTTATTGGGTAAGTTGTACTTTGAAATTGGAGATATCCAGGGTTTGAATGAAATTGCGTTGACATATGTTGATTTCACAAATATGAATATAGATAAACTAGATTTCAATGATAAATATTTAAAGGGAATGCAAAATATTTTAAATGAAAATTTTTTTGAAGCATTAGAAATTTTGTATGTTCTCAGGGAAAAAAGTAAAGCTCAATCGGACATTATCATATATTGCGAGATTCAATTAAGAGTAATAAAGATATTAATTCAAATTGCAAAATATGATGATGCCTTAAATGAATTAATGGCAGATGACTTTGTAAATAATTGTAATAACCATATCTATTTTGATGCATTCAGAGATATTTTAATGGGTAGAGTTTTGGAAGTTCAAAAAAATCAAACAACAAAAGCAGTCTTATATTATTATGAGGAGGCATATAAAAAGATTAGCTCAATAAGCATAACAGAACTTACATGGAAAATTTTATATGAATTATATCGGCTTTATAAGATAAGGGGCAATCCTTCAAAGACTTCCGAATTCAGACATTATACTCTACAGACCATTCTGCATATAGCAAATGAAATTAAATCTGAACATTTAAAAATGCTTTACCTTGAAAATCCGGAACGTAAGAGGGTATTAAAAGAATTAAATCAGGAGTTGAAATAAAAAATTAGCAATGGTTGAGCAGGAAAACATATCTGTAAAAATATATTCTGATAACGATGATATTTTTTCCATCACTTCAGCTTTGAACAAACTGAAAAATCAGGATATAAATATTCTTAATCTTACTGGTGAAAAAATCACCGTGGATGAAAATGAAATTTTAATCATAAATTTATCAGGGATTGAATCATCTTTGTTATCCCAGGTAGTTGAATTGAAGAATATATCAGGATGCAAATTGCTTTTTATTATTCCCGAATCGGATACTTTACTTGCAGTGACAATTGCGAAGCTTGGATTTAATGACATTTTTATTTTTCCATATGAGACGTATAAATTTACTTTGTATGTTGAAGAAATTACTGAGGATTTTGAAGGTAGATTAAAGGGACAACATTTTCTTGAAGAAGAAAGTAGTCAGAATAAATTTGAGGATTTTATTGGTAACGCAGAGTCGGTTATTAAAGTCAAGACGCTTGCACAAAAAGTTGCAGCCGAACCTCAATTAAATATTCTTCTTCTTGGTGAGACTGGTACTGGGAAGGGTCTTTTAGCCAAACTTATACATAATAACAGCTTTAATAACACAGCTGCATTTGTTGATGTTCTTTGTACTGCTATTCCTGAATCCTTGCTTGAATCCGAACTTTTTGGGCATGAAAAAGGAGCTTTTACAAGTGCACAAAACAGAAAGATCGGATTGTTGGAAATTGCGGAGAATGGAACCTTATTTCTGGATGAAATCGGGGATTTATCTCTCAATTTACAAGCAAAGTTACTAAGAGTAATTGAGAAGAAAGTAATCCGACGACTTGGTGGTATCTCTGATATCCCGGTAAATGCAAGAATCATTTCGGCTACAAACCGCAATCTTGTTGATATGATTAATGAAAATACATTTCGCAATGATCTGTTCTATAGGCTTAATACTGTTTCAATAGAGCTACCTCCTCTCAGGGAAAGAGGAGATGATTTATTATTGTTATTAAATAATTTTATCGCTGAATATAATATTCAATTCGCAAAGAAAATCACTAAGATAGATAATGATCTCGAGGATTTTATTCTTAATTATAGTTGGCCGGGAAATGTGAGGGAATTAAGAAATTCTGTTGAGAGAGCAGTTTTACTCAGCGAAGGTAAAAGCCTTAATTTAAAGCATTTTTCAAGCATTATTAATTTTAAACCACCACCTGATACAGACACAGAAAAGACCAAACCAAGGTTACACCCTCATATAATTCATTTAAACCTAAATTACATTAGCACGGATCTTGAAGAACTTAACCAGTTGTATGCTGAAGAAGTGCTTAAGAAGTTTAAGGGAAACAAAACCCGGACGTCGAAACAACTTGGAATATCAAGACCAAAGTTAGATAAACTTCTAAAAAACAATGAATCTGATGACTGATCCTTGCTGTTAATTTTCAACCAAGTTGTAAAAAATTTTTACAATTTTCCCCTTTTTACCGACCCGGACAGGTAAATATTACATGCCTACATACAAGCCAATATATTATATTTTAATTGATTAAATGAATATGGTTATGGCATAAACATTGGTTTATTTAAGTAACTCTTGTGAGCGCAACACGGAGTAAAAACTAAATCTATTTTCAAACTCATAATTATGAGAGGGTGTTAGTACTATGAAAAAAACTCTTTTTTCCATTCTTTTTGTGGCGTTGTTGTTAGGAGGTTGTTCCGATATAAACAACAGTATAGCGCCTTCCCAGAATGGTAAAACCAGTAAATGTTCAAGATGCCACAGGCTGTTGATCTGAATACTGAAACTACTTTCTCTGCTTCTCAGAACATTAATGGCAGTTTTGGTGGAAATCTTCAGTTAAGTGGTTCTTATCAGGGCACTTCCGGGTTGGTTACCGTTCAGGCAACTCTAAATGTCCCATCAAATGCATATCCAGGAGAGAAAGTTCTGTATGTTGCTAATAGCAGCGCATTTGCAGAAATCAATTTTAATCCTTCAATATCATTTGATGCACCAGTGCTTCTTAATGCCACCGTTTCAGGGTTGGACCTGTCCGGTGTAAATCCATCTGATGTCTATTTTGCATATATATCGGATGATGGTTCATATACAGAACCAATAAATTGTGACCAGATCACTGTTGATGTTGCACACGGAACATTATCTGTTACAAATGCACATCTGTCACATTTTTCAAGATATATTTGGTTAAGATAATTAATATTTTAGTATACTTGTAAAGTATAATCTTGAAACACAGTGAATAAAGAAGCACAACACTCAATAGAGAAGATATTAGGAAGCTATTTTAGCAAGAAGGAAATTTCCGAGTATAAAAAACTTTTGAAACAAAAACCTTCTGAAGCAAATCTAGTATCTTCTCTTACTAATTTAAATAAGAAACAATTATCCCAAATATCTCCTCCCACCTCAGAATTTCAGCATTCAATTAATATATTAATAACTTTTGCAATTGATAATTTAGAAGAAACTAAATTCTATGATTTTATTCTGCAATTATCTGATGTGGCAATAGTTAATGGTGAATACCAATCAGCAGTTGAATTGCTTCAATATTTGATAAAATCTGTTAGTAAAAAAGAAAATCTAATCGCGTTTCAGTCCCATGGATTATATCTGTTAGCCACTGTTTACAGTCGTTTATCCGAGTGGGCAAAGAGTATTTCGACTCTTAATAAGGCAAAACATTTATTTGAAAAACAAAAAGATTTCAGAGGGTATGTACGTTGCGAAAATCTTTTAGGAGTTATTCATCTTGATTATGGTAAACTTGATAAAGCAGAAAAATATTTTGAAAATTGTTTATCATATCTTGATATTTCCAATGATACTAATCTTATGGGAATGATTGAAATTAATCTTGGAGTTGTAAATGGAATGATGGGAGCCTATGAGGAGTCCTATACTTATTTCCACAGGGCATTAGTAAAGTTTAATAAATTAAAAAATATACTCAGGATAATAGAATTAAGACACAATCTCGGACTATTGCACACGCATAGAGGTGAGTATAAACTAGCACTTGGGGAAATAGACCAAAGTATAAATTTTGCAAATAAATTAAATTATGTTTCAAACCTTACCATTTCATACTTAACTAAAGCATTTATCTATATTCAGCTAAATGATTTGGCTCTGGCAAATGCTTTTTCAGATAAATCTCTTGAACTTAGTTATAAATTAAATGACAGGTTGTCCGTAGCAGATAATCTTAAACTAAAAGGGATCATAGAAAGAGAGAGTAATAATTTTAGCCAGGCAGAAATTTATTTTCAAACCAGTTTGAGAATAAATGACGAATTGGAAAACAAATTAAACCATGCTGAAACATCAGTTGAATTGGGTATTTTGTACAAGCAAATGGGAAAAACTGAAGCCGCATTAAAATCCTTAAATTCCGCTTTGAATTATTACAGATCAATCAAACATAATGAGGAAATTGAACGGATTCAGAAACTTCTTCAGGATTTTAGTTAATATCCTTCCAAATCAGCCCGGTATTTATTTCATTTCTGAAAAATTTACCGAGAAACTTTTCCTTGAAAATCAATTATTTAATCAAAAACAAAGCAATTCGCTGGCAGAAAACTTGTTATGACTTAACTATTAGTCGCTAAATATATTTAACTACTTTATGGATAGGTTTGTTATGAAAAAATCATTACTACTTCTGGTTCCTTTTATTTTTCTTATCGCTGGGTGTTCGCAATTTGACTCCACACCAACTTCACCAGTTATGACTGAAAAATCTGTCATACAATTACCGCACAATAATTCAACTAACGTTGAAAATTTATTTTCTGTTACAGAAGATATTGTCGGCAGCCAGGGTGGGCAAATCAAATTAAATGAATCATATATTTCTTCCAATGGAAAGGTCAGCATAAAAGCAAAACTGAAGATACCTAAGAATGCTTTCTCCGGCGAAGAAACAATGGGATATCAAATAAATGATGGAGAAGCCTCGGTTGATTTTTCACCATCAATGAGTTTTAATAAAGATTTATTATTTGATCTCAAATTTACAGGACTGGACTTGACAGGAATTGATCCAAATGATGTTCAATTTCTATATGTGGCCCCTGATGGAACAACTCATCCGGTTCAGTACTCTGAAATGACAGTCGATGTTGATAAAGGGATACTTGAAGTTAAAGATGCTTTAATTACCCATTTTTCCAGATACATTTGGTTAAGGTAAATTAAAATAAATATGTCAATTGATGCTTAATTCTTGTAGAATTAGGCATCTGGTTTTTAAAAGTGAAAGTATTTCCGTTTATAGTTAATTATTCTAATTTTAGTTTATTACCTTTGTTTGTTTAGCAACAGGATTAAATGAAATTTAACGAGTTTAAAAAGAATTTGGATGAGTCAGCAAGTATTGCTTCACCAGATGAACCAGTTGAAAAAATAAAGAATCTGGAAGTAATACTGGATATTGTTAAAAGTATTAATAGCTCATTAATACTTGAGGATGTGCTGGAACTTGTTTTAAAAAATGCAATAAAACTTACCAATTCAGAACGCGGATTTATTGTTTTAAAAAATAATTCAGGTGAACTGGAATTTAAACTTGGTTTGGATTCCACAGATAATAAACTGCCTGAATCTTTATTTGAAGTAAGTACTACAGTAGTAGAAGATGTTTTCGACACAGGGCAATCAAAATTTATTGAAGGGGCACAGAGCGATAATTATGATCCCAGCAAGAGTATATTAAAACTTGAATTGCAGACGATTCTTTGTTCGCCATTAATTACAGAAAGTAAAAAAATCGGTGTAATATATGTTGACAGTAAATTCCTCCACAAAATCCGGGTAAGAGAGATTACTGATACTTTTGAAATTCTGGCAGGACAAGCCGCAATTGCAATCAGAAATGCCCAGCTCTATCATGGACAGATTAATGCGTACAATGCTTTGCAGGAAGCAAATACTCAACTTATTCTTGCTGAAAGAAAAGCTCTGAAGTCTAGTATAGATTCCGAGATAGGGCAATCATTACAAGGACTTGTTCATCTTGCTCTGCTTGAAACTGAAAGTCTGATGAGAGTAATTGAAAAAACTCACAAAGATATTGAATCAAAGAATTTAGATATCGACACAATATTTTTCGACAGGTTAAAATTAAAATCCAAAGTAGCCATCGACAGTATTCGGAATATTCAGAAATATGCTCAGGTTTTACTCGAAACATCTATTGTGAATCTTAATAAAGACCATGGTGATTTAAACAAAACCGTACAATCCGTTATTAAATATTTATCACCAATGAAAAAATTTAATAAAGTTACTTTTGAAACTGAATTTAATACTGTCCCTTTGTGCACATATGATTCAAGCCAGATTCAGCACCTTATTGTTCATCTTTTTACTAACTCTACTGAAGCCCGTCCGGATGTAACAATAAAAGTCAAAACTTATTCAACTGATGCAAAAATCAATATTGAAATACAGGATAATGGTCCTGGCTTCCCAGAGGAAAAATTAAATAATCCTTTTGAACTTCCAACCACAAGAGGAAGTGGGTATGGACTATTTCTTTGTAAAAGTATAATAGATCAGCATAACGGCAGCATTGAAATATCGAAAAAAGGTGAGGGGACAACTATAGTTTTTTCATTACCGGTTAATTAGAAATTTATGGCAGATAAGAACTTAAAATATTTTTCTGTTTTTTATGATCTCATTCCTCATCCGGTTCAGATAATAAATGATAAAGGAACTATAGTTTATATTAATAATGCTTTTGGTAAGCAGTGGGGATACAATTTAAATGAACTGAAGGAATACTCAGTCTTTAAAGATTTCGAACTTAGGAAAAACGGAATTCAGGAAGTTATTCACAAAGCACTTTCTGAAAAAAATAATTTTACTGTAGAAAACTATGCCGATTCTCTTTTAAGAAGCAAAGAAATTACCATCCCTTTTTTTAACACTAACCTGTTTCACATTTCATTCGATAATTCAGATTATATAGTTCTATTCCATCTCGATCAGACAGAAACTATGCTTACCGAAGAGGAAATTAAAAAAACAAGACTCAGTAATAAAGAATCTGAAAGATTGAAAAATACTTTCTTAAATGTTCTTTCACATGAATTGAGAACACCTCTTAATATCATTCTTGGTTATTCATCAATTATAAAGGAAAACCTGAAAGACAAACTTGGTCCGGAAGATAAAATTTATCTGGATAATCTTTACAGCGGAAGTGAAAGGCTTTTCCGAAGTATTACGCAAATGCTTGATTTTGCACAGCTGGAAGCAGGAAATTATAAACTAAATATCCAGACAGTGGATTTGGTAGGTATACTAAAATCAAGTATTAACCTTATAAAAGATAATGTTTCTAAAAAAAATATAGATTTAAAAACAAATTTTACAAAAGAGAAAATTTTTGTCGATGTTGATATTCAATGCGTTGAAAATATACTGAGTAACCTGCTTAACAATGCTGAGAAGTTTACAAAAAAAGGATTTATAGAAATCGAAACAGATATTCTGGAAGAAAGAGAACTGGCAATCTGTAGAATAAAGGATTCGGGTATCGGAATTTCCACTGAATATATGGACCATCTTTTCAAACCATTCAGCCAGGAGGATTTGAATATCGGAAGGAACTTTGAAGGTAATGGTCTCGGATTAGCACTTGCAAAAAAATATATAGAAAAACTTGGCGGTTCACTTCTTGTAGATAGTATAAAAGGAGTCGGCACAACTTTCACATTTACACTTCCTTTATCTCAGAATATTAATTATGATGCAGAGACAGTTAAAAATATTGGAAGTAAAAAAGAAATTCTGATGCTGGATAATACCGGAGAATCTTATGAATTAATAAAAGCTTTTTTGAAAAATTCGCATAGTGTTAAAATTTTCTCTATACGGGAATTTAAAATTGATATTGTTTTAAATGGAAATTACGGTGTGATTATTTTTGATGTTAATCCCAGTCTCTGGACACAGAGCCTTATTATATGCAAAGACCTCAAGAAAAATGATCCTTACAAAAGACCGATTATTATTTTATCCAGTGAATCAATTGAATCAAGAATTGATGAATTTTTTCACGCCGGGGCAGATAAATTTCTGATAAAACCCTTTTCCAAAACAGAGCTACTCAAATCTCTTGATCAAATAGAGAAACAAACCTTCCAGACAATAAACTAATTCTACTTTAATTTATACAGTTTCCACCACGGAGTTCCTGGGGAATCATGGTGTTCAAAATGATACCCGAAAAAGTAGCAGGATAACATTCCCCATAAATGATTTTTGTTCTGAGTCCGGGCATTGTGCGGTTTCATTGAATGAACATGTGGATATTTATGAGGAAGATAAGTTCCGAAATAAAATAATTGCATTGTTCCAAGAAATGCAGGAATAACCCAATACATAAATATGGATACTTCATTAAACCAGATCTTTAAAACATTAAATATAACTGCCATTGTTATCAACTGAAGAATTGTGGTGTACCGGAATAAAAATACTGCCCACCATACAATGAACTTCTGGGAATCTTTATAAAAATCAGGATCATCAGCTTCTCCCGGATTGTTATGATGTTTATGATGATTTAACAACAGCTTATTGTATGATAGCCCGGCAAAAAGAAATGAAGATAGTCTGCCGAAATTATCATTGACTGTTTTACTCTTGGTTATATTTCCATGCATTGCATCATGACCTGTTATGAATAGTCCGGTATAGAGATAGCCCTGAAAAAAAATGTGAAAATAGAGCAAAGGGTTTGTGAAATCTAAAGGGAAAAACCATAAACAATAATATAAATGTGTGCCCCAGGAAACTATGATTAACGAAGAGATGATTATTCCCATAAAATGTCTTAAATAAATAGTGATAAGAGTGCAAAGAATATAAACTGAATGAAAAAATAATTTTCAGGCAGCCTTTCAATTGTTTCAACTTTAATTAAGTCATACAATAATGAAGCAATAAACGAAATACCAAACCAGGAATAATAATTTTTCAAAGGGATAATCCCTGAATGCCATTCCCAGTAATTTAATTTTACAGCTACAGGTTCAAGTACAAGATCAAATAACACAGCAAGAGTTCCGGTTAATAAAGCTGTCAAAAAAATGTTTTTATCTATTTGTTCGGCAATTGTTATGGCTCCTAATATCACTATTACCCAGTTAAAACCAATTATTAGAGGAACCCCGAGTATTTTTAAGCCCAGAGTGTTTCCATAAAAATAATCACCGAAAATCACTCCCGTTTTTGTCCCGATAACCTCTGCAAAAAAAGTGAAAATATATATTACTAAACACCAAAGAAGAAATTTATATTTCCCATTTCGGTAACTAAAATAAAAAACACCAATACCCGTTATCAGAAGTACAAACGGAGTAAGTAGCAGCATATACGGACGAATCCAAGTAATAATGTGTCCCACTAATCCAACGAAGAAAACAACATAAAGAAAAATTGTAGTACGGTCACTTTTCAAAATCTGCGGCCTTTCCAGATTCTGTTTTTTGTTTTTGTAACGATTATTGAATTAATACCTAATATAAAAACAAATATTATTTGAAATGGATGAAGTAAAAAATTTATCAGGATATTTTGTTTACTCTTTATTGAAATGACTATTCTTTGGGCCAATATCAGAAGTATTGTTGAAATGAAAATATTGTTATAAATGATCAAATAAAAAGGAAGTAAAAAGCAAATAACCAAACAAATTATAATAATTAAAAATGCTGCAGGATTGATATTAAAACCGGGATAAAAATTTTTGGAAAATCCTTTGAAAGAAGAATCGAAATCGTTATACATCCGGCAATAAACTAAATTACCCCCAAGATAAGTTTTTATCTTATAGCTTTCTTTTTTAAGTTTTCTCGCAAATTCCATATCCTCAACAACAGAATTACTTAAGAATTGATGTCCCCCAATTGATTTATAAGTATCACTTTTAAATAGTAGAAATTGTCCGTTCGCGGCAGTTAAATATTTCGAATCCGTTGAATTGATAAATTTCAGTGGAAGAAAAGTTAAAAGTATCCAATTCATTAATGGAACAATCAGCCACTCGCCGAATGATAATATTTTCTGAGTGGGAAAAACTGATAAAAGGTTAAGGTTATTATTTTTCATCTCATTTATTGCTATTGAGATCGTATTTCTCTCAAGCTCAACATCACAGTCCATAAAAAGCAAGTACTCACCCTTTGCAATTGCTGATAATTGATGACAGGCCCAGTTCTTACCGGTAAAAGCGTCAGGCAATGGTTCACCTTTAATTGCGGTTATCCTTTTATCTATTGCCTCAAAACGTTTTGCAATTTTATAAGTGCTGTCTCCTGATTCATCATCCAGAACAATTACTTCCATATTGTTAAAAGTCTGGTTAAGTATACTGCGCAAGCATTTCTCAATATTTTGTTCCTCATTTCTTGCAGGGATTAAAACAGAAATTAAGTCATTAGATTTTTTATCTGTTGGTGAATATTTTAAAACAGGTGCAGAAAAATAGTTATATACAACAATCATCGTGGTCGGTAGAATGACAGTCAAAATTAGATAAAACAAAATCATTTCAAAATATTCCTGCAGGTTGTGAAATCTGTAAAATCTTTTAAAGATTTAACATTTAGTCTAAATTCATTCCTAAAGAAACTGAAATCCTTAACGACGGCTTCAGCTTTAATCAAGTGTCCAAATCTTACAACGATGTCAGGATTTTTTTTGTCTCCATATTCAAATTTAATTGCAGTTGGAAGAATATAAATTTCACTCTCACTTTTTTCAATTATTTTTTTTAATCCTTCTTTAACAATTAATGTTTCTGTGTGAATCGATTGAATTTCACCCTGTGGATAAATAACCAAAAAGTTTTCTGGTGATCGGAGAATTTCACGTGAGTACTGGATTGTTTTGGCAATACTACGTGGATTTGAAAGGTTTATGGAATAAGCTCCGACTTTCTTAAAGAACCAATACTTTTTCAATTGTTCTTCAAGCATCATAATGTGAAGTTTTCGATGTGTGAATTTTTGTGAAATGAAATCTATTATAAATCCATCCCACCATGAAAAATGGTTTGGTGTAATTATCAATCCAGTTGATTTTTTTATTTCAGGAAAATCATTTACAAGATAAAGACTATTAAAATTTGATTTAAGCAAATGACGGATGAAGGGATTAAAAATCAATCTTGCCCATTTTTTATGTTCAGCCTGAATCAACTTAAATCTCCGCTAATTAATTCTGCAGCATGTTTGCCAGACAGAAGTACAAGCGGAATTCCTCCGCCCGGATGAACGCTTCCGCCGCAAAAATAAAGGTTACTGTATCTCGATGATTTTACCGGGGGTCTGATAAAAGCTGCTGATCTTGTATTTGAGGAAATTCCGTAAATACTTCCACCAAAGTTCCCCATTTTCTTTTCTATATCAGGAGGAGAAAGAATTTCCTCAAAAATTATTTTTTCGGATACATTAATACCTAATGTCTTATGGATTTTCTGCTGAACTACTTTGCGTAGTGTTCTTATTTCTGTATCCCAATCCTGGTTATTATTATAGGGAGTATTTATCATTACAAACCAATTTTCAAATCCTGCGGGGGCATCATCGGTTTTATATTTAGAAGATATATAAATGTAAATTGTCGGATCATCGGGACATTTGGCTTTTATGAAAATGTCATCGAATTCTTGTCTGTAATTTTCAGAAAACAAAATGTTATGAATCTCCAGTTCAGGATATTCTCCCTTTATTCCCCAATAAAAAACTATTCCTGAAAGAGAAGGATCAGCCTTCTTTAGTATTTTGCTGTTATCTGTTTTTAACAATGATTTATAGGTATAATTTGGATCGACATTTGATATTATCGAATCAAAGAAGAAGTCATTATTATTACTTCTAACACCGGTAGCAGTCTTATTCTTTAATAATATCGCCTCAACTTTTTGATTTGTTAAAAAACATACGCCCAATTTTTCAGCAAGTTTTTTTAAAGAGAGCGGAATTGCAAAAATTCCTTCTTTAGCGATATAGCTTCCTAACGTGTACTCCACGTGAGGAATAATATTTAAAGTGGCGGGTGCCATATATGGATTTGAGCCATTATATGTAGCGTACCTGTCAAATAACTGAATTGTTTTAGTGTCTCCGAAAAAACTTTCATTTGCTTGGTGCATCGTTCTGAACGGATCGATTTTTTTTAAATTAAGAACAGATTTAAATGCATTTTGATTAAAAAATGATCTGAGATTTAATTCTGGTTTAAATAAAAAAAGATTAGCGGTTAAATCGTAAATGGTTTTACAATAATTTAAGTACCCGATTACAGATTCAGAATTATCCGAAGTTTTTGCCTGAATCTCATCTGCGAATTTACTGATCGCTGAATATGCATTTAAAGTTGTACCATCAGGATAGAAATATTTACAAATTGTATTCAACTTTTCAATTGTCAAATACTCTTCTATCCTTTCATTTTGAGCGTTAAAAATTTCTTCAAGTATGAATGGCATTGTTAGTAGAGATGGTCCAGTATCGAAACGGAAATTATCTTTGTATAAATTGTTAGCTTTTCCTCCCACCGTACTATTCTTTTCGAATACAGTTACTTTGTATCCTTTGCCGGCAAGATGAATTGCAGCAGATAGTCCGCCCAGTCCTGATCCTATAATCCCAACACTTTTCTGATTCATTCCTTGTCCGGGGAATAATTTCTGAATAAATATTTTTTTGAAATCAGGTAAACGAGCAGCCAAAATGAAATCATTGAAAATGAATAGAAGAAATCCTCAAGAGGAATAGTGATAATTCTTATTCCCCAGATAGCTTTGCTATTGTAAGAGACTACAGGAAGAGAGGTTAAGATATAATTAATGATTAGAAAAGGAATGTAGGTTATAAGAATTGTCATCCAGTAAACTTTTGATCTCAGAATTGAATTAAAAAATGAAATAGAGAAAATTAAAAAAGCTGCGCAAAACAGGAGTACAGTAAAAGTATAATATTGCTGATAAAATGATATTGCCAAAAAAAATAAAACAATAATTGATATAAATACCAGGGTTCTATTTAGAACCACTACTTTGTCCCCAATATATTTTAGGAGGACTTCATAAATAAATATGCAGGCATAAGGAACAGAAATAAAAAACAAAATTTCATCTAAAGGGAGATTGAAATAAGTAAATCCCGAAATATATTCAGGATTAAAGTTCCAGTCGCCTCTCATGACAGCAATTGCATCCCAGATTATATATGCTGCTCCAACAATAACTATTGAAATTACTACTGATGAAAAATATTTATAGAAAGATACTTTTTTATCAAAGCTCAGTAGTACTGGGAAAATAATTATAGCAAGGTTTAGAAAAAGATAAGTACTCATTTCCGGGCAAGCGAGGAAATTAATTCCTGAAGTTTTACTGATTGTGAAGTGCTTAATCTATCAGAAGCAAGCATATATTCAATTATCCCTTTTTGAATTTCAAAAGTAAGGGATGAATAGTCTTTTTTTAAAAGTAAGATACATATTTTATTTCTATCATCCATTCTCTCATCCCCGTAACCTAAAATTGCCGGCACATTATCCAGAATAGAAAATCTCATAAACCTTATCTCCAGGTTATCCGGGCTTTTCCCGATTGCTTCCTTCAATCTGTTAAGCCCTGAGATTAAATGACTTAGTTTGGACACAGGATTAAAAGCATGTTTTGCCTTCAAAGCCTGTACACCACCATAATAGGCAAGTATTATGGGATTATATTTTGAATAATCATCTGAATATTTATTAATGATGAAATGTTCGAGTTCATAAGTCTTCTCTTCATCTTCGATTGAAGCATAAAATTCGCTTCTTATAAAATTTATAGTTGCGGTATCCGGGATAATGTCTGAAGCATACACTTTTGAAAGAAAAATGAAAGAGAATAAAATTATATTTTTTAATGAGATCAGTTTCATCTTAACAGGTCTTTACTATTTTAACATCAAAATATGATTTTAATAACAGGGCAAGTTTAGTGAAATTAGATATTCTTATTCTTTGTTTAAGCAGAACTTCAACTTCACTTTTTCTTATCTTATTAAAAAGCCCGACATAATAAAGATATGCAGAATAAACTCCCAGCTTAACTCCGGCAGGCAGTCTTTTAATTCCTTTCAGGGAATCAGCGAATTCATTTTGAATATCTTCTTCCAGTTTTCTTTTATCCGCATCAGTAATATTAATTTCTTTATTTATTCCGGGAAGGTAAATTCTGCCTCGTTCAGCTATATCGCTTTTAATGTCTCTTAGAAAATTTACTTTTTGGAATGCGGATCCCAGACTTTTTGCAGGACCAAGTAATTGCTCAAATAATCCAGGCTGTTTATAACAAAATACCTTAAGACACATTAATCCTACAACCTCTGCGGAACCATAGATATATTCATTATAGTGCTCGCGTTCATAATAATTATTGGATAAATCCATTTCCATACTTTTGAGAAAATCTTCAATGTATTTTAATTCAATTCCGTATTTATTTACTGCAAGCTGAAAAGAATTTATCACCGGATTTGTTGAAATCCCTCTTTTAATAGCTTTAAGAGATTCTGCTCTAAACTCATCAAGTAAAAGTTTTTTATCATAACTATGAAAAGAATCAACTATCTCGTCAGCCAATCTAACATAACCGTATATGGCATAAATAGCGTCCCTGAAAACAGGAGCGAAAACACTTATTCCCAGGCTGAAAGAAGTACTGTAACTTCGGGTTATAACTTTGCTGATTTTAAAAGCAGTACTATGATATAAGGCTTCCATATTCCTCAGTTATTCTTTCGGTTACTAATTTTGAACTTATTATTACCATAGGTAAACCGGTTCCGGGAGTTGTAGATGCACCAACATAATACAGGTTTGGAAATTCTTCATCATGATTTTTGGGACGAAATGCCCCCACCTGGTTTATTCCATGCGCAAGTCCCAGACCTGAACCTTTGTAGAGATTAAATTTTTCTTCCCAATCAACGGGAGTCCAGATCTCTTTTACCAGTGTATTTTTTTCTATATCAAAATTTACCCGGGATGAAAGATCACCAATAATATTATCTGCAAGTTCGTTTTTATCACTCCAATTACTTTTAAATCTTCTGTCGGGAACGGGACAAAGTATAAACAAGTTTTCACAGCCATCCGGTGAGCATTCTGCCCAGGATTTGGATGAGACATTGACATAGTAATATGGTTTCTGTGGACTTACAGTTGAAGTAAAAATTTTATCGGCATAACCACGAAAATTTTGACCCAGGAAATAATTATGATGCATAAGTTTATCTATTTTTCCCTTAACTCCGAGATAAATGGTAAATGGGGCTAGTGTCCATTCCATTTTGTCTAGTTTTTCTTCAGTATATTTTTTTCTTCCGAGAATTTTTCCGCGGAATGAAGCAGCATCAGAATTGGAAATGAAAATATCGGCTGACCATAATTTTCCATTGCTATCAATAAGTGAAATAAGTTTTCCATTTGAATTTGCTACACCGGTAATCTCAGTATTATAAACAAATTCAACTCCTCTTCTTTCAAGTATTTTCACGATTTCTTCTACGAGTTTGTACATACCGCCCTCTATTTTCCAGTAACCATCGTGCTTCATCTCCGTGTAGTTTAATAATGAATATATTGCGGGAGTTTGAAAAGGAGTTGAGCCAAGGAAAAATGCCACTAATGAAAAAATTACTCTTACCTCTTCAGACTGGAAATTCCGTTCTACTTCATTCCACATATTTCTGAAGAGATAAGGAAGATGTTTAAGGGGAACTCTTGTAAGTTTCATCAAATAATCAAAAACATTTGCATAGTTCGATTTTACAACTTTATCTTCGGTATCGTGAAAGAATTCCCCCGCTTTTAACAGGTATTTGTTAACTTTAGCGCCCAAACCCGGTTCTATTTCTTTAAACTCCTCCTCAAGTTTATCCAGATCTTTCCAGATTTTATATGGCTTATCTTTTCCTTCAAAAAAGACCTGATATAAAGGATCAAGTTCTTTTAAAACAACAGGGTTTTTTTCACCCGAGCTTTTAAATAATTCATCTAGCTCATAACTCATACTCATAAAGGAAGGCCCTACATCAAACGTAAACCCGTCTTTTTTTAGCTGGTTTAATCTTCCTCCAGGACTTGAATTCTTTTCTAAAACAGTTACTCTATAGCCAATTGAACTCAACCTGAGAGCTGTTGATAGACCTCCAAGACCTGAACCTATAATTATTGCTGATTTCATATTGCTTTGTCCTTGTAAATGTTGAAAACATAAATCCTTCTCAATTGGTTCCAGTTGTTGAAAAATTTTGCACCAGGATAGCATATAACAACAATTATTTACTATTTTCTTCAATTACAGACTATTTATATGCATAAAAATTTTCTATAAGATTTTATTCACTTATTTTTGGATGTGCAGTTTGATTTTTTGCTGCATCGATCAAATAAAAGTTTGGAGGAATTGTGACCTCGATTGAAGATTTGAAGAACAAAGTTCAGCAGGCTTATAAAGAGTGGGAAGAGAGAACATATCAGAAAAGCATATCTAAGTTTCCCGAAAGAGAAGATGAATTTTCTACTGTGTCATTTACTCCTGTTAAACCATTATATTTTCCTAATGATGTTGATGAAGAAAATTATCTAGAGAAATCAGGATTTCCCGGACAATATCCTTACACAAGAGGGATACAGCCAACAATGTACCGGGGAAGATTATGGACAATGCGCCAGTATGCAGGATTTGGAAATGCGAAAGAGTCAAACCAGAGATACAAGTATCTGCTCGAACAGGGAACCAGTGGCCTTTCAGTAGCATTTGATTTACCAACACAAATTGGTTACGACAGCGATGATCAGCTTGCTTATGGTGAAGTAGGCAAAGTCGGAGTAGCTATAGATACTCTTGCCGATATGGAAATTCTATTCGATAAAATTCCTGTTGATAAAATTTCAACTTCAATGACGATAAATGCATCAGCTTCTGTTTTGCTTGCAATGTATATTGCTGTTGCTGAGAAACAGGGAGTTTCTAAAGATAAAATAAGCGGGACAATTCAGAATGATCTGTTAAAAGAATACATTGCCCGGGGCACTTATATTTTTCCGCCAAAACAATCGATGCGCATTATTACAAATATTTTTGAGTATTGTGCTAAAGAAGTTCCAAGATGGAATACTATTTCCATTT
Source organism: uncultured Ignavibacteria bacterium (assembly GCA_963815785.1). Lineage (GTDB taxonomy): Bacteria > Bacteroidota > Ignavibacteria > Ignavibacteriales > Ignavibacteriaceae > DATFVA01. The sequence goes on from CAWFHZ010000002.1 coordinate 104,066, forward strand.
CCGGTTACCACATCAGGGAAGCAGGGTCAACTGCGGCGCAGGAAGTGGGATTTACACTTGCAAACGGAATAGCTTATGTTGAAGCTGCAATAAAAGTAGGACTTGATATTGATAATTTCGCCGGACAGCTTTCATTCTTTTTTAATTCCCATAATGATCTTCTTGAAGAAGTTGCTAAATTCAGAGCAGCAAGAAGACTATGGGCCAGAATAGTCAAAGAACGTTTCAAAGCTAAAAAACCCAAATCGATGATGCTTCGTTTTCATACTCAAACTGCCGGTTCTACTCTAACTGCACAACAGGTTGATAATAATATTGCCCGAGTTACCGTTCAGACTTTAGCTGCTGTTCTCGGCGGAACACAAAGCCTCCATACTAATTCTAAAGATGAAGCACTTGCACTTCCAACTGAAAATTCGGTAAAAACAGCCTTACGCACTCAGCAGATAGTTGCTTATGAAAGCGGTGTTGCAAATACTATCGATCCACTTGCAGGATCTTATTATGTTGAAGCAATGACCGACAGAATTGAAGAAGAAGCTGAATATTATATAAACAGGATTGATGATATGGGCGGAATGATTAAGGCAATAGAAGATGGATTTGTTCAGATGGAAATTCAAAAGGCAGCTTATGAGTTTGAAAAGCAGATGGAAAGAGGAGATAGAATCGTTGTAGGTATGAATAAGTTCCAGGTTAAAGAGGATGAAGAGCCCGAACTGTTAAAAATTGATATGAAAGTTCAGGAAGACCAGATTGAATTTTTGAATAAAATAAAAGCAAAGCGGGATAACAAAAAAGTAGATGAGTCTTTGCTCAGATTAAAAAAAGCCGCAGTGGGAGATGAAAACCTGATGCCTTATATTCTGGAGGCTGTAAAAACCTATGCAAGCGTTGGAGAAATCTGCAACACACTTCGTGCAATATTCGGTGAGTACAAAGAGCACGTAGTTATTTAACGGAAGGCTGAATTATGAATTTAACACATATTGAACATATTGGGATTGCAGTAAAAAACCTGGATGAATCAATTAAATATTATGAAGATATTCTGAGTTTAAAATGCTATGCTGTAGAAGAAGTTAAAGATCAAAAAGTGAAGACGGCTTTTTTTATGATAGGTCAGACAAAAATAGAACTTCTGGAAACAACAGACCCGGAAGGTCCTATAGGGAAATTTATTGCAAAAAGAGGGGAAGGAATACATCATCTGGCGTTTGCAACCGGTGATCTTACTGCTGCACTGACTGAATTAAAACAAAAGGAAATAAAATTAATTGATGAGAGTCCGCGTAAGGGAGCTGAAGGATTGGACATTGCATTTATCCACCCCAAATCTACGCACGGAGTTCTTATTGAATTATGTGAAAAGCCTGAATAATATTAAAGATTAATTCAGGCCTCTATTCAAATTAAATAACGGATAATTTATGGCAACACGCGATAAAGTCAAAGAGCTAATGGATCTCCGCAACCAGGCCAGGCTTGGCGGCGGTGAAAAGAGGATTGAAGCTCAGCATAGAAAGGGGAAATTTACAGCCCGTGAAAGACTCGATCTTCTTCTTGATGAAGGAAGTTTTGAAGAGTTTGATATGTTCGTTTCTCATCGCAGTATAGATTTCGGACTGGATAAAGAAGCTTACCTCTCTGACGGAGTTGTTACCGGGTATGGTACAATAGACGGAAGATTGGTTTATGTCTTTTCACAGGACTTTACTGTGTTCGGCGGATCACTTTCGGAGATGTATGCACAAAAAATCTGTAAAGTGATGGATAAAGCAATGAAAGTTGGCGCACCGGTGATCGGAATAAATGATAGTGGTGGCGCCAGGATTCAGGAAGGAGTAAAAAGCCTTGGTGGTTATGCCGATATTTTTGAACGAAATATTCTTGCCTCAGGACTCATTCCCCAGATCTCTGCAGTATTCGGTCCATGTGCAGGAGGCGCAGTATATTCTCCGGCATTAACAGATTTTATAATTATGTCTAAAGAGACAAGTTATATGTTTGTTACAGGTCCTAAGGTTGTAAAAACAGTTACCGGGGAGGAAGTTTCGGATGAAGAATTAGGGGGATCATCTATACATTCTACAAAATCTGGTATAACGCATTTTGTAGCAGAAAGCGAAGAAGAAGGAATTCAAATTGTAAGAAAGTTATTAAGCTTTCTCCCACAAAATAATTTGGAAGATCCACCTGCAGTTGTTTGTCACGATCCTATCGACAGACTTGATGATGGCTTAAATGAAATTATTCCTGAAAATCCGAATAAACCATACAATGTAAAAGATATAATTTATTCTATTGCTGATGAAGGTGAATTCCTTGAAATACAACAGGTTTACGCTCCAAATATTGTGATTGGTTTTGCCAGATTTAACGGTCTTCCTGTTGGTATTGTTGCAAACCAGCCCAACTATCTTGCGGGGGTACTCGATATTAATGCATCAAGAAAGGCTGCCAGATTTGTTAGATTCTGCGATTCATTTAATATCCCAATTGTTACACTTGTGGATGTTCCAGGGTTTTTGCCAGGTACAGCTCAGGAGTATGGAGGAATAATAATTCATGGTGCAAAACTTCTGTTTGCTTACGGTGAAGCAACAGTACCTAAAGTAACGGTGATATTAAGGAAAGCATATGGCGGGGCTTATGATGTTATGAGTTCTAAGCATCTGCGCGGTGATATTAACTATGCCTGGCCGGGAGCTGAAATTGCCGTAATGGGTCCTAAGGGTGCAATCGAGGTCCTCCATTATAAACAGTTACAAATAATTGAAAATACTGAAGAGAGAATAAAATTCCTTAAAGAAAAGGAAGAAGAATACAGGAAAAAATTTGCCACTCCATATGTTGCTGCTAAATATGGTTATATAGACGATGTTATTGAACCGAGGAATACCCGATTCAGAATAATAAGAGCGCTGCAGATGCTTTCCACTAAAAAAGATGTGAACCCTCCTAAGAAACATTCAAATATACCATTATAGAAGGGAGGAGTAATGTCCCAGGTGATTAACGCTGATAGTGTAAAAGCCGCTGCTGATTCAATAAAGAATGCGGTAAATACTAATCATGTTTTCCATAAGATTGAATTTAATCCTTCCAACATTCTAAACAGTCAGGGAATTTTTATTTCTGTTGTTGGTTATGTTGTCGTATTCATTGCCCTTCTTCTGTTATACCTGCTCTTCGTAAACCTTTCACGTTTTCTTCAGTTTCAGATTAGAAACAAATTAAAGCAAAAAGGTAAAATCGACAAATCTGAGAGAGGAGATCTTTCTGTTTCGGGAGAAATAAATGCCGCAATTTCGGCAGCTCTTTATCTTTATCTGGAAGAAGTTCATGACATTGAAAGTACAGTATTAACTATTAAAAAAGTTCAAAGAAATTATTCTCCTTGGAGTTCTAAAATTTATGGTTTAAGGGAAAACCCAATAAAAAGAAGAGTGTGAAATGAAAAAATTTAAATTTACTATACAGGGAAACAACTACGATGTAGAGATACTTAATTATGAAGATAACATCGCAGAAATAGACGTGAACGGGACAGTGTATAAAGTTGAAATTGAAAAGGAACTCCAGAAAGTAAAAACCCCGAAATTAGTAAGGACAAAAGTGGAGCCATCTGCAGGCGGAGATATTGCAAAAACCAGTAAACCTAGAGAGAAAAAAGGTGTTGGCTCAATTAAAGCCCCGCTTCCGGGTACAATTTTAGAAGTTAAGGTCAAACCTGGTGATAAGGTGAAGGTTGGAGATAAGCTTTTAATTATGGAAGCCATGAAGATGGAGAACAATATAAACTCCGACAGGGAGGGAACAATTGAAGATGATAAAAATTAAAGCCGGCGATTCTGTTCTTGAAGGAGATCTTCTTGTTGAGATAGGTGAATAGGATGGAAGGTCTAAGACATTTTATCAGCTTTACCGGATTCGCAAACCTTACGGTTGGTCATATTATTATGATCCTGGTTGGTTTGCTTTTCATTTATCTTGCAATTAAAAAAGAATATGAGCCTCTTTTACTTATTCCTATTGGATTCGGAATTCTTATTGGTAATATCCCCTTCCTTGAAAATGTCGGTTTGCAAATTGGTATTTATGAAAACGGAAGTGTTCTTAATTATCTTTACTACGGAGTGCTTAAAGGAATTTACCCTCCTTTAATTTTCCTGGGAATAGGTGCGATGACAGATTTTTCCGCTTTACTATCTAATCCAAAACTTCTTCTCTTAGGTGCCGCTGCACAGGTTGGAATATTTATCACTTTCATTGGTGCAATCTCTCTGGGATTTACTGAACAGCAGGCTGCAGCAATTGGAATTATCGGTGGAGCTGATGGGCCAACAGCAATTTTCCTATCATCCAAGTTAGCTCCTGAACTTATTGGCCCAATAGCTATTGCTGCCTATTCGTATATGGCGCTTGTCCCTGTTATTCAACCGCCTATTATGAAATTGCTTACGAGCAGAAAAGAACGTCTTATTAGAATGAAACCTCCACGGTCAGTAGCGCGGACTGAAAAGATTTTATTCCCGATTATCGGGATGTTACTTACTACATTTATTTCTCCCGGTGCACTTCCGCTCTTAGGAATGCTTTTCTTTGGTAACCTTTTAAAGGAAAGCGGGGTTACAAAGAGGTTGGGGGACACTGCAAAAAATGCTTTAATTGATATTGTAACTATTTTATTGGGGGTAACGGTTGGAGCTTCAACACAGGCAACTATTTTTTTAACTTCGCATTCAATCCTCATATTTGTTTTAGGTGCTATTTCATTTGCAATAGCTACTGCAGGCGGTGTTTTGTTTGCAAAAGTGATGAATGTTTTTTTGAAGGAAGGAAATAAAATTAATCCTCTAATCGGATCTGCCGGAGTTTCTGCAGTTCCAGACAGTGCGAGAGTATCTCAGTTAATGGGTTTAAAAGAAGACCCATCCAATCATCTTCTAATGCACGCAATGGCTCCCAATGTTGCAGGGGTTATCGGTAGTGCTGTTGCTGCAGGAATTTTAATGGGGTTTTTATTAAAGATTGTAGGATAAAAAACGGGCGGATAAATCCGCCCCTTTTTATTTGAATTAAAAATGATAATTAAATCCCAGTAAAGCTCTGACTACAATTTTAGGTTGATTTATTGCCTGATCTGCGTCGTAAAAAGTGTATCCTCTTCTGGTATTAATATCCTGACCATCAGGACTATATGTGGTGTCGTGACCGTATATAGCACTGTTGAAATAATAATCCGCCCCCGCTGAAAATACCAGGTCAAAACTTGGAACAACGGTAAAATAACTTTCTGCGCCCAATCCAAGTCCCCATTGATTACTGTTTATATTGAAGAATTCGTTACCGTCAACAAAATTAAATTCTGCAGAAAAAGCCGAATACCTGGCCCCGGCAAATAAGTAGAATCTTCTGAATGACATAAATGGAACTCTGTAAAGGAAATCCATTCTGAAATTCCAATCGGTTCCGCTTTTTTCCGGAACACCATTGGTTGCGTCATTAATAAAAATTCTTCTTGCATCGGCAGGATTACCAGGATTTAAAGTTGAATATCCGATTCCAAACCTTACGGATAATGGAAAATCCATTGCGAAATTTGAAATCATCACATTTCCCTGAAGACCAAATCCCCCTGTATACCCGACTGAAATTCCCGCACTCACAAAAGGTTTGTGAGCAAAAGTTTGCTCGGTTTGGGCATTTACAATACTGTAATAGCAAAAAAAGACTATTAAAAAAACATATAGTTTTTTCATACAAACTACTCCTATGAATTAATATAATTTACCTGTCTTTTGAAAATAGTTTTTGCGTAGTCCCCGGGATGCTTAAGTTTTCAACAAAGGTTATAGGTATAATATGGAATTACTTATTAATTGTAAAGAGATTTTTTAGGTATTTGAAAAAAACCTTTTTCCTTTGAAATATGATAAAAATTACACAAATTATATTAAGCATTTCTCACTTTTACTGCTTTAAAAACAGAGGAAATAATGCGGAGAGAGATTCATAAATGGTACAGCAATAATCTTCAGAAAGAAATGGAGGTGGCTGTTTATGGACATTATGGATATGCTCTTTTAATGTTTCCTACTGCTGCCGCTGATTTTCTTGAATACGAAAGATTTTTTTTAATAGATAGTATTGCAGATTCTATTAATAGTGGTAATCTGAAAGCTTTTTCAATTAATAGTATAAATGACGAAAGCTGGCTGAACAAAAATATACAGCCTTATGAAAAAGCATTAAGACACAAACAGTACAACAATTACATTTTAGAGGAAGTTATTCCCTTCATTCAGGAACATAATAAGGGATTTGCTCCAATTATTTCAACAGGTTCTTCACTGGGTGCTTTCCATGCAGCCAATATTTTTTTCAAAAGACCGGATTTGTTTGCCGGAATAATTGGCATGAGCGGAATTTACGATTTGAAATATTATACGGATGGTTACTTTGATGATTTCTGTTATTTCAACTCTCCTGTTGATTATTTGCCTGGCTTAGCCGATGAAAAAATTCTTGCTGATCTGAGAAACAAAAATATTATTTTAGCCAGTGGACGCGGTGCCTATGAGGATCCGAATGCATCAATAAGGTTATCGGATATTCTGCATTCTAAAAATATTCCACATTGGCTGGATTTGTGGGGAGAAGATATGACTCACGACTGGCCTACGTGGAGAAAAATGTTACCATATTTTCTTGATAATATCAATGTTTAGAATATGAACAGGTCGGGACCGAACTGGAGAGAAACTTATAAATTAAAAAACTTTCAGTATCAGCTTCTGCTTTCTGTTTTAATACTGGCACTAATATTATTTTTGTATACGCAATTTTTATCCTTTGTTGAAGAAAGACAGGGGTTCTCCTTTAATGATCCTGTACTCGGTTTAATATCCCCGATTAATCTTACCTGGCTTATTTTCGTTTCTATTTATCTTTCACTTTTTACGGGAATTATAATCCTGTTAAGAAATCCATTTAAACTTCTACTTGCGATTCAAACTTATATGGTTTTAATCTTGGTGAGAATTATCGCTATGTACTCTCTTCCTTTTAATCCCCCATCTGATATGATTCCTTTGAATGATCCTTTCGTGCAATATTTCGGAACAGGAGAACTGCTTACTAAAGATTTGTTTTTTTCAGGGCATACAGCTACTTTATTTCTGCTATACCTGGTTATAGATAAAAAACCATTTAAACAATTATTCCTTTTGCTGACAATAATTGTTGCGGCAAGTGTTATTCTGCAACACGTTCATTATTTTGTAGATGTATTTGCTGCTCCCTTCTTTACATTTGGTTGTTTTATTATTGTAAAAAAAATCAGAGAGAAGTTTAATTATTCTTCTGTATAATATTTTCTTTACACAATAATTAATGGAAAATCCGGAGAGTTTTATGAACGAAGAAATAAATGATGCTGTCGAAATATCAAAAATAATTTCCAGTGATTTTGATAAAGCAGGAATATCTTCTGTTATAGCGACTAATGATTTTGATAATCTTAATGAATTGAGAAAATATTTGGCTGAAAAAATTGCCGGACTTTTAGATACTAATTATGAAAAACTGATAAATATTCTTTACCGGATTGATATAAATGAATCTAAATTGAATGAGCTTTTTGGAAGAAAAAACAGGGAAGAAATTCCCCCTCGTCTCGCCGATTTGATTATTGAAAGACAAATACAAAAAATTAATATCAGAAATGCTTACAGGAATGAAAGAAAAAACCTTTCTGAAGAATAACAATTTGTAATCTGAACTCACTACCCACCGTCTTAAACCCGGAGATTGCTGCTATAATTATTATAAAATCACAGGCTATAGACATTAAACAAACCGTAAGACTATTATTGATACTTTACCGCCTAATAATTAAGTTCATGCTTTATTTATGTTATTTTTAAGATTTTCCTCCTTCTTCACATTTTGTCGTTTAGGGTTTAATATTTTTTATAATTCCGGGAGTTTGGGCTATGGCACTTTTTAATTCTAAAGAAATTGAGAAGCTAAAGAAAGAAAATGAGGAGTTAAAAAATAAACTCCGTCCATTCACCGAAAAGGAAGAAACCGGCAGTTATATGGAAGAAACTGTGAAAAGACTTCAGGGAGAAATCGAGAGTCTTAATGAAATGAAAGCCAGCCTGAGTGATGAAATAATGATGCTCGATAACGATCAGAAAATTAAAGAATCGGAACTCAATGAACTTTCCAACAAAATTCCCGAACTAAACGGACTAAAGAAAGAGCTGCAGCATTCAATAGCTGATTATAAAAATCGTATAGAATCAATTAAGAAGAAAACTGAAAATAATTTAAGTCAGAGTTCCGAAGAGGGTATCATTCCCTTAGAGGGAAATGAATCGGAACAAATAAAATTTTTGCAAAAAGAAAATGCAGAATATAAAAATGAAATACGGGAATTATATAACCGGATTGAAATTCTATTAAGCGAAAAGGAAGATATTGAGGAAGAACTAAGGAATGATAAACCGGTAAAAATAAAAGATGAAGAAAAGGTTCTGGCGGAACTAAGAGAAAAGGAAGTAAAGATTTTAAGAGGGGTAGAAAATAAGAAAATCGAAGCCACTGCGTTAATCAAAAAAGTTGAAGAACTTAAAAAAAGGGACCAGGCTGAAAGAGATAACCTCAAAAATATTTATAAAGAGATTGAGGAGAAAAAACGTGAAAAAGAATATTATTCAAAAGAAGAAGTTAGAATTCTTAATAACGTAGCCAGTCTTAAAGAAAAAGAAGAAAAATTAAAAGATAATATTATTCATTTGGAAAATGAGATAACTTCAAAAGATGAAATCCTGAATATGTTGACTAAAAATATTGCGCATAAGCAGGAGAAAGAAGTTGAGCTGGACAGAGATCTTCGTGAGCTTGATATTGAATTAAGAGAAAGATCAAATTCAATTCGTAAAACTTCCGACGACTACGACAAAATATTTGAGGAAAAAAGCGCTAGCAAAAAAGAACTTAACCAGGTAAAATCTGAACTGGAAACCAAATCAGGAAAACTTAGCAAATTAAGTGATGAACTAATCATTCTTGAAAATAGACTATCAGTACTTGAAAATGAAATAAAAAAATCTGAGGCTGTAAAACTAGAGATCAGTAAAAAGGTAAGTGAGCAGGTAGAAGTTTATGAAAAGCTGAAAGAGCAATCGGACCTTATGAGACAGACACTGCCTTTACTAGAAAAGAAAAAAACTGAAATTGAAAATGAAAATATTGCGCTCGAAGAAAGATTTGGTAAGGTATTTCAAAAATACAGTAAGGATGTAAATGAACTGAGTCGTAAAAGAATTCTGTATGAAAAATTAGTTATTGATAAAGAAAAAGAAGTTAATGAAAAGGACCAGGAACTGTTTGAAAAGATTGCTGCTCTTGAAGAAAGTGAAAGAATTCTGGGTATGAGGCAGGCTGAGCTTAATTCATTACAGGAAACCATAAATGTTCTTGAAGAACAAAAAGAAACTTTGCGTCAGGATATTACTTCACTTGAAAATAAAACCACAGAAATTTTACGCCGGAACGATGGGTTAAGAATGGAAACTGAATACCTGATGAGCAAGAAACAATCAGTTGAAGTAAGTATGAAAGAAATATTAAATGATATGAATGAACGTTTTGAAAAAACCAGATCAAAGAAACACGAGATTGATGAAGAAATTGCCGAGTACGAAGACAGGCTTCATATTACAAGGGAAAGAATATCCGAATCCCGTAAAGAATTATCTGAATTACAATCTTCAATAGGGAATATCAAACTGGAACATGAAGAACACCGCGGATTAATTACCAAACTTGTTACTAAAAAAACAAAACTGCTGGAGGAAATCTCCAGAAGCCAGATACTTCTTCAAAAATATGAGCAGATTAAAGAAAAAGTTAATATAGAGAAAGCTGCGGCAAATGGTAAAATAGAAGGGGGTATTTTTCCGGGGGGAGAAATTGTAAATGAAATGAATGACCGGAAAAATCACAATGGAGAGCAGACTTCCAAATAATAAAATATTTTAAAGCTTTTTTTCCATATTTTATTATACGGCTGTTCAGAACACTCTGTACTATTTCATTCAATTAAAATTATCTGAGAAATTTATGCTCACCAAAATTCAAAAATCGATTATTTTAATATTTTTATTTTTAATAACAAATAATTTCAGTTCGGCGCAGAATATAAAATCTGTTAAGCATCCTGACTGGAGTTATAATCTTTCTATATATGAAGTGAACACTCGCCAGTATACCCCGGAAGGAACATTCGAGGCATTTGACACACACATAAAAGAATTAAAAGATATAGGTGTCGGCATCGTATGGTTTATGCCAATTAATCCTATCGGCGAAAAGAACCGTAAAGGTACACTCGGCAGTTATTATTCTGTAAAAGATTATAAAGGAGTTAACCCGGAGTTCGGAACACTGCAAGACTTTAAGGAAACTGTTAATCAGATACATTCGATGGGAATGTATGTTATAATTGATTGGGTAGCTAATCATACAGCCTGGGATAATGTCTGGGTGAAAGACCACCCCGATTTTTATACCAAAGATTCACTTGGAAATTTTGTGCCTCCGGTTCCTGATTGGCACGATGTAATAGATTTGAATTATGACAATAAGGAACTCTGGCAGTATATGATTGATGCGATGAAATATTGGGTTGAAGAATGTGATATCGATGGATTCAGATGTGATGTTGCAGGCATGGTTCCCCTAGATTTTTGGAAAACTGCACATTCTGAACTTGATAAAATTAAAAATGTTTTTATGCTTGCAGAAGCTGAAGGTCCGGAACTTCATCAAGCTTTTGATATGACCTATTCCTGGGAATTGCTTCATCTGATGAATGATGTTGCCCAGGGAAAAAAGAATGTTCAATCTATTAGAGACTATTTTCAGAAAGAAAAAAATCAATATCCGGCTGATGCTTATAGAATGAGATTTACTACAAACCACGATGAAAACACATGGAATGGTACTGAGTTCGAAAGAATGGGTGAGGCAGCTGAAACTTTTGATGTTTTCACCTGTGTTATTCCCGGAATGCCTTTGTTATACAGCGGGCAGGAAGCAGGACTTAATAAACGCCTCGACTTTTTTGAAAAAGATACTATTGAGTGGAAGGATAGTAAATACAAGTTTCTTTACACAACTCTATTCCATGAAAAAGAAAATAACAAAGCATTATGGAATGGACTGCAGGGCGGTGAGATGGTTTCGGTTAAATCCAGTGCAAGTGATGTATTCGCGTTTGTAAGAAAAAAAGATGGCGCAAAAGTGTACGCCATCTTTAATTTATCAGATAAAAAAGTGAAAACAGAACTTGAAAGCGATTTGATATTGGGGGAGTACATAAATCCTTTCTCCGGAAAAAAATTCCATGTAAAATCTAAAGAATGGTTACAATTAAAACCGTGGGATTACAGAATACTTATTTCAAAATAAAATTAATACAGTGTGGATATATTTTTTGTACCATCTGGTAATATCTACTATCAATTATTCTGAATGATATTTCCAGGTTTTCTAATTCGAGTGCCTCACTTAAAAATATCTCACTTGAAATTTAAATGACTAATAATCGGTATAGTATCATGGCCGGTAATATCTGCTTTATTTCTTTAATGTCAATACTTCTTTCAATTATCCCTAACTGATTCCGCCCATCATAATAATTATTTTAAATGAGACTCCTTTAGTAATTTTATAATGTGAATTATCTTGAATTATGAATGAAAAGGGAATAACCAAAATGAAACATAAAATCATATTACTTTCAGCTATAATTATATTATTAACAATTGAAATACATTCTCAATCAGCAGGCGGCGGATTAATGTTGGGGTTTCCGCAAAATGAGTTCAAAGATAATATAGATCGGCTGGGTTTTGGAGTTTCCGGACAGGTATTGTTTTTTAATCCGACTGAAGGATTACCTTTCGGATTTGGTCTTGATGTTGGATATCTGAATTATGGAAATGAAACGAGAAGGGAACCATTCAGCCTGACCATTCCTGATGTGGTAGTAGATGTAGACCGCTCAAACAATCTTGTTAATTTTCATTTATTGTTTCAGATCGCACCACCATCAGGAAGTTTTCGTCCGTACCTGGAATTATTATTCGGAGGATCATATCTGTTTACCGAAACTTCTATTAACAGTCGCGGAAATGAGGAAGTTGCCAGTAATACAAACTATGATGATTTCGCCTGGAGTTATGGGATTGGCGGAGGATTATTAATTAATCTTTACACTCCTGATCAACCCGAAGGGAATTTTACTTCTTTATTTCTCGATCTGAAAGCCAGGTATCTTCTCGGCAGTGAAGCAGAGTATTTAAAAGAAGGCTCTGTAACCATTGAAAACGGGAAAGTTTATTATGATGTTTCAAAATCTAAAACCGATCTGCTTATTACCCAGGTTGGTGTAATGGCATATTTTAGTTCATTCTTTTCAAATTAATGTTTGAAAACAGATATGACCTATACACATTTATTTATCTAAAACTATTATACATTAAGAAGTTAGGAATAATCTTTTTAATATATTTGTTAAATATTATTTACGGAGTGTAGAATGTCCCTTCTTTCTGATAATCTAGATCAGCTTTCAATTAATACTTTAAGATTTTTATCTGTTGATGCAGTGCAGAAAGCAAATTCGGGTCACCCGGGAATGCCTATGGGATGTGCGCCGATAGCTTATATGCTCTATGCAAAACATATGCGGCACAATCCGAAAAATCCCAATTGGCTTAACCGTGACAGGTTCATTCTTTCGAATGGGCACGGAAGCATGCTCTTGTATTCTATCCTTCATCTTTGCGGCTATGGTATTTCCTTAGAGGATATTAAACAATTCCGGCAGTGGGGAAGCATTACTCCCGGGCATCCTGAATACAGGATGACTCCCGGAGTTGAAACAACTACCGGTCCGCTTGGGCAGGGATTTGCCAACGCTGTTGGAATGGCTGTTGCAGAATCTTATCTCGCTTCAATGTTCAATAAAGATGATATAAAAATAATTGATCATTTTATTTATGGAATTTGCAGCGATGGCGATTTGATGGAAGGAATTTCTCACGAAGCAGCTTCTATTGCAGGACATTTAAAATTAGGAAAACTGATTTTCTTTTATGATGATAATAAAATTACAATTGATGGTTCAACTGATCTTTCATTTACTGAAAATGTAGCTAAAAGATTTGATGCCTATGGTTGGCACGTTCAGGAAGTTGATGATGTAAATAATTCAGATGAACTTGAAACAGCTATGCTTAACAGCTAAAAATGAAATATCAAACAACCTTCAATAATTATTACAAAAACACACATGGGTTATGGAAGCCCACATAAACAGGATACTTCGGAAGCTCACGGTTCACCTTTGGGAGAAGAGGAAGTCAGACTGACTAAAATAAATCTTAACTGGCCTGAAGATAAAACATTTTATGTGCCGGGAGAAGTCAGCAAACTTTTTTCATCACTACAGGATCAGTTTAGTAAATATGAGGAAGACTGGAATAAACTTTTTACAGAATATTCAGCTAAATATCCTGATGATGCCCGCAAGTTTACAGCTGTAATGAGTGGAAATTTTGGAGATCAATGGAAATCAAAGCTGCCATTGTTTGAAGATGATGGTAAGAAACTTGCAACTCGTTCTGCATCCGGTAAGGTTCTTAATGCTATAGCTTCATCATTGCCAACTCTTATCGGCGGTTCTGCTGATCTGGCACCTTCGAACGATACTTATTTAAAAGATTATAAAAATTATGATTCATCTGACAGAAGCGGAAGAAATTTTCATTTCGGAATTCGTGAACATGGAATGGCTTCTATTCTGAATGGAATGGCTATTTACGGAGGTGTTATTCCTTACGGCGGAACATTTTTGATTTTTTCAGATTACCTCCGTCCTGCTATAAGGCTTGGATCTCTTTCAGGGATAAAACCCATTTATGTTTTTACACACGACAGTATTGGTCTCGGAGAAGATGGTCCGACACACCAGCCTATCGAGCATCTTGCAGCACTTAGGACTATTCCAAAGTTAGTACTAATACGTCCCGCAGATGCAAACGAAACAGTTGCCGCATGGAAAATTGCTATTGAACATAAAGGAAGCCCCGTTCTTTTAATTCTGACAAGACAGGGACTTCCTGTTATTGATCAGAAAAAATATGCTTCTGCCGAAAACCTTTTGAAGGGTGCATATATTCTGAAAGATACACCTAATGCAGAACTTATTCTGATGGCTTCCGGCTCTGAGGTTTCAGTATCCCTATCTGCTGCAGAAATTCTTGAGGAAGAAGGAGTAAAAGTAAGAGTCGTAAGCTTTCCAAGCTTTGAACTATTTGAGAAACAGGATATTGCTTACAAGAAATTAATTCTCCCACCTGATATTAAAGCACGGGTTTCCGTTGAAGCCGGTGTAAGTCAGTGCTGGTATAAGTACCTTGGTGATGCTGGCGAGGCCGTTAGTATTGAAAAATTCGGGGCATCTGCCCCCGGAAAATTACTGATGGAAAAATATGGAATAACCCCGGAAAATGTTGCCGAAACAGGTCGGCGTGTTCTGGATAAACTGAAGTCAGGATCTTAACTTTAAGAGTTAAAATAAATCCGGCAGAATCTGCCAATAATTTTGTTTGCAAAATTATTACTATTTCTTGTTAGTTTAATAATATAAATAGTTCGGGTTAGTTAAATTGTATCTGAACAAATTAATTACGGGGAGAAAATGAAAACAGATATTAAATATTATGATGTTCCTCAGATTACTTCTATAAGGGATATGCTTTTCAGATCTGCACGTGTATATCCTGATAAAATTGCACTTGAAGATCTCTCCAATACTCCAATCGGTAGAGTTACTTTCAGTCAGCTTCTGGAAGATGTGCTTAGGTTTGGGAGTTCATTAAAAGAACTTGGACTTACAGAAAGAGCTCATCTTGCTTTAATAAGTGAAAACCGGGTTCAGTGGGGAATTGCTTATTTAACGGGAATGACATTCAATTTTGTGGTGGTCCCAATTGATAAAAATCTTCCCGAGCAGGATATTATTAATATCCTTCACGAATCCGAGGCTGAAGCTATTATCTTTTCCAACAGCTATGATGAACTGATGAGAGATAAAAAAGATATCTTGAAGAAATTGAAGGTTTTTGTAAACATGGATCTTCCTGCCGAAAAAAATGGTTTCCATTCTATGACTCAGCTTATAAGTAATGGAAAAATAATTTCACAGGATTCACTCCCTCCTTTAAACACAGAAGAGATGGCGGAAATTAATTTTACATCGGGTTCACTCGGCAGAGCAAAAGGTGTAATGTTAAGCCAGAAAAATATTGCTGAAAACTTAATGTCCATGACCAGTATGATTGAGATAATTGATACTGACAGGTTTCTCTCTGTACTTCCGATACATCACACTTATGAGTGTACCTGCGGTTTCCTGTGCCCGCTTTTTAAGGGAGCTTCTGCACATTATGCAAGATCATTGAAAACAGTTTTGGAAGATATACAGAATGTTAAAGCAACTATTCTACTCGGGGTTCCATTAATTTATGATAAAATGTTCAGGAAAATTTCCAAGGCAATCAGTGAAGATAAAATTAAATCGAGGATTGTGCCCCCTCTTATAAAAGCAACAAATTTTGCCGAGAAATTCGGTTTGAAATCTTCAAAGAAAATTATCTTTAAAGAGCTGCATAAACAATTCGGCGGAGCTATAAGGTTATTTATTGCCGGCGCGGCGGCTCCCGACCCTAAGGTTGCAAAAGGATTAAGGGAATTTGGATTTAATTTTGTACAGGGGTACGGTTTGACAGAAGCATCTCCGATTCTTACGCTTAATCAAATTGATAATTTTAAGGATTCTGCAGCAGGTTTGCCTTTGAAAAATGTTGAGATAAAAATTAATGCTCCTTCACCGGAAGGGATTGGAGAAGTATGGGCTAAAGGTGCCAGTATAATGCTTGGCTATTATAAAAATCCAACTCTCACAAATGAAGTTTTCGAAAACGGCTGGTTTAAAACCGGTGACCTGGGATATATAGACAACGATGGTTTTCTCCATCTTATGGGAAGAAAAAAGAATGTAATCATTTCGAGAACAGGTGAAAATGTTTATCCCGAAGAGATAGAAGATATTCTAAATCGTAGTCCATATATAATGGAATCACTCGTTTATGGTGAAGAAGATGAAAAGCACGATGAAATTATTGCTGCTCAGATTGTAACAGATGCAGATGCATTTATTGAATATTCAGAACATCATAATGTTGAAATAGATGATAAGTTGATAAGACAGATAGTAGATGGTGAAATAAAGAAAGTTAATAGTCAGCTTATTTTGCATAAACAGATAAGAAAATTTTATATAAGAACTGAGGAATTCGAAAAAACGACTACACAAAAGATTAAAAGGTATCTCGTTAAAAAAGATAAGATTGTTGTGAAAGAATAGGTAGGCTTTAAAATAAAAAAAGCGTTCTTGAATAAGAACGCTTTTGAGACCGGCTAAATATTATGTACGTGGTTTAGCAACATTAACAACGATATTTCTACCACCGAGTTCTGCATTATTCAAAGCAGATATTGCTTTGGTTGCACTTTCCTCAGATTCCATTTCTACAAAACCGAATCCTCTGGATCTACCGGTTTCACGGTCTTTTACTACTTTTGCTGAAACCACTTCACCGTGTTCTTCAAAAGCTTCCTGCAGTTTTTGGTCATCTATTGACCAGGGTAAACTACCCACAAACAATTTAGTACTCACTTAAATTAGTCCTTTAAATGTTATTACAAATAATCCCGCTCCATTTAGATAGCGGGACAAGAAACATACGATAAAAAATGCTTATTACCTAATTAATTCTTAACCAATTGAAAGATTTTCAGGATCTCAGAAAATGTCGCCTTTTTTAAATTTCCAGAAACTTACAGCATTCACTAAAATGCCGATTCCAAGTAAAATACCAACAGTTGGTAAAATTTCAACCAGGCTGGCTCCGTTCCAGAGAACCTGTAGAAATCCTTCAATAGACCAGTAAACTATAGTAAATTTGCTTAGCACTTGTATAAACGGTGGAAGGATAAAAGTAGGGAACCACGCTCCGCCAATAGCACTCATAGTTAATATCAGGAAAGTTCCAAGCCCGTTAGCCTGGGCAGTAGTTTTACTAAAGGCTGCCAGCACCATTCCAAAAGCTGTTGCAGCAGCAGCGGAACAAATTATAACCAGTAAAAGATTTCCGAAGTTTGTAAATATATTAATATTGAAAAACAGGTAACCGGCAAAGAAAAGAATTAATAGTTGAACTATTCCAAGTGAAATGTTATAAAGGTATTTGCTCCACAGAATATCTGTTCTCGAAACGGGCGCCGATAATATTCTTAATGTTACTCCTGAGTTCCTTTCATCAAAGAGAGAAGTGGCCGAAGCAGTTATGCTGAAAAGTAAAAACATCATTGCCCAGCCTCCCACGCTTCTTGTTGCTCCCGGGTTATTAACTTCTTTCCCAACAAGCTGTTCTTTATCGAGCTTTACAATATTTTTAAAGAAATTTGACGCACTGTTTTTTGAAGACGAATCAGTATTTGTTGTGTCATTTTCTGTATTGTAAAATCCCTGCCGAAGAATTTTGGAAGTATCAACACCGAAATACTCACTTATTACGGAAGCAAGTTTCTTATTGAATTTTGTCCCTCTATCTTTACCGAGATATTCTTCCGAGCGACGCATCATACTCTGGTTAAAAATTTCAGGAATTTGTGTCATCACTGTCTGCTGAAGCAGCCCCTGTACAATCTGCATCTCAAGTTCATTTTTCGGATTATAATAAAACTTTCAGTTTTAAACCGAAGGAAGTATCAGTGTAAGCATCTACCGGAATTACCAGAGCTGAAGATGCTTTTCCTTTAATTATATAATCCTTAATTGAAGCTGTATCGAAAGGAACTTCATTTCCTTCGTCATCAGTGTAGGATTTAATCATTTGAAAAGTTTTTGTAGTGTCCAGAGTCGATTCAATTTTCTTCGCAATTTTTGTATCGCTTTGATTTAAAAAAGCTAACCGGATACCGCTTGCATCCGCACCGGAGCCGCCAAAGATTGAACCGAATAATAAAATTAATACTGCAGGTACAATAAATGTCAAACCAACTGCAACTTTATCATGCCAGAAAAGGATGTAATCTTTTTTTATAAGACTCAATATTTTGTTCAATCTCTCAGACTCCTTCCTGTCAGATGAAGGAACAGTGCTTCAAGTGTGGGTCTCCCGATGTTAATTGATGAATAACTGATTCCGCTTTCCTCAACTTTCTTAAAAAATTCAGAAAGTATTAATCCATCTTCTGGATGCAGTTCAAATTTATCATGTTCGTCTATAATTGTTCCGAATGTATTAAATGAATTGATATTTTTTTCTGTTTGAGTGTTCTTCACAAATGAAATCGACTGTCGGTATTCGAGACCTTTTAAAAGTTCTTCCAGGGATCCTACGGAAATAATATGTCCGAAATCTATTACTGCAATTCTGCTGCAGAGTCTTTCTGCTTCTTCCATATAATGAGTTGTGTAAATAATAGTTTTGCCCTCATCATTTAAAGATTCCAGAAAATCAAAAATTGCATTGCGTGACTGCGGATCAATTCCAACAGTTGGTTCATCACAAAGAATTATTTTCGGATCGTGAAGAAGTGAAGCTGCCAGGTTAAGTCTTCTTTTCATTCCCCCTGAAAACGTTTTTACTTTATCATTTTTCCTATCAAACAATCCTACCATTTTTAGCTTATCGGCTATTGTGTACCGTAATTGCTTTTTATCTATCTGGTAGAATGACCCGAATATCTCCATGTTTTCTTTAGCAGATATATCTTCATAAAGAGCAAGCGACTGCGGAACCAGTCCTATTTTCTTTCTTAAAGCCAACGAACCTGTGCTCATCTTTTCACCGTCAATTAGTATCTCGCCCTCATCAGAATCAAGATACCCGATAAGTAGATTCATTAAAGTAGATTTTCCCGCGCCATTAGGTCCGAGTAATCCGAAAAATTCTTTTTCTTTTATCTCAATTGAAATATTGTCGAGAGCTGTTGTGGCTGGAAACTTTTTTGTAATGTCTTTTACAGATATCATCTTCAAAAATATTTATTCAGAATTGAAACTTAAATTAAGCAAGCAATATTACCTAAGCAATATAAAACTGATAATCGGGAATTCATATTGATAAGCGGAATTTACATTTACAGGCTGGAAGCAGGGAGTTTTACCGATGTTAAAAACTGCTATTGATGAAGTGAGATATTATAGTTTAGAAATTAGGATTTTATAAAAAGTCAGCCGGAACATCTGTTTCTCTCTGTAGCTGTTTCCGCTAGTTATAATAATTCCTTCAGGGATTGGCAGATGCGGGTGCACTTATAGATAGAGTAGTGTTCACGAAACAGTGCCAAACTTTTTCTAATCTGGAAGCAAATCAGCCAGCTGTTTTTCAAGTTCCTCGTAAACAGAGTCTGGTCCGGCACCAAGCGCATTAAATGTCTTGCTTGCAAAGCTGCGCATTGTAGCGGTTAGTGTAATGTCGAGGATTTCTTCGTCTTCGAGACCCAGCTCACGAAGTGTATCAATGTCAGCCTTAGTAATAGTATTGGCACCCATGATAATTTTCCGGGTAAACTCCATTATTGCAACTTCCACGTTTTCTAATCCTGCGTTATGAAAATTTGTAAGTATTGCCCGCAATTGTTCCACACTGAATCCGTTTTTGTTCAACACCGCACCGTGTGCAAGGAGACAGTAACGACAATTTAAAGCTTCTGCAGCCGCAAAAGTGACGAGCTCGTAGCGTCTCAATCTAAGGTTTTTGCGAATACTGCCTTGAAAAACCCGCCATGCTTCCAACACTTCTGGTCGCAGACTAAATACCTTTGCGTGATTGGGTACGTATCCCAGGCTCTTTTGGTCTCCTTCGTAAATCTCACGGAGTCTGCCTTCCGCTCCGGCTTCGGGTATCGTTTGAATGAACATTAACTCCTCCAAAGAATTAGTGTTAATAGCAATTTTAGTCTTATGTTAAACATACGTCTTGACTGAGATGCCGTTGACCTGCAGTCCGGAATAAGAAACTTATTTTATTACTAATGCCAACTTGCTGTAGTCTTACACCACCGGCAACATTTCTAACCTATTTAATTGATTTATTTATTGCTATAAAGGATATACCATTTATCCCGGCATCTAAACAATTATTATTGTATTCAATCTTTCTTGCAATACCCAGGTAGATTTTAATTCCACTTAAAGTATTACTTTCAGACTGTCTTAAATAAATTGAATTGTTATTGATTGAGAATTCATATTGAACAGGAATAATTTTTTTGTAACATCCTGAAGTAGTGTCTGCCTCTTCTATAAATTCCTTTGAAAACTTTACTTTTATAAAAGAGCTGTCAATTAAATTCACAGTCTTATGAATATCCCAATCGGTAATCCCTTCAAAAACCAGCTCATTTCCTTTTCTTATTATTAAACCGAATGTTGATGGCCAGCCCGGTTTTGTTTCATAATATATTTGATACTTCGAATCAGAAGAGAGATTGATTTGCTCATTAATATTTTTTATTTCAATATTTAGTGTGTCCTGTAGTTTTTCATCATAGAAAAAATAATGAGAACTGACATAAGATCCTTCATTTTCTGTTTTTGAGAACAGAAATGTAGCATTAGAAAAATAATTATTATTGTTATGTTCGTTGGAACTAGAATGGGATAAATTAAATTCAAACTCCTTTGCCTGGCTATAATGATCCTGTTGAGCGTAAAAATCATTGAAGGGAATAATCATTATAAGTAAAAACAAGTAAGTAAATAATATCTTCATTTAAGATCTTTGTAAATATTGACTATTTAATAACATGGACACTAACAGGCAGTCCGTAGGCTGAGTAAAGAGTTATTCATACTTTATTAATGATTTAAAAAACTATCAATTGTTTCTGATAATCCTTTTTCCTGAAAGCTGTGACTATTCGCTAATATTTTACCTTCGGGACTTACTAGAATATTTACAGGCACCCCTGTTATCCCAAAATATTTTACAACTTTATCATTAAAACCATTATTTAAGATTATATTATATCAGGGCATTGCCCCTTTCTTTTTCCAAAAACCCTTTAAGATATTTGGTGAATCATCTAACGATATACTCACTATTGTAAAATTAGAATTTTTATATTTTTCATAAAATTCTTTATTTCAGGCATTTCAGAAACACCAGGAGCGCACCAGGTTGCCCAGAATTGTAGTAAATAATATTTACCAATTAATTTTTGTGGTGTTAAGGTTTTATTAGTATCAATAAGTCGGAGATTAAACTCTGGAACTGTTTTCCCAACTTTTAATCTTCCTTCGGGGTTATAGTCTATCAAAGCGTTTTTAATTAAATCCATATCAATGTCTGAGTAATCTTTTTTAAGAATATTATAGTAATAATCAGCTTTTTCATAATCTTGATATAAATATAAAACGTCAAGAATGTTTCGAAGTGCATTTGCCTTAACAATTTTATACGGGTTTTTATCGTAAATGCTTAATCTATATTCCAATGATTTATTTAGCGCATAATCTTTAAACATTTTTTTCTGTTTACTGGTAAATTTAGAAAATGGAATACCAATCTTTGAGATATAATCTTTAAGAGCAAGATTTGTGTAGAGGTTGGCAAAAAAGATTATTGAGTTATCAATGTTAATTTTCCAAATAACATCTTCTGGTTTTAATATTTTCAGACATATTTCTTGTAGAGCGGTATCTTTTTTTATTAATGTGCAACCTTCAAAAAATATTTTAGGTAACTACATAGCTGCATATTTCCGAATAAATAAATTTTCATTGCTGAATACTATCTTTCTCAGGTAGTCATAATAAGAAGAAAAATCAAAAGAAAATCCTTCTGTGCTTCCGTTTTTTTCAGCGTACTGTCTAATTGTTTCTGCAAATGTTGAATCGAATGATTTTATTTTATAAATCTCTTGTAAACTATTTCCTGACGGATTTTCAGCTTTTACAACTTCTGAAGATAGTGAATCAATTGAAGAATCTTGTGCAAGAAGATTGATAGAAAATAGAAAAGATATGAGGAAAATCAAATATTTCATAAAAATATCTCACGTTATTTTAAGGTTATAGCCATTACTTGTATTGAATTAAATATTTTTCTGCAGACTTTTTTATTTCCCACTTGGTATTTTCTTCTAGTCTGCATTCCTTGAAAAACCCGCTATTATTATTACGGTTATAACTTACTTTTTCAGTTTTATTAAATCAATAAAAAAATATTATAACTTATTTTGATATTTCCTGCAGTATATTCCTTTGTCTCAAATAATAGTTTGTCCCAAAGGGTTTTTGTTAATCTGATATATTTTTATCTTAACTTTAACTTAAAACACCTAGAAAATAATTTATGACTAATGATCTGTTAAATAAAGGTCGTGAAGCACTGGCTAAAGGCGAATGGAAAAGTGCGCGGGATCTCCTTCAAAATGCTCTGAAGGAAAATGAATCCGCCGAAGCTTATGAGGAACTCGCCTGGGCGTACTGGTGGCTGAATGATGCTTCGGCTGTTTTTGATTTACGGACAAAGGCATATAATCTGTATCTGAAAGACAATAATAAGCTCGGCGCTTCGCGTGTTTGCAGCTGGCTAGGAATAGATTATATTGAATTTAAAGGAGAATTTGCTGTTGCCGGCGGCTGGTTTAAACGGGCGGAAAATCTTTTGGAGGGTCTTCCCGGCTCAACAGAACTGTGCACCATTAAACTATTAAAAGCAAGAATGGCATTCCAGGTTGAGAAGAATAGCCGGCTGGCTTTTGAATATATTAATGAAGCTTTGGAACTTAGT
Source organism: uncultured Ignavibacteria bacterium (assembly GCA_963815785.1). Taxonomy (GTDB): domain Bacteria; phylum Bacteroidota; class Ignavibacteria; order Ignavibacteriales; family Ignavibacteriaceae; genus DATFVA01. Next base: position 127,024 of record CAWFHZ010000002.1, read on the forward strand.
AAATCCATTAATGATGTGAATGGTGAGATGCTTGCTGGTGCAATGAAAGGATTCATTTTAGTAGTTGAAGGAAATATTTCTAAAGGAATGCCGCTTCTTGATGAAGCTACTCTTCTGGCTGTAACATCTGAACGGGGGGATATAAAAATTACCACAATAACCTGTTGTTTTCTTATTGATGCTTGTGAACGCATAAGAGATTATGAACGGGCAAGTCAATGGTGTAACAATGTTAAGGAATTATGCAAACAATGGAAACATAAAGCAATGTTTGCAAATTGCAGGATGAAATATGCAGGTGTTCTTATCTGGCAGGGTGAATGGAAAGAAGCTGAGGATGAACTTTTAACAGCATCTTCAGAGCTGAAAAATCTGAGACCGGTCCAGGTAAATGCGTGTATTGTAAGACTTGCTGATCTAAAGAGAAGACAGGGAAAATGGGAAGAAGCTGAGACCTTATTAAATAAAGTTGAGTCACATCCGCTAATGCATTTATATTCAGCAAATCTTTACTATGATAAGGGAGAATATGAAAAAGCATTAAATGCTGCAGAAAGATTTCTTCGTCGTTTTGCCCCGAATGAAAAAGCTGAAAAGACAGTCGTGATTGAATTGCTTGTGAGGATTTATATAAAACTTGAAAAACTTGATACGGCAGTAAAAATGTTTGAAGAACTTAGAGAAATAGCTGATGCAATTAATACACTTCCATTAAAAGCCGCAGTTTTAAGTGCTGAAGGAAATTTGGATCTGGCATTTAAAAAATATGATCCGGCAAGAAAAAATCTTGAAGATGCTATTGATATTTATGACAGTATTCCGTCGCCTGTTGAATCAGCACAAAGCAGGTTAGTTCTCTCGGAAGTTTTGATTAAACTAAATCGTTTTGCTCAGGCAGAAGCTGAGTTAGGTACAGCTGAAACTATATTTAAAAAATTAGGTGCGGAAAAGGATATCGAAAGAACAAGGCTTTCTCTAAAGAATCTGTATAAAGAAAACTCTATCAATAAAAATGAATACGAATTTACCGGAAGAGAACTTGAAGTATTAAGATTAATTGCTGAAGGCAGAAACAATGAAGAAATTGCGGATAAACTTTTTCTTAGTGTTCGTACGGTTGAAAAACACCTGACCAATATTTACAGCAAAATGGGAATTTCCGGAAAATCTGCAAGGACATATGCCGCTTCCTATGCAATTAAACACAAATTGATTTTCACTTAGCCATCGCTCAGTTCAGTCCATAAATTATGTTTTTCTGAATTACGTACTTATTCTCGTAAAACTACGTAGTATCCCTGATTTTCATCCCCTCATATCGTTGTAGTTTAACAGCGAAAGAAAAAATTCATAGAATAAAAAAGAAGAGGTGATGAAATGTTGATTGAACAAACGGCAGAAAAATTTAAAGTGATAGTAATAGGTGCTGGTCAGGCAGGGTTATCCGTGGGATATCATCTGAAAAATCATGGAATTCCGTTCGTAATTCTCGATGCTAATAAAAGAGTAGGAGATTCGTGGAGAAATCGCTGGGATTCACTCCGGTTATTTACTCCCGCAAAATATGATAGTCTTGATGGAATGCCGTTCCCTGCACCCGCCCATTATTTTCCTACAAAAGATGAAATGGCAGATTATCTCGAAAACTATGCTTCACATTTTAAGCTGCCCGTACGAAGCGGTATAAAAGTAGATTCACTTTCACGGGAAGGAAATTTCTTTTGTATAAAAGCAGGGGAAAATCATTTTCAGGCAGAACATTGTGTTGTAGCAATGTCAAATTACCAGGTTCCCAAAATCCCTAAATTTTCCGGTCAACTAAATCCGGATATTACTCAGTTGCATTCTTCCGAATATAAGCATCCCTCTCAGCTAAATGAAGGTGATGTTCTAATAGTTGGTGCAGGCAACTCCGGTGCAGAGCTTTCAATGGAAATGATAAAAGACAATCGCCGGGTCTTGTTATCCGGAAGAGATACAGGACATCTCCCATTTGATATAGAAAGTGCTGCAGCCAGAATTGTATTCATCCGTTTAGTACTTCGTTTTTTATTCTATAAAGTATTAACAACAGGTACCCCAATAGGTAAAAAAGTACGTCCTAAATTAGTTTCTATGGGCGGACCGCTAATAAGACAGAAACCTAAGGGACTCAAAAAAGCAGGTATTAAAAGAGTTCCCAGGGTTGCCGGTGTTAAAGATGGTTTTCCTTTGCTTGAAGATGGAAGTGTAGTTAAAGTGAATAATGTAATATGGTGTACAGGGTTTTATCCGGCTTTCTCCTGGATAGATATTCCCGCTTTTAAAGATCGTGAACCCATGCAGAACAGAGGAATAGTTGAAAAAGAAAAAGGATTATACTTTGTCGGACTTCATTTTCTATATGCACTAGCTTCAGCAATGGTACACGGCGTGGGGAGAGATGCCGAACATGTAGCGAAATGTATTAATGAAAGCATAAATGATTACAGTAATTGATTTGAAAAAGTTATTGATGATGAAATACAATTATTTTGTCTGATCACTTTATTTAATTATCAAAAAAAAAGCCCCGGGATTTTTCCGGGGCTGATGATAAACTTCTAATAATATTTTAGTTATTTCCGCCCGATGCACTTCTGTTCTGGTAGGGAGGCTGTTCTGGGTTTATCGGGGGATTCTTCTTTAATAAATCCATTACCGTTTCAATTCCTTTTTCAAGCTGCGGATCAACTCCGTTTGCAAGCTGTGTCGGGTCATCAACAACTTTAATGTCAGGATCAACCCCATGTCCTTCAGCAAACCAGGTTCCATCAGGATTAAACTGCCTGAATGTCGGAACAGTTATTCCTCCTCCGTCAATTAAACCGGGTGCTCCGGAAATACCGATTAGCCCGCCCCATGTTCTTGTTCCGATTAGCGGACCTAACCCTGCTTTACGGAAGAAATCGGGAAAAGCATCTCCGCCTGATCCGCTCCATCCGTTTATCAGCATAACTTTAGGACCAAAGTTAGCGATAGTAGGACACTGCCATTTTATACCGTCTCTGACTGCAAAGAAGGCAAGCGGTTTCCTGTCCAGCATTTCAATAAACCTGTCGGGAATTTGTCCGCCGTTGTTAAATCGTTCGTCAACTATCAAACCCTGTTTATTGTACTGTGCGGTAAACTGTCTCTCAAGTTCTGTTTGTCCGTTTATCCCTGTATCCGGTACGTATATGTAACCGATCTTTCCACCGGTTTTGGTATCAACATATTTTCTGTTTGCTTCAATCCAGGCAAGATTTCTTAATCGTGTTTCATCTTTAAGAGTTTCAACAAGAACTTTATGTGAGCCTTCAATTCCGGGTTTACTGTTTACCGTAAGTTCAACAGTTTTACCGGCAAGTCCTTCAAATGCTGCCCATGGATCTTTTGTTACATCAATAGGAATTCCGTTAACTGCAAGGATATAATCTCCTTCTTTAACATCAACACCGGGCGCATCAAGGGGTGATCTTACTTCGCTGTCCCATTCTGCACCTTTTATTATTTTTTTAATTTTGTATGCACCGTTATCAAGAGTCCAGTCAACGCCAAGATATCCGACAGGTCTGCTTGGAGCTTTTTCTTCATCCCCGCCGCCTTTATAAGTGTGAGATGAATTCAATTCTGCAATCAGTTCCCCGATAATATAATTAACATCCCACCTGGTAACAGCAGAATTTATGAGTTTACCATAACGTTCTTTCATTAGATTCCAATCAACACCGTGCATATTGGGATCATAAAAGAAATCTCTTTCAAATCTCCAAGTATCATTAAATAATTGTGTCCATTCTTCACGGGGCACAACTGTCATCTCCATTTGATCGGTAGGCATTCTCTTATCAGGTTTCTGATCCGGGGCAATATCTATTACAAAGAAACTACCGTCTTTTGAAATTAATAATTTTTTTCCGTCTGCAGATGGAGTAAAATTATTAACGTCAGCAATAACAGTTTTTTCTTCACGCTTATTTAAATCATAATAAACAACAGCTCTTTTTTCTCCCTGAGAACCTGAAGGGGGAACTTTTAAGTAAAGTACTTTTCCTTTTACTGCCTGAAGATTTGTGTAATTGCCTGCCTCGGGAGGAAGAATTATCACTCTGCTCTCAAATCCGTCAAGGGTTATTTTTGTTTCATTTGATTTCTCATCCTTCTTATCCTCATCTTTCTTTTTATCCTTTTCATCTTTTTTCTTCTCTTCATCTTTCTTTATCACAACACTGTCATTCTTTGGTGCAAGCGGGGAAAGTGTATCCTTATCAAGTGATACCGCAGCAATATTTGTTGCGTTCGCATAAACAAAGGTATTCTCATAATCACTGTAAATGGGACTGAAGTTTCTGTTTGTAAGAAAGAACAAATATTTTCCATCCGGATCAAAAACAGGCTGCATATCATTATAATAGCCAGAGGTAACCTGGTGTACTTTTTCATCTTTAGTATCGAATAGCGCAATAGCAGTATGATTATTATCAAGATCCTTCGGGTAAGCAACCCACCTGCTGTCCGGTGACCAGCTCACGCTGAAGTTTTCAAGTCCGCCTTCATACAAGGTTTTTTCTTTATCAACTTTAATGAGTTTATCTTTGTCCATGTTGTAGACATAAACTTCCATTCCTTTATCAATAAAAGCCATTTGTTTACTGTCAGGCGACCAATAAATCTGGTACTTATATCCATTATCAAATGAAGTAAGTTTTTTATCGCTGTTCGGGTTTTCCATATCTTTAACATAAAGTTCATACTCTCCGGATTTATCACTCCAGTAAGCAATATATTTTCCATTTGGTGACCATGATGGAAAACGTTCAGCAGAGCCGGAAGAATTTGTTAAATCCAGAACCGGACCATTTTCTGCCGGAACTGAAAAGAGATCACCGCGTGCTTCAAATACTGCTCTGTTTCCATCAGGTGATAACCAGAAACTTTTTATCAGCTTGCTTACATTTTCTGAACGGGGAAGAAGGGTTGATTCATCTGTTACCACATCAATTTTTACTTCATGATATTTTTCTGTGGCAAGATCAAGAAGATATAATCTGCCGCCGTTTTCAAAAACTATATCGTCGGGTCCAATCGAAGGGAAGTGAGTATCATAATCTGTAAAGTCTGTTACCTGCCTTATTTTTTTTGTGTTTACATCGTATGCATAAATATTTCCTCTCTTCGCAGGATTTCTGTCTGAGAGAAAATAAATTGTATTTCCATGCCACATCGGAAATTCATCATTTGCCGGATCGTCGGTTATGTTTTCGGAAGCCTTTGTTTCGAGATTAAATATCCAGATATCAGGAGCCATACCGCCGCGGTATCTTTTCCATGTTCTGTTGCTTCTGGTTCTCGGAGTGTAGGCAATCATTTTTCCATCGGGTGATATAACGCCAAATTCACCATATGGAACAGGTAGTTTATCAGGCATTCCGCCTTTTGGCGAAACACTGTAAAACTGGCTGAATCTCTGCTTACCACTTTCCATAGAAGATGTATACAGAATTTTACTTCCATCCGGGTACCAGTCTGTCATCCGGTCAAACATTCCATGGTGAGTAACTCTTTCCGCCATTCCGCCTTTTGATGGAACAACATAAATATCAACATTACCATCATAATTTCCGCTGAATGCAATTTGGGAACCATCGGGTGAAAAGCGCGGTAGAATTTCCTGTCCCATTGCATTAGTTAGTTTGCTAGCTGTTCCACCCTCTTTTGGTGCAACCCACAGATCTCCGCCGTAGTAAAATGTTATCTGTGTTTTCGAAACATCCGGGTACTGAAGCATTCTTGCGTTTACCTGGGCAAAAGACATTTGCAACAGAGAAAGAGCAAAGAAAGCAGCTGCAAAGAAAAGTATCTTTTTCATAGTTATCCTGAATTATTGATTATTTGAATAGAATTGAATATTGAACAAAATTTCGAATTCATTGATTTGAGATAAAATAAATTTATTGACTTGAAAATTCGTTTTCAAGAAAAATGTTATGAACGGCAGAATTATTACTTTTTGCGATGAAAAAACTGATATATATTGAAGAGATTAAGAAATCTTTCAGATTTATTCTGCAAAATGTACTATTCAGGTTAAATTCTGCATCAATCAGGTAAAGTCACTTTTTATTTAGTATTCCGGGGAATTTTATTATTAGCTTTAATGTTTAATTGATAAAATATTAAAAATTCATGAAGATATTATTAACAGGAGCCAGCGGATATATCGGGAAAAGACTTCTTCCCGTGCTTCTCGAACAAAACCATGAAGTAATATGCTGTGTAAGAGATAAAAACCGCTTTCCTTCGGACGGTATTTATGCACATAAAAATATTTCTGTGTTTGAAGTAGATTTCCTCAAAGAGATTAAGATTACTGATTCAATAAGAAATATTGATGCTGCATACTACCTGATTCATTCGATGAGCTCAAACATAAAAGATTTTGAACAACTCGAAATAGATTCAGCCAATAACTTTATTAATCTTGTTAAACAAACATCCGTAAAACAAATAATTTATCTTGGCGGAATTACAAATGAAGAAAAGCTCTCCAAACACCTCGCTTCCCGGAAAAAGGTTGAGGAAATTCTGAGAGGAAGCGGCATTTCATTAACATCACTTAAAGCAGGAATAATAGTTGGATCCGGAAGTGCATCATTTGAAATTATCCGTGACCTTGTAGAAAAGCTGCCTATTATGATCACTCCAAAATGGCTGAATACAAAACATCAACCTATTGCTATAAGAGACGTGTTGAGGTATTTAACAGGAGTTCTTCTTAAGCCTGAAACATTTAATAAATCCTATGATATAGGAGGACCTGATGTTTTATCCTACAAAAAAATGCTGCTTCAGTTTGCGGAAGTTCGCGGGCTTAAAAGATATATTTTTACCGTTCCTGTTATGACTCCACGGCTCTCTTCCTACTGGCTTTACTTTGTTACTTCAACTTCTTATATGCTTGCAATAAATCTTGTTAATAGTATGAAAATTGAAGTTGTAGCTAAAAACAACCAGCTTCAAAAAATGCTGGATGTAGTTCCGATAACATATAAAGAAGCTGTGCAGACAGCCTTTAGGAACATTGAGCAGAATAATGTTATATCAAGCTGGAAAGATGCGCTGGTTTCGAGTTTTGCTGATAACTCGCTTCTTCAGCACATAAATGTCCCTACCAACGGATGCTATACGGACGAAAGGAAAAAATTTATAGGTGATAGTTTTGACAAGGTGTTAGAAAACATCTGGTCTATCGGCGGCGAGCGGGGATGGTATTACGGTGATTGGCTCTGGCACATTCGCGGATTCCTGGACAAACTGTTCGGTGGTGTTGGTTTACGTCGGGGAAGAACAAATCCGCACAATATAAACACCGGCGATACACTTGATTTCTGGAGAGTGCTGGCTGCTGATAAACAAAACAAACGTTTGCTTCTTTATGCAGAAATGAAACTTCCCGGCGAAGCCTGGCTTGAGTTTAAAATTTCTGATAAAGATAAAAAATATTTTCTGATACAAACTGCAACCTTCCGACCAAGAGGATTGCTCGGCAGATTGTACTGGTATTCTGTTTTTCCATTTCATCACTTTATTTTTAATGGAATGGCTGAGAATATAATCGGCTTACATTAAAATATTTTACAATTGACAACAGTTATTTTAATTAATTATTTATAAAAAATAATTATTGTTTTAAAGAATTTTATTGACTCTCTCCGCTTTGGAATGTAAGTTCAACTGAGCTTTAACCCAAAAAACTATTTTCACAATAAACCTTGAGGAGGTTCTTATGAAAGTAATACACTTTTACTGTTACCTGTTGTCTCTTTTCTTTCTTGCTTTATTCACGTCAGTCGTTTTTCCGCAGGATCAACCGAAAGATCAACTGTTCTATATTCATGAAGAAGTAGCTAAGATCGATAAGATTGATCAGTATAATGCTGCAAATAAAGACTTTACCCAGATGATGAAAGATTTAAAACTTGATGTTCCATTTGTCAGGGCTTCCCAGACTGATGATCTGCATTTTTATTATTTGATTCCAATAAACAACTATGCGGATATCGACAAACTCTCCTCTGCTTTTAATAGTATGTATACAAAATCTGATAAAGATAAATGGGCTAAGGATATGAAAGATGGAAACATATCCACTGAATACACACGTGAACTTGTGTTCAAACTTTCGACTGATTTGTCATATAAAATCGGAGATACCCAGGGACTTGATATGAGCAAACAAAATTTTCTGCACTGGGATTACTATATCATTAAACCCGAATTTCGTAAAGAAGTAATGGATCTTGCTGCAAAAATGAAAAAGCTTAATGAAGATAAGAAAATTGAAACCCCATATAGTGTTTGGTTTGCTGATATGGGAGAAAATAACAATTTAATAGTAGTTACTACTATGGCTAAAGATGCTGCATCATTTTATCAGCAGATGGACAAAGATAACGCTGCTATGGGAAAAGAAGGTCAGGATCTCTGGAACCAGATGATTCCAATGCTAGAACATTTTGAGCATAAGAATGGACATACCAGACCTGATTTAAGTTATATGAAGAGTGAATAATAAGAGTAATAATAAAATTAAGGCTGCCATAATTTATTCTGGCAGCCTTCTGATTTCGAATCCCTTAATTATTTTTATCTCCTATTTAAGCAAAATCATTTTTCGGGTTTCAGAAAAACTGCCTGCATTTATTCTGTAAAAATAAACACCGCTTGATAATCCTTTCCCGCTCCATTCAAAATGGTATGAGCCGGCATTAAGATTTTTTGAAACAAGAGTCGAAACATTTTCACCCAGGGAATTATACACTTCCAGTGTTGTAAAAGATTCTTTTGGCAAAATAAAACTGATTTTTGTGGAAGGGTTAAACGGGTTGGGATAATTCTGTTCAAGTCTGAATTCATCTGTTGCAAGGGATTGCTGTTCTTTAATATCAGTTACAGATGACAGCCGGAATATCTTTGCTCCATCGGGCTGGTTTAGAAAAGTACCTGCATATAGGTTATAATTTAATTGGTTTGGTGAATCACCGAAAAATGCCATTAAAGCAATCGCTGATATCTTATCCTCGGTTAATCCCTCACTAAGAAAATCCCAAGAATCTCCATCATCCTCGCTTTCCGCGACACCTCCTGTAGTGCCAAAAGCATCATACAATGCTGAGAATAATATCCACTTTTGATTTTCATAATAAAAATAAGCTATAAAACCTGCGAATTCGGGGTCACCTGTCATTAGGTAAACCGCTGTAAAAACGAGTGCCGTACCATTCCATATTCCTCTAAGCACTTCTCCGCCAACTGTTCCCGCCACAATGTAATCAAACGAGCCGGCATCCTTGACTCCCGCAACTTGCGGAAGTATTATAAGTGTATTTACCGTATCACCTGCAGGAATGCCCTGGGCTGCTGACCAGGTATTCCCATTATCTGTTGAAAAAAAGACACCATTAGTTGTAGCTATAAATATAATCCCGTCAGATTTAATCTGGATATCAGTTGTCCAGGAATCAGAAGGAATTCCGCTGCTTGAATTTTGAAACGAATTGCCGTTATCAGTAGATCGTACAACACCATTTCGTGTGCCACCTAATATCGTAACAACAGGTGAAGTAGGATTTATTGCAAGGGAGAAAACGTTGTCACCAGCCGGTGCATACCAAAGAGGGTTCCAATTAATTCCATCAATTGATCTGAAAATTCCGTCTGCCGGATTTGTGCCTGGATTAGGCCAGATGCTCGCGTACAAATAACCTTCAGGTCCTTCTATTATGGTTCTCGCTACATATGCGTCTATCTGATTCTGCCATGTAGCCCCATCATCAGTGGAAAGTCTTACACCGCCGGGAACCTGAGGCCAGTTATAAGATCCTGTTGTGACATAAAGGTACCTGTTAGATTGTCTCGCAAGAATATGAGTCACGCCACTGCCCTGCGGTGTTTCGGCCGTCTGCTCCCATGCTTGAGCAAGTATCAGCACAGAAAAAACAAATACAAAAACTGTTGTAAATATTTTTTTCATCTTTGTACTCCTTAAGAAATTTTAAAAATATATCCGCTAACTGATTTTATTTCAGTAACATCATCTTTTTGGTTGAATTGAATTCATTTGTATTAATTCTGTAAAAATAAATTCCGCTTGAGAATTTTTTGGCATCCCATTCATACTTGTAGGAACCGGCAGTAAGATTTTTTGAAACAAGTGTTGAGACTTTTTCTCCGAGTGCGTTATAAATTTCAAGAGTTGTGTAAGATTCTTTTGGCAATTCAAAACTAATATTAGTAGAAGGATTAAACGGGTTGGGATAATTTTGGGATAGCAGATATTTTTCCGGGAGAGAGGAAACCTCCTCATTTATGCCTGCAGCAGAAACCTGTTTTAGTATACCTGATCCAAGAGTACCTGTCAATTTAATGATGTTAGCTGTCCCACGTTTTTGCGCAGTCATAAAATAATTCAACCTGTTTGTAATCTGGTCAGCGAACAAAAACCTATCGCCTGGAGTACAATTACTATTTATACAAACCATTTCATTTTCGGAAACCGCGCCAATTTCAATTCCGATACCATAATTAACCGAAGCGATATCTTTTATTAACGAATTTGAAGTGAAATTAAGATCGAGTTGATTCCAGGTAAGATCAGTATTCAAAGCAAAATATTTTCCATCTGAGGAACCCGCGACAATATTTTTATAACAGTCACTTTCACTTATACCAGTCAGGTCAACATATTTTACAGTAGTTATATTCAAAGGCAGGTTATTAGTAATATCGGTCCAGGCAGTTCCGCCATTGGGGGAATACCATACACCACTTCCTGAAAACCCATTTTCATCTGCTGTTGCCACATATGGAATATCATTGTTGTCAAATGCAATTGAATTTATCTGGTTTATATTACCGACCTGAACCGGTTGAAAATTTATATCATCATTTGTTATAAATACCCGGTTCCCGCTGCATAAAAATGTCCCCCCCTGCGAATTAAAACCCATCGTATTAGCGAGATGACCGGTATTAGTCCAGTTATTCCAGTCACCGTAATTAGTTTTATAAGCACCATCCTGATGAAGAATCCATGCCTTATTAGTTACCGGGTTTAATTTAAACTCATACTCCCAGCCCCAGGAAATATTCCCATTAACATTTTGAAAACTCTGTCCTTCATTTTCAGATAAAAATGAACCGCTGTGTCTGGTAGCGACAGTAATTGCACCACCTGTCCTGTCTAAACCATTTATTGCAGTGGCAGACATCTTATTTACTTCGAGATTCCAGTCCGAATTATTGGTAGTAACATAAGTCCCCGGTCCATAGGAGCCAGCCATCAATCCTGCAGATGTAGATACTATGGAACTGAAGGGACAATCGGGCACAGTATATTCTATCCAGTTTCCCGATCCCGAAGGCAAGTATAATACACCCCCGCCGCTTGAATTGATATTACTAGTTGCAGCTCCAATTAATGTGTTATCCCCGGTAATTAGAATAGATTTTAAATACTTAGGTGGAACAGGTAATTCAGTCCAGGTAGCTGTTCCATTATCAAACTCGTATAGAATATCCCCTAAAGTTGCAACCGGAACTGGCTGTGCATTAGGATTATTTCCACTATAACCAAAGGCAATGGATTCAACGGTTTTATTATTAAAATCTATTCCGTTATTTACTGCCTGCCAGTTTACACCATTATCAGTTGAACGAAAAACACCATTGTATGCTGTTCCTGCCAATAGATAACTTCCCCCATCTCCAAGAGAAAAAACCGCAGCACCCGCAATTCCATTGGTAGATGTAAAACTATTACCATTGTCCGATGATCTGAATAATCCATCAAATGTACCGGCAAGTATATCTCCATTAGGAAGAATCAGTAATGATAAAATTGTTGAAGTGGAAAGCACATTATTTAATTTTGTCCAGGTTGATCCTCCATTATCTGATCTGAATAGACCGCTTCCATCGGTTCCGGCTAAATAATTACTGCCAACATCAACAGACAGTGACCTTACATCGAGATTTCTGTGCCCATAGAAAATCTGGGACCAGTTTTGTCCCATATCAGATGTTTTAAAAATTCCTCCATTAGCGGTTCCGGCTAAAATATTTTCCTGGTTATCTTTTACAAGACAACGGATATATCCGCCATAAGGTCCTATTGATTCAAACTGTGAAAAAACACTATTCACAAAAATGAATCCAATGAAACAGCAAGTAAAAAAGAATTTCATAAATGCTCCTTCTTAAATTCCAATTGAAATTATGACACGAAAACAAACACTAACTATGAAACTTTATTTTTTCCCGAGTTGACCCTTTAGCATGTAGTTTTTCTTTTTGATAAAAACTTTCAGAGGTTTAAAATCTATTTTTTATCAACAGGTTTTCTGACTGGTTTAATTGGTAAAATGAGATGCTGACAGTGGAACATCTTTTTGGAATGCGTGTAATCTGTAAAGCTCTAACCACCGTATTGATCTTATGAATTAGAACTTTAAGGCTTATTAGATTTGGTTGAATTTCGCCGGGTTGTTAAAATTCAAGGCTTATCCCTATAGAAGGAAGTATTCCTATCGATTCACCTTTTTGCGGTTTTTGAGTCCTGGGGTTCCAACGAATAGAATTACTGCTTTTGTTATTATAAATATTCTGAATATCTATATAAGTAATCAATGTTAAACTGCTGAAGTACCATCTTCTGTCAACTCTGATATCAAGACTGTGCAAGGGTGAGTAATAGTCACTTAAATACCTTGAGACAAGCTGAATTCCGTTACTTTCAAAAGGTGTATAAGGACTTCCGGAAGCGAAACGGAATTTCATGCTTGCTTCCCACTTCTCATTAAATTTATATCCGCCGCTTAAGTTTAAAATCCATTTCTGATCATAAACTCCCGGACGTGTGATTCCATCGAGAGGAGTAAATCTTGTCTCGCTGTAAGTTAAACTTAGGATTCCATAGAATTGCAGATCAGATAATTTTTTCTGAACAGAAAGTTCAACACCTCTGCTGACGCCTTTACCTTTGTCTGTCAATGGTTCCAATCCGAATGATGAAAAATTATCATCTGAGCCGGCAAACCCTGCACCTGTATTTGCTAAAATTAAATATGGTCTTATTAAACTGGTTGGATAATCATAGTACCATTTATAAAATCCTTCCAATTTAATTAATGCATCTTCTCTCAGAAGATGATCAATTCCAAAAATCAAATGATCTGCACGGATATTTTTTAAGTTATTTTTATTTTCATTTACTGCCAGCCAGATATATGATGGTGATTGATAATAAATTCCTGAGCTTGCATTAATTGATGTCAGGTCAGTTAAAATGTAAGATGCAGAAATCCTGGGTCCGAAGTAAAATTTCTTCTCAAGAGGGTTAAAATAATCCAGCCTTAAACCTAAGTTGGTTTTCAGCCTGTTAAAGAAAACATTATTCAGATTAATGTAAGCAGATGCTTTTGAGTAATAGTCATTTGTATTCAGTGAATTGATCGGAAGAGTATCTCCGAATGAAGTAACAAAATCAGGAATTAAAACATCGGCCTCAAACTTTGCAAGTTTTCCCGCAAGTCCCGCAGAAATTTCTGTTGAAGATGAAAATTTATAAACCAGGTCTGCTTTGAGTGAATTTTCCTGTTCACGCGAAATATTTTTAAAGATCGGATTCAGAAGACTATCTCTCTGCAAAGTGTTGTAATCAACAAAAGTTCTGCTGAGAACAATGTTAAAAAATCCATTTTGTATAAGGTGCTGATAACTTATTCCCGTGGCATATTGTTTCTGATCACTCCCAAGAATTCTTGAATTATCAAATCTCTGATCTGCCGTCTGATTAAAATATTTTACATTATCGAAGGCTCCCAGGAAAAGGAATGAAATACTGTTTGAATTATCCAGTTTGAAATCTGCTTTTGAAATTACATCATAATACTCAGGAACGAAACCGAATCCCGCAGCTTTGAAAATAAAGTCAAGGTAACTTCTCCTGGCAGAGAAAATAAAATTACTATTTTTACTTATTGGTCCTTCAAGGTTTAAACCGAACATAGATGCGGATATAGTTGCTTTTCCGCCTAACCTGTCTTCTCTTCCTTTTCTTAAATTTATTTTCAACACTGAAGAAAGTTTGTCACCATATTCCGCAGAAAATCCTCCTGTTGAAAAGGTGGTTTCTTTTACGAAATCAAGATTGATATAGCTTAAAGGACCCCCGGCTGCGCCTTGTGTGCCAAAGTGGTTTATATTCGGAATTTCTATGCCATCAACAATGTACAAATTTTCTGAAGGCGCACCACCTCGCACTACAAGATCATTTCTGCCCGGATCTGCCTGTGCAACTCCCGGCAGTATAGACAAAGCTCTTATAACATCCTCAAATCCCCCCGGCGATCTTCTTATCTCCTCATAACTCAAACTTCTTACGCTGTTTATTTCGGTTGGCGCTTTTGAAAAATATTCTGATGTAACGGTTACATCCCGAAGTTTGATTACTTCTTCAGCAAGATTAAAATCAACTTCCACCGGTTTCGATGATCTTACAACTATGTCTGTTTTTATTTTTGAAGAATAACCGATTATGGAAGCTTTTATTCTATAGGTATTAGCGGGAACTCCATTTATTTCGTATCGACCATTCAAATCTGTTGCTGCTCCGTAAACGGTCCCCTCCAGGATAACATTAACTCCGATCAACGGCTCATTACTTACAGCATCAGTTACTTTACCATAGATAGATCCTTTTTCATCCTGGGCTGAGATGAATGCAGGGATTAAAATCAGCATTGATATAATATTTAAAATTATTCTCATTTTTCCTTCATTATTTTCAATAACAACAAATCAAAAATAAGAAAAGTTCATCATCATAATTCTTATTGAAGATTTATTCAGAGAATGAAAAAAATTGATTAAAATATTGGTTAATCCGGAAGATTTGAATGTTTAGTAGACTGAATCTTCAGTTTCTCCATCTTCAAGCACAAAAACTTCAATATTTGAATTATTTGTAGCCGGATCTGGCAAGGTTGGTCTGTTGTTTTCACTTCAAGCTGCAATATTTATCTCTACCGTTAGCAGTACTCATGCAATTAATAGTTCATTCGTTTTTATCTCATTCTGTTCATAATTTAACTCTTTAGCTTAATTTATTGTTTGTAATAATTATTTCTATTTGCTACTTTGCTTCTATATGAAGTTCATCAAATTTTATCTCCTGAATGTTTTTACATTCTGAAATTAGATTCAAGAAATTATTTGAAAAGTGATAATGTTTTTTAATAAGTTATTTTATCCCAGAATTGTTCGATTTTTAATTGTTATCTGAGTATTTAAGATATGAATCAGCCCGGTGAAAATATTACTCAGCTCTTAGGAGAGCTTGGCAATGGAAATCGTGAGGTAGTTGATAAACTTATGCCGCTGGTTTACAAAGAAATGCATCAGCTTGCACATATGCATTTAAGAGGGGAAAGAAGAAACCACACACTGAATGCTACAGCACTTGTTCACGAAGCCTATATGAAACTGGTTGGTCAGGATAAAATCAGCTGGCAGAGCCGGGCACATTTTTTCGGAATAGCTTCTCAGGCAATGAGAAGAATACTGATAAATTATGCAAACGCACGAATTGCCCAAAAAAGGGGTGGAAACCAGATTCTTGTGACTTTTGTTGATGATAAGGTGAAACGGGAATCAAAACCTGAAGAAATAATTGCCCTTGACGAAGCTCTGAAAAAACTTGAATCGATTAGTGAAAGGCAATCTAAGATTATTGAATACTGGTTCTTTGTTGGTCTGAATCACGAAGAAGTTGCGGAAATATTAAAAGTTTCATTGCCAACAGTACGCAGGGATTTTCGGCTGGCTAAAGCCTGGCTCAGCCGTGAACTAAATCAAACACTTTAAATTTCAGAACAATTCAAATTTTTAATAAGGAAACTAATGAGCCCGGAGCGCTGGGAAAAAGTTCAGTCATTATTTGCAGAAGCTCTTGAACTTAATCATTCTGAAAGAGAAATTTATTTAAAAAAAGAATGTGCAAATGATCAGGACCTTTTCAATGAAGTGATTTCTTTATTAAAAGCTGATGAAGATGAGCACAGTATTTTTTCAGGTTCTGCTTCGGACTACATTGCTGCTGATGATGCAGCACTGGAGGGGAAAACTTTCGGTAATTATCTTGCAACAGAGCAGATCGGTTCAGGTGGAATGGGTTCAGTTTATCTTGCTGAAAGAGTTGACGGATTATTTGAACAAAAAGTCGCTCTTAAAATTATAAAGCCCGGAATGAACTCACAGGAAATCATAACCCGGTTTGAAGGGGAAAGACAAATCTTAGCCAGGCTTCAACATCCCAACATAGCAAAACTGCTGGATGGCGGAATTTCAGAATTGGGTCTGCCTTATTTTACAATGGAATATGTTGATGGTAAACCTATTATAGAGTTCTGTGATGAAAATAACCTGACAATTGAAAAAAGACTTGAACTCTTTTTAAAAGTCTGTGATGCGATTTTATATGCTCATCAGAATCTCGTTATTCACAGGGATATAAAACCGAGTAATATTCTTGTTCAGAAAGACGGCACCGTAAAGTTGCTGGATTTTGGAATTGCAAAAGTATTTGAAGAGAATGCAAATCAAAAAAATTTAACTCTTACAGGTATAAGAGTGATGACGCCGGAGTATGCTTCGCCGGAACAGGTTAGGGGAGAACCTGTAAACACTGCTACCGACATTTATTCATTAGGATTGATTCTTTATCAATTACTTACAGGCTGTCCTCCTTACGAGGTTCATACAAATTCTGCGATAGAGATGGAAAAAATAATTTGTTTTACCGAGCCGACCAAACCCAGTATAATGATAACTAAATTTTCAACTTTAAACATTGACAGTACAAAAAAGTTATCTCCTGTTGTTATCAGTCAGAACCGGGGGATTTCACAGTCAAAATTGAAGAAACGAATTTCCGGGGACCTCGATAATATTTGTTTAATGGCACTTCGTAAAGAACCGGAACGCAGATATAATTCCGTTGCTCAAATGATAAATGATATTAACAATCATCTTTCCGGATTACCAATTTACGCTCGAAAAAGCACAGCATCATATCTTGCTAAAAAATTTATTCAAAGACACAAAGCGGGTGTTATAATCACTTCAGTTGCTTTTTTAATAATTGCACTGGTTACAATCTTTTATACACTCAAGCTTGCAGAAGAAAGAGACAGGGCACAGATTGAAGCCGAAAAATCAAAAAAAGTATCTGAGTTTTTAGCCGGTATATTTAAAGTTTCAGATCCCGATCAGTCCAGGGGAGAAACTATCACGGCAAGGGAATTATTGGATAAAGGGGTAAAAAGTTTAGAGAGTGAACTTTCAGATCAGCCTGAAGTACTGGCGAATATGCTAGATGTTACCGGTAATGTTTATAAAAGTCTGGGATTATATAAAAATGCTTTAGTATTGTTAAACAAAGCTTATGATATTAATGATTCGCTTGTTCGGGCTTACCAGTCCAGAAACGGCAAAGAGTCTGAATGATCTTGCAAATTTAAATTTTGCAATGGGAGATTATGATCAGGCGATAAACAGGTTTAATAAAGCTGTTAAGACTAGAGAACGTATCTTTGGCGAAGAAAGTATGGAAACCGCTGAAAGTTTGAACGATCTGGCGATGGTTCTCAGGGAACAGGGGAAATATGATGAAGCTGAAAAATTACTTATTCAGTCCTTAGCAATCAGAAAAAAAAATTCATCAGATAAAGGACCGGAGGTTTCTGAATCAATGAACAATCTTGCACTCCTTTACCAGGATAAAGGGAAATATGATGAAGCTAAAAAATTATTTGAAGAATCTCTTTTAATAAAAGAAAATCTTTACGGCAAAATCCATCCCTCGGTAACAGAAACCATCAGTAACCTTGCAATGCTCTTACAAAAAATGGGAAAATATGACGAAGCTTCAACTTTGTTTAACAAGTCTTTAAAGATTGATAAGAAATTATTTGGTGATATTCATCCGACAATATCCACGGACTTATACAATATTGCTTCCAACACGGCTTTAATGGGAGATTTACAATCTGCAGAAAAATTGTACACGGAAGTTCTTGAATTAGATAAAAAACTTTTAGGTGAAAAACATCCTTATATTGCTCTCGACTACAACAATCTTGCAGGTATACTTAATGATAAAGGTGATTATTCAAAAGCAGAAGAATTATATAAAAAATCACTTGATCTTAATAAAAAGATATACGGGAAAGAGCACCCGGAAGTTGCCACAAGTCTGAGTAATCTTGGCGTTTTGTACTATCGGTGGGGAAAGTATAATCTTGCCGAACCTCTGATTAAATCAGCATTAGAGATGCGGATCAAATTACTTGGAGAAAATCATCCGGATGTTGTTACTAGTCTGAATATTTATGCCGGGTTACTCACCAGCCAGGGAAAGTTTAATAAAGCAGTCGAGCAATATAGAAAATCACTTGCGTTACGAATAAAAATGCTTGGAGAAAATCATCCACAAACTGCAAACGCTTACATTGGATTAGGTAATGCGTTAATTTCTGCCGGCAATTTTACCGAGGCTGAACAAAACATCAAAAAAGGGATAGAAATATATAAGCATGATCTCTCACCTGATCATTGGAACATTTCTTATGCGGAAAGTATACTTGGAAAATGTTATTCAAAAGAGGGGAAGTTCAGACAGGCAGAAGAATTATTACTCAAAGCTTATAATAATCTGCTTGTTAAGAGAGGAAAAGATGACAGATTAACGCTCAGTACAATGAAATTGCTTATAAAAAATTATGAACAATGGGGAAAAACCGGCAAGGTACGGAAGTATAAAGATATTTTGAATAATATCCTCAAGCCTAAATCCATTCATTAAAGATTTTGGCAAACCTTTCAGCAGAACCCGTATCCATATTGAAATACAGAGAAGGTTCAATTAATTCCAGTTCCATTAATGCAAAATCATTTGACGGAGTTCTCACCAGGTCAACACGTGCATAAAGTGGAACAGGGTTAAGTTTGTTCATAACATTTTCAGCGGTTGAGATTATGTTTTTATCAGGGGTAACAAGTTTTAAAGTTCCGCCATGTTCCTCCTGTACCCGGAAATCTTTTTCTTTCGGGATTTTTAGAATTGTGTGGCTGTAATTCCCTCCGAAATAAAACAATGAATATTCACCCTCATTTATTATATCTTTCAAAAAAGGTTGAACCAGATAGCTTCTAGAATTAAATATATCGGAAATTGTAGGAAGAAGTTGTTCAAAATTCTTTTTATTAATTCTGAAAGTATTTTCAGCGCTGGCACTAACTGAGGGTTTAATGATTATTTCATTTGTCTTGAGTGTTTTAAAGTAACCCGGAATATTATTGTGATCATAATTCTTTTCCCAGATAGTATCGACTATAAGTATCCCTTTTTGTTGCAGATCCGCCAGGTAATTTTTATTCATATTCCATTTCATAATTGAAAGATTATTTTCAAGATGAGCTGAAGAGTGATTAATTGTTTCGAGTACACTCAAGAATTTGTCAGGGTCATGCTGGTAATCCCATGTGGAGCGTACAATAACAGCATCAAACTTATTCCAGTCTATATCTGTTTTTCTCCACGGAACCTCTTCAACCTTCCAGTTAAATTTCATAAGGGGTTCTACTAACAGATCATCATAAACTTTAAACCTGGAAAGATCATCTGTAGTAAGAAATGCAACTTTTTTCATTAGTGTTTAACTCGATTGGGGAATTGATAGTAAAATCTTTGGGAATAGTTGATCAATGAATTTTTTAATAGGCCATATAAATTTTCACATCAAAAACTTGCAGAGTATCATTAAACTCCGAGTCTTTGATAAATATATTTTTAAGTGTCCCATTTATCAGGTTTACAGATTTAAAGTTCTTCGGTATTTTAATTTTTATTCCGCCAGTCTTACTCCCGTTATTAACGACAAAAATGTACATTCTGTTTTTATATTTCCTAACAGTCCAGTTAAACCAGGACGGATCTCCATCTGCCCCAACAACCTGGATTGTATCAGTTTTTTCATCTGAGAGCAGGACATCTGAAACTCCGTCAATCTCGGAAACAATTTTTTTTAAATTAGACCATTGTATTGCGAATGGAACATCCGGGTTTCTTTTTAAATCAAAATATGAATAATAAATAAGTCCGTTTGCACCTTCACATATTGCCTGCCACGACATACTGCGCATTTCATCGTAAGTGGGTGTTCTGTAATCCTGTGGATTAGGAACAAACTCTTTATAGTTCCCAATATTATGAGCCTGTATAACCATCCAGACCGGTCTGCTATCTTGTAAGTTTTGATTAATCGTTTGAGTTGCTTTTCCCACATTGAATAAGGGTAAATTTGGAACCACATAAGGATCACTTCCAATCACATCAGTAGAATTAAGATAAAGTGCTGCCTGGGATGGGTCCACTATTATTGAGAGAACCGGGTGCTGTGGATCTGAATTGGATATAGTATTGTAATGTTCATTCAATCTGTCCATGAATTCAGCTGTAAGTTCATCGTTATTATACCAGGCTAGCAGGGCAGGATTATCCTTGTACTGATCAATTGTCTTTTTTAGCAAAGGCATTTCATCAGCGGGGGATTTTATTTCCGCCGGTACAAACTGGGTCCCCGAGTAATAATCTTTAACCGAATAGATAACCTTCATACCATATTTTTGAGCAAGTTTCATTTGATCATCTTTGGGAGGGTTATATGGAAGTATAAAATTAAATTTGCTATCGGTATAAATTTTTAAATCATCTTCATTTATATAACTCCAGTACATTCCCAGCGGAAAAGTTGGTTTATCATTAATTATTAATCTTTTGTAATTATCAAAATAAACTTCAGGCTGATTCTCCTTGGTGATTACTTTTATTTTTGTTCTCCAGGTAACTATTGAAGCGTTATCCTTTTTAAATAATGCCATGGACAGAGTATAACTTCCTTCGGGGGTATTTTGCGGATTTAAGCTAATGATATAATTACTTTTGGATACCGTTAATTTTGTAACTTCTTTAATTAATTCCTTCCCTAACGAATCAGCAAGAGTAGTAGATATAAAAGAACTATCATTTTTTTCAGCAATATTTTCCGTGTTTACAGACAAGACTATTTTCTGATCCTGACCATTAATCAGCATTCCCCGGTAAACCGGCTTAAGCATTGTTACCCTGAGTTTATTATACATATAAGGTCGTATATATGCATCATCAAACCATGCGGTGCCTGTCATACCCTTCCGAACATAACAGCAGAACAGAACTTTTTTTGCACTATCAGGTATTGAGATCACAGAGTTAATCTCTATCCACCCATTTGTGCCTTTGATCCCTTTCGGATAAGCCCCGCCAAACCATTTGCCGTTTTCATCCAGCCATTCAATACAGAAGGAAGCTCCGTAGTCACTGCCGGAAATGTCAGACGTTTTTATCTTCACTCCGGCCGAGTATATTCTACCGGGATTAATTTTCAGCATTTGAGTGCAAATCTTGTATACTGAAGGATCAGAGTTCACATACCTAAGTGAGTACTTGCCGTATATTGTTTCTTTGCTCAGACTATATATATTATTATCCCCGTTCCAGTTTTCGGGCATAATACCATTTTTACTTTGTTCGAAACCCCCGTTGATCAAAATGTTTCCGGTTGTGTCTTGTCCATGTGTGTTGGATGAAGCACACAGAAGAAAAATTGCAAATAAGATAGGAATCATAAATTCTTGTCTTTAATAATTTATTAAATAAAAATTATTGTTTAGATCAGCATCTCTAAGAGATTTATCAACAATTTCAACCTTTTCAATTTTTTGATTTGAAGGAAGAATAATTTTGTACATATTTGTACCGTTCATCCACACCGATACATTATAATCCAGTGTATTGGTGCTCCCATCCACGTAGCAAATCTTTAATCCGAAATGTGAAGGAAGCAGGCCCTTCTTTTCTATGTCAATTTCATAGCTGTCATTTTTCTTAACGATATTCTCTATAGCAAGATCAATGTATCCATATTCAAAAAACCATGGCTTAATAATCCAATCAATATTTTTCCCGGAAATATTATTAAATGTGAAAAACAGATCGTAAGGTGTAGGATGTTTTCTGTTCCACGTCTGCATAAATTCTCTAAGCGTTTGTAAGAAAACACCATCTCCCAAATAATTCTTCAGAACAAGAAAAAATGATAGCGCTTTGTCATAATAAACATAGTTGTATTCCGGCCTTTTCAGTTTATTGGAATTCACAAATAATGGTTCATCGCTGAAGCTTCCAATTAAACTTTTGTATTCATCGCCGAATGGCTGATTGGTTTCGAGATTAGGATACAGCTTGTTTAATATCAGGTAGGTAAAAAACGAGGTCATTCCTTCATCCATCCATGCGTAATTTGTTTCGTTAATACCCATATAAAAAGGAAAGTATGAGTGAAAAATTTCGTGAGTTGTGAGTTCCGGAGTTTCACTCATATCTTCTGTGGTGTCATTAACCATCATAGGATATTCCATATAATCCAGACCATTAAAAACGGTTATTACCGGAAATGGAAACGGGACTCCGGGTAATTCATCACACATACATTTGATTACGTTTTTTGCAATTCCTGCTACTTCGAAAAAATCATTCGAAGTTTTGTTGAACGAAGTGTTTATTAAAACTCTGCGTCCTGAATTATGATCCGCTTCAATACTTACAGCATCCCATAAATAATGATCACTTAATGCAAATGCGACATCTGTAACATCATCAGCATGAAACTTCCAAGTGTTTGATGTATTTGATACTGTTATATTCCCATTCTTAATTTCTGTTGAATCTATAATGTGAATAATTGTATCGGATTTGAAGGCACTGTTAAATCGATCGAGATACTTCTTTGTAATAACATCGGACGGATTCTGCAGTATACCGGTCGCCCATACTAAGTAATTACCGGGAACAGTAACTGAAAGATTATAACTTCCAAAGTCGTTATAAAATTCAGCATCTCCTGTATAATCAGAGTTGTTCCAACCGTTAATGTCATCATAAACAGCAATCCTTGGAAAGAAGTATGCAATAAAATACGTAGTTGAATCTACCCCACCCGTTCTTACCGGGGAACCTTTATTTACAAAATAATGCCATGAGATTTTCAGATTAACCTTTTCCCCGGGAACCAGCCTCTTATCTAATCGAACAGTAAAAGAGGTATGATTAAAAGTTAAATTTTTATTGTCAGTTGAATAATCGATTTTATTATCATTTATAGAAAAACCTGTAATCATTGTGCCTTCGGATTCATCGGTTGAATTAATATCAAAATCGCGATGGTTTCCTTTTTTATAAAAATCTGGAAATAAATTAATAAGGAGTTCGTTTAGAGTATCGGGGCTATTGTTATAATATAAAATATTTTCGCTGCCGGTCAGTTCGGCTGTGGAAGGATTAAAGTTAACGCTGATTTCATAATCGGCATTATTCTGCCAGTAATTAATACCGGGATTTCCATCATAAGAACGTGTATTGTTAGCATAACCCTTTTTAATATCAACCGGCATGTAAATTCCGGTTGACTGTGCAAAGCATGATGGTAAACTGAAAAATATTAACTCAATGGTAAGCAGATTAAATAATTTATTCATGTGGTTTGCGTGAAAGCGATTAAAATATGATTTGAATATTAACTTAAAAATATGGAAAAAAGTACGAACTTTTTAGGAGTAATTTTACATTTTACCGTGATTGATATTCATTTAATCTAAAATGAAGCAAAAAATTTAAAGGCGTTTTACTAATCAAATAAAATCTTAATTTAAAATCGTTACAAATTTATTAGTCGATGTGCCTCAGGACTTAATGATGCGATCTTTTTTAATGTTTCAGTGGCTTCAGTTTTAATATGGTATTTATCTGTATCGAAGTATATTCCGTAAACTGCCATATGACCATCCATAAGAATATTTCTTATTAAGAACATAAATCGGATAGTAACACATACAAATTTATATTTAGAGCAGAATCTTTTAACTTCTCAAATAATTTACAGAAGGCATTGCTTAAAACTAGTGATTGTAATTTTAAATTTATTTAAGATTCTGATATTAGAAACGGCTAATTAAAGAAATAAATCTTATTTTAATCCAACAATTTCCTATGCTTCATTTTAAATAAA
The DNA here is from genome assembly GCA_963815785.1 of uncultured Ignavibacteria bacterium. Lineage (GTDB taxonomy): Bacteria > Bacteroidota > Ignavibacteria > Ignavibacteriales > Ignavibacteriaceae > DATFVA01. Next base: position 151,248 of record CAWFHZ010000002.1, read on the forward strand.
GTCAGGGAGTCAGAAATTATGATCGATTTTGAAAAATTAGGTGTTTTTTATTTAGGTAAAAATTATAATCCGGAAACCAAATCTCTAACCGAAGATTTACTGCTTTATCAATCTAAAGATTTAACAACTCATGCTGTTTGCGTAGGAATGACAGGCAGCGGTAAAACCGGTTTGTGTATTTCATTACTAGAAGAAGCTGTAATTGATAACATACCCGCTCTCGTTATAGATCCTAAAGGAGATATTACTAATCTGCTTTTAACTTTTCCTGATTTAAAGCCGGAAGATTTTCTGCCGTGGATAAATAAATCCGACGCTGAACGAAAAAATATGAGTGAGATAGATTTTGCAAAATCCCAGTCGGATCTGTGGCGAAACGGTTTGCAGGAGTGGGGACAAGATCCATCAAGAATAGGCAAATTAAAATCTTCTGCAGTGTTTGAAATTTATACTCCCGGAAGTTCTGCTGCAAAACAAATTTCTATTTTAAATTCATTCGATGCACCGGATGAAAGTTTATTAGATGATCCTGATTTACTGAACGAAAAAATTACAACAACCACATCTTCAATTCTTGGTTTACTAGGAATTGATGCTGATCCGATTAAAAGCAGGGAACATATTCTGATTGCAAACATATTTCAGTATTACTGGAGCAATAAACAAAATCTTGATCTTGCCTCGTTAATACAAAGTGTACAGAATCCCCCGATGAAAAAAGTCGGTGTATTCGATATTGATGCTTTCTATCCGCAGAAAGAAAGATTCGAACTTGCAATGCTTCTCAATAATATTCTTTCTGCACCGACGTTTCAGTCGTGGTTAACCGGGGAACCTTTATCTATCGACAAACTTTTATTTACTGATACTGGCAAGCCCAAAGTATCTATAATGTACACTGCTCATTTAACTGATTCGGAAAGAATGTTTTTTACAACTTTGTTTTTAAATCAATTGTTAAGCTGGATGAGAAAACAAAGCGGAACTACAAGTCTGCGTGCTTTGCTATATGTTGATGAAATATTCGGATACATTCCGCCCGTTGCAAATCCTCCCTCTAAAAAAGTTTTTCTTACTTTGCTCAAACAGGCAAGAGCTTTCGGGTTAGGACTCGTGCTTGCAACCCAGAATCCTGTTGATCTTGATTATAAGAGTTTATCCAATGCCGGTACGTGGTTTATCGGAAGACTTCAGACTGAGAAAGATATTGAAAGATTAATAGACGGACTTGAAAGTGCAAACTCTTCCAGCGGAAAATCGTTTGACAGAAAAACCATTTCGAATATAATTGCGAATCTTGATAAACGTGTTTTTCTGTTAAATGATGTTAACCAGGACAATATCCAGATATTCCAGACGCGCTGGGCATTATCTTATCTGCGCGGACCTTTAACAAAAAGTGAACTGAAATTACTTGTGCCTGATAAAAACATAACTCCTGTGCAGCCGGGAATAAAAGAAGAAATCAAACCTGTGATTAATGCAGCTTCCGTAAACACACAAATGCCTGTATTGCCGGGAAATGTTTCACCGAACTTTCTGCAGAGAAATATTCAAAATACGAATGAAGCGACTTATCTTCCTTATATGATTGGAAAAACACAAATACTTTTTTCGGATCGTAAATCAAAAATTGATTTGGATAAAGAATCGATGTTTCTTGCTCCTGTTTCGGATGAAGCAATACCTGTGAACTGGGAATCATCTTTTGAAATTGATTTGGATCTTGCACGGTTGACAAATGAAGCAGATCAAAGTATTAAATATTCTGATCTTCCTGATGCAGCGAAAGATTCTAAAAACTATTCGTCGTGGGAAAAAGATCTGAAAGATTTTATTTACAACAACTATAACCTCGAACTCTTTCAGAGTAAAATTCTTAATGAACAATCGAAACCCGGAGAAAGTGAAAGAGATTTCAAAATAAGACTTAACCAGCTATCAAGAGAAACAAAAGATCAGCAGGTCGAAACATTAAAAAATAAATATCAGTCCAGGTTAACCGCAATTGAAAACAAGATTAAAACTGCTGAAGATAAAGTTGCAAGAGAGCAGGCTCAGTCTTCACAGCAGACACTTCAGACAGCTATTTCTGCAGGAGCAACAATACTGGGTGCATTGCTTGGCAGAAAAACTTTTAGTTCGACAACCATCAGTAAAGCGGGAACAACAATGAGATCAGCATCCAGGATTATGAAAGAAAAGCAGGATGTGGCGTTGAGTAAGGAAAACCTTGAGATACTGAAAAACCAGATGGCAGATATAGAGAAGGAACTGCAGGCTGAAATGGATGCTCTTTCGCAAAAATATGATGTCTCTCTTGAAGATTTTGAGAAAATAAAAATCAGACCGCAGAAAACTAATATCTTTGTTAAGTACTTTAATCTTGTCTGGATTCCAGTTGGAAATGAATCTGTTAAAGACGTAAGTGAAATAAAATTTATATGAACAGTCTGATTCGATATATTTAATCCTGAACAAGTTTTATTTCATAAAAATCTGTCTGCAGAATGTCAACGAAAAGATCATTTTTCTTGTTTAAGTAAAATTGCCTGTGTTTAAATCTTCGTTCTTATTAAAAGCACAAGTAATTGTGATAAAAAAACCTGAGATAACTATTTACTTTTTTCCTAAAAAATATTTCCTTTAAAAACTTTTGTTTCTTTAAAAAGTTAAAACCGTTTACTTTTATACACTAATACTTCACTTACATTTCCATTATCTTATAACTACCGGGAACTTCAAAGCTATTTGCGCCTGGAGTCCAGGGTTTAATGTTTTTCAGTTCCATTCCGGAAGAACCTGACCCATCAATATAATTTTCCATTTTTACAGGGAAATTAAATTCTTCTGAATACCACATGGTAAATAATATTGATTCACTTCTCCATATTCATCTTTCTTAATATTCCGCAATTCTTTTTTAATACAGTCAATTCCATTTACCTTTTCATTCTCCAACAATTTTTTCAGTAGCTCCATCGTTCAGCCAATATTCATATTGTTTCAAAGGATCTCTACTTATACTCATCTGGCTAGATGAGTTGGTTTTCATAGCAATTTTTTGTTGAGGCATAAGAATAAATATATGCTCAGCGCCTTCCGGCACAATAACTATTCCTTCCTGTCCGTCTTCATTAAATTCATATCTATAATTATTTCCGTCAGAATATATTTGAAACTCTCTCATCTTACCTGAATTGTAAAATGCATTTCTGCAGTAAATTGTCCGTAAATATTTGAAACTGGTAAAAGCAAAACAGTTAGCAAGGTTAGTAGCATTGTTATTCTTTTATTTTTCATTTCTATCTCTCTTTTTGTTTTAATTAACACTTTATTTAAAGAAGTCTAAAAGAGATAACAAAATTATTATCCTTCTTATAATTATTTAATCTTTATTAACTCAACTCTCCTGTTTTGTGCTTTTCCTTCTTCCGTATCATTAGAAGTAACAGGAGATAGAGGCCCAACTCCTGCTGCGGTTAGTCTGTTTTTATCTATTTTGTATTTCGACACGAGTGTGCTCACAACTGCTTCAGCCCTGGTCTTTGAAAGTTTCATATTGTATTTGAAGTCTCCAACGTTATCCGTATGACCCACCACATAAAGATTAAGTGAGGGATTTTCAGAGAGTAATTTTGAGATCTGCCCGAGGGTGGGATCAGATTCCGGCTTTACCTCAGATTTGTCAAAATCAAAATATATTCCGTAAAGAGCTACACGACCCTGTGTATTAATATTTTCAAACATTGATTTCGCATCGATGACTATGTCCTGTTTCATTTCTGCTTCTTCAATAATCCATAACTGATAACTGACACCCCTTTGGTATGATTGTACACGAATCCAGTTTACATGCTTATACTTTAATAAGTTTCAGGTAAGCATTGCAACAACCTTCTTCATAAACCACTGTTCCACCAGCCTGTTTTACAGCATTAGTATAGTTTCTGATTATCTGGGCGTTTGAAGGTTTATTCTCACCTTTCTTTATTCCATACTCAATAAAATAATAATGACCTTCCACGTTTATTTTCTTTCCATTGGCATCTTTGAAATCCTTGTAAACATTAAATTCATTCTCCTTATATCGCTGTATTCTGTAACCGGGCATTCGGTTAAGCGATGGATGATCTTTACTCCCAGCAACATCCTCTTGCGCAAAGGACGTGAAGTTGAACAAAATAATTACCAGGCTTATTAAAATTATTTTCATCTTATCTTCCTATATTATTTAAGAGGTAACATTTTTTTATTTAAAAGAATCCAATTACATCTGATTACTCTGTTATTTTATTAGTATCATTTTTTTAGTTTGAATAATGAACCTGCCTTGAATTGATAGAAATAAACTCCGCTTGCTAGTTTTGTTGCATTAAATTCAACATCATAAATTCCTGCTGGTTTTTCTTCATTAACTAAAGTTGCCACTTCATTTCCTAAAACATCATAAACTTTAATTGAAACGAAATTATTAATTGGTAATTGATAATTAATAATTGTTACAGGATTAAATGGGTTAGGATAATTTTGCTCAAGTTTAAAAGACACTGGTACACTTTCCCCTGACTCAACAGCTGATACTGAACCAACTGGCCCGCCCGGTTCAATAATAAAACCATTTTCTGTTATATCATTATCACCACGTTCGCCATCCAAAAAATGAAGATCAACAATGTTTGACTGGATTATTTCAGCACCGGTTTGTAAATCATACATAAACTGATACCAATGAGGTAAGGGAAGTACAGGTGTCTGCCCATATTTATAGTAGTCGGTTACAACAATACCCTGAGGTAAATACATTCTGACAACGACAGTTCCGGTCATTCCCTGCAGATCGATAATAAAGCTGAAGAAGCCGACCGGGAATTCTACATTAGGTGCGTTGCCGGGGGAGGGATTATCAATCGCTTTAACAGCCAAAAGTTTATAACCATTTGGAGCTGCTAAAGTTATATAGTATTCATCGCTAAAATTCCAAAAGGAAGTAACGTTCGACTGATCTTTATCGGCCAACCCATCTTCGTTTCCATCATAAGTAGGATCATTTCCATTTGGACCTTGTTCTTCTAAATCTGAAATTCCATCGGAATCGTTATCAATCATCATTTCAATAGCACCAATGTCGGCTACTGCAGTTCCGTTTTCATCGCCTTCCTGGGGTCTGTTTATTCCTCTTTGGTCATTAGGTAAACAGGTTTCATTATTTCCGTTATCAATTGCAGGGCTTCCATTCATAAGTGAATGAAACATAACTGTTGATGAATAATTTTCAAGCGGTCCCAGCAGCGGGTTCTGTCCTAAAATATTTCCTGTAACATCCCCGGAAATCGTAGCGTCAGCGTAATCATAGATTAAATTATATCCATTCGAATATATTCTTCCGTGAAGATCATTACCACCACCTACAAGAGAGGAATTAAGCCCGATTAAACTGTTTTCCAGAACAACAATTGTATCTTCCTGTGATGGAGAATCCTCATAAATACCACCACATTCATCTGCAGAATTGTCCTGTAACCGTACAACTGTTCAGATTTAAGAAACCGTAAACCTCTATTGCTCCCCCTCTGATTGGGTGTGAGTTACCGGAAATAGTACAATTTTCCATTGATAAAATACCTGAGACATAGATCCCGCCACCTCCCCAACCTGAACTAGACGAACCAACAGTATTGCCTATGATCGATGAATTTTTCACAATTGTAACAGTTGATGCAGCAAGCGACATTCCCGCACCGCCAAGATAACTTGTGTTATTATCTATCAATGAATTCTCTATATAAACCTGCGAAGTGATTGCATAAATACCTCCTCCGCCTGAATTTTGATATGAATTTACATTGTCTTTAATTATACAATTTTTGATTACTAATTCACCATCTCTTACAAAAATACCAGCACCAGCGCCGCTAGAATTGTGACCACCTGAAATTGTAAGTCCACTAAAACTGAAACTTTCACTTTGTGCATCAAGAAAAATTACTCTGCCGTTTCCTCCGGAAGTAATTGTTAATAGTTCCGGTCCCGGACCAATAATGACTAACGATTCATCAGGTGATATTGTGCCGTTGTTATTAATTGTACCTCGCACATCTGCTGCAAATATTATTGTATCTGCTCCGGCTGTATTATCAGCATCTGCAACTGCCTGCATAAGTGAACCGGTACCCGATGAACTGGTATTGGTTACGGTGAATGTTTCCGCTTTTGAGATAGTTATTGTGATAAGACAAATAAATGAAACAAATAATAAAATTCTGTAAAAGTTTTTCATCTTTTCCTCCTTTTAATAATTCGCAAATAATTTTCAGATTATTTCTTTTTTCATTTTTTTTCACCACAATTGGATTTGAAAATTTATTATTTTATCAAAATCATTTTCTTTGATTGAATAAATGACCCAACTTTTAGCTGAAAGAAATAAACTTCGCTTGCCAGATTCCGGACTTCGCCTGAATGACTTTTAAATTCAACTTCACATTCACCGAAAGATTTGTCTTCATTAAAAAATGGATCTGTCTTCTTATTTAATGTGTGTGGCTGAAACTTATACAAACTCATTTATTTTCTTAAAAAAGATATTGCCTCTTCCAAAGCAAAACGGATTGGCGTATATTTTATTCCAAGTTCTCTTTCTGCTTTAGACCCGTCAACACTAAAACCTGCTTTCATAACCTTCATCTGATCTAGTGCCATTCCCCAGAGCGGAGGTTTTTTGATCAGATTGGCTAATCCAGTTAAAAGAAACGCATTCATCATAGTAAGTGCATCCGGCAACTTAAATATTGGTAATGGAACACCAGATATTTCACTAATCAATTTGTTCATATCTTTCCATGTACATCTATAATTACCGATCAAATATTTTTTGCCAATGTTGTCTTCTTTTTCCAATGCGTTTACTATTGCCTGGGCAACGTCTTTTACATAAACAAATGAGAAAGTATGATTGTTAAATATCGTTGCAGGTAACTTACGGTTGGTTAAATCGTGAATATATCTCCCGCTGGCTTTTGTATCGCCGGCACCTAAAACACAAACAGGATAAATTACAACAACAGGTAATCCTTTTTCCCTAAATAAATTCCATACAATTTTTTCAGCTTCATATTTCGTTCTGAAATATTCACTGTACTGAATTGGACCTGCAAAGCTTTCTTCATTAAATGGCTCATCCTTTGGTTTACCATAAATTCCGGCAGTACTAACATGAACCAGTTTCTTTATGCCTGACTCTAAAGCACACTCCATAACATTCCGTGTTCCTTCAATATTTACTTCGCTGTAAATTTTATTATCAGGTTCCCAGAATGTATAGTGAGCGGCTATGTTTATAACCGAATCACAATCTTTCATCCCTTTAAGCAGAGATTTTTTGTCCTTCAGGTCTCCTTCAACTATTGTGACATTCATCTTCCTTAGGAAAGAAGAGTCGCTGGTTTTTCTGACTAATAAATTTAATTGGTGGTTTGTTTTACTCAGCAACTCTGTTGTGTATCTTCCGATGAAACCTGTACCACCGGTTATAAAAATTTTCATTTTGCCCTCATTTTAATTTTTACTTTATCAAAATCATTTTCTTTGTTTGAATAAAATCTCCTGCTTTAATTCGATAGAAGTATATACCGCTGCTAAACCGGGTTGCATCAAAAACAGTTTCATGATTACCGGCACCTAATTCCTCTTTAACAAGTGTTAATACTTCGCTATCCAACACATCATAGATTTTCAAAATTACTCTGCTCAACAATTTCCCAGTCTGAAAGATTCTCTTTTCTAAGGATGGTTCCCTGATCGCCAACAGCAAATAATCTACCAGGATGATTAGCATTCTCGCATATCATATCGATTATTCCCTTGTGGCAACGTGTTTTGCCAGATCCATCCGTTCTGAGAGTAAATATTAAACTGAATAAAAATTGTAATGGTTTTTGTCAATAATGATTTTCCTATATGAATCTCTTGCAAATATTGACTGTTTTACTCACGTCAAATTATTATTGTCCGCAACAGATCGGGCTCGTATTTTTATATAGTTTTATTTCATGCACAGCTATTTAATTAACAGCATCTTTTTTATGCTTACATAACTTCCTGCCTGCATTCTATAGAAGTAAACTCCTGACGAAAGTGCTGTTGCATTAAAATCCATTTCGTACCAGCCGGTATCCAACTCTTTATTTATTAGAGTAGATATTTCGCTTCCAGTTATATCATAAATTTTAATAACCACTCTGGTTCTTTCAGGAACGGCGTATTTAATTTTCGTTGTTGGATTAAACGGATTGGGATAATTCTGTTCTAATTTAAATGAAATGGGAATTTTCTCTTCATCATTTATGGCAGTAATTGTTTGCTTTTGATAAACGTACCAGAAACCAACTAACTGCTGATTGCCAGTATTTATTGATTTACCGATAAATGATTCACCAATTGTGCTGTTAAAGATGAAGTTCGTATTAGTAGTAGTAAACCCGCCGCTACCAATAACACTACCTGTTATTTGATATTGAGAGATTGCTGTACCGGTAAACAGTAGCAGACATGCCAGCACAACACCAATTTTTATTTTTATCATTTTAAATCTCCTTATTCTTCAGTAAATAATTTAAAAACATCTTTTTACGACCGGGCAGCGGTGATTCGAACAGAACCACCGCCGCAATTGTATTCTTCCAACTGATCAAATTGTAAAATCCAACTTCTTCTTTTATCTTATTTGTTTTCCAGATTTTCTATACGCTTTTTCAGGTTTTCTATTATTGCTTGTTGTTCCTGCATTCCCTTAATTAAAACTGGAATGAGTTCAGTATATGAAAGCATACGCAAATTATTTATTCCATCACCATCATCGCCCTTAATGGTGGCAACAATTTCAGGAAGAACATTTTCTACTTCCTGTGCAATTAATCCGTAAGAAAAAGAATTAGGGTCATTATCATCCTTCATCTGGTATGATTTGGGTTTTAATTGCATTATCGAACTCAGCATTTCATTCATTGGATTTATATTCTTTTTCAGACGCAGATCGGAAACAGGAGTATAATTTCCATTTGTATTATCAAATTCACCTTTTGCAACATCATTATAATACAGCCTTAAAACATCTGTTGATTGCGAAACATAAAATTGCCAGCGGTTGGAGGTTGCAACTTGCTGCAAAGTAAAACCGCCGCCCGGAACAAATTGATCATTAACCAATTGGAGATTGGTAACAGGTGCATCAGTTCCAATGCCCACATATCCATCTCTTTGAAACGTCATCAGGTTTTTTATAGTTGTAAAACCATTATCCTCTGCAGTTTTTATTCTGAGCTTTTGATCATAAACTTCAAAGAACCAGCCGCGAAGTCCGGTGGGTTGTGAATCCTCAAGTAAAGACAATCCAAAGCCGCCCGTGGATCTTGACAATTTCAATCCCAACCCGGCAGTCGGATCAGAATCTATAGTTAATGCGAAATCAGGGGTAGGGTTGTTGATTCCGATTTTATTGCCATTTTCATAAATAACAGAATTACCCAGAGTTGTACCGTTCGTAAATACGGGGATATAATTAGTTGTTCCACTTCCCCCGATTCCGCCGCCACCGGTGGTTGCAGATATTGTGATATCATTTCCACCCGGAGTTATCGTAACATTTGATCCTGCAACTAAGTTTACATTGTCTTTAAGACCATTTAAGCTTTTTAATACTTCTCCGGCAGCAATTTTAGAAGCTGTTAAACTTCCATCGGGCACATTCATACTAATAAAACTATATGGAACAGATGTTAAAGCTATTCGGGGAGTCAGCTCACTACCTGATTCGATAGTAATTCCCAGCCAGGCAGCATCAGAAAATATGGGTAATGGTATAGGTGTTGCACTTCCAAGCTCAGTATTGATGATGCCATCGGCAACAGCTACTGATTTTGTCTCATTCCAGAGTTCTGAGCCGCCTGATGCCGCATCATATAATTTAAATGTTATATTGTAATCACCATCGGGAACCACTACTCCGGCAGCATCAGTTAAAATACCCTGATAATTGATTGTCTCCGGAATTCCTTGTGAAAATATATCTGTGAAGGCAAACAGAATAATAAAGACAGTAAATAGTAATGTTAACTTTTTCATTTTTTCTCCTCTTTAAAGTGAAGTATTTTTAATTGATTATTATTATTGGTTTAAAGTGCAATCATCAGTGTAATCAACAGAATAGTATAAAAGATTATAAAAAAGTATTTTTCGAGTATTTCAGGTGTTTCTTGTTTTGTAATTTTCATAATATTATCCTTTAAGTAATAGGTTAAATACAATTAGCATAAGTGAAGCAGTAATAATTATTATCAGTAAGTAGATTCCTCCGGAAAGTAATTTTTCTTTCTTTTCCATTTTTGAAAAAGCCTTCTTTTCAGCTCCCTTTTTGTTATGAGTAGCATAAGATGATGGACGGTTCGTTAAATGTCTGATATTCATCAGGATTAACCCAAAGAATGATTTGTGAATAAGCTTTATTGCTTATCATCAGGAAATTATCAGATAGAATTTAGAAGATAGAAATGACCGGAAATTGCTTATTTGTGACTTTTATTTGCTTTTTTGGGACAAAACGTAGGGGGATGCTCAGTTTTAATTAGTCATGGGGATTTTATATAGATGCTTAATGAATTAATTTTTATGCTTGTGACTGAATTCTGAGGGAAGACAATTGAAATGCTTTTTAAACGCTCTTGTAAATTGAGCCGGACTTTCAAAACCGACTTCATAAGCAATTTGTGTTACGCTGAGTGTATTTTCTATAAGCAATTGCGCCGCTTTCTTAAGACGTAAAATTCTTATAAACTCACCCGGTCCCTGTCCTGTTATTGCGAGTAATTTTCTGTGTAACTGACGCCTGCTTACAAACAGTTCCTGTGCAAGCAATTCGGTGTTAAAATCAGAATTGTGCATGTTTTTCTCTGCCGAACATAAGACTTTATTTATAAAATCATTATCAAGTGAATTACCGGTTAACATACCGGGTTTTAAATTTATTTCTTTGCTGAACTTTTCCCTGAGATGTTTTCTTTGTTCAATAAGGTTTTTTATACGTATAGCAAGTTCCTCATAGTTAAAAGGCTTTGTTAAATAATCATCAGCTCCTGTTTCAAGTCCTTCAATTTTACTATCTTCAGTTGCTTTGGCAGTTAATAAGACTACAGGAATATGGCTGGTTTGCCAATTTGTTTTTATGCTGTGACAAAATTCTATACCATCCATTCCAGGCATCATAATATCACTTATGATAAGATCGGGCATTTTCTTTAAAGCCAAAATAATCGCTTCTTCAGCTTTTTCAGCGAGCAAAACTTTATAATCTTCTTTAAATAAATCATAAACATAATTCCTCACATCATACGAATCATCAACAAACAGGATAATAGGGCTATTGCTTCTTTTTGCACTGCTAGCATTTTCTTCCCCCGGGGGATCATCAACCAGGCTGGATACTACTTTACTTCTGCTGATTTCTTGTGTTGTAACACTGGGAACAATATTATTATTTTCAGTTTCATAACCATCTTCCAGCGGAATTTTTATAATAAATTTTGATCCTTCTCCTTCTCTGCTTTGAACTGCAATATCCCACTTGTGCAGCGTTATTAATTCTTTCACTAGTGCTAAACCGATCCCTGAGCCTGTATAATTTCCACTAGATGTATCTTCTACGCGATAAAACCGGTTAAATATTTTATTCTGATATTCATCAGGAATTCCTATTCCGGTATCACTAATTAATATTTTAGCGATGTTGGGATCACTATTAGTTTCTAAGATTAAATCCACGTAAATATTTCCACCGGCGGGAGTGCACTTAAAGGCATTACTAAGCAAATTATTAATAATTTTTTCAACTTTATCTTTGTCAATCATTATAACTAGATTCTCGACTGAAGAGTAAAAGCTGAGAGCAATGTCATTTTGTTCGGCTAAAGGCATAAAAGAATAAGTAAATCCTTTAAGTAAATTAACCAGTTCATGTTTTTGCTTATTTAAAGGAATTGTTTCAGCTTCAAGTTGTGAAAGTTCCAGCAGCTGATCAATAAGATGCTGGAGTTTTTCCGTGTTTCTTAATAGCATTTTATAATAATGCAACAGGTTGTCTTTTATTCTACCGCTGATAAGCTGTTCAAGAGGTCCCTTTATTAACATTAGTGGAGTACGAAATTCGTGTGATAAGTTTGCAAAGAATCTTGATTTCATATTTTCAATCTCACGAAGATGATGTGCTTCAAATTCCTGTATTTTTAGTTCGTGCTGCAGATGTGCGCGGTAAACCTGAAACTTAATAATTCCCCAGACTCCAAGAATGAATATCAATGCATACATGCTTATTGCCCAGGATGTTTGCCACCAGGGTGGGGTTATAATTATATTAAGTTCTTTATGATTATCGTTCCAAATTCCATCACTGTTTGAAGATTTTACCTTAAAAATATATTTACCGGGATTCAGATTTGTATATGTTACAAAACGCCTTGATCTGCTGTATATCCAGTCATCATCAAAACCCTCCATCTTATATGCATACTTAATTGTAAGTGGTGAAGTATAATCCAGCGCAGAAAACTGAAATGAAAAAACATTCTGTGTGTGAGATAAAATTATTTCTTTTGTATGAAATATACTTGAGCTCAGTATTGAATTTTCACCCGGTTCAATTGACTCATTAAAAATTTGTAATTCAGTTATTAAAACCGGCGGAACAAATGAAGAGAGTACAATATTTTCGGGATTAAAATAATTTAGTCCTGATTTACTGCCCATCAGAATAATTCCATCTTCGGTTTTAGAAGCGGAAGAAAAATTAAAATCTCTGCCTATAATTCCATCCGATCTACCATAATTTGTAAACTTATTTTCTTCCGGGTTAAACATCGTTATTCCGGAGCTTGTGCCGAGCCATAAATTACCGGCATTGTCTTCAACTATAGAATTGATAGAATTATCAGAAAGACCATCCCTCAATGAATATGCAGTTATCTTAACATCCGGTGGCAACTCATTTTCTCTTCCGGCTGAATTCTTAACAACAAACTTGTTTAATCCTTTATTGGATCCAATCCACATAACAACATCGTTGTCGATTGAAATATTTTCATTCGGTCCTGATTTGGTGTTTCTCTTGCGGGCCTCGTATATCGAATAGATACTGTTGCTGCTGATATTTCCCGGGTTATTTTTATCAACACTCCATCTGTAAAATTGTCCCCCGTTTTTTTTATCAAATAAATTTAGTCCTCCACCATTTGTCCCTATCCATATTCTGTCATTAGCATCCTGGTGAATTACCCACACATCGTTGTGACTTAAACTGTTGGGATTATTTGTCTCATTAAACCAGTGTTTATAAGTTCCATTTTGGGGGTCAAATCGTACAAGTCCTAATCCCCAGAAACCAATCCATATATTGTTTCTGTCATCACAGTAGACAACCTTATTAAATTTTACTGCAGGAGATTTTTTATTTTTTTCAAAATCGGATACTTTTATAAGCTGATCTGTCTTCAGATTTAGCCGGAACAAACCTAACCCGTAAGTTCCTATCCAAAGATTATCTTTATTATCAGAAGTTAATGACCAGATATTTAATTTACCCGATTCGTTATGCTTTTTAATTAAATTTTTTTTATCCGAATGTACTGAGTAATATAATCCCTGTTCCGTACCAAACCATGTTTTACCGTCGGGTGTTGTTGCGATGGCTCTTATATTTTTATTAATAAGATAACCAGGATTTATAAATTTATATTTAGAGGATAAAGTATTATTGAATTTTGTACTTTTGGAAGAAAAAAAACTTAACCCGTTATCAGTTGCCAGCCAAAAAACACCTGATTGATCTTGAAGCATTCTATTGATCTGGTTGCTTGACAGACTGTTCGGGTTATTTTTATCTGATGTGAACCTGGTAAAGTCCCCGTTATCGACATTCATTCTTATAAGTCCTGCAAATGAATCGATCCAAAGAATTTTGTCTCCATCAAATTCAGAGTCCTCTATTACGGAACCTGCGGAAGTTCCGAATTGCAGATTATCAGGATTTGGAATTTTAATTTGTGAAAATATTTTTTTGTCTGTTCTGTAGCTGGTCAGTCCATCAGCAGTGCCAATCCATATCAGATCAGGATCAGATTTTGATTTGGTAAGATACCATACAACATTATTGCTTATACTGTTAGGGTTATCAGGTTCATTAAAAAAGTGTGTAAAAATTGCTTGGGATGACCGCGGGTTAAATCTGTTTAATCCGTAGTATGTGCTGATCCATAAATTATTTTCGTTGTCCTGAAGTATTGACGAAATATAATTATTGCTCAAAGACTTGTTGTCGTTAGGATCATTAGACCAGTGATCAATTTTGTCAGTTGAGGGATCGAGTCTGTACAACCCGCTTCGATAAGTTCCGATCCATATTCTATTATTATTATCTTCCTGAATGACAGTGATAGTGTTTTCCTCAATGATTTCAGATTTAAGTCTCCATTTTTTGAATTTGTTAGTAACCGGGTTGTAACGATTAAGCCAGCCGCTTTTTGTTCCAATCCAGATATTACCTTTACTATCCTCTTTGAGTGACCAGATTGAATTGCCCGATAATGAATTATCATTATCTGCGTCATCTCTGAATATTTTAAACTCGTATCCATCAAAGAGGTTAAGCCCGTCATCTGTAGCAAACCATAAAAAACCTTCGCGATCCTGAATTATTTCATAAACTGAATTGTTTGAGAGACCGTTTTCAGTATCTAACCGGTCAAAGTAAATTGATTGTGCAGGTGCATAGAAAGGAACAAATAAAATTATGGATACTATAAATATTAAAGAATACATCATTTAACCTGGTTGAACTTCCCCGGTGTAACATATCCATAGGTTATCATGGACATTATTAATTCACCTTCAACGGTCGGTTTTGTAAATCAGAGGGGGAAAATATTTGTTTCAGATAAATCGGGGTATTATCATAGGTAATCCTGTCAAATGCCTTATTAAGTTTTATAATTTCTCCCTCATTTAACTCTTACAAGATAAAAAAATAAAAATTAATATTCTCAGGTTAACATATCTGATGGTTTTATTCAATATTGAGAACGGAACGTACTTCTAAGGTAAATTAACTGTTTTTAGTTAACACCAACTTAATCTCAGTTTTTTGGCCACAGTGTTAAACTCTTGAACTGCATACATACATTGCAACTTGATATTATGTCTCAGGATTTCAAAATGTAAATTGCTCTCTATTATTTACTGCACATTTTCTTCTGCTAATGATGAATAAAGATGTTCCCGGAGTAAATATATTTTTGTGCTCAAAGATAATTTTTAAAATAAAAATGAGCCCGGAAGGCATGCTAAAATTTTTTTTCAGCAGTGTGAATAGCAAGAGGCCATACTGGGCTTATTTTAATGCAACTTAAGTGCCTGTCCTGAAATTATATAGAAAGAGCAGTACAATTTTTCAAAAATTAAATTTATCTGATTCTATTTAATCAGAATCATCTTTTTCGTTTCAACAAATTTTCCTGCTGTGATCCTGTAAAAATATATTCCGCTCGCAAGATGTAGAAGCATCAAAGTTTACAGAATATTTTCCTGCCGGTTTTTCTTCATTAACTAATGTTGCAACTTCTCTTCCAAGAATATCATATACCTTTAAAGAAACAAAATTGTTAATTGTTAATTGATAATTAATAATTGTAACAGGATTAAATGGGTTGGGATAATTCTGTGCAAGTTCAAATTTTTCAGGTAAATTAATTTTCTCATTTGCAACAGCAAGAACATTATTTCTATAAAGTTTTAATGATACACTATTTGTTGAATATGAAGGCTCCAGTCCGATTGTATCAACACTGCTTTCTGCTGAGTAAAAGGTATCTACGACTCCTTGTTGTGCTGTTAATATTAAAATACTATCTCCGATTGCAAAGGGAGGAGATAGCGTAACCATAGCCCCGCCGCTTAGCATAGCTTGTCCTGTTATATTTAATTTTCCATAAATATTTAAGGTATCAGCTTCAATTTTCAGAACAGATGTGGAGTCCGGTTCAAAATTATCGTTCCAGTTTAAGCTGCCGGTTATGTCTATAGTCCCGGAGTTTTCAAATTGAGATGAAATAGTTGCTGATCCTGTTCCAGTTTTCTTAAATAAACCTTTATTTACAAACGAATCTTTATGATTACTTGACAAATTAAAGTTATCATAAATGTTTATTGTTCCCGCTTCATTATTTACCAGGATATTATCTCCGACAACTGAAACCGGGGATTTAATATCCATTGTACCATTGTTTTGGAAATTAACATTACTGAATGATTTTGTATCTCCGCCCTTGACGTATATTATTCCTTCGTTAACCAAATTACTATTACCCGCATTTAAAAATATTCCACTTAACCATTGTAAACCTGTACCACCGAATTTTAATACAGCTTCAGTAGAATCAGCGTAAAGCTTATTTCCCTGAAATGTAATATATCCATCTGGATTTCCTATAAGAGTATCCTTAGCGTAAGAGCCGCCAACATCTACGGCTATTATTAATGAATCGCCTGTGCCTGCGTAGTACGTTCCGCCGAAAAAGTAATCTGGACCGGTACCGTTTATTATCAAATTACCTGAATTAACAATTATTGAATCTTCATTTGTAAAATATGATGCAGAGATACTTGCAGTACCTGATCCCGATTCTTTTATAAAAAATCCTTTATTAATAAAACTACCGAAATATTCAGTTGCAATACTACAGTTATCGGCATATACTAATTGTTTATCCCGGGTTATTTATAAATGAATCATAGAATACTTTAAGCGAACCATCAACTTGAAACATATTGTTATTTATAAAGTGAGCAGCCATTATTTTTTCCCCGGTGCCGACAGTATACATTTTTCCGATATTTACCCAGCTGCCCCCGCCAAGCTGAGTGATTGTACCACTTACCCAATTAAAACCCGATCCACCGAAATTGAGAACTACCTCTGATGAATCCGCGAAAAAATTATTCCCTTCAAAAATAATTTCTCCATCAGGATTTCCTGTTAAGGTTCCTCTTGCATGTGAACCGGAATTAGAAACATTTACAGAATTTATTAAAGAGTCCCCTGCTGCGGCATAGTACGTTCCTCCCCAAAAGTTAGTCGGTCCGGTTCCCGTTAAAATCAAAGTGCCGGAATTCACAATAATAGAATCTTCGTTTGTGAACTTTCCTTGAATATTTGCTCTTCCGGTTCCGGATGATTTTATAAGAGTTCCATTATTAATGATTACTCCGCTATATTCAGTTTGAATTAAAACATCATTAGTAATATTAATTTTACAATTGGATTCATTTGTAAACGGATAGTAAAAGTCTACCGGGCCTTCGATAACAACAGTGCCCTGATTATCAAAAACAGGTGTAATTATTTTATTCCGTGTGCCGGTGAATGTCAACGTCCCTTTATTAATAATGCTTCCTGTTAAATAAGTAGTGGCTCCATCAGAAATAACACTATTTCCACCATTCAGGGTGAGTTGAAATCCGGCGAATTGAATCGTTTGTGTTCCCCAGCCGGCATTTCCAAATGTTAAACTTTTAATAGTTACGTCACTTTGAAGATTAACTGCAAAATTTCCCTGAATATTGATTATAACATCGCTATTAGGACCGGGAACACCATTAGACCATTTACTTGCATCGTTCCAATAACCTCCGGTTGAATCTATCCAGGAAGTTGTGTTTTGTGCAGCGGCATTTGACCAGGCTAAAACCACTATTGCACAAATAGCAAATAATATAAAGTTTCTCATATAGAACTCTCCTGTATTATTATTTTTAAAAATGATCATAGAGTTTTGAATTGCTAAATCTCTTTAATTGTACATGCGTATAAAATTTAAAATTAGTTCAGGGTAAATAGGATTCATTCAGAAGATTTGAAAAGGAAAGAAATTAAGGCACTAGCAGGAGATTTGTAAACTTTATAAAAGCGGATAAAAGACTTTTGCATCTAAACCGCGTTTAATAATAGCAGTATTTTGAATATTTTAAAAATAGGGAGCATAAAAAGCGGGAAGATTTATTGCCCACTTCCCGTTTCACAATCTCGACTCTCTTATTTCTAATGCAGCTTAAAAACTATTGGAATAGTGACCTGGACTTTTACAGGTTTGCCATCCTGCTTTCCCGGAATAAACTTTGTTTGCAGAACTGCCTGCATTGCAGCTTCATCGCATCCGCCGCCGATTCCTTTATTAATTTTAACTGATACAACTTTTCCTGCTTCATTAATATATGCTGTCAGAAAAACTTTTCCTTCAATTCCATTATTTTTTGCGGAGTCAGGATATACAATCTTTTGCTGAATGGACATCATTCCTCCAATGGGTTCCGGCATTTGATCGACGGACTGATAATAATCTTTTTCATTTACATCAAGGTTGGCAAATTCAGATAATATCATCGGATCCTGAAACTTTACAACCTTACCATTCTTTTCACCGGGTGTGAATTTCCAGTCTTTTACTGAATTTAGTACAAGCTTATTTACTTCCGGATCATTATTCTTCCCCACAATAACTTTTTTTACTGTACCTTTTTCGTCTACCAGAAACCTGTATTCGAGAGACGGCTTTTCATTGACCTTATCTGTAACAGGGTATTTTTTGTGATAAACTGTCATAATCGAGTGTATTAGTGCGTCCGAATTTCCATTTATTAATTGGGGAGATTTATCTAAATCTTTATACTGAACATAGTCCTGATTATAATCAGTTACTACTTCAATATCATTTCCTTCTTTGCATCCGAATGGAATAAGAAGAAGTAAAAGCAGAAATAAATATTTTGTTTTCATTTTATTCTCAACTGTTTGGTTTTATGATAATTGCATTTTTTAGTGATGATTCAACTTCTATTCCCGGTAAGGAATTGTAGAGCATTTCTATTGTGCGGGACTGCATTTTTAACTGTTGTGAAAGGTTATCAACTTTTCCATTGTAAACAGAAATTCTGAAAAACAGGTAGCCGCTGATAATCAGCAGAACAATTGATGCCGCAATTGAAATCGAAATGAATAAATTATGCTTTGAAAAAAGTGATTGTCCGGATGAATTCTCCAAATTGATAGACTTAAGAATTCTTTCATCTAGTTCTTCAGGGAATTCTTCAACTGAGTCCGCAATTGCGCCTTTAATACTGTTTAATCTTTTGAAATATTCTCTCGCCTCAAAATTCTCTGAAAGCTGAGTGAATAAAAATGATTCTTCATCTTTTTTCAGTTCATCGTCGCAATAAAGATTAATCATTTCCCTGAATTTATTATCTTCCATTTAAATCACCTGTATTATTTTCTACACAAGTTTTGATATCTTTTTAATAAGTCTTTGCCTGATTTTATATAACCTGCTTTTTACTGTTTCAATATCGAGTTCAAGCAACGCAGCTATTTCTTTATATGTAAATCCGGAGTATTCTTTCAGCACAAAAATTTCTTTGTTTTCAGCACTCATCTTATCAAGTTCATTTATTACTATTGATTTAAGTTCATTATTTTCAATTTCCTCTGTTACCGAAAGATCATCTTCAAGTTCAACTTCATCGTAATCTTCAGCGTTAGTATATAGCTTACTGAGTTTTGTGTTTCTTAAAAGTGTATAGAATTCATTTCTAGCAGTTTTGAATAACCAGAAATGCACACTCTGCTTATTTTGTATGGAGCTTAAATTCTTGTAAAGCTTTATGAAAACGTCCTGCACGATGTCGTCCGCCAGCATACTGTCTGAACACATCTTAAGAACGTAATTATAGAGTCGTATTTTGTATTTATTATACAGTAAAGTAAACTCTAATATATTTTCAGATTTATTAATCAAGGATATTTTCGTTTGCTATCAGAGAGACGCAAAAATATGATAAAATGTTACCCGTAATTAAAAATATTTTTTATCAAATACACATTTACAAATTTTCCTTCGACTCTTCCGGCCGGGAAAATGTGTTATCCGTAGAAAACTTTTTTGAGAATAAATTGTTCTATATTTTTGTATAGTTAAAATCATATTGTGAATGAGGTTAAAAATGAAAGCAGGGGAGAGATATTTATTTTTATCAATTCTTTTTTCCCTTCTGCTGTTAACTGGTTGTGAAGATAATAGTAAGACCGCACCGGTTCCCTCAACTGCCCCATCAGAAACCCGGCTTGAAAAAAGCACTACCGTAAGATTTATTGACTCACTCAAGCAGCTTCCTTTAATTAGACGTCCATCTTTTTTGCAGAAATTTCTTAGTGCACATCCTGTCTCACCTTTTATTGAAGACAGTTCACTTGCTTTAATATTCTACATCGGAACAGATTCAGCAGTATTAATAAATGCAGATATGCAGGCTGGATGGACTACTCCTGATACACTAAATAAAATTGAATGCGGAAATGAAAATTTCTTTTACAAATTTTATTCTCTACCGCCTGATGCAAGAGTTGATTATCTTTTCTTGATTAATAATAAAACTCTTACAGATCCTCTTAATCCTGTTAAAGTACCAAGCGGATTTGGTGAACATTCCCAGCTTGCAATGCCTCTGTTCAAACCCGACCCTTTAAGAAATTATAATGCTGATATATCTCACGGTTCTATCGACAGCCTGTTATTTGAATCTCCCGATAATAAGAGGCAGGTAAAAATATATATTCCTGCAGGATATGATTCACTCAAAGAACTTCCTGTAATTTATTTTAATGACGGGATCAAAGCTCTGGAATATTGTAATTTTAAAAATATACTTGATAACCTTATAGCTGAAAAAAAGATTAAGCCTGTAATCTCAGTCTTCATCGGTTATAGTGTGAATGATTACAGCACTTTTCCGGATGCTGGAGAAGGGTATACTAAATTTATCTGTGATAAACTTTTGCCTTTTGTTGACACAAACTATAAAACATCTCAAACGGCAGAAAACCGTATTTCAATGGGTGTATCTGCAGGTGCAAATTATGCTTTTCTTACTGCATTGAACAGACCTGATAAATTTCTGAATGCGGCAGGTCAGTCAACAACAGTATCAACTTTCTTACTGGATGCAATTGATAATATTTCTTCGAATGCGGATTTAAAAAAGAATTATAAATTCTGTTCTGCTGTGGGAAGATATGATCTTTACAATGGGACAATCGATGGACATACGTTTTTATCAGCAAATCAGAAACTGGATAATGAAATGAACAAATTAAATATCCGTCATTCATTTAATATATACAACGGGGGTCATCAGTGGGGGAACTGGCGGGAAAATGTATCTGCTATACTGATTTATTTTTTCGGAATTAAATAATTTTTATTGCAGTTGTTCTTCAAACTTCACTATCTTATCACACAGGTAAAAATTCACACTATTTAAAACTTACTGGAGGAAATAATATGGTTTCCATTGTTTCACTCTGGCTCCCGATACTACTTTCTGCCGTTGCCGTTTTTGTTATTAGTTCTCTTACTGCACATGCTTTTTACTTACCATAATTCCGATTTCAAAAAACTTCCTTCCGAAGATGAGATAATGAATGATCTCAGGAAGTATAATATTCCGACCGGGGATTATATGCTTCCTTTCTGTACTGATCCGAAGGAAAGAAAATCGGAACAATTCCAAGAGAAAATGAACAAAGGTCCGGTTCTTATTACAACGGTTTTTCCCTCAGGTGAAATGAAAATGGGTAAGAGCCTGGTTTTATGGTTCATCTATTGCCTTATCATCGGCATTTTTTCAGCATACATTACGGGTCACGCAGTTCAGGCGGGATCTGATTATCTTTCAGTGTTCCGGTTTGTCGGTGCCGTTTCTTTTGCAGGTTATAGTCTTGCTCTTATGCAGGACAGCATCTGGTACATGAAAAGCTGGAGTGCGACTATTAAATCCATGTTTGACGGGTTAATTTACGCTCTGTTCACAGCAGGTATTTTCGGATGGCTTTGGCCAGGAATGTAAAAAAATCTTTTACTAATAATTAATCTGCCTGCTTCAATTTTAAGACTGCAGGCAGATTTCATTTTGTCCTCTTAGTTGTAAAAAAAGCAATAATAGAATAGACAGATCCTACAATTAAAGCCATAAAGAAAAAGTTTCTTAGTGTATCGCTGGCTGAATGTGAACGGCTGTCTATATCAATAAAGATATAAACACAATATACCAGGGCTGCGGCTGCAATTAACCACCCGGTTATTGAGACGGGGAAAAAGAAAATTCCTTTTCGCACAAACCAATTTTTGTTCATCTTTTCCTTTATTTCAGTTTAAAGATAAAATTTATCCCGAAATTATTTTTCTTAAAATAATTAATTTTTAATAAGAGTAAAACACTAATTGATTATTCATCAAAGCCTTTGTATTAACTAACATATCCTTCGTAAGTTTGTTAAAGCTTTCTAAAAATTACGGGAGTAAAGAGATGAACCGCTTTATTATTTCTTCTTTGTTTTTCATGTTATTATCGACTTTGTTATTCTGCCAGCAATCACAGGACAAATCTTCAAACGTATACCAGATACAGCAGGGGTATGTTGATGCGAACGGAGTGATGATATGGTACGAAGAGTTTGGAAAGGGTGAGCCTCTGATGATTGTACATGGCGGTCCCGGCGCTACACACGATTACTTTCTCCCTTACCTGCTTCCGCTTGCGCGGCATAACCGTTTGATTTTTATTGATGAGCGAGGCTCAGGTAAATCAGGAGTACTTGATGATGCAACTCAATACACAGTAGAAAATATGGTTGAAGATGTTGAGGCAGTCAGAGAAACACTCGGACTTGGTAAAATAAATCTGCTTGGACATTCATACGGCGGAGTGCTTGCACAGGCTTACGCTCTTAAATACCAGGAGAATTTATCGCACCTGATTTTATGCAGCACATTCCCCAGCACAAAACAAATGAATGATGTTTTTGTAAAGATAAAAGAAAATATGTCGCCCGAATTGCGTGACAGAATTAATAAAATGGAACAGGAAGGATTATATGGTCACGGACTTCCTTATGAGCAGAACAGGTACACAACAGAATATATGACCGCCGCATGGGGTGAGGGATATTTTCCTTACATCTATCAGCGTAATCCTGATCCCTCCTATGATCCGGTCAGCCAGGGTTTTGCTTGGACTCTTTACCGCGAGATGTGGGGATCTGACGGTGAATATATAATAGACGGCAATCTGAAATCAGTGGAGTATGTAGACAGGCTTCATACAATAAATGTCCCTACACTTATAAACTGCGGGGATCATGATGAATGCGCTCCTTCACTATCAGAAGAGATGCACGAAAAGATACCCGGTTCAAAGCTGATTATATTTCCCCAGAGCGGACATATGACATTTGTTGATCAGCCGGATATGTTTATGAAATCGATAGAAGACTTTTTACATTAGAGAATACCCGGTTGCCAGCTTTTTGAGAGATAGCCGTTGGAGGTGTATTTTTAAAATTTAAAATGGCACAAACTTGAAAATCAGTCTGTGCCATTTTCGTTCTTTTAATTTAAGCTTTACCTGAAATTAACCATATTTTTTACCTATCTCCTCAATCCCGGAAGCTTTCAATTCCTCCGGAGTCATTAGAATTTCAAAACTTATATTTGCTTTGAACTCCAGAAAGAACGGTTCGGCATACTTAACATAATCACCTCCATTGGTTACATTTACAACCATCAGTGCACTTCTCTGGCCATTGTTCAGTGAAAAGTATGCGGCTTCCGGCTTTAATTCTCCCATAATCTTTTCCAGTGTTTTTCCCACGGTACCTTTTTTTACTAAAGCATTAAAAGGTTCATGCGGCAGGGTTACTCTCAAAAGCATTTTCATAGAATTCTTTCTTTAATTGTGAATGAATAAATTAATTAGCTGCTAAACCATATATCGTTTATAAATACAGATTAAAAATTAAAGCGGGATTAAACTTTTATTAATAAATATTAATAGCAAAACGAACCGGGGGGATAAAGTTTATAATCATTACTTCAGGAAAGTTCAGTGCAGTTTCTCAATTAAAAATTCTTAATGAAAGAAGGTGAATTTGTTTATTAAATATTAATAGGGGTGAGTGCTTTTATTTTTTCTTCTTTGAAGCTTTAGCTAATTTATTGAAATCAAGCGCAAGGTTAATCCAGTATTGAAGTTCTCTTTTTGTTTTGATTCCTTCAGGTTCCACAAGAACAAAACCTTTCAGCGGTCTGCCTGTAAATTCCATTTTCCTGCATCCCGTTTTCTCAAGCGAAGATTCATAAACTTCCGGGCTTATGCGCGCCATCAAATTATCTTTATAAATTCCGACGCACATTTTATTATTAACCATAAACGTAAGTCCGCCCATCATCTTTTTTTCTTCAACGTTTTTTAATATGGAAAGGGACTCTCTTACTCTGTCTGCAAGTTTTAGATTGTAAGCCATAAATAAAAAATAAATTATTTGGTTATAAAAAATGCCTGCTGTTTAAATCCGGAAACAAAGATTAATATCATCAGATTCTAATTTTCATCAAACTCCATTTTTTTAGCTTCGGTATCTCCCTCATCTCCTGAAACAAGCTGTTTCCCGGTTTTATCAAATGAACTGAAGCTGATTTTTGAAGTGTAAGATTTTCCATCCTCTGAAAGAGTAATTTTCTCTGTAAGAATTCCGTAACCGCCGGGAGAAAAACCGCCGTTCAGTTTTAAATCTTCGTAAGCCGGCGGAACATTATTCCAGTAAAATTCATATCTCGTTTCATATTTATTAGTTCCCGTTTTTTTCCAGATACCGTAAGCCGGGGGAGTAGGAGGCACACCGTCGTAGTTTGAAGATTCAGTCATAGTTCCGCCTGCATTATAAACACGCATAAATTCCAGGTCTTTAATCTGTGCATAATCTCCTGTCCTGAACTGAACTTTTCCTTTCCACATTCCGGTAAGATTATAAGAGTGCGGCTTCTTATACTCGCGGCATGAGAAAGAAACAGAAAGCAGAAATATTACTAATACTGTTATTAACGATGAAAGAAGGAATAAACGCTTTTTCATTTAATTTACCTTTTACCAATAGTTTTTATTACTAACAGGTAAGTTAGAAAGATTGGCGGATTGTTAAAATCCTTAATTATCAGATCAGGTAAGCCGGCAATTTTACTACAGCCAGTAACTCACTTTAAGCATGAAAATATTATCGGGACGTACACTAAACAAGTTATTGAATGATCTTCCAAACCGGAAGTCGCCGTCGGATTCTATGTTTTCTCTGCTCTGTGTCCACACAAGGTACAGGGTTGAGCCCGCCATATATTCCCAGCGGAGAACTGCGTTGCCCCGCAGAGATATATAATTAAAATCAGGATTTCCTATTACCTGTGCAGGGGCAGGTCCCGAACCATCCGGGTCAAGCTCATACGATATAACATCACCGCCTGCAGATGTATTCTGTACCAGAGAAGATCCGTTTCTTCCGTAAGTATTAAAATCATAGCTCTTTGGTCTCAGAAGATATTTAAAGCTGTTATAACTTCCTGATGCGATCAACGGCTGGAAGTAAACCTGGAAACTGAGAGAAGGACTTAAGATCCAGTCGGCCCTGATATTCGCCGCAAGTATATTTTGTTCCAGGTGCGCAAAAACGTACCTGCGGTTGTATGTATCATTGGCATAAGGATCTTTAAAGTTGCTTACCCACTGTGTTTCTGAAATATCATTAGTGTACTGCGGTCCTACCGACATTGTTAAAGTGGATGTTACCTTGAATTCTACATGAAGCATACAGAGAATATGAGTTCCCGTCATTGCTGAATTTACCCGAACCGCCTGTGCTCAGAACCCACCACTGGCGGTTATCTGAATACAGATCCCAGAAGTATGACGTACTTGAAGGATTTACCGTTAAAGGACCGCCGCGGGTCTTTCTTGAATTTAATGTGCCCGGGCTATAGGTGAACCCGATGTCCCCACCGTTGTAATCAGGAGTATTCAGATATGAGGCAAGCCTGTATCCCTGAGCGGTATTATTCCCTCCGAAATCATAACTTGTGTATGCTCCGAAATTTACTCCGGCATTCTGATAAAATGCCGTGGGCTCAGTCCATCTGTAAGCGGTAAAGAAGTGGCCGTTTATATAATCACTATATGAACCGTAACCTAAGTCATTCACGTCAAAGCCGGGACTGATCAAACCCACAGCAGTATTTATTGCCCAGCGTCCGCGGTTTTTATTCAGCATCAACCGCCCGCTGTATCCGGTTAATGATGTTGCAGAGCTGTCGACAGAAATATATGACGCATCGGGTCTCTGGAAATAGTGAACCGGACTTCTCTGCAGTGCAGTTATCCGTTCCTTCGAACCCGTTACGTTTGATAATGCCGCCCATCCTGTAAGAACATATGTATTATCCTCATCAAGGAATGTCCATCCGTCGCTTCCTATTACAAATGCATTTTTATTTATCATTGTATTCAGTCCGTCGTTTTTAAAGAAGCGGTCTGTGAATGTAGTAAGCAGTCCCAATCCCTGTTTCCCGGAATTGAAATCCCGCTGTGCGCGGAAGATTCCATAGTAAGTCAGTGGTTCCATTTCAATGCTGGAGCGCTGACCATCAACAGAAATATCCGCATACTCACGCTGAGTGACCGCGTGAATAGTTCCTATTTTCCAGCCGTCATATACCTGACCCGATATTTTTGCGGCACCGAGTATATGAGTTCCCTGCGGAATATCTGCATAATCATAGTCAGGCAGACTGCCCTGCGGATTCCTTCCGATACGCCTGCTGTAAAAAATATTTGTGGTCGGCCAGTTGAAAGAAACGTTATTATTTGTGCCGCCCTGTCCGAACCTGTAAATGCTCACGCCTTCGGTAAAGAAAGGGCGCTTTTCATCAAACGTTGATTCTACATCTGACAGGTTTACCACTGCCGGATCAACTTCAACCTGACCGAAATCAGGATTGATGGTAGCATTAAGAGTAAGACTGCTTCCAAGCCCTGCTCTTAAATCAAGTCCGGCACCGGGCGAATATTCATGTCCTGAATTAAAAGGATCACCGGGCTGAGCCCCGATATATTTTGCTTTTCCAACTATGTAAGGGAGCAGTTCAACTCTTGAAGGAGGAGTGATTTTTTCTATACCTACAAGATCCGGAAACCTTGAAGCGAAACCGCTTTCATTCCTCGGAGTATAAACCACCATATCGGTTTCAAACCTTCTGCTTATAAATCTTTCAACATTCACACCCCACACCTGTTCATCGCCTTCCCTGAAGCGGAGCTGCGAGTAGGGAATTTTCATTTCAACCGTCCAGCCTTTATCATCAATATTACGCTCACCCTCCCATACAGCATCCCAGCTAAGATCATTGGGCTGCTTAACATCATTCTCTATTAATCCATCGGCTAAAGCACCGGCAGCAGAAACATAAAAGAAATATCCGTTACGTTTATCGCGGTACGAATCTAAATAGAGGACACATCCGTCGGAAGGATCGCCCCATATAAAATCCCTCCGTACAAGCCTTGCCATAATAGAATCGGGATGTGAATCATAAAACCTTGCCGCGAAGTAAATAGCTTCATCATCATAGGCAAACCAGAATTCTGTTTTCTGGGATGGCCTGATACCCTGCTGGGGATCCTGCTGCAGCAGTGTGTTAAATCCGGGTCTCTGCCAGATCTTTTCGGTGAGTTTACCATCGATTTTAATTTTCTCATTTAATCTGACAGCGGAAATCTTTGCATTAGAATTGTCTTTAAGTGTGGGATACTTTGCATATACCGACGCAGCAGTGATAATACAAACTAATAGTAAAATTTTCATAAACTTTTATCTCCGGGATTTTCTGCCGGCAATTTTATGAATTATAAAACAGATAGTAAGTAAAATTAAACTGCAGGTTTAAGGGAATGATAAAAGGGCAAATTGAATTTTGAAGGAGAGCTGTCTGCAGATTGGAAGAGAAGTTTTCAGATTTTCCTGTCGCTATGTTCTCTACTCTAAAGATATTCCTGTGAAAGACAGTCTCTCACACTTTGTCATTTCGACTTGGCTGCCGGTAAGGCAGTTCCCGACTGGTCGGGAGAGAAATCTTAATGGAGTGTCATTCTGATGAATATCAGAATCTCTCACACAGAGTCATTTCGACCCTGCCTATGCCGGTAGGCAGGCGTAGGGAGAAATCTTAACTCCCAGGATAGATATCTCAGTCGTCCTCCGGACTCCTTCGATATGACAATTCTTATTCCCGATCATTTTTTCTTTTACACTAATTTCTGCCGAACCTGTCTGCCTATGGCAGAGGCTTGGCTTTGTCAGAAGAAGTTTCCGGAAGAAGACTGGCTATTCCAACCCTGATGGAAAAAATCTTAATTGCACACAATAATCCAATTTGCAGGTGAATAGTTTTCATATATTTGATTTATTAAGTGGGGTATTACGTTAACAGATAAATCTTATTCAACGGGAAAATTATCGCTGCCGCATTTACCCTGCGGCAGCTTTATTGAATAAATAATTTTTACTTCATCATTTCATCAAGATCATTTTCCTGGTTTCTGTAAAGGTTCCGCTTGTAAGTCTATAGAAATATACGCCGCTTGAAAGATTCTGACCTCCGGAAGTATGACCATTGAATACAGCGGAGTAATTACCTGCGGGCTTTTCTTCATTAACCAGTGTTGCAACTTCATTTCCCAGAACATTATAAACCTTCAGGGTTATGAATTGCTTACTGTCTATTGAATACTGAATCCTGGTTGACGGGTTAAAAGGATTCGGATAATTCTGTGAAAGTGCAAAAGAATTTACTCTCCCGTTATCACTTTCAATGGCAGTTGTTCCTGTATAACTGCAAATATATCCGTAATCAGCGGTGAGCCAGCCATGCTGAGCATCAACAAAATAAATACTAAAAATTGAATTACCGCCTTGTGTATTCTGGAGAGGAGTTACCTGGGTTGACCATGTTGTCCCGCCATTTGTAGTGTGCTGAACAGTTCCGTAACCTGCACCGTCTTTGGAGGAGATCCACCCATTGTTTGCATCAAGAAAGAAGACCGATTTACTTCTGTAATCCGTACTTATACCGCTGTTTGTAATAAAACTCCAGGTAGTACCGCCGTCAGTTGTTTTCATAACTTTAGCATTATCTCCTACAATCCATCCGTGCTGCAGATCCGAAAAATACATTGCGTTATAGCCGCCGGCTGTATTATCTGAATATTGTTCCGTCCAGTTTGTTCCTCCGTTTGTAGTGCGCAATATTTTATAAGGAGGGTCTGCACCATTTACACCTGATCCGTAAAATGACCAGCCCGTGTTAGCATCTACATAGAAAAAGATTCCGGCACCATCAAATGGAACCCAGTTGTTTCCGCCGTCAGTTGTCCTCATAAAAGTTGCAGTTTGTGTTGTAAAATTAAAAGCAAGAAGCCAGCCGTTGTTTACATCTGCAAACTGAATCTCGAAACCGAAATCACCTTCTGTAGTAGACAGTACTTTCTTCTGCCAGGTATTTCCGCCATCGGTTGTACTGTGTACTACAACACCATAGGAAATTCCATATGCCGAACCTATAGAATTAATTTTCCAGCCGTGAGTGGCATTAACCCACGACATAGACAATGCCGCATCAGAAGAGGACCAGACAGTATCATTCGGAAATGGTGTTACAAGCAGCCAATCTGCACCGGCATTGGTTGTGTGAAGCAGATCGCCCCTGCTGCCTGAAATCCATCCTTCAGTCGGACTTACGAACTGAACTTTGCCTATCATAGCATCCTCGCCGGTTCCCAGCGGGTTGGATTGCGCTACCCAGCTGTTTTGTGCAAATGTTGTATTAATTAAAAAGCTGATAAGCAGAACCATAACAAATAGTAAACACTTTCTCATAATATTCTCCTATGTGTTTTTTTTGATGGGTCCTGCATTATTACAATCTGTTAATATAACATTTGTTATTATGCAGCCATCCCGGAATAGATATTTATTGGAAATAAAACAGGTGTGTTGATAGAATTCTTCTGGTGCGTGGACGTATACCGGTGAACAGTTAACCATACAAGTAAATCCACAATGTTAATTCAAAAATATGTTGCCGGATGATCAGAACCAAATTATATGCCACTATTTATTATTAATAAGGTTCATATTTAATAATAAACTACGTTATGGCTGCGATCAGGCACACTTTTTTAAGAAACAATTACATTTACTTGGTAAACTTTGCATTGGTTTGTCAGTTGATAACCGGGAAAAATAAGGGTTTGTTGTCCCCCCGTCTGCCGCTATTTGGGACTTACCTTTCTCCGGCAGGCTTGCTTTTCCCGCTCTGGCGGATCATTTCGAATCTCATAAAGTTGGATAAGAAATCTCATCTCTCAATACAGATATCTCAGTCGTCCCACGGACAATCCTGCAATCTTGTATTCTTGCAATTCTCCTCCATCATACATCAATCATTATCCATCAACCCTCGTCCATCCTTTTATTTCATCAGCATCATTTTCTTTACCTGCACAAAATTCCCTGCCTGCAGTTTATAGAAATAAATTCCGCTTGATAAGTTCGAAGCATTAAAGTTTACCGAATAATCCCCCGCCGGTTTTTCCTCATTAACTAGTGTTGCGACCTCCTTGCCCAGGATATCATAAATCTTTAAAGTAATAACTCCACTTACCGGTAACTGATAACTAATAACCGTGTTCGGATTGAAGGGGTTTGGATAGTTCTGCGATAATGAAAATGTTGATAGGATAGTATTATTCTCATCCTCAACTGACGTGGTTGTATTTACACTTCGGAAAACCCCATCATTATCAGTTCCAGCAAAAACATAATCGCTTGAGTTGATTGCAAGTGAATAAACATAACCACCAGGTAACCCGCTATTTATCTGTACCCAACTTGCTCCGTTACTATTTGAGCGAAAAGCTCCAGCATTAGTTCCTGCAAAAATATCATCGCTTGAGTTCATTGCGATTGAACGAACATAATCACCAGCTTCTATCCCGTTATTTATCTCTTCCCAATATTCTCCGTTATTCGTTGAGCGAAAAATTCCATCAGCAATAGCCCCAGCAAAAATATGACCGTTTGAGTTTATTGCGACTGAATAAACATGTAGATAAGCCTGTAACCCATTATTTATCTCTACCCAATTTTCTCCGTTATCAGTTGAGCGAAAAACTCCATCACCATCAGTTCCAGCAAAAATATGACCGCTTGAGTTTATTGCGACTGAATAAACAGTATTATCCGTTAACCCGTTTTTTATCTGTACCCAATTTTCTCCGTTATCAGTTGAGCGATAAACATAACTAGCAATAGTTCCAGCAAAAATATGACCGCTTGAGTTTATTGCGAGTGAATAAACAGAAGTATAAGGCAACCCATTATTTTTCTCTTCCCAATGTTCTCCGTTATCAGTTGAGCGAAAAATACCATCAGCCAAAGAAGCTCCTGCAAAAATATGGCCGCTTGAGTTTATTGCGAGTGAGCGAATCCAAAGAGTTGGTAACCCATTATTTATCTGTACCCAATTTTCTCCGTTATCAGTTGAGCGAAAAATTCCACCATCATTAGTCCCGGCAAAAATATGGCCGCTTGAGTTTATTGCGAGTGCATTAACTGTACCTCCAGTAGGACCATTAGTTTGTTCCCAAAAGTCTTGAGGGTAGGATTTATTATTAATAAGCAAAATGGTAAGCAATAAAAGAATTCGGCCTATCGGCAGATAAATTGTAAATAAGTTTTTCATAACTCCTCTTAGTAAAAGTATATAACTTTTCATTTTCCCTTCCTCTATTTTATTAAAATCATTTTTTTTGTTTCTATAAATTTTCCAGACGATAATGTACAGAAATAAATTCCGCTTGATAAGTTTGAAGCATTAAAGTTAACGGAATAATTTCCGGCTGGTTTCTCATCATTAACAAGAGTTGCAACCTTATTGCCAAGAACATCATAAACTTTTAACGAAACAAAATTGGTAATTGGTAATTGATAATTTATAATTGTTGAAGGGTTAAAAGGGTTCGGATAATTCTGTGATAATTTATAAGATGATAGCAGAACTTCATCTCTGTCGGAACTTCCTGCTGAAGTTAATTTACTTCCTTCCCCTTCTTGTGCCGTAAATGACTGGTTAATTCCGGGTACAGCAAAAGCTTCAGTTAAACCGGAAGTCCATTCCACTATTACTGAATCAATAGATTGAGCATCACCTAATCCAAAGTGTACAACTAAACTATTTTGTGCTAGATATCCGCTTTGCAGGGCAATCTGCCGGAACTGCCAGGTAGACTGAACCATTAATGGTTGCTTTCACCCGGACTTTTGTTCCGATGCCTGATTTGTTAGACCCGGTGCCATCGCATTTAATATTTATCCAGCTATTGCTGTTTCCATCATTTGTATAAAGATTGTTTGCAACTCCATAATTGGCAACAAACAAATCCATATCGCCGTCATTATCATAATCTGCCCAGGCACATCCGCGGGAGGATGAATTATCTGCAATTATTGTATTTGTTGTTACCCGGGTAAAAGTTTTGTCTCCGTTGTTAGCATAGAGTAGATTATTATTTAAAGTTGTTATATATAAATCAAAATCTCCGTCATTATCAATATCGGCCCAGTTACTGCACAATGTATGTATCCCATCATTAACTATTTCTAATGTAGTAACTTTGGTAAACGTTCCATCGTTATTATTCTCATATAAAGAATTATTTTCACCATTACCATTAGAAACATACAAGTCAAAATCCAGATCATTATCATAATCCACCCAGTTAGCTCCTATTGAATATTCGAGATCATTTGCAATATCCCCATCAATGATCCTTGTAAAAGTACCGTCTCCGTTATTATGATATAAAAAATTAACTCCATCCCTGTTTGCAACAAACAAGTCTGTATTGTTATCATTATCATAATCACCAAAAGAACAGGAATATGATGTTGCAGGTATATTTACAATATCACCTGTCGTTATTTTTGTAAAGGTTTCATCGCCATTATTCATGTATAAAAAATTGTTTTCTGTTGGTATCTGGTTCACTACGAACATATCGAGGTATCCATCATTGTTTATATCCGCCCAGGCCGAACCGAATGAATATCCCTGGTCATTAACAATAGCGCCGGAAGTTATTTTTGTGAAATCTCCGTTTCCATTATTCAGATATAAAAAATTATCCTGGCTGATTACGTTTTCTTTATTTGTTATAAAAAGATCGATGTTGCCATCATTGTTATAATCTCCCCAGGAACCTTGTGAAGTACTGCTGCCGTCGGTTACTATAATTCCGGAAGTCAGTTTTGTAAACGTTCCGTCACCGTTATTTGAATACAGTGCATTATTTGTATTATTGTTGTTTGCGACAAATAAATCCATATCATTATCATTGTCGTAATCAACCCATGCACATCCTTGTGTAAGAACTGCATCGGTAACAATCTCACCGGTAGTAACTTTTGTAAACGATGGTATATCAAGAACCTTTGCATCGGGAACCTCAGATTCTTTAATGTTTGTATTTGTTAACAGACCGGTTTCAGAAAACAAACCGCTTCCGGTAAAGTCTGTTTTTTTTGTTGGATCACTCTGTGCAAAAAAAGAAATACAGAAAGTGAAATGAATTAACATTATGGTTGTAATTAGTCTCATTGCTCTCCTCCAAATTATTTTATAAAATTATCCGGTATTAACCTGTCGGGGTATACATGCGGAAAAGAAGAGCAATTCGGCTCATTGGAAATGAGATTAAATTAAGATGAGCTTAACAATTATTAATCCCTCTTAATAACTGTGCACTTATGATGGTTTACTCCATTCGAAAATATCTCATTCAGTTAAGACATATTTCTTATGAGATATTATTCCGGTGGAAAGGAATTTAAGGAAAAAAGAATGGGGGAATTTCAGGAAAAGAAGATTAGGGGATTGTTAAAAATTTATCGTGCTTACTAAGATTACATTTCATACTGGCAAAATTATCCCTCTGAGAAAAGAATTGTAATTTATTTTAGTAATACCTCTGCCGCATTTGTATGGTCATTTCAATCCCGACTTGTTAGGAGAGAAATCTTAACTCCCAGGATAGATATCTCAGTCGTCTTCCGGACTCCTTTGATATGACAATTCTTATTCCCGATCATTTTTTCTTTCACAGTCATTTCTGCCGAACCTGTCTGCCTATGGCGGAGGTATGACTTTACCAGAGTGAGTTCGGCTTCAGCAGAACAATTGCCTGTCCGCCTCTGGTGGAGAAAATCTTAATAGCGCAGTGTCATCCTGAGCTCTGCCTATCCGGCAGGCAGGTTGTAGAAGGAAGAGCGAAGCATTTACGAAGCCTGTCCCGCTCCTTACCTCGCTGAGCTTTAGCGAAGCGGGTTGCGGGACTTGTCCTTCTCTTCAGTACTTTAAAATTTGTAATCCTGTAATCTTTCGGTCTTGCAAATTTTTAATTTGCTTCCATCAACCATCAGACATCATCCATCCTTTATTTCATCAGCATCATCTTTTTTGTCTGAGTGAAGCCGTTAGTTTGCAGGCGATAGAAATAAACACCGCTTGCAAGTTTTGCCCCGTTAAACTGTACTGCATAAGTTCCCCTATTTAAAAATCCGTCTACAAGAGTCTGCACTTGCTGCCCGAGTATATTATAAATTATAAGAGACGCTTTGCCTGAAGAGGGCAGTTCAAATTTAATTGTCGATTCGGGATTGAATGGATTCGGGTAATTCTGGTAGAGAGTAAACTTGCCGGGAACCGTGTTATGTTCGGGTTTAATTCCTGTTATTGATCCGTAACCGACAGCCGGAGCCCAGCCTTTATTATTGTTTTCATGAACTTCATTTGTAACCGCATTTTCCTGGTCAAGTACTGCATAAATTCTTACACTGTCTAAATTCTGACTGAGCGGTATTGCCCATTGAACTGATACATTCCTGTAACCGCGTGCTGCAATTGTGGTGTCAACTGTAGTTTGGGCTATCATAGACCCGCCATTGTCCGGATCACCTTTATAAAATTTTACACTGAATGGAGTTGTGACAGCCTGCAGCCCGAAGTTGCGTACTTTTGCGGTTATTGTAACGGTATCTCCACCAAGCGGCTGAATCTTTGATAATCTTATATCTCTTGAACGATAGCGGTATGTTGTATCATTACCCGGCAGGGGATAACCTTTTTCAGGGTCGTATCTCCACGGCAGACTAAAAGCAAGATCGGTCTTATTACCGTAGTGAGTTTGCCAGAATGAATTTGCCCCGACCGGCAGTTGAGTAACTTTATAATCCAAATCAAGCGCACCATAAGATGTCCAGTATGCATAAGGCTGAACATAATAAGTTCCGCTTGTTCCGAACTGATTATTTAAATGACCAAGGTCGCCTCTTACCTCCAGCGAATTCTGAACCCTGACGGTCTGAGTGGAAATTTCACCATGATTATAATGTCCGTTTGCCTCAACATCAACACCGGCATCAAAACCAAGCAGATTGATTGACAGATCGAGAGCTGCACCAACTTCCAGTCCTTCATCCCAGCTTGTTTCTACGTTATGTTCCTGGAATGACTGAATTTGAAGGGAGACAAAACTATTCCCGGTTGCGCCAATTGTCTGCTCGGGAAAATCCACAATAACACGGGAAGTATCATAGGTATCTGTTGATCTGTACGAAAGCACATTACCCGTTTCGTGATCAGGTCTGAATTGGTTGCCGAGTAAATCATCATCTTTCATCTCTATCCATAAAGGGCGGGGGTTTTTCGGAATAGTTACCATAAAATATCCTATTGGTGTCGGGTCCTGCCCGTTATAAACCGGGTACTCATAAAAATCTATATCAAAAACATTCGAGTATATCCAGTCATCCCCGGCAGCAATTCTTCCGGTAGTTATTGTGTATGATGTTCCCGATGTTTGTTTATTACTGAAATTCTCACCGTACGTTGCCTTAACTTTTTCCTTAAGTAAAAACTGGGATGCAGTTATCGTAGCATCGCCGCCCCAGTCTTCGTGCACTTCTGTAGTAATTGTAGTATCGCTGGTTGTTGATTGTATATACGATGAAGTGAAGCCGCAGTTCTGATCGGGATAACATCCGCTCAAATCGTAAGCAGTTCCGTCTATAATATCATAATGAACCGGCGGAGTGTTCAGAACCACCTCCGGCTGCATAACACCGTTTCTGCTGTAATGTACAGGATCACCAAGTCTTACCCTGTCGCCGTCAAAGTCTCCCAAAGCTATTGCATATTTTCTTTGGTTGTTGTTTCTGGGTATTGCTTCTTCCTGCATTCTTCTTGCTTTTAGTGTGTAGTTGGTTAATGTAGAATCAAGACTATACACAGCCATTTCAAAATACTGCAATCCTCCCGGATCAAAGTCCTGGTAATTTTTTGCAATCACTATTTCCGCACTCCGGTCAAGATCCATATCTCCTACAGCAAGAAAAGCATCGCTGTCCCAGTTTAGCCCCGTTGTCAGCGCACTTTGCTGTGATTTGTATTGAGCGTTGAGATCATTATCAACTGAATAAACATAAAATGTTGAGCCGGACATCATAACCAGCTCATCATGATTATCCCTGTTAAGATCACCAGCGGCAATATTAAACAGGGGTATTTCATTCGGCCCCACTAAATTATCAGCAACACGTTTTGAATCATCAACAATTATTGAATCAAGATTGTTCTTTATGTCAAGAAGATAAACGTAAGTATCATTTCCGGATTGTTCCCCCTGGAAAAATGAGAACCCGTAAGCAATTTCCTCTTCAGCATCGCCGTCAAATGATCCGGCAGTGCCGTCTATATTCACATCATATACGGTATATGCCGGTTCTTCAAAAACCTGCTTAGAGGATCTTCTTACAAAATTTCCGTTATTATCAATAGTATAAATTGTAATCCACAAAGCCCAGTTGTTTGCCCCGACCGGTTTAAGAAACAGCAATGCAATATCATCATACCCGTCGCTGTTAAAATCTCCTGTAACAACATCAAAATTATTCATGAATACATTGGCTTTATAAGATTGTTCATCATTAATACTTCCCTGCAGGTGCGGAACAAGACTCCCCGGGTTAAACCCGCATAACTGAAGATGTATTGTTGTATCCTGCCCCTGGTACGCAACCACAAATTCCTCCTGGGGATTACCGAAAAAGTTTCCGGCTGCAACGTGTATTTTATTTTTTTGAAAAGACGCCAGTCCGTTTAATGTTATCTCATTGGTGTTTGTCCACGATAAAGTTCCGGAATTTATTTCAGGAACAGAAACCCTGACAGTGTTATCTCCCGATTCCCACGCCGCGACTATATTTTTATATTCCCCGTCAAGAAAATTTCCTGAGGCAACCGCAAGAGTTTTATTGCCTGTTATGGATGAATCAATCTCCAGCGGTTTTCTTACAAGTGTTGAATCAACACCGCCCGGACGCGTTAAATCGAGATCATAAATTCTCTGGTGCAAATTCTGAGCACTCGAATTGTCCCCCTGGCTCCATATCATAATTAATTCATTTGAATTAACCAGATCCTTCACCTGGTTAAGCCTGTCCCTGTACCCGGAAGTTTGTGCGGGTGTGGAAAAGCTGACCGTGAGAATTACTGTAAAAGTAAACAGACAGAATAATCCGATCTTTTTCATAAATATTGTCTCCTTTAGTGCTGAAAACT
This sequence comes from uncultured Ignavibacteria bacterium, assembly GCA_963815785.1. Classification (GTDB taxonomy): domain Bacteria; phylum Bacteroidota; class Ignavibacteria; order Ignavibacteriales; family Ignavibacteriaceae; genus DATFVA01. The sequence continues at coordinate 188,951 of CAWFHZ010000002.1, forward strand.
CAATCCAGGCAGGTAATAGGAAGCAAAGGCTACCTTTTTTGGTTTTCAACTTTGTTTATAAATGATTTATCTCTCTATTATTAAACGCAGGAAAAGAAGGGAAAAGTGATAACGAAGTGATATTATTTTTTAACGGAGCAGGTTTTTAGTCATTTCGAAGAAGTCCGCAGGACGACTGGCCTGTCCGCCTCTGGTGGAAGTAATCTTAATGGAGTGTCATTCTGATGAATTTCAGAATCTCTCCACAATTTGTCATTTCGACTTTGCCTAGCCGGTAAGGCAGTTCCCGCTGTCAGAGAGAAATCTTAACAAACTAAACAATATAAATTCCATTTGTTTTATGAAAAGAAAACCGGCAGAACAGCTGCCTGCACTTTTATTTTCATTTCTGTATATATTAATTTGTTAATTAAAAGGATTAAGAAATGTTCTACAAAAAAGATTTAACTAATTACAGGCAGGCTGTAGAGGGTGTTACATATAAAACGCTTACTTACGGTGATAAAACATCGCTTGGTGAATTCCATCTTGCAAAGGGATATATAATTCCAAACCACAGCCATCCGCACGAACAGACGGGTTATGCAGTTTCAGGAAAAATGACCTTTATAATTGATGGAAAAGAATTTGATGCTGAAGCAGGCGACAGCTGGAATATTCCGGGAAACGTAGAGCATAGTGTAAAGGTACACGAAGACTCGGTAGTGATTGAAGTTTTTTCTCCTGTAAGGGAGGATTATTTACCTTAGCCGAAAATATTCAGAAAGTAAACTGGTGAGAATGGTAAAAATCTTTTTGTCACACTGAATGGTAAAAGTGTGACTTACTTTAACTGAAGAAGAATGGGGGAATAGTTAAAATCTTATCAGATTTCTTGAGATTATGCTTCATGCATAATATTTCTAACATTTGTTGTATCTCTTTGTCCATCAAAGTTTGCATTTTATTAAATGTGTCCGTAAATTTGTCCGTAATCATTCCCAATTCCAAAACGTATGTTAAAAATTAAATATTATTTAGACAAAGCGGATAAGAATAAATTATCACCAATTCACTTAGTACTCCAAAAAAAAGGAGTAAAGATAAAAGTTGCTATTGGTGAAAAGATAAAAAAGAGTAATTGGGATTCTAAATATCAAAAAGTAAAAGAAAATTGCTACGAAGCTAAAACAATTAATTCATACCTCGAATTTTTAAGACAAGAAGTTGAAAAATATCTTGATTCTTCACAGCTATCATCTAAAACAGATAAAAAAATAAAAGATAAAATTCTTGAGCTAGTTTCTAGTAGAAAAGAAAATAATGAAAATATTATTTGTGAAAACAGGGAATATTATAATAATAAAAAAGTTTATACTTTTATTGATTTATTTGCAGGGGCCGGGGGATTTAGCGAAGGATTTTTGCAAGCGGAATCTAATAACAAAATTTACGATTTTATTTTAGCAAGTGATATAAATGAAAATTGTGAACTGACTCATCGTGCTAGGTATAATTATCAGCTCGGAATAGATGTTGAGTTTTTGAGACAAGATATTACTGAGCCTGACTTTCTTGAGCATTTAAAAATAGGACTTAAGGGAAAAGAAGTCGACGTTGTATGTGGCGGCCCACCTTGTCAGAGTTTTAGTCTTGCTGGTAAAAGAAGAAAATATGATAAAAAAGATGATTTATTTACTCATTACCTGAAAGTCATAAGAAAACTAAGACCAAAATATTTTATAATGGAAAACGTGCGGGGTATACTCACAAAAGAATCTGGTAAAATTGGAGAAATGATATTAAAGGAAATTAGGTCTATAATTGATCTTAAGGAATTTCCAAAACTATTAAATTTTATTTTGACGCTTTCAAAGGATTCAAAAGAAGATAAATTTATTCTGGATTGTTATTTCTTAAAACTACAATTTGAAAATGACTCACCAAGAACAGATGTACTCGAAGAAAAATATATACAGAATATTGAAAACAAGTTTAAATCGTTAACTCCTAAAATTGTAAACTATAAAACAAGCAAAACTAGTCCTGTCATAAATACAATTAGACATGGATTCAATCTTTTAAAAAGACAAAATGAACTAGATTATATACGTAAGAAAGTAATAAATGAAAAAGCTTCCTGTGATATTGATAATGACAATTTTCTTAATAATTTTAATAAATTTTTAACAACAATTGAGACTGATTTTATTATAGAAGAGATTAGAAAAGCTTTTTTTAATTTGAATCCACCCAAACAGTACTTAGCGGAAATAAACGAAATCATTAATGCTCTTGAAATCTATTCTTTAACATTTGACGAATGTATAAATAATATTGGTAAGATCGCCAAGAAAGTTGGCAAAAAGGAAGAGCTTGATCTTCTTTTGGGGGATATTCATTTATATAACATCAAAGAACCTTTTATCGCTAAAGCAGCTGATTACGGTATCCCTCAAAACAGGGAAAGAGTTTTATTCATTGGATGCCGTAAAGATCAAAGGCTTATTAATGATATTCCACGTAAGGTAACGGAAGAAGAAAAAGTCACAGTTTTTGAAGCTTTATATGATCTTGATTTTATAGGAAACAATGAAGAAAAATTTAATTATGAAGAAATAGATTGGGAAAACAAATTTAACGGAACATCTGAAAAAATGAAGTCCCTATTAAGAAAAAGAAATATAAACGGTGAAATAAATCAACAAACTGGTTTGACATATGCTGAATGGTCAAAGAGAGGGAGGCTTAATGGTAGATTTCGAGATGTTAAAAATCCTATATATGTTAAAAATTTTGAAGAATTAGAAAATACGTTAGTTAATATAACTGCACCATTACATAATCATAAAACAAGTAATCAAAAGCCTGAGGTTTTAAAACGATTGAAAGTTATTCAGGAAAGCGGTGATTATGAATTGGCAAAGAAGAAGTTGGAAAAAATGAACCTTAAATCTGAAAAGAGAAATTATAATGTGTTAAAATGTGAATGCCAAAGTCCTACTATTATGACAATGCCTGATGATTATATCCATTATTCAACTCCCCGTGCATTAACAGTTAGGGAAATGGCTCGTTTACAATCTTTTGACGACTCATTTGTTTTTCAGGGGAAACGTTCAACCGGTGGAAATAAAAGAAAATCAGAAATTCCTCAATATACTTTAGTTGGCAATGCTATCCCTCCATTGATGGCTAAGGCAATTGCTAAAGTAGTTCTCGAACATATTTCTTAATTAATACAATTTAAAATAATCAAAATCGGTATTAATTCTGTTGATATTTTGACTCAATGTTTCTCTTAAATTTGGCGTAAATCCTGATTGAAAATTATTATTAAAGATTTCTTTCAAAGATCTTGCTACGTGATTTACACTAAGTTTTCCCCAATAATTTCCACCAGAAATATTGGTAACTCTTTTGACGGCTAAAGAAGAAGATCTATAATTCGTTGGCGAATTTGAAGGAACAGTTACAAATGAATAAGTAAATTTATTTACATCTTTCATACTATAACCATTTTTCCCTATGGTAATATTTCTATTTTGAAATCCTTGTGCATTATATATCATATCCCATAGCATTGGAATCTGGGCATTATCATTCCAATTTGTTTTACATTGAACAATACCCACCTCATATGCTGTAAAATCGCGAGTGCATAAATAATCCAAAATTATTCTTAAATTAACGGTACCACCTCTGTAAATAGGGATGATTTCATTTTGTTCATCTCTTAGTTCAATATTGTCAACGTTATTTAAATAATCATTTAAGTGTGGAAAAACTATTACGACTATATCAGATTCAGTAGTACACGTAAAGTTTTGGTAATTCACTGAGAGAGCATCTTTTAATGGAGACGGTAATGCACTAAATTTTTTAACTGCTACGACTCTGCTACCAATTGAACAGATATTAAGATACCAACAAACTAATGATTCCCACGCTGCTCCTCCTCCAGAAAGTTCCCCCTGTGTTCTTCCTTGAGTTCCAGTGGTTTTAAAGATTTCTCTTAAATTATCGCCTAGATTTAATATGCTACTTGCAGTAGGATGTTCACCCAAAAGTGCTTTAATTTGATGATTCCATATTTCCCAAACAGAATTAAAAGTGTTTTGCTTAAACAGATCTGTTATTATTTTTACTCTAAAAAATTCAATTATGTTATTCATTTAGTAATTAATATTATGATTTATATAAAAATAACATTTTTTATTCAATAGGCAGTTATCACATTTAGGAAATTTTGCCGTACACACTTTAGCGGCAAAATCCAATACTCCCCAATTAATTTTTTTTGCTTCTTTATGTTCTACAATTCTCCAAGCCAATTCTTGCAAATAGGGATCATATCTTATATCGGCTAATTTCCTTGGTCCGAAAAATCTTTCAAGGACTCTAGACATATTTACATCCAGTAATGGTGCAGGCTTATTGTAAACAAATTGTAAAATTGTGTTAGTAATGTATTGTCCTGCAAATGGTAACTTTTCAATCTCTTCTTTTTCTCTCGGCAATCTTTTTTTCAATCTCACCATTTCCTTTGCCAGTTTTTTTAACAATGCAGCTCTTTGCTTATAGAGACCAACTGGAGTAAGCGTTTTTTCTAAGGTTTTTATACTAGTTCTATTTAATGAATTCCAAGTGGGATATTTTTCTAAAAAAATAGGATAGAACTTAGCAACTGTTTCTGCTCTTGTTCTTTGTAATAAAACTTCTGCGATTACTTTTTTATAAGATGAAAGGTTCTTTTTTCTCCAGGGAAAATCTCTACCATTTTGTTCAAACCAATCAAGTAAATTTTTCTGAAAGAAATCTATTTTGGATTGACGAATTTTTCTTATATAAGTTTTCTTTTGCATTCTAATCCCAACTTAACCACACAACCCCATTTACTCAATAATTATTTTTAAAAATCCCCCCTGCACCTGTTTGCCATTAATTATAATTAAGTTCCCCTTTGGGCAACTATAAGTCTCTCACCACTCGTGCATCTTTGTACGCATCATAAAACGGAGTATCACTTGTCCGGAATAACTCCATCATCTTATCTACCTGTTCATAAAGTATTGTGTCTGCCTCTGTAAAGAAGTCTTCAACCTTCTTCGTTGCCGCTGTCTGCTTCGCTACTCCTTCCTCTCTCGTTCCCAGTGCCGCATCAAAATCATGCATTCTTGTCTGCAGGCTCGTAATCATTGTTGCATCTATTCCGTAATCTGCAAGGGCAACAGCATTTGTATTTGCATAATCATATATACTCTGCGCCTTTCGCGATAAATTCGTATCGCGCTCACTAACTAATGTGGATTTTGTTATTGAACCTATCGCTTTCAGCTCTTCGTCATTAGTTACACTTCCAAGAGCTTTCAAAGCTGCTGCTATAGTTACAGCTTCATCAATTAGCGCAGTTTCCGCTGCTCTTTTTGTGGCTGTTTTTCCGGCCGTGCTTTGCTGCTTTTCTACCTCTGCATCCTCTATCTGTGTTATCAGTCCTTTAAAAACAGATATTGAAGATGTAAGTGCAGTTACCGGTGTTGTCTTTGCTGTATTATTATCAAGCAAAGTTTCCACGGCTCTGTACATCGTTAATTTGTTTTCCAATCTATCGTTCATTTTTTACCTCTTTTAATTAATGATTAGTTTGGCAAACTAAGTGCAGGGTGAAATATTCTGGAACTACCCGCTGTCTTACACCCTTTTAAGGCTGTCTTAAACCTTTCAAAAATCGGGCAAAACCTCAAAATCGCTTAAAATCGCCGTTTTTTTAATGTAAGTAATTATCTTGTCGCTGTAAAATCATTTTTTTTGAATGTAAATCACTTTTTTTCTCCTGTAAATCTGTTTTTTACCGTTGTAAATTCATTTTTTGCTCTTGTAAGATGACATTCTGTCCTTGCAAAATGATTTTCTGTCGTTGTAAATTTTCTTTTTGTTTATGTAAAATCATTTTTTTCTGTTGTAAGATCCCTTTCTGCCGATGTAAAATGATTTTTTATCGATGTAACCCCTCAAAAGGTTAACACCGGGATTCATCCCGGTGAGATAAAGTAAGCAAGAGAAGAACCCAACTGTTTCAACAGTTTAACTTTTCTCACTTTACCAAACTCATCTTAATTACCGAACTAAATTCACCTGCAGTCATTCGTACAAAGTAAACTCCGCTCGGAAGCCCGCTGCCGTTAAAACTAACTTCGTAACTTCCTGCAGGTTTTTCTTCGTTAACCAGTGTGGTTATTTCTCTTCCGAGTATATCGTAAACTTTTAATGAAACGAAATTGTTAATTGTTAATTGATAATTAATAATTGTTTCGGGATTAAACGGATTCGGATAATTCTGTGCAAGATTAAAATCAGCCGGTGTTTTGGTACTGGTTTTTATTGCAGTCTGATTGCAGATTATGTTATTCAGCAATTGCCATATCTGATTATTAAAATAAGTTGATATATAAAGTGAAGTATCAGGCGGATCGCCCATTCGCACAAGCACCAGTCCGAGAGACGGAACAACATTTAATATCTGCCCGTTCTTGCCAAGTGCGGCAATCATATCTGAAGGTGCATCCGGCGCCCACGTACCGGGAAAAACAATCTGCGTCTGCGGAATCATATAAGATTCTTTTCCTGCAAGCCACCAAAGGTAGCCGTAAGATTTATTCAGATCCTGCGATGTATTTACCATCGCATTAAAGTATAAACTATCGTGAAGCAGTGTGTCGGCATCCCACACTCCGTGGTTCTGTATCAGTATTCCGTACCTTGCCATACTTCTTGCACTGCTGAAATAAACATTGTTATAACCCGAAGGCAGCCACAATCCGTTCATTCCAATTCTTGATCTTATTTTGTTATTGAAATACACATTGAAATTCTGCCCGGTGGAGTTTTCAATTACATTATCAAGCAAAGTATAAGGTGCATTATGATAAGCCCATCTTGTGCCTGCATCAGCTTTATAAATGAGGCACCCGGGATCAGTGCAGTAAGGATCAATAACTCCGTCGTCAAGTCCCGATGTCATTGTTAACTGGCTGCGGATTGTAATCAGCTGTTCTTTTTCAGGCGGACAGGAAGTCCAGCCCGTCACCAAGATATTCAGAAGTCGAATCCTGAATGGAAAAATATCCTTCCTCCTGTGCTATGCCGACAAGGAAAGCAGTTAGTGTTTTTCCGGCGGAAGCCCAGTACCATATACTGTCCTGTGTAAATGAACCGAAGTAATGTTCAATTACAATTCTGCCGTCTTTCAGGACAATAAATGCCTTCGAGTGTTTCTGTTCAAGAAAAGAATACAGGGTATCGATGTTTTCAGTGCACCAGCCAAGAGATTCAGGAGAAACAGTTTCCCACGTATTCCCGGTATTGGGTGGGAAGTAAATGTTCTGCGCGAAAAGATTATTTCCCGCAGCAAGCATTATTAAAAAAATGCAATTAAGATAAACTCGTTTCATAAGTACAAGGGATCATTTTTGTTTATAAGAAATTAGTAAAAGACTTTTATGTAAGCAATAGAAAAGTAGTAAACCGTTAAATTGGTTTTAGCTGTTTTATTCCAACAGATAAAACCGCTGGTTAATAAAAGCTATCGTCTCTCATTAACCAATGGCTTCAGCCATTGGATTATAGCACAAACACCACAATCCTTAATAACGGTTTCAACCGTTCCCGGAAATTCTTATATTAATATCAAAATAGAAAGAGGCAACAGGAGGTACAATGTCAGTCCGTTCATATACCAAAATCTGGTTACATCTGATATGGTCAACTAACAAGCGTGAAAGATTACTTCCGGACAAAAATCTTCGTACAGAACTCTCCCGATATTATTATAATTATTCCGAAGAACACGGCATATATATGAAAGTGAATTACGTTAATGCAGAACACGTTCACTCTTTAATTAATCTGCCCACAAACCTAACTGTTGAGAAAGTTTTGCATCTATATAAAGGGAGCTCATCCAACTGGCTGAATAAACAAGTTAATTTCAGATTTCAATGGGGCAAAGGGTACGGAGCTTTTTCAGTATCGGAGTCCAACCTGGACAGAGTTGTAAAGTACATCATCAACCAGGAAGAGCATCACAGGAAGAAGAGTTTTACAAAAGAGTATGAGGAGTTTTTAAGAAAGCATAATATATTCATTATAAACGGTTAAAACCGTTATTGTGTTTTTACCTTATTTTGTTCCAACGGATAAACCTGCCTGCCGGCAAAGGCAGGTCCGTTGGTTAATGAGAGAGAGGGGAGTGTTCGGTTACCAATAATCCAACAGATAAATCCGTTGGTTAATGAGATGAAGTACGATTTCATTAACCAATAGCTTTAGCTATTGGTATAAGACACCTTAATAGAAAATAAGAACGGTTTAAACCGTTCTCATAATATATGTTTACCCTTTATTCCAACAGATAAAACCGTTGGTTAATGATATAAAGTACAATTTCATTAACCAATAGCTTCCCCGAAGGGGCCCTATGTACAGCCATTGGATTAAAAAGCCGGGCTTAAACCCGGCTTTTTATCTTACAGTTATAACGCTTACTTAAATGTATCTTTCGAATCAACCACGGTTACATTTTTAATATTGAGCCGAAAATTTTCTGTCGCAGCATCTTCATTCAATACATCTTCCGGTAATCCTGCTTTAACAAGATTGGAATAACTCATCGGGGAAGGGGAATTATTTCTCAGGCTTTCAGCCAGAGCCTCAGCTTCACTGACATCAGTTACAATGGTTATTTTCATATTATCAATCTGCATATATTTTTTTATAGCTTTGTTCACGTCATCAAGTGTAAGCTTTCCAAGCGAACTGCCGAGTTCTTTAATATAATTTTCTCTGCCGTACATCCGGGAATCCATAAGATAACCAAGCTGTTCATCAGGTGATTGAATATACAGTTTTATGTAACTCTGAAGGAATGCCCTGGTTGCTTCAAAATCCTCCTGCGAAATTCCATTCTTAATCATCTTGTCCATTTCCCTTAAAGCCATTCTAAGCGCAAAATGAGCATGCCCGATATTAACATCTTTCAGCTCTTCATACTGCATTTTTAATTGCTTGGCAATCTGCACAGGTCTTATCCAGAGTGCAAAATAATTTGAGTGTCTCGGAACTCCTGAAGGCGGAACCATATTGCCGCCGCCGTTATCGTACCATTCGATGTACGAGTAATCACCGTAATTCATTGAACGCTGTTCGCGGATCATCTGGTACAATTTTCCATATGATTTTCTGTGTTCACCGAGATACGAGTTAGCTACCATAAGTGCTGCAAAATCATCATCAGCTCTTGTTATGGCTAAAGGATAACCTGCAAAAATTGCAGAACCGAATGCGCCGTTTTTTGCTATTATCTCAACATCAATTCCGTCCGGCATTTTAACAACAGGAGCTGATGGAATTTCAGGATTAGTATCCGGTAACTTTGCAAGATCGGATTTTAATTTATTGAGAAATGATTCGGAATAATTTCCGGCAATTCCTATCACCAGGTTATTCTTTGTGAAGAACTTTTTATATTGTTCTTTAACATCATCAAGTGTAATTGCAGCAACTGATGCCGATTTCCCTTCGATCATATGCTGGTAATCAGTTCCGCGGAACAGAAAATCCTCCAGGGATTTTTTACTGTATTCTTCATCAGATGAAGCACGGATAACCTGGTCAACATAAGCCTGCTGATTTGTTTTCACCCTGTCAAAATCAGATTGAGTTAAAGAAGGATTTGTAATCAGCCCTATCATTATAGGGTAAAACTTATCAATCCAGTCTTTATGAAATTCAAAAGTAAAAATTGTAACTTCTTTATCAACAGAAGAATAATATCTTGCAGCCATTGGGTATATTTTATCTTTGATATCGCTGAAAGAAAGATCACCTGTTCCGCCCTGTGTAATTAGCTGGGCAGTTGTGAAAGTTAATCCTTCTTTGCCCTGAGGGTCACACATCGAACCATTTTTGAACATAAGCTTTACAACTAACTTTGCTGAGTTCGGCTGTTTTAATTCCACAACCTGCTGTGCCATAATAAATCCGGTTAATAACAATGAAAATATTATTGCTTTCATTATTCCACCCCTCCTTTCTCGTCTGCTGATATTGTAGCAATTGTTAATCCGCTGTCCTTATAATATTTTTCCGCAACCATCTTTATATCATCGATAGTTACTTTATCATACAAAGCATAAATTCTGTTAAGTGATTCGGGATCACCGGTAAGGTAGATATAATGACTCACAGAATTTGCAATTGCATCAGGATTGTCGATACTCATCGCAAAATTGTATTTAAGATTTGATTTTGTCTCCTCAAGTAATTTCGGATCAACGCCGTTATTCTTAACATCTTCTATTGCTTTTTTTATTTCATCTTTTACGTATTGAAAATCATCCTTATTTATGAATGATGCCTGTATGGTTATCAGGTAAGGATCGCGGGAATCCATAGCCCCGCCGCCTATGAACCTGAGTTTCTGTTCATCAACAACAAGTTTCTTAAAAAGTTTGGAATTTTGCGAGAAGAGAATAGTGTTCATTACATCAATTGCGGGCATATCAATCTTAGTGTCGCTGAATGCGGGTCCCTTATAATTCATGCTCATATAAGGAGGAATTGATCCGTTCTGCAGATGATAGTTTCTTTCTGCTTTTTGTTCCGGTTCAGCCGGAATTTCAGCAGAATAATTTCCCCGTTCCCAATTGCTGAAATACTTTCCGGAAAGTTCATTTACTTTTTCGGGGGTAACATCGCCTACTACAACAATGGTGCAATATTCAGGTCTGTAATAGCGTTTGAAAAATGTTAACGAGTACTCATACTGATTCGGCATATCGACCACATCTTTAAAGAATCCCATTGTAGTATGCTTATATGTGTGGACATCAAAAGCTGTGTTAAGAAGGTTTTCATACAATTGCTGGTAGGGACTCGCATAATTTTTTGTATACTCACCTTTTACTGCACCTGCTTCGGTCTTAAAATCATGCTCTGAATAATGAAGATTCATAAACCTGTCAGATTCAAGTTCAAACATCTTCTCAAGATAGTCCGCATTTCCGGTCATATGATAAAGAGTGCGGTCCTGAGATGTATTTGCATTTGCTCCTGCACCGGTCATTTTTAATACGCGGTTATATTCCTCACGGGGATATTTATCGGTTCCCCTGAACATCATATGTTCAAAAAAATGAGCGAAGCCGGTTACCCCGTCTTCAATTTCATTTCTTGAACCTACACGAACTACTATATAAAAGGCTGCTAAGCCGGGACTATCAAACGGTACTGTAACAACGTTCAATCCGTTTGCCAGCTGATGCTGATAAATAGGGTAGGGAAGGATTTTTTCGTTTTGAGCATTTACAGATGTGAGCAAAAGTGAAATCAATCCCAATATGAATACTGGATTAAGTTTAAACACAATTAACTTCCTTATTTAATTTGAGTGATCATGATTTATGTATTTTGGATGCCAATTTAATTGAATAATCAGGTTTAGCCAAGAATACAGTATCTAAATAATGATGAACGGTTATTAGTAAAGATGAGAGATGAAAAGGGAATAAATATTATTGGATGCATTATAAAGAATAATAAAATATCGGGTGCTAATTAATATATTCTGCAGAATGATTCTATTTCATAAATACCATTTTTTTTGTTTCTGTGTAGTTACCGGCTTTTAACTGATAAAAATATACACTTGAAGCAAGTTCACTTCCTGAGGAAACACTATTTGCAATGTTGTTACCCGGAAAGATCACAGAATAGATTCCTGCCTGTTTTTCTTCATTAACTAAAGAAGAAACTTTATTTCCGAGAACATCATATACATTTAATGTAACAAACTGATTATCACTAATTGTGAACAGAATATTTGTAACCGGATTAAAAGGATTCGGATAGTTTTGATATAACATAAATTTCTTTGGTAATAACTGACCGGTTTTTGTTGAGGTAATGAGTGTTGTATCTTCAGTTATTTTCATATCTGTATTTGTGTTCAAATGAGTTAAGATCTGCTTTATTCCTGATGGCCAGTCAATAATCATTGAATCAACAGAGACTGCATCTCCTAAACCAAAATGAAGCTGAAGATTTTGTCCGCAATACCCGGTTTGCCCTGCTACTCTTCTCATCTGCCAGACGGAATTCCCGAAGATGTCTGCCTTAATTTTTACTACGGCACCAATTGCAGATCTGTTTGATTTGATTCCTTCAAGATCGAGCAGCAGCCAGTTATTATTTCCTCCATTGTTTTTATAAAGAGCATTGTTCTCCACAGCTCCGAAACACTTTGCAACAAACAGATCGAGGTAGCCGTCTTTATTATAATCTCCGAAAGCACAGCCGTAAGCCCAACCTGAATCAGATGAGAATTCTTCATCTTTGGTAAATGTTCCGTCACCGTTATTCAGATAGAAATAATTAATAGTCTTCGATCCTGT
>CAWFHZ010000003.1:0-35882 GCA_963815785.1 uncultured Ignavibacteria bacterium
AGGCGGTCTTTTTTTAATTAATTATTCTTATCTAATAACTACTATCCAACTTTCTCTCTCTTCGATGCATCAATTACTTTTGATCTTGATGTTAAATAGTAAAATGCAGGAATTACAAATAATGTAAGAATTGTTGATGCAATTAATCCGCCGATTGCAACTATACCCATCGGAATTCTCATTTCTTTTCCCGCGGCGCCAATACCGAGAGCTAAAGGAAGCATACCAAGAATGATTGCTACAGTTGCCATTATCTGCGGTTTAAGTTTAGTCGGACAAGCTTCCAGCAACGCATCTTTCGGAAGCATTCCCTGTTCTCTTCTAAGCTGGTTTGTGTAATCAAGAATAAGAATAGCATTGTTAACAACAATTCCAATAAGCATAATTATTGCCATCAGCGAAACCACATTAAATGCTGTGTTGGTGATATACAAAGCAAGAACAACACCTATCATTGCAAGGAGTACCGTTAACATTATTGAAACGGGCTGCCAGAAACTTTCAAGTATTGCAGCAAGAAGCATGTATGTTAAAAACACTGCAAGGAAGAAAGCAAAAATCATATCCTGTATCATATCATTCATCATTTTAACATTGCCGCCCCAGCGTATGTAGTAACCCGGGGGAAGATTCAAATCAGAAAGCCTGCTGTCTATTTCACTTGTTATATTTCCAAGCGGAACACCCGATGCAGGAGCACCCGTAAACATTATAGAAACAAATTTATCGCGGTGAAGAATCTTAGTATAACCATGAGTGAATTTTACATCTGCAAGCTGTGTTAACCTGAAAGGACCCATAGGTGAAGCAACTGTAATATTGGAAATTTTTTCGGGGGAATTAACAGATTGATCATCCATTGTTACGGTTATATCGTATTCATTTCCGAGTTCCCGGTATTTTGAAGATTGAATACCTTCGACAGAAGAACGTAGAGTTAAAGCAAGATCTGTAATGCTCAACCCTGCTTCAACCAGTTTTTCTCTTTTTGGAAAAACAGTTATTTCAGGTTTGCCTGCACGGGAACTCTGATCGAAGTTAATTAAACCGGGAATGTCTTTTATTCTTTTTACAATTTCATTCTTGTATTCTTCAAGCTTGTCGAGATCCTGTCCCATTAAAAAGAACTCTACAGGAGCTCCCGGTCCACCGGAGGAAGAGCCGAGATCAACTTTTATTCTTGCATTGGGAATATCGGCAAGCTCTTTTACGAAAACAGAAATCATATCAGGCAGGGAAATATTCCTGTCTTTTGCATCAACAAGCTGAACATCCATTAAAGCCATATTTGTACCAATATCAAGTTCACTCATTCTGCCAAGGTTAGTGATCATATGTGTAACTTCCGGATGTTTTTTTATCCGGTTTTCAATTTCGCTTAGTAAATTTCCTGTCGCCTGCAGGTTGTAGCCTTCGGGCATTTCCACGGAGATTTTTATTTTGCCGTCATCAAATGAGGGAAGAAATTCAAAACCTATTTTAGAACCGAATGTCATCATTACCAGGACAAGAATTACAAAAGAGGAAGCAACTACAATAAAACTGGTGAGTTTATTCTTTAAAAATTTAGCAAGTATGTTTTTATAGAATTGTGTCTGCTTCTCTTCAAACTCATTCAATTTCCGACTTAATCTTCCCGGCTTATGTTCTTTTGTTAGAATTAAAGAAGCAAGCATCGGGGTTAATGTAAAAGACATAATAAGCGAAAAAATTGTTGCAAAAACCGCAGCGAGTGCAAGTTCTCTTAACCACATTCCAACCATCGATGACATATTAGCTACAGGCAAAAACACTACTAGGTTTGTAAGAGTAGATGCAAGTACTGCAACCATAACCTCAGAAGTTCCCTGGTAAGCTGCCTGTTTTATGGTTTTTCCCATTTTCTTGTATCGGAAAATATTTTCAATTACAACAATTGAATTTGCAACGAGTACTCCCACCGAAACAGATAAACCCATTAACGTCATCATATTCAATGTTAATCCGAAAAGCTGCAGTAAAAGAAAAGTAGAAATGATTGATGTCGGCATTGAAAGAGCAACAATTATTGTAGAGCGTAAATCGTGAAGGAAAAGAAAAAGTACAAGTGCGGTAAAGATAACACCAAGATAAATATTGCTCATTGTATCATCGACGCTGCTCTGTACGAATCCCGATTCATCATTTACAATTTCAAGACTTGCACCCTGAGGAAGCGCAGCTTTTATATCCGGTAATGAAGCTTTAATAGCTTCTGCAACTTTTACAATATTTCCTTCTGTGCTTTTTACAATGCCAAGCCTAACAACATTTTCGTTCCGGAAGTTTTGTTTAACATTGTAGTACACTGCTCTCTGCCTGATATCTTTTCCAACGTCTTCAACATCTGCAAACTGTCTTACTTTCTTGGGACCGAATGGAGTAGGAACTTCAAGCTCATTTATTGCTTCCGGACTTGCAAACTGTCCGTTCAGTCTAACAGTATACTCCTGGTCGCCTATCTGGAAATATCCACCGGGAATATCCATGTTGTGCATTTTTAAAATCTGGCTTAGCTGCGGAAGTGAAATCGAATTTTCATAAACTTCTTTGTTATTAAGAATTACGCGGACTTCTCTTTCCTGTCCACCTGTAATCTGGACATTAGCCACACCTTCAATCTGGGCGAATCTATCTTTTAACGATTTATCTGCAATTTCATAAAGCTGTCTTGGGTCAAGATTACCGCTTAACACCAAATCAACAACAGGAAACTGTTTTAAATCAACTTTCTGAACAATCGGTTTCTTGGAGTCTTCGGGCAAATCATTTATAATTTCATCAACTTTATTTTTTACTTCCTGGTTTGCAACATCAACATTTTTTCCCATCTGGAATTCAATTATTATAATCGATAATCCATCGAGCGAATATGATTCAACTCTTTCAATCCTGCTTATCGTGGAGATTGATTCTTCAATTCTTTTGCTTATTAGAGTTTCAATTTCTTTCGGACCCGCACCGGGATAAACTGTTGAAATAGTAACATAAGGGATTTCAACATCGGGCTGCAGGTTGAGGTTCAATCTGAAAAAAGCAATTATTCCGAAGATTACAAAAACAAGAAGACCAACGCTGGTTAATACCGGACGGTTTATTGAAACTTTTGCTAAATACATTTTTAATTCCTTCTATTGAATCACTTTTACAGTTGTTCCATCTGCAAGCTGGTCTGCGCCTTTAACAATAAGCCTGTCGCCCGGTTTTAATCCTTTGCTCAGCTCATAATAAATTCCGCTTTCGTGTCCGTTCTCTGTGTAAACTTTTACTGCTTTGCCATTATTTTCTGTAAAGAGATAAAACCCTTTTTCATCGGTCATTAAAAGGTTGCGTGGAATGATAATCGCATTCGGGTTTTCGTAAACCAGGATTTTTATTTCAACAGTAACACCATTCATCAATTCATTGTTAGGATTATTAAATTCCGATTCTACATAAAATGATTGCCTTGCCGGATCAATTCCGAGAGATACATCTGTTATTCTTCCCGGGTATTCTTTGCCATTGTATAAAGCGGAGGCTTTCATTCCTTTTTTAACCAAGCCGATTTCTTTTTCGGAAACCCAGATTTTTGCACGCATTACATTTGTCTGTGCAACTGTAAACAGGTGAGTGTCTTTATTAACATTGTCACCTTCATTCACTTTTAAGTCAACTATTCTTCCGTCAAAAGGAGAATCGATAAATAACATTTGTTTTAATGATTCATAATTTCGTTTACTTACAAGATATTGCGTTTCTGCACCATCAAAATTTGCCTGTGAAGTTTCACCGGCTTCAAGCAATGTTTTAATCCTGTCATAACTTTTCTTTGCATTTTCATAAGATGTTTTTGCCTGCTCGTATTGTAAAGCAGGATTATCGGTATCAAACTGAACAATTACCTGTTTCTCTTTAACATAATCTCCAACTCTTGCATTAATTTTTTCAATCTTGCCTCCAATCATCGCTCCTTTCGTTGCTTCTTTTATCCCTGTAAGTTTTGAATAAAAACTGAGATACTTCTGAAAAGGTTTATATTTAACCTGTTCAACCGCTACGGGGATTCCTTCTTCACCCTGGATTTGCTCCATACTTTTGGTTTCTTCATTGCTTTTGTTTCCGCATCCGAAAGCCAAAAATCCAAGCAATACAGTTACCAGGTAAATATTTATTGTTTTAATTAAAGGTCTCATTTCAATCCTCTTCTCCTCTATTGGATTTATTTGAAAATCTTTTTAGTCATTTAATAATTCGAACATTGAATAATACTCCGGTGAAACTTTTCCTATCATTTGTTCAAGTTCGTACCGTGTAATTAAATAACTGTAAACTGTCTGAAGCCTGTTTAATCTTGCCTGTCTCAATGCTATATCCGCATTCTGTACTTCAAGCTGACTGCTGGTTCCCTCTTTATATCTGACAGTTGCAATCTGGTAAGCCCTCTCAGCCAGCGACACATTTCTATCCTGAGCTTCAACAACCGTCTGCACTCTTTTTAATTCATTTATTTTTGATTTAACCTGGGCAGTTAAATAATCTTTTAACTGGGAAACCTGTTCTTCTGTCTGCTTATAAGTTAAAGTTGATTGTTCAACACGCTGAGAAGTCCGCTGTCCTTTCCAGAGATTGATAGAAAAATTTACCCCGACAGTTAAAGAGGAATAATTCTGGAAGTCCCATTTATCAGAGGAACCGGCATAAGAATAATTTCCGAAAGCCGCAATGTTAGGCCAGTATTCTGCGCGGTCCAAATCTATAAAAGCATCATCAACCTGTGCTTTCAGACCTAGTGTCTGTAGACTTAAATTCGATTTCAGAACTTCATCAACCATATCCTGTGTTTCCGGAACCGGCATCGGCTGATATGTTATACTTCCATCAACATCAATTTCGTTTTCAGGATTTAATCCAAGCAGAATTTTTAAGCCGTCTGTTGCATCCTTTAATTTATTTTCCATATCAAGTAAAGTCGGTCTGATATTCTCCACCTGGACCTGAGCCTGCAGATCATCAAATTCAGAAACCAGTCCTTGCCCGTAAAGTGCGTTTACGTTTTTATAATTATCCTGAGCGTTTTCAAAGCTTGCTTTTGTTATCTGGTAAACTTCCTTCGTAAGAAGTACGCCGTAAAATGCTTTTTCTACATTTAATACGGTAGATGAAATTGTGTTTTTCAATTGAGCTTTGGAAAGATCAAGATAAATCTGTGAGGCACCGATTCCCCGGAACACTGCAGAACTGAAAAGCACCTGGGTAAGCTGCAGATTTGTTTGGTAATTATTTGCAAGCGTAAATGACTGCAGGCTGTATCCAACGGGTTTGAACTTATTATTATCACGCGGGATAACATTTTCATCAAACAGGATTGAGTAAGTTGCGTTCCCAAGCAGCGCTCCAAAATCTGGGAAAGGTGTTTTGGGTTTTTCTATAAAGTGACTTAAACCCGCAGAGAAATCAAGGCTTGGCAATGCATAGCCGAATGCCTCGTGAACAGCAGCGTTGGCTTTCTGAACATTCATCTCAGCTATTTTAACATCACTGTTATTTTTAAGTGCTGTTTTTATTGCTTCATCTATATTGAGAGTTTGTGTTTGCGAAAAACTGAAGCCGGCAAATAATAGGAAAATTATTATTAACGGATAATTTGATTTTGGTTTCATTTAACTTCCGGTCTGGTTTTGATTTTTACAAACGTGGAGGAGATAGATTTGTGTGAACGAAAAGATAAAACTGTTCGCTCACAACTTGAGAAAACTGGTAAGCACCTGAGATTCATTAATCTCCCCCGGATACAAAAAATTTTATTTATCTCCCCTTTCTATCCAATTTCTGTTTTGGTTCCGGAAAAAGGATAAAAAGTTCTTTTCAAAATTATAGAAATATCTAGGAATTTGTAAATACAATGAATGTTAAATTTTGAAGATTTATGTGAACGGAAGATTTTTATGGTGAGTGGTAGTAGATAAAGATATGCCAAATTATTAAAATCTGGCATATCTAAATTATATTTTACTTCAAACGGACCGGTCCGGCTTTCTTTACTTCGTCTGAAGTTCCTTCTGCAAAGAGCTTAAAGTTTTCAATAAACCTGGCAGCAAGTGCATCATACTTTTTCCAGTATTCATCTTTACTTCCCCAGCTTGATGAAGGATCAAGGACATCTTCAGGAACATCAGGACAACTTAACGGAACTTCGAATCCAAACAACTTATCTTTTCTGTATTTAACTTTATCAAGTTTTCCGTCAAGTGCTGCATTTAAAAGATTACGGGTATGGCGTATGCTTATTCTTTTTCCTACACCAAATCTTCCGCCGACCCAGCCGGTGTTTACGAGCCAGACATTTGCATTATGTTTCAGCATCCTCTGCTTCAGCATTTCGGAATATTCATAAGGATGACGAACCATAAAGGGTGCACCAAAGCATGCGCTGAAAGTAATTTGCGGTTCAATTCCCAAACCAATTTCTGTTCCGGCAATTTTAGATGTATAGCCGCTAATGAAATGATATTGTGCCTGCTCAGGATTTAGTTTTGCAATAGGGGGAAGAACTCCTGATGCATCGCAGGTTAGAAATATTATGTTTTTAGGGTGACTTCTGACATATGCATCTTCGACTACATTTGGGATGAACTCAAGTGGGTAAGAGGCACGTGTATTTTCAGTAATATGATCATCATCCAGGTCGATATTTCTTGATACCGGATCGAAAACAACATTCTCAAGTATAGTTCCGAATCTTCTTGTAGTTGCATAAATCTCAGGTTCGTGTTCTGCTGAAAGCCTTATCACTTTTGCGTAACATCCGCCTTCAAAATTAAATACGCCTTCACTGCTCCAGCCGTGCTCATCATCTCCGATTAAACCTCTTGTGGGATCAGCAGATAATGTTGTCTTTCCGGTTCCGCTTAATCCGAAGAACAATGCTACATCTCCATTGGATCCAACGTTTGCTGAACAGTGCATCGGCAGAACATCTTCAAATGTTAAGAGAAAATTAAGTACAGTAAATATTGATTTCTTAATTTCACCGCCGTAAAGTGAGTTGGCAATAACTGCGGTTCTTTCTGCAAAATTTAAAACGATTGCTGTTTCAGTTCTTGTACCGTCTATTGAGGGATCAACATTGAAACCGGGCAAAGCAATTACTGTAAAATCGGGAATAAACTTTTTGAGTTCGTCTCTGTCATTTGTTGTTATGAACATATTTCTTGCAAACAGACTGTGCCATGCTTTTTCAGTAATTATTCTGATAGGCATTCTGTAATCAGGGTCAGCGCCTGCATAACAATCCTGTACAAATAATTCTTCACCCTGGCAAAATGCCTGAACTCTTCCCATCAGCTGGTTAAATTTTTCAGAGCTGAAGGGACGATTATGAACTCCCCACCAGATTTTATCATTAGTAGTTTGTTCCTGCACAACAAATTTATCAGCAGCAGCACGAGCAGTATGTTTGCCAGTATTAACAACAAGAGCACCGTGCCTGGTAAGCTTTCCTTCATTACGGAAAACAATTTCTTCATAAAGTGCTTCTTCGGGAAGGTTCCAGAAAACTCTGTCGAGCCCGGTTAATCCCTGGTTCTTTAATCTGAAATCTGAAGCAAGCTCCATGGCCTGCTTGGTTGCGGGGGTATCGAATTCGAGATATTTCATGACCAATCCCTCACTAATTTTCTGTCGCCAATATAAAGTTCATTCGGGGAATTAGGATCGAGCGCCCATTTCATTCTTTCTATTCCTTCGGTAATATCTTTTATTGCGCCGCAGTAGCTTAACCGTAAATAACCTTCCATTCCGAATTCTGCTCCGGGAACAGTTAAAACCTGGACTTTATCAATTAAAAACTCCGATAGTTTATTTGAACTTTTTTCGTAAGCAGAAAAATCTGCAAAACAATAAAATGTTCCATCGGGTTTGGTTACTTTTACGCCTTCAAATGATTTAAGAAGATCAATCATTACGTTCCGGTTATTTTCAAGAGTGGCGCGGAGACTCTCAACCCCTGACTGAATTCCGTTAATTGCACCAACCGCAGCTTTCTGCAAAAGCACAGACGGTCCTGAAGTCTGGTGTCCCTGGATATTGGACATTGCTTCAATCAGTTTTTTATTTCCAACAGCCCAGCCTATACGGAAGCCTGTCATTGCATATTGTTTTGAAACTCCGTTTATAACAATCAGTTTTGAGTTTTCATCGAGTTTCTTTGCATACTTATAACAGTTAATTGGCTTCTTTCCATCAAATATTAAACGATGATATATGTCATCCATTATCAGGTAAAGATCTTTTCTCTCGCAGAAATCTACTATGTCTGAAATAAAATCCTCTGAGTACATCGCCCCGGAAGGATTATTAGGGCTATTAATTATTACTGCTTTTGTGTAAGTACCAACACGGTCTTCAATATCTTTTAAACGAGGATAAAAAGTTCCGTCTTCTGTTTTTGCAGCAACTCCTATTGCGCCGACAAGTTTTGCCATATCTGGATAACTTACCCAGTAAGGTGCCGGATAAATAACTTCTTCCTGCGGATTTAGAATTGCCTGCAGAGCAACCATAATTGCCTGTTTGGCTCCGCTTGAAGCGATTACATTTTCAGGATTTACTTTTCTTCCGTAAAATTCTTCAGTATACCTTATAATTGCCTGCTTTAAGGCGGGAATTCCGTCTGCCGGTGCGTATCTTACTTCCCCGGTATTAACATGTGCAACAGTTGCAAGAATAGCATCCATCGGCACCCTGCTTTTCGGTTCACCTCCGCCAAGGTGAATTACCGGGTCACCTTTTTCTTTTAAGATGGCAAATTTCTCATTCAACTTTAAAGTCGGCGAGGCTTTAATTGATTTGGCTATTAAACTTAAACTCATATTAGATCCCCATAGATTAACTATAGATTTACAAAAAATATTTACACATCAAAATTATTGGTAGTTGACCTGATAAGCAAGATAATATTATGTAATTTTGATGAAATCGAAATAAATCAATGAAGATAAAAAACATTTTTAATGATATTCCTTCAAATCTTTCCAAAGAAATTCTTGATGAAATAATTTTAACGGATAAAATCAGGATAGAAAGAATAATATCAAAAGGTCAGACTTCTCCCGAAAATTTTTGGTATGATCAGGAAGAAAATGAGTGGGTGATTGTAATAAAAGGAAAAGCTAAACTGAAAATTATCGATGAAGATGAACTGATTGAATTAAACGAAGGAGATTATATAAATATTCCTTCTCACAAAAAACATAGAGTTGAATGGACAGACCCGTAATAATGAAACAATCTGGCTTGCGGTGTTTTATTGAAGTGAAGATTTGACATTGATGAGTTATATTTAATAAAAAAGAAATATTGAATTTTTTATCGGAATGTTTTAATAAATAGTTTTTGAATTTTATTACGCACTTATCTTGAAAGGATCCACAATGTTTGATAAAAAGATTTATACTGACAGACGAAACAAACTTAAAAAGCAATTAAAGTCAGGACTGATACTTTTTCCCGGTAATGAAGAACCTGCAATGAATTACACCGGCAATACTTATGCTTTCAGGCAGGATAGTTCTTTTCTTTATTTCTTCGGAGTCGACCAGGCTGATTTGTTTGGTGTAATTGATATCGATAACGATGAAGATATTATTTACGGAAATGAATTTGATATTTACGATATCATTTGGATGGGACAGCAGAAAACAATCCGCACCAAGGCTGCCAAAGCAGGAATAAATAAAACAGAGCCACTGAAAAATCTATCTGTGAAAATTAATGATGCTGTCAGACGAGGAGTTAAAATTCATTACCTGCCTCAATACCGGTACAAAATAATAAACCAAATAAGTGGGCTTTTAGGAATACAGCCAAATGCCGTAAATAATTATACTTCCTTCGGGTTAATTGAAGCTGTAATCTCACAGCGTTCTAAGAAAATAAAAGAAGAGATAACTGAAATTGAATATGCTCTTGATATTGCTTATGATATGCATACAACAGCAATGAAAATGGCGGAACCGGGAATGATTGAGCAGGAGGTTGCTGGTGCAATCGAAGGGATTGCTTTATCAATGGGACCGGGAGTTTCTTTCCCACCTATAGTTTCTGTTCGCGGTGAGATCCTGCATAATCATAGTCATACTAATAAAATGAAAAAAGGCGACTTAATGGTTAATGACTCCGGTGCGGAATCTTATATGCATTATGCCAGCGACATTACAAGAACTTTTCCTGTTGATGGAAAGTTTACATCTAAGCAGAAAGAAATCTATGAGATTGTTCTCAAAGCTCAGATGGATTCCATTAAAGCAATTAAACCCGGTAAGAAATTCAGAGATGTTCATCTGCTTGCGGCCAAAGTAATTACATCAGGATTGAAAGAGCTTGGTTTAATGAAAGGCAATGTTGATGAAGCAGTAAAAGCCGGCGCACACGCAATGTTTTTCCCCCACGGTTTGGGACATATGCTCGGGCTTGATGTTCATGATATGGAAGGACTTGGAGAAGATTATGTTGGTTACAATGATAATGTAAAAAGAAGCGAACAATTCGGACTGGCATATGTACGTCTTGCAAAAGAACTTGAACCCGGTTACGTGTTAACTGTTGAACCGGGAATTTATTTTATGCCTGAACTTATTGATATGTGGAAGAGTGAGAACAAATTCAAACAATTTATTAATTATGATAAAGTTAAGGCTTATAAAGGATTCGGCGGAATAAGAATAGAAGATAACATACTTGTAACTAAAGACGGTTATAGAGTTTTAGGTAAAAATCCTATTCCTAAAACTGTAGCAGGTGTTGAGAAAATGTGTGCTGTATAAGCAAATGGAGTAATGGAATGTTGATTATGTTATTACTCCACAATTCCATTACTCTAATTTTCCGTTAAGGCAAATTAATAGTTGCCTTTAAATTAATATTTGATTACAGTTTTTAGCAGTTTAAATAAAAACTTGTTGGGGAGGTTAAAATGGAAAAATGTTATAATCATCCTGATAAAGATTCATACTCAATCTGTCATAACTGCGGTAAACATTTTTGTGAAGACTGTCTTATTGCCGGACCTGAATTTTACTATTGTAAATTCCCGGAATGCCAGCAAAAATTTAAGGAAGATATTGAAAAAACATCATACCGAAAGGAAATTACCTGTCCCGATTGTCAAAGTGTAATAAAGGTAAGTGCAGAAGAATTACAATCAGGTGGTTTCCGCTGTCCCGAATGTGAAACCTATATTGCAATAGTTAACGGTAAACCGGAAGCAGAAGAAGATAAAAATTATGTAAAGCTTCTTTCTTCTTTAAACCAGGGAGATATTGCACTTATAAAATCTATGCTGGATGATGCCGAGATTGATTACTATGCAGCGGGAGAAAATTTCCTTAGTGTACGCCCTCTGCTTGAGCCTGTACTATTCTATGTGAATGAAAAAGACCTGGAACTGGCAAAAGAAATCTTAAAAGATTTTAATCTTCACCTGTTTGGTTTTTCTGTGAATAATGAAGAGGAACAAGAGTAGCTATCAGTCTTGCATCAACTCCCACTGCATATCGTATCTTCCATCTCTTTTACCATTCTCAAGTTTTAAAACTCCCCTGGGACAAACAGCTGCACATATTCCGCAACCCACGCAGGATGCACGTACAATATTTTGTCCGCGCTGTGCATACCATTTAACATCAATTCCCATTTCACAATAAGTAGAGCAATTGCCGCAGGAAATACATTGCCCGCCGTTTGTCGTAATTCTGAATCTTGAAAAGAATTTCTGCTGCAATCCCAAAACAGCAGCCATCGGACAGCCGAACCTGCACCAGACTCTGCTTCCCATAATCGGATAGAAGCCAATTCCTATTACTCCTGAAAAAACTGCGCCGATAATAAATCCGTAAACAGAAGCAAATGTTTGCGATACAGATCCCAGCACTGCACCTTTGAACAAAAGATTAAGGTAAAGTAAAACTGTAGTAACAACAATAAAAACCAGCACGGAATAAATCATCCATCTTTCAACTTTCCATGCTTTTAAAGATTTATTTGAAAGATGCCTGTAAGGATCGCCAGCAGTTTCAGCCAATCCGCCACAGCCGCAAACCCACGAGCAGTACCATCTTTTTCCAAAAAAATATGTGAGAATTGGAGTTGCAATAAATGTCATTACTGCTCCCCAGAAAACCATAAACGTTCCGAGTGCGGCAAAGTTGGAAGTCAGATAACTTATTTTGGATGGAAAGAGATATTCATATTTCAAAGGCCAGAAATATGAAAAGTAAAATTCAGGTTTATTAAGGTAAACAAGTAAGGCGGGAATAAGAAATGAAAATCCTAGCTGGAAAAACATAACAGAGCTGGTTCTTATAATATGATATTTGCTGTGCCTGTATTTTACTATCATTCTTGTTCCCATTACAAGAACAGCCACTGTATAAAATGTTCCATATAAAAACCATTGATTAGCAGGTTTGTCTCGTAAAGTATAACTAATCGGATCGACAAGTCTCGTCCAGTTCTCAATTAACGATGGATACCAGTACAGAATTGAATAAAAACCTGAAATTAAAATTCCAATAATCCATGCAGGCACTCCGCGGTTTGTCATCGAATTAAAGAATTTGCCGTCATTCTTTACTCCGGCGGGAGATTCTTTTATCTGAACGAGATAGAAAGTTAAAGTACCCACTATTATTAATCCTAAACTCAACAGTAAAAATATTATCGGTTGATGATTTGAAACGCCTGTCAGAGAAATCAAAAGAAATAAAAATCCGATTGAAAGAACAGCAAGACTTATTTTTTTTATTAGTTCAATGTTATTGTTATGTGAGAAGTAATTGTATGGTTGAGTAATCTCTGTCATATTTTTCTCTTTCGTTTCCTATAATCATAATATTAATTTTTATGTCAACCTGAACTTGTTTCAGGTTCTAATCATTTAAAGAAATTAGATTCCGAAATAAATTCGGAATGACAGTCTTGAAATACTAAGATACAAGTGATCCTCTCAGCAGTTCTTCATTAAACTTCTTGACGATTGAAATTTCATATTTCTCAAAAAACTCGGGATCGAAATTCGCTTCCATTAAATGATCCATTACATAATCAACTGTTTTCTTGTTTCGAATCCAGTTTTCACAGACAAGCTGGCGGAGCCTCATTCCAAGCACATTAAATCCTGTTACAGCCCTGTCTGATTTATTATAAACAATCCTGAAAAATAATTTCCCGTTCGGATGTTCCCACGAAAAAGTATCTTCCCATTCCCTTAAATTGTTATGAACGTATCCATACGTCTGGTATTCGATATCAAAAAACTTTGCCGAGTTATACCATATTCCGCGGTCGTATTTTTTCCTCTTTCCGCAGATGGTATCGGCGAGTACTCTTCCCTGCATTTTACCTGTGTACCAGAGTTGCTCTATATTATTTTTTTCATTTTCATTTATGTTTTTTATTTCAGCACAATCCCCGGCTGAATAAACATCGGGAACGTTTGTTTCAAGATATTCATTTACCAATACGCCACGATTAGTTTCAACCTTTGATTCTTTTACAACATCAATATTCGGATGAACACCCGGAGTTAAACCGACAAATTCGCAGGCAATTTCCTCACCTTTACTTGTAAGTACGGCACGCACTCTTCCGTTTTCTCCCGCAAGTATTTCTTTCAGCTCGGTATTATATTTTACATTTATTCCGTATTCAGCGAGATGTTTTCCGATGATTACACATTCTGCTTCAGGAAGTTTTGATCTCCAGTAATGAGATTCGCGGCAGAGAAATGTAACCGGAATTTTTCTTGTGTGAAGCATTTCCGAAAGTTCTACTCCAATTAATCCTGCCCCGGTAATTACGGCATGCTTTATATGTTTAGTGTTTTCTTCAAGCAGATCGAGATCCTGTTTACCGTACAAACCCTGAACTCCTGGTAAATCCTGTCCCGGCCAGTTAAACTTATTAACTTTTGATCCGGTTGCGATCAGAAGTTTGTCATATTTTAACACAGAATTGTTATCGAGCAGAAGCTTTTTGTTATCCGTATCAATATTGTTAACGTGAGCATAAATCAAATCAATTTTATTATTTCCCCAGAACCAATCTTCGTAGGGCTGAATATCCTTCCATCTCATATGCCCCATATAAACATACATAAGTGCAGTGCGTGAATAATGATATTTAGTTTCACTGCCGATAATTGTAATCTTCATATCACTCTGCTTACGTACAAAACGTGCGCAGGTTATTCCCGTTACTCCATTACCGATTATTACAAGGTGAGGCATATATTATCATTTGTTTTTTTCAGTTCACGAAAGCAAACTGTAATTTTTGAAATAGTATTTTAAAATCATTACCATTGGATTTATCCAAAAAGACTTGAGTCGCATTTGAATAATTATTTCCTTTACATATTTAGAATAATCTTGCCTAAAGATTATCACAGAAAAGAAACAAAATCAAGAAGATTTTAAACACTTAACCGAATCTACAAATCTGTCATATCTGAAAGTTTATTTATATTTTTACAGTTCATTACTATGCAACATTTTAACGGTGAGAATTTATGAAAAACCTTATAATAATCTTTGCTTCAATATTTATTCTGTTCTTTGCGGGATGTTTAAAAGAAAATAATCAGCCATCAAAAGCAGGAAAAGCAATGGATTCACTTCAGACAATGATTTCACAGTTTGCCCCAACCGAAATCAAATATGATTCAACTTTACTTAATGCAAGACAGAAAGTAGTTATTGAAAAACTTTACCAGGCTTCTCGTTTAATAGACAGTATTTTTCTGAAACAGGTATTTTCAAAAAATGTTGAAATTAAAAATCAATTGGAAGATGGAACTACAGAGGAAGATAGTCTCAAGCTTGTTTATTTCAATATTAACGCCGGTCCATTCGATAGATTGAACCATGATGCACCTTTTATTGATAGCTATAAAAAACCGATAGGGGCAAATTTTTATCCTGCTAAAATGACAAAAGATGATTTTGCAAACTGGATAAAAAATCATCCTGATGACGAAAAAAACTTTACTTCAGAATTTACGGTAATAAGAAGAGATGGTGATTCTCTTAAAGCTATTCCTTACAATGAATTTTACCAGCCTGAACTTGGTAAAGCGGCAAAACTTTTAAGAGAGGCTGCAGAATATGCTGATAACCCTTCATTGAAAAAATATCTTCAATTAAGGGCAAAAGCGTTTGAGACAAATGATTATTTTGAGAGCGATATGGCGTGGATGGATTTAAAAAATAATGCTATCGAAGTTGTTATTGGACCTTATGAAGTTTATGAAGACGGGCTCTACAACTACAAAGCATCATTTGAAAGTTTTGTAACAATTAAAGATCCGAAAGAAAGCGCAAAACTTGAGAAGTTTGGAAGTTATCTGAAAGATATTGAAAATCATCTCCCTATTGATGATAAGTACAAAAATACCGAACGCGGTTCCGAATCTCCCATTGTGGTTGCAAATGAGGTTTACTGTGCAGGTGATGCAAAGGCAGGCGTTCAGACTTTGGCTTTTAATCTGCCGAACGATGAAAGAGTGAGAGAAGCAAAAGGCTCAAAGAAAGTTATGCTTAAAAATGTTCACGAAGCAAAGTTTGAAAAACTTTTAAAACCTATTGCAGAAATTGTGCTTGATAAAGATCAGCTAAAGTATGTTACATTCGACGGATTCTTTAATCACACTTTAATGCATGAAATGTCTCACGGTGTTGGTCCTGGAATTATAACCATCAACGGAAGAAAAACAGCTGTTAACAAAGAACTTAAGGAAACTTACTCAACGCTTGAAGAATGCAAAGCTGATATTCTTGGAATGTACAACAATATTTTTATGATTGATAAAGGTGTTTACCCGAAAGAATTTGCTGAAGAAACCTATGTAACGTTTCTTGCAGGAATTTTCAGATCGGTTAGATTCGGAATAAATGAAGCACATGGCGGTGGTAACGCAATTATTTATAATTACCTGCTTGAAAACGGCGGATATGAATACAATGCCGATACGAAAAGAGTTAGAGTAAATTTTGATAAAATATATCCTGCATTAAAAGAACTGGCAAACAAAGTCCTTACAATTCAGGCAACAGGTGATTACGATGGGGCTAAACAATTTATTGCAAAATACGCAGTAAGTTCTCCTTCAATGGAAACATTAAGATCTGAACTAATAAAACTTCCTGTAGATATAAGGCCCGTATTTCAGATAGAAGAAAAACACACGAAATAAAATTATAAAATCATTCAGAACAAAAAGTCATTCATTACGTGAATGACTTTTTTTTTATTTCTCTCTTTCATCAATTACTTCTATGCTCCCTTTCACAGGAAGTTCAACTGTATAAGTTTTTCCCGCCTTGTTACTTAATACAATATCACGAAGCCAGGGATTGTACATTTTTAAAATCTTGTAATTAATACCTTTATCAATTGCAAAATCTGCAAGATCATTTATAGGACTGCTGATAGTAACTTCATAAGTCGGGAGCGGAAGATATAATTCATCTTCTTTTATATCAAAGCCGTATTTTTCCGGATGCTGAAGAATTGTTTTCATTGCAATTATTCTTGCAATGTAACGCGAGGTTTCATCACTTAAAACAAGGTTGTAATAACGGTTGGTCTTCTGTCTTGCCATTTGTTTTTCTACCCCGTTGGTTCCCATATTAAAAGATGCAGCTGCCATTGTCCAGCTTCCGAATTCAGTATAAGCATCTTTAATATACCCGCAGGCAGCCTCAGTTGATTTCTTCAAATCATAACGCTGATCCACCTCATCATTTATTTCAAGCCCGTACTTCTTTCCTGCTGCTTCCATAAATTGCCAGAAACCAACCGCACCTGCTGGAGAGATGACGTTAGATAATCCACTTTCAATTACCGATACATATTTGAAGTCATCGGGAATTTCGTTTTTCTTTAAGATGGGTTCAATAACAGGAAAGTACCTGTTGGCTTTTTTTATTGCCAGGATTGTAAATGAATGATAATAAGTATTCACTATAAACTCACGGTCTATTCTTTCTTTCACCTCAAAATTCTGCAATGGAACTTTCTCTCCTGCAAAATCAAGCTGGTCCGGAATGGGAGGAGAAACTATCCTGTATCCCTGCGGGAATTTGTCATCATCTGCAGATATTGTTGAAGCAGAGCCTGAATTTTTTCCACCCGGAAGGATATTATTGTAAAAAAGGAAAAGAGGAAGTGCAGCAACAAAACCAAGTAAAAATGTATATAGCTTCGGTGGTGTAATCTTTTTCATGGATATCATTTCTTTAATAAATAAAAATTGCCTGAAGAAAATATAAACAATAAACTTACTTTGTAAATACCAATTGAAGCACAGGTGTGTGAATATTTTAAAAACAAAAAACCCCTCAATCCTTTCGGACGAGGGGTTAAAAATTAAATGCAGGTATTTTATTGACCTAAGTAAGCTTTCAAAGAGCTGCTTCTTGATGCATATCTTAAACTTCTTAAGGCTTTTTCTTTAATCTGTCTAACTCTCTCACGGGTCAGATTAAATCTTTCGCCAATCTCCTCAAGGGTAGCTGCATGCTCACTGTTTATTCCGAAGTATAATTTTATCACTTCTGCTTCTCTCTCATTGAGAGTTGAGAGCACGTTTTCAACTTCCTGTTTCAGAGATTCTTTCATCAGTATTCCGTCCGGTGAAGGCTGCTGATCATTAACAAGAATATCCCCGAGGCTGTTCTTGTTATCATCGCCTTCTTTCAACGGCGCATCCATAGAAACATGGCGGCCATAAAGCTGCATAGTATCTGCAACTTCTTCAACATTCATATCAAGAACCTGGGCAAGCTCTTCCGTAGTAGGTTTTCTTTCAAATTCCTGTTCGAGATCTCTGTAAGCTTTACTTAACTTACCAAGAGATCCAACACGGTTAAGAGGAAGTCTCACAATTCTTGATTGCTCGGCAATTGCCTGCATGATTGACTGCCTGATCCACCATACTGCATAGGAGATAAATTTAAAACCTCTGGTTTCATCAAATCTTTGCGCGGCTTTTATCAATCCTAAATTTCCTTCATTTATCAGATCGCCAAGGGATAATCCCTGATTCTGGAATTGTTTTGCTACGCTAACGACGAACCTAAGGTTTGCTTTTGTTAATGATTCGAGTGCAAGCTTATCACCTTTCTTAATCCTTATCGCTAATTCAATTTCCTGATCGGGTGTAAGCAAATCTACCTTTCCAATTTCCTGCAGATACTGGTCGAGTGACTTACTTTCCCTGTTAGTGAATTGCTTGGTTATCTTCAATTTTATCAACTCCTAATAATTTGATTTATGGATTTTTACATTAGATATAAGAACAATGAATTCGGTTCAAAAATTCCGCCAAATAAAGCTGCTAAATATAAGTAATAATTTTTTAATTGTTAAGTTAAAAATTCATCTTTATAAGACTTTCTGCATAATAGACGATTTAATCAGCAGAAATGTTTCATTAAAGTGACTCCCGTCAAGAGAAAAATGATTTTTTGCCCTTTTTCCTCTACCCTCCAAATTTGTTTATGGATATTAAGAATTTAATCGAAAAAACTCAACTGACCCAATTTTACAATTGAATCAAATGATTCGCCCATTAAACTTAAAACCGAATCGGCTATTGGTTTTATTTGTTTATCAATATAATGCTGGTAATCTATATCGTCATGCTTAAGTTCAACCGGGACGGGACCGCGCTTTGTAATTACATAATATATTGTCCCGCTGTTCTGATCAATTAACTTTGCTGCTCTTACATGCTGGGGAATATTTTTAACATATTCTTGAACATCTTTTCTCAATCTTTTTCTGTAAACCAGTCTGTCATCATATTCACCTGCGTTAACTTTTTTTACCATCTCCTTTATCCAATCTTTCACTTCATTTCCATAAAAGATTCTCTTATAAAGTTCAACCTGGAATTCCTTTGCAAGCCTAGTCCAGTCACTACGGACAAATTCAAGACCAACAAATTCTAATTTCTCTTCTGTATCATTTTTTAGTAGTCCTGCGTATCTTTTTTTAGCTCCTGATTCTCCACCGCGGGCAGGGGTTATAATAAACTTCCTGTAATATTTCTCAAACTCTATTTCCAGAAACGATGCAACATTAAACTCTTTCTTTAATCTTTTTTTCCAATAAAAGTTTAAATCCCGTACCAGGCCTTCGCCATCTGCGGGTGAAAATTTACTAATTGAATCCGGAAGCTTAACGAAAAGAGAGTCCGTATCTCCGTATACAACTTTATATCCTTTTTGTTCAAGGTACTCTTTACTCCTGAGCAGCAGCCATTGTCCTGTTCCGGTAATTGCCGAGGGAAGATCCGGATGGTAAAAACGACATCCGTAAGAACCCATCACTCCGTAAAAGCTGTTCATTAGAATTTTTATTGCCTGGGAAAGCTGTTTATCTTTTTTCTTTTTGGCAATACTTCTCTGCTCAATAAGCCGGGAAATAAATTCAGGTAGAAAATGCTGGGTGTATGAAAATGTGTATCCACCCGGAGTTCTGAGCGTATTCTCTGATGAAAGAAGCCTTGATAATGGATCAATTTTAAATGTCTGAATAATTGAAGGATACAGACTTCTGAAATCCAGTACGATTACATTATCATATAATCCTGGTTTGGGATCAAAAACATAACCCCCGGCGGCATGATCTGAAACATTAATATCTTTAACATTTGGAGCAACAAATCCTTTTCTGTGAAAGTTGGGAAGAAAGAAATGATCGAAGGCTGCGGTCATCATTCCGAGCTGATCCATTAGTAACCCCGAAAGCTGTGATCGCCTGATTGAGAGTTCTATAAGTCCTGATTTCTTAAAAATTTCAGTAACAAGAATTGCATCCTGCAGATTATATTCTGCAAGTTTCTTTTTATCTTCCACAAATAATCTTTCTATTTCCGCAACCTTGTTCTCGTCCGGTGATATTGTTTTACCTGTTTGAAGCAATTCCTGTGCAACGGTTTCAAGCTTATAATCTTCAAAACTGAAAAACGAAGAACGCAGAGATTGCGGTCCGTCAATTACAACTCTTCCATATACCGATGCAAAATATCCACCTCCTTTCCGGCTGCGAAGTGAAACTCTTCCCTTACCGCGTGCTATTTCGAATGGTATATATAGTTCATTACACTTTGATTCCAGAAACATCAGGTCGAAACCTATCACATGCCATCCGATTATTACATCAGGATCTTTTTCCCGGAACCAGGATAAAAAAGATTCCAGCAATTCCTTCTCATTCGGGAAGAAACTTATTAATTCATCTTCTTTACCGTCCCCGACAATAAATACTTTCTTCTCTTCAGCATTGCCATTAGTTAAATGAATTGCAATTGAATACAGAAGCCGGTTGCCGGAACCGGTTTCAATATCTATTGATGCTATTTTAAGATGAGGAGAAATTTCACAGGCTTCAATGTGGGGATTTGTAAACCGTTTTAATTTATCTTCTGAAACTGATTTGCCTGTTATTTTAATCTGTGCATTAAGAAAACGTTCCATTAAATATCGTCTTACAGGATTAACATCCGATTCATAACTTTTAATCCCGTTTTTTTCAAGTTCATCAGCGGCTACTCTCAGATCCCTTTCTGTATTAAAATAAAGTGCATCAACATTATCTCCCGCAAAGTTTTTAAGTTTAACCTGTTTTCGTTTATATATTTGTTTAAGTGCCGTTTCAGCGACTGTTCTTTCAATAAAAAAAACAGGTTTTACATTAGTAATCAAAACTTCAACCGGGGAAGAATCATCCGACACACCGATAAATTTCAGGACATTTCTTCCTTTAACGTCCTGCCATTCGCCGGTTAATATGAAAGCTTTAATTGTTTCCAATAAATTTTTCTAATTTGAAATTAAGGTGTCTACAAAATTTTCAGTATTTTTCTTTGTGTTCAATTCAATTAATTTTATGCTCTTTTGAATAAAGGTAAATTAAGGATAAAAATGAAATTATTTCTCATATTTGTGATAACCGGATTAGTTTCGGTCCTGGTAACCGCACAACAAAGCGATACTGTTAAAACAGAAACGGGACTTCAATATATAGTTCTGGAAAAAGGCACCGGGGAGAAGGCAGAAACGGGAAAAGAAGCAACTGTTCATTATACCGGTTATTTAACAGACGGGAAAATATTTGATACGTCTCTTAAACGGAATCAGCCGCTTTCTTTTACAATTGGTGAAGGTAAAGTTATTAAGGGATGGGAGGAAGGTGTTGCACTGATGAGAGTCGGAGATAAATTCAGGTTTATAATTCCTCCGCAGCTCGGCTGGGGCGAAAGAGGTGCGGGAGAGGTAATTCCGCCGAATGCAACAGTTGTTTTTGATATTCAGCTGCTGGCTGTTTCTGAGCCGAAACTTGCTCTGGGAGACACTTTACTTGTTACTATTTTTGAAGCAGGCATCGATTCCGCAATAAGCCAGTATAATTATTTAAAAAATACCCGGGCTGATCAATACGATTTCCGTGAAGCACAGCTAAATATGTTGGGGTACATTTTATTAAGAAACAAGATGATAAAGGAAGGTATTGAAATTTTTAAACTCAATACTGAAGCATATCCTGAATCAGCTAATGTTTACGACAGCCTTGCCGAGGGATATATTGCAAACGGGAATGTACAACTTGCAATCCAGAATTTTCAAAAATCCCTTGAGTTGAATCCTGAGAATGATAATGCAAGAGAAATGCTCAAAAAGCTCCAGGGTAAATAGTAAATGAAAAGTTCACTTTTCAAAACGGTAACTATTCTGATAGCAGTAATACTGGTTCCAATGTTATTCTTTACTGTTTATGAAATAAGTTCACTTAATGATAGTGAAAAAGTAATTGACCGGATTTATTCAAACCAGCTTGATGCAATTTTATTTTCAATTAACCAGTATTCTGAAGACCTTGTCAGCAGCTGGAGAAACAGAATTAATAATTCTTTGTCCGGAAATGATGAAGAATCAATAAAAGAATTTTTAAATGTTTATAGTTCGTTAAATTTCGTGTTTGTCACAGATAGTTCAGCCGGAAGTAACATAAAGGTTTACACAAAACAAGAAACGGCAGGAAATCAAACTTTGATCACCTCTGAACTATTAAAATCAAAAGAAAGTATTATAAAACGACTTTATACTTATAAGAAGAACAATTATTTAAAATTAGAGCCTGTGGAAATTTCCCCCACTAATTCCCTGGTACTTTTTTTACTTGAGGATAATTCAGTCTGTGGAGTCGTTTTTAATCCAGATAAATTTATTTATCAACTTCTTGATTCCAAAATGAAAAGTATTGCCGGTAATGAATTTGTTCTTGCGGTATATAAACCTTCGGGAGATAGCATTGAGTTTTCTACGGATCGGATAAGTATTTCAGACATTAAACAAACAAAACCATTGTGGCTGTTGCCTCAATACAATCTGGGTATTACTCTGAAGGGAAAAACTATTGATGAACTTGTAAAAGCCAGGACGACACAGAATTTAATTTTAATTGCGGGAATAACTTTACTGATAATAATAGGTATATGGCTTGTTTTCAGAAACATTAAAAAAGAAATACAGCTCGCGCAGATCAAATCGGATTTTGTTTCAAATGTTTCTCATGAACTCAGAACGCCGCTTTCATTAATAAGTATGTTTGCTGAAACGCTGGAAATGGGAAGAGTAAAGTCTGAAGAAAAGAAGAACGAATACTATTCGATAATCCATTCTGAAACCAGCAGGTTAAGCAGTATAGTTAATAAAGTTCTAAATTTTTCTAAAATGGAAGCGGGAAAAAGAACTTTTCATTTCGAAAAGACTGATCTGAATGAACTCATCCAAAGCGTATTCGACACATACGGTTTTCATCTGCAGAACAATGGATTTGAATTTGATTTCAAACCGGCTAAAAATATTTCACAGATTAATATTGATCCGGAGGCAATATCAGAAGCTGTAATAAACCTGATTGATAATGCGGTTAAATACAGCGAAGAAAATAAGACGGTGATTTTGAAAACCGGAACAGAAAATGGTTTTGTTTTTGTCGAAGTGGAGGATAAAGGAATCGGGATTCCCGAATCAGATCAGAAAAAGATTTTTGAAAAATTCTTCCGTGTTTCAACAGGACATATACACAACACTAAAGGAACAGGACTTGGGCTTTCACTTGTTAAGCAAATTGTGGATGCACACAAAGGAAAGATTACACTTACCAGCTCTCCCGGAAAAGGAAGCCGGTTCAGAATTTTGTTCCCGGTTTGATTGTTACTTTAAGAGGTGTTCTTTTCCCACAAAGATTTTCTCAGACAATTTACTCTGTTTCCCGTTAAAGTAAGCTCCTCCATTTTCTGTAGATGAAATAATTACACCTGCTGTATCTCCGTAAGCAGTAATAACAATTCCTCCCAATGAACTTGATTCAATGGTTAAAGTGTATTTTGCTTTTCCTAATTCGGAATCAGAAGGATTATCAACAAAAGATGTGCTGCTTATGTGTGAAAGAGTTCTGAGATAATTGGCGGTTTTTGCAGAATCAGTATTGTTCCCGTTTATTGTCCAATAATTATCTTTTTTTACAAGTTCAAACGAACTATCAGGATAAGTAAAGGTAAGTTTTTTCCAGTTGGCAGGATCATCATTTACCAGTGCGTTGTTCCGGAAATAATCCGGCTTCTGGTTAAAGGCCATATCCAGAAATCCCTGTGTTTCGTAAACTTCGTCTTCACCATTCAGTCTTACAAAAGTATTCATCTGCCTTGGCTGCTGAAAAGAAAATTTCCCGACTATCAGATCAAGTGTATTATCCCCTCCTTCAAAAATTTTAACATTTGTACCCGCCGTATCAACTTTAAATTCTGCCCATTTTGATTTATCCTGTGCAGCAACTCTTGTTGGTTTAACTTCCACAAGCATTTTCAATAAAGATTGAATTTTATTTTCGGGAACATTTGCAGTAAGGTTATTCCCAAGGTTTACTTTCCAGTTTTTACCTTCTTTATAAAGCCTAACTTCTTTATGATTTGTTGCCCTTGGGTAAATTGAAATGGCAGTAACTTTTGCAGTATCAATATTTACGATATCAGTTTTAAATGATCTCTCACCGTGACTCGATTCAATAATCATATAAATCGCAGCAATAACAACAAGAGCACCGAAGACAATAATCAGTGATTTATTAGAAACTTTATTAAACATAATTTTCACTCATCCATTTGTTACGCTTATTTTTCCTGATCCTGTATCTTATAACTCCATAAATAATTATCAGGAAAATTGGCAGCAGGAAGTTTAAATATTTAACAAGTGTTTTTGTGCTATCTTCAATATCCGGATTAAGCGGATGGGAAGTAACTCCTTTTGTACGAAGTGCGATTAAACCGGTATCGTCAGACAACCAATCGATCGCATTTGTCATCAGGCTTACATTATCCTCCTGAAGTTTCTGCTGATTCTGTCCTTCCCCGTTAACTGCAAAATCACCATCGCCAAAAACAACCATTTTTGTTTTTGCTCCATCAATTGTTCCGCTTAATGCAACTGCAACCGGCAGCGAGGATTTTGGAAAATCATTCCTTGTCCAGTTCTTCATTACATCAAAATATACGGGTGGTTTCTCTAAACCGGTTTTATCGGAAGTATACGCGAGATTTACATAATGCAGGGAAGTATCAGACGGATTTACTATTACCGGACTTACAAAAGGCATCATAACCTGTTCTATTCCAGTCGTGATTGGGTGTTTTTCGAACTTGGCTATTATTGGAAGGTAAGGAAATTTAACCGGTGTATTCATCATAAACATTCCCTGGTTTTGCCTTACCATTACGTTGCCGCTGTTCACATCAACTATAAAATCGTCGTCAACTTTAATCCCTTTTTTATTAAGCCAGTCCGATAGACCGGTATTTAAACTTTTTCCCGATGCCGTGGATAGGTCACCTTCGACCCTGTTTATTGCAACCAGTATTCTGCCCCCGGTAGAGAGAAACACATCAAGTTTGCTCAGGGTTGATGGCGGAATTGTATCTTTGGGAGCAATAATAACAAGCGTTTTCAAATTAGCAGGAATATTAGTCGTATCATTCAATGTAACCGGTTTAACATCATATATAACCGAAAGTTGTTGTTGAAGTTGCGGTACTGCCTGTAAAGTCGGTTCTCCGTTTCCCTGTAAAAATCCAACCTGTGTTTTTTCTTTAACCGTCATCTTTTTAATATTTGAAGAAAGATCGTATTCCATTGCAGAACCCGGCTGTACAAGCGGAATGGTTTCCTTTTTCTCTCCATACTGAAGAACAGCTCCGAGGTATGCTTTCTGCTGTTTCATCTGGTCCTTTTCACGAACATTAATTACAACAGGTCTTATTCCATTCTGCTGAGCTTCCATTTCTGATTTCTGATCTTCATTCGGGTTAATAAACTGATAGGCAATCTTTCCACCTGAAACACTGTTGTATTCAATCAGAAGATCTTTAAAATCATTTTTAACTTTTGCAACATCGGGAGGAAGATTATCTGAGAAATAAGCGGTTACTGTTACCGGTTCATCAAGTGATTTAAGAATAGTTTTAGTGGCATCACTCAGTGTATACTGCCCGCCCTCTGTAAAATCAAGGCGCAGAAAAAATTTGCTTGCAAGAAAGTTTAATACAATTAAAATACCTACCAGCAGTAAAAGCGATGTAATTATTTTTTGTTTGGTTACCATAATTAATCAACAATATTTCTTTTTGATAAAGCTGTTTCAGCAAGTACTAATCCTAAAAATGAAATGCTCAGGAAATAAATAATATCTCTTGAATCAATAACACCTCGCGAAATTGATTCGAAATGATTGTTGATTGTGAGATAATCAAAAATTTCTCCGATTATTCCTGTAAAATCGCCTGCAAGAACCTGGAAGATGATCAGGAAAAATACTCCAATAAAAAGTGCAAGCAGAAAAGCTACAATCTGATTATTTGAAATGCTGCTTGCAAATAAACCAATACTAATAAAAGCCATACTCATTAAAATCAAGCCGAGATAACCACACCAAACTGCACCATGATCAACAGGTCCCATTGACCAGATACTTATATAATAAGGAAGCGTTAATGCCAGTGCTATTATTATCAGCAAAAGACATGCAATAAATTTTCCAACAATTACTTCCCAGTCACTCACTGATTTTGTCAGCAGCAGTTCAATTGTTCCTGTTTTGTTTTCCTCTGCTATCATTCTCATTGTTAAAGCAGGTGTGAAAAAGAAGAGTGTCCAGTATGCAACCGAGAAAAACGGCTGCAAAGTTGCCTGCCCGATAAAAAATATATCAGAACCGGAAAGCCAGGTGAAAAATCCGCTTAACCCAAGAAATACTACAATAAGAATGTATGCAGTGAGCGAATCAAAAAATGTTCTCAGCTCTTTTGTTGCTATTGTCCAGATTTTATTCATTTTATTCTATTGTTAAATCTCTGAAAATATCTTCTAGTTTGGTTTCTATTGGAGTCATTTCAGTTAGTATCCAGTTCTTTTGAACACATAACTGAAAGATTGGTCTTCGTGATGATTTGCCATCTTTACTTTGCACAATATAGCTGCCGGCCTGATCTGCTACGGGATCAACCATTCCGACTGATTGAAGATTCTGAAGTGAGGATATTAGTTCATCTCTGTTTTGTGCTTCGGTAATCTGTACTTTAAGAATCTCTTCTCCCTGCGCCTGCTTTCGTAATGTATCCGGAGTACCGTCTGCTACTATCTTTCCTTTATTTATTATTAGTATCCTGTCGCAGGTTGCTTCAACTTCGGGAAGGATGTGTGTACTGAGTACCACTGTTTTTTCTCTTCCCAGTTCGCGGATAAGTTTTCTTATTTCAATTATCTGGTTAGGATCAAGCCCGGTGGTAGGCTCATCAAGAATTAAAACTTCGGGATCGTGAATCATTGCCTGCGCAAGTCCTACCCTTTGCCTGTAACCTTTGGAGAGTTCCCCGATTTTTTTATGTTTTTCTTCATTTAACCCAGTGAGATGAACCATCTCAACAATACGATTTTTTATTTTGCTTTTTTCAACTCCCTGCAATTCGGCAACAAAATCAAGGTATTCGAGGACGGGCATTTCATAATAAAGGGGGTTATTCTCAGGAAGGTAGCCTATTTGTTTCTTAATTTGTTCCTGATTATCGTGAATGGAAAATTCCCCGACTTTAACGTCACCATCCGATGGTGCCATAAAGCAGGTAATAATTTTCATTGTAGTAGTTTTGCCAGCCCCGTTGGGTCCGAGGAAACCAAGGATTTCTCCCGGCTTTACATCGAAGGAAATTGAATCTATTGCTTTCTGAGAACCGTATTGTTTGGTTAAATTCTCAACCGTAATGTTCATACTAATCCAGAATTAGTGGATGAAAATTTATACCTGGTAAATTGCTTTTGACGGGGTCAAAGTTAAAAAGTTCCGCAATAAAAAAAAATTCATAAATAAATTTTGTTATAATTACAATGCTTGCCTAAATTTCACTTCATTTTTGAGGAGGGAAAAATTTGGAACAATCTGCCGGACTACAAAAATTAAAAACGGGATTTCAAAATCTTTCTGGGTTGCCAACGGAATGGAACTGTTTGAAAGGCTCGCATATTACGGACAGGCAACAATCTTGAGTGTTTTCCTCAGGAATCATTTGAAGTTTAGTGAAGTTCAGGCAGGACAATTATCCTCTATTTTCGGCGGATTGATTTATTTCCTACCTATTTTTGCAGGTGCACTTGCAGATAAATTCGGATTTAAGAAAGCTTTTTCATTTGCTTTCTTTGTACTCGCAATCGGATACTTCCTGATTGGATCAACCGGAATTTCCGCATTCTCTGGCTGGTATTCTGAATCAACTCTTTTTCCTGTTCTCTCATTAATATTTAATCTTTACTGCAATCGGCGGCTCTTTTATTAAACCAAGCGTTCTCGGCACAGTTGCACTTACAACAACACCGGAATCAAAATCGTTTGGTTATGCAATTTATTACTGGCTTGTTAATATTGGCGCTGCGATAGGTCCGCTTCTTGCCTTCCTTGTAAGAGATTCCATTGGTATTGAGTTTGTTTACCTTGTTTCCGCTGTAAGCTGCGGGTTAATGTTCCTTGTAACAATTTTTATTTTTAAGGAACCCGAGTTAAAACTGGCAGAAGAACGTGAAAGTTTAATAACAGTTACTAAAAATTTATGGACGGTTGTAAAAAATATTAAGTTCATGATTTTTCTTTTGATCTTTGCTCTTTACTGGATCGTCTTCTGGGAATTTTTTATCGTCGTACCATTTTATATTTCAGATTATATCTCACCCGAAGCACCAATTGAAATTGTTCTTTCTGTCGGGGCATGGACAATCATACTTCTTCAGATTCCGATTAACAGGCTGACCAAAAAAGTTCCTACCCCTACTGCTATAATGATAGGATTTGTTTTCGCTGCTTTATGCTGGCTGATGTTATATTTTGCTTTCGTTGCAGGTATAAAAATAGGGTTAGGATTAATTATTGCAATGGTACTAACTTTTTCAATCGGCGAACAAACGCAGGCACCGAGGTTTTATGAATACCTTGCAGATCTTGCACCGAAAGGGCAGGCGGCTTTGTTCCAGGGATTTGCATTTCTGCCCGTAGCAATAGCATGGCTGGTTGGGGGGACATTCGGCGGCTGGGTTTACCAGACTTTTGCAACAAATCAAAATCGCCCTGAACTTGTATTTCTGATTATCGGATCTGTAGGTGTTTTTGCCGCTTTATGTATGCTGGTCTATAATATTTATATGAAAAGAAATAATTAACAATGTTCAATGAACAATCGAAAATTGATAATTGGGCTGTTGAGCATTTAGTTTATTGGTAGCAATGTTCAATCTTCAATGCTCATTTAACAATGATCTATTACTATTAAAAGAAAATTGTCAATTGTAAATTTTTAATTAATTCAAAGTTTTCTCATAACCGGTCTTGTTTCAGATCGCCTTGCAACTTCTGTAAATCCGGCATTTCTGAATGCGGAAGCTAATCCTGTATATGCAAAAGCCGGTGCATAGTTTTCAGTTTTTGGTTCAATTGGATAACCCTCTAAAAATTTTCCGCCGTTTCTTTTTGCATGCTTTCCTGCTTCTTTAAGTAATTCAACCGTTAAACCTTTTCTTCTATAGTTCTTATGAATAAAAAAACACACAACGGACCAGACCGGTTTTTCATCAACAGGTTTTAATATTCTTGAAGTTTCCAGTTTCGTATATTGCTCTCTCGGTGCAAATGCTATCCAGCCGACTGGTCTTTTTTCATCGTAAGCAATTATACCTGTTTGTGTTTTTCCCTTTACTAATCTTTTTAATGCTGTCTTGTTGCCCTCACCTTTTTTCTGTTCAAATTCTTTTTTTGATTCTCTCCAGAACATACACCAGCATCCTCCACATGCGCCTCTTTCGCCGAAAAGATTTTCGAAATCTTTCCAGACATCAATTGTTAATGGTTTAAATCTGAAATTGATTTTTGAAGAAACCATAATCTTATTTTTCTATTTAAATGATTCGGACTTATTGGAACAAACCAGATCCAATTCAGAAAACACCGGTTCAGATTCACACATTGGATTCAGCCTCTCAACAAATTCCCTAACATAAGCTGTTTGCCTGTGGTGTTCTTCGGCTTTCTCACTTTCAAAAGTCATTGTGTGAATAAACGAAGTTTTATCATTTTTTTCCTGGAAACAATTGTAAAGAATTGTTCCCGGTTCTTTTTGGGTAATTTCCTGAACAAATTTCCGGATTGCAGATTTCGCCCCTTCAATTTTATCTTTTTTCACTTTAAATGAAACAAATAAGTGTTCCATAATTCTTCCCGGTTTTTAATAATAAGTTAAAATTGATACCGAAATAAAATCTTTATTAGAAAAAAATCAAATTACCGCAAACAAAAACACATGTAATATTCCGATAAAGCCGTAATAATCATAATTAATTCCGCGAATCTTTTTGCATCGGTAAGAATCCAATAGTTTCTTAACTTTAATATTAAAAAGAATCCTGATAAACATTATGGAGTTAAATTGAGCGCTGGACAAATAATATTATATGTAATTCTTGCATTGGTTTTACTTTCTTATGTGAGAAAGTTTTTAAATAACAGGAAAATAAATCATTACGACGCTGGTGAAATTAACAAAAGAATAAAAAGTCTGAATAATATTCTTCTTCTTGATGTGAGGACAGAACCGGAAAGAAAAGGCGGACATATTAAAGGGTCTGTTCATATCCCGTTAAATCAATTAAGGAAAAGACAACAGGAATTAGACAAATATAAAAACAAAGAAATTGTATGCTATTGCAGAAGCGGCAACAGAAGTCTGAACGCAGCAGTGTTTTTACAGAAACACGGGTTTAATGCATCAAATCTTAAGGGAGGAATGAATTCGTGGAACTATCAAAACAACAAGTAGTCTGGAAATGGAGCAGGAGAATTCTGCCTGTTGCAATAGGAGCTTTCGGTGGTTTTCTTTATTATCATTATATCGGGTGTGTAACAGGAAAATGTGCGATTACCAGCAATCCCTGGCTAAGTACAGCTTACGGAGCATTAATTGGC
Organism: uncultured Ignavibacteria bacterium; assembly: GCA_963815785.1. GTDB lineage: Bacteria > Bacteroidota > Ignavibacteria > Ignavibacteriales > Ignavibacteriaceae > DATFVA01. Next base: position 30,619 of record CAWFHZ010000003.1, read on the forward strand.
GCAGTATTTACCTCCTGGAAACCAAAAGAGAAAAAGTGAATCTAATGTATTGTAATTAAAAAAAGGATTTGTAAAATGAAAAAGAACTTAAATAGTATTGATCGCATAGTGAGGATTCTTCTTGGTTTAGTATTTGCCGTTTTAATTTTTACCGGAACATTCTCTGGTACAGCCGCAATTATATTTGGAATATTAGCAGTTGTTTTGCTTGGAACCAGCATGGTTAGTTTTTGTCCGTTATACGCTGCACTAGGCTTAAGCACATTAAAGAAAGACAAAAAAACCGCCTGATGATTTTAAAAGATAAATTATCCGGTTTGTTACACATAATATTATTTTGATTAAAGGAGATTAGTTGGAATACGGATTTTCAAAAAAGATTGATTTACCCTATGAAAAGGTTTTAGAAAAAGTTACGGACGAACTAAAGAAAGAAGGATTCGGAGTACTTACATCAATTGACGTAAAAGAAACGCTTAAGAAAAAAATTGATGTCGATTTCAAAAAATATATGATTCTTGGTGCCTGCAATCCTCCACTTGCCCATAAAGCGCTTCAGAGTGAAGAAGAATTAGGGCTTCTTCTTCCCTGCAATGTAATTGTATATGAGAACAATGGCGGAACAACAGTTTCTTTTTTCGATCCGATGGTTATGACTAAATTAATAGATAATGATAGACTAAAAACTGTTGCTGAAGAAGTTCAAAAGAAAATGAAAAAAGTTTTTGAAGCTATTTAATTTAAATTAAGAAAAAAGGAGAAAGACAAATGTCTGAGCATCTGAATAAAGAAACATTTAAAACAAAAGTATTCGATTTTGATAAAAGCCAGGAATGGAAATTTGAAGGCGATGTTCCTTGCATAATTGATTTCTGGGCTCCCTGGTGCGGTCCATGCAGAATGGTTGGTCCCGTCCTTGATGAAATTTCCGAAGAGTATAAAGGAAAACTGAATATTTATAAAGTTAACACCGATGAGGAACAGGAATTAGGAGCGCTGTTCGGAATAAGAAGCATCCCTTCAATCCTTTTTGTTCCCGTTGAAGGACAGCCTAAAATGGCAGTTGGTGCTTTACCGAAAAATAATATTGTTGAAATTATTGAGAAAGAATTGTTAACTGCCGCTGCGTAATCAATACTGAAATATTGAAATGATACGAAGCCGGATTAATCCGGCTTTTTATTTTTTCCTGATTAATATTGAAATCAGGACATCACTAATGATTTCCGTACTTTTTTTCTCCTGCCTCAATTTTTAAATGAAGATAATTTTGTTTTGGCGGAAGCGGACATGTAGCAAATCTTGTAAACGCACACGGGGGATTATAAGCTTTATTAAAATCCATTTCCACCATTCCGAGTGAGTCAGGTTTTTCGGTGTATAAAAACCTGCCTGCTCCGTAAGTTTCTTCTCCATTTGTTTCATCTGCAAAAATGATAAAGAACTCATTTCCTTCCGAAACCGGATCAAGAGTATATTTTTTTCCTTCCAGATTGAATTCCAGTCTGCCTTTTACTGTATCTTTTTCCACCGAGCCGATTATGTTCGGTATCTCAATTACTTTAGGTGAAGGATATGGAATGAATCTCGCATCCACTTTCCATTTTTCATCAACCGGGTAGGTATCAATTCCTTTAAACTCTTTTACAAGCGGTGCATTTAAATCTCTAAGCCTGATTCCGTATTTACCATTCCTGTTTATAATATACCATCTCAAACTGCCGTTCTTCAGCACAGTAGGATTTGCTGAAAGATCATCTTTCAATTCTATATCTTTTACTGCTTGAGAATCAGTCACTACTTCAACATCAGAATTTATTTTTGCAGTTACTTTTCCATTATCTAATATTAAACTTCCTATATGTGCCGGTGCATTTTCAGGAAAAACTATATTGTTATCGGGCGCGCTGCCAAATGTATTTTCTCCTTCTTTCAGCCAGTAAAGCCCAACCAGGTTAAGCCAGCCGTTTTCGGTTTTTAATCTTTCAATTCTTTTCTTATGCCATTGCTCAATTGATTTAATATATTCAGGATTACTTTTTTGTTTTGCGCATCCTGAAACCAGGAACAACGAGATTAGAAACAGGGGAATAATTTTTTGCATATTCGACTCAGTATCAGTTAAAATATTAATTGAATTTAAGCAAAAATATTATTCGTTCTAAATTAGTCTGTCACTAATTTATTTTTCCGCTATTTCTTTTAGTTTTTTGACAAACCTTTCATCCCAGCCATCGCTGTGAGATTTTTTGGTTTGTTCCTGGTTTGCAGCCATTTTTTCCCAGCCCGAATGAATTAGTGTAAGATCCGTCTTGCTGCCATTTTCTTTCAATTCAATTGTAACAAGAGTATCTGCATTTATAAATCCTGTATTCCAGGTAAATACAAGTTTTTTGTTCGGTATAATTTCCTGAACCTTGCAATGAAAAACTCCGTCCCAGCCTTCGGTGGGGTCTGCCGTAAAAGTAAATTGTTTTCCCTTCTCGGCTTTAAAAGTGGTTGTCATCATCATCCATTTCTCCAATTCCGTTGCATCGGAGATAGTCTTCCAGACTTTATTAACAGGTGCATTTATGGTTACTTTTTTTTGAATAGGATCCATTATTCCTCCAAATAGTTTTTTAATTGATGTAATTTTTTATCCCAAAATTTATCATAAAATGTCAGCCACTCTTTAACCTCGTTTAAAGGATCAACATTAAGCTGATAATATCGTTCCCTTCCTTTTTGCTTAGGTACAACGAGCCGTGTTTTTAACAGCACTTTAAGATGCTTTGATATTGCCGGACGACTGATTTTAAATTTTTCAGAAATTGCATTTACTGTCATTTTGTTTTCCGAAAGCAGAAGAAGAATTTCTCTCCTGTTCTGATCTGCCAGTGCAGAAAAAACATCATCTATTCTGTAAGCCATTATTTTATATTCCCATATATGTTACTTCCTGGTTACCAATATACGTAACCATCTGGTTACAAGTCAAGAGAAAAATGTTGATATAATAAAGTCATCTTTTTACATTTTGATTTACTGATTGATAGAAACTAACTGTAATCGGTTTATGTTTAAAAGAAATCATTGTGAAAGGAAATTCTATGCCTGTAAAACCTATTCCGGATGATTACCCGAGAGTTATTCCTTACTTAATTGTAAGAGATGTTGCAAAGCTGATGGATTTTCTCACAGAGGTGTTCGATGCGAAGCAGAATGAGAAAATGACTCTCCCGGACGGAAGTGTGAATCACGGAGAGGTAAGAATTGGCAATTCTGTTATTATGATGGGAAAATCTTCTGAGGATTATCCGCCGATTCCAACTATGATTTACATTTACGTCGAAAATACTGATGAGGCTTATAACAAAGCACTTCAGGCAGGAGCCGAATCTTTAATGGAACCGGCAAACCAGTTTTATGGTGACAGGAATGCAGCAGTAAAGGATCCTTCCGGTAACAGCTGGTGGATTGCTTCTCACGTTGAAGATATTTCCCCCGAAGAAATGCAGAAAAGAAATGAAGAAAGAGCTAAACAATAATTCAGAACTTAGCAAAAGCATTTGATAACCATTGATCGAATAATTCAAAAATAAATTACAATTTTTTTATCGGTAATCCTGCCAAGACCTCTCCCTCACAGGCAGAATAATAAGTATTTATTAAAGTAGGAGTTATAATGAAAGATAGAATTACCATCCTGTTCATGATGATATTTATTTTTTCATCATTAGAATACTCACAAAATATTGAGTGGTTTACCTTCGGAAATGGTTTAAGCAGCAATGCCTCGGCAGTGGCAGTAAAAGACAGTGAGATTTATGTTGGCGGGTCATTCGGTTTGGCAGGCGGCATACAGGTAAACGGCATTGCAAAGTGGGATGGCAGTTCATGGTCAGCTCTTGGTTCAGGAGTGGATCTTTATGTAAATGCGATAGCTGTGATAGGTAATGATATTTATGCTGCGGGCTTTTTTAACCTTGCGGGCGGGGTACCTGTAAATAATATCGCAAAGTGGGATGGTAATTCATGGTCTCCGCTGGGACAGGGAGTTAATTCCGATGTTCAATGTTTAGCTGTAAATGGAACGGATCTTTATGCAGGTGGTTTCTTTACCATGGCGGGAACTGATTCTGCATACAGGATTGCTAAATGGGATGGTACTTCATGGTCGCCATTAGGTGGCGGTATTAATAACGAAGTTGATGCTATCGCAGTTCTCGGTAATGATGTATACGCCGGGGGTATTTTCTCTTCTGCCGGAGGTGTTTCTGCGAACAGTATTGCAAAATGGGATGGTTCTTCGTGGTCAGCTTTGGGTAATGGAGTCAGCGGAATTGTACGGGCTATAGCAATAGACAATAATGACGTTTACGCCGGAGGTGTTATTGATGGAGAGGTTTTAAAATGGGATGGCTCTACTTGGTCCTCTCTAGGCTCCGGTGTTAACGGATCTGTTTTTTCTTTACAGCTCAGTGAAAATGATCTTTATGTAGGGGGACTTTTTACAGTCGCCGGCGGTTTGCTTGCAAACAAAATTGCAAAATTTAATATAGTTAATGAGACCTGGTCACCGATAGATGGGGGAGTAACAGCGGAAGTTGACGCAATGGCAATCCAGGGAGCAACAAATTCCCTGGTTATTACCGGTGCATTCAGTCACGTGGGAAATAATATTGAAGCAAATTATATCGCAAGGTTTACAGACAGTGAAAACCCTCTTCCAATTGAATTATCTTCATTCACAGCGTTACCTGAAGGTAATAAAGTGAACTTAAACTGGTCCACTTCAACAGAAATAAACAACAAAGGATTTGAAGTTCAGAGGTCAGTAGCCGGAGATCAGAATTCGCAGTGGAATGATATTGGATTTGTTGAAGGAAATGGAACAACATCAGAAGCCGGGCATTATTCATTAGCAGATGAAGATCTTGTAAGCGGGGTTTATCTCTACAGGCTAAAACAGATTGATTTTGATGGAACATTCAGCTACTCAAAAATAATTGAAGTTAATTTTACAATACCAGCAGAATTCACACTAGAGCAGAACTATCCAAACCCATTTAACCCTTCAACTACTATACGGTATTCTGTTCCTTCGGAAAGTAAAATAAAATTAACCGTGTTTGATGTTTCAGGAAGTGAAATAGAAACATTGGTTAACCAGCAGCAGCCGGCAGGTAATTATTCAGTTGAGTTTAATGCCTCACACTTAAGCTCCGGAATTTACTATTACAGGATGAGTGCGGGCAGTTTCAGCCAGACAAAAAAATTAT
>CAWFHZ010000004.1:0-13915 GCA_963815785.1 uncultured Ignavibacteria bacterium
AAGATTACTGAATTTGGAAGCGTCTATGAACTATAATTTTGCCGCTGACAGTCTAAAATTTTCTCCGTTAAGTCTTCGCTATACAACTCAAATAGGTAACTGGTTCAATTTTCAAGGTAATTCAACTTATACTTTATATGATATAAACGAAAAAGGAAGCAGCATCAATAAATTTCTTGTATCCGAAGGAAAAGGATTATTAAGACTTACTTATTTCAGCTTTTCCGTTTCAACAAGTTTATCGGGAGAAAAATTAAAATCTTCAGAAACAGAAAATCAAACTCCGGAAAACCAGGCGAATGAATTACAGTTTGACCAGGGAGAACAGGTTTACAAAGGAATTTATAATACAAAGGATGCTGATTTTACAATTCCCTGGGATGTTACTCTCAATTATAATTATAGCTTAAGTAAATTAAATCCTGCACAGGCTATTATTAGTTCTAATCTAAGCAGCTCTATTAATTTTAATCTCACTCCCAAATGGAAATTCTCCTTCAGCGGCAGTTATGATTTTGACAATAAAGAATTTGCCGCTCCGCAGATACGCATATCGAGAGATTTACATTGCTGGATTATGAACTTTACCTGGAACCCGGTCGGTACTTACAGAGGCTATACACTTGAAATAAGAGTTAAAGCTCCGCAGCTTCAGGATCTTAAGATTACAAAGAGAGATCAGTTTTACAACGGCTATTAATTTGCAACCTTCGAGGTTAGGGAAGCACTATAAGGTAGGTAACCTTGAAGGTTAAAGCTTAGTTATCACTAAATAAGGAAGAACCTTCAAGGTTATAAAGTATGCTTCATTACATCATCGATGGAAATAATGTTATCGGAAAAATCCCTGAGTTATTTAGACTTCAGAAAAGAGATAAACAAAGATCGAGAGAGCAATTAGTCTTCCTTTTACAAAGATATTTCAGTAATAAAAAAATAAACTTAACTCTCCACTTTGATGGATTTCAGAATGCTCCCTTAGCTTTATCAAAAGGTAAGATTGTTTATTCAGAAAGTAGATCCGCTGATTCTCTTATAAAAGAAAATATAGAAAGAATAAAAAACAGGAAGAACATAATTCTTGTCACATCCGATAATGAATTAATAAATTTTGGCAAAGCATGCGGCTGCACAATAATTTCAAGTAAAGATTTTGGAACGATGCTTACCAAAAAAAATGCTATTGATGAAGAAAAATCAAGAACAGAAGAAATTAATGATGTCGAAGAATGGAAGAGAATATTTTTGAAGAGATAGGGATTGAGTAAAATTTTAATGAGACAATAAAAAAGTTGTGATTTTTTTAGGAGGGCTATTGACTTTTTAATTTTACCGTTCTAAATTCTTATCGAATTATTTAATTATAAATCCTTGAGGGGGTTTAAATGGGTCGGGTTCAAATTTGGGATTATAAAAGAAGCGGTTGTCTCATCTTTAGAATCACATCTTTATTAAAGCAATTATATGGGAGAGGGCTTAATGAAAAGAGGAGCTTTAATTACACTTATTTTCTTTTTCTCAGTGTTTGATTTATTTCCGCAGGTAATAATAAAAGAGAGTGTGGAAATTAAACCTGAAAAGTATTTTAGTAATTCAACATCTGACGAACACACAATTATTTTTAACCTGCAATGGGACAACCCGGGGGCTCAGGCAACAGTTGTGGGTATTTCTATCCCGTGTCAAAGTGCACGTGCAGACTGGCAATACGGGGGGAATATTTCACTTACTGTTGACAATGCTCGTGCGGGTTTATACTGGTTTCAGTCAGCAGTTAACCAGGATCCTTATGATACAACACGGTTTTATTACCAGCTTTATTTTGACGGTGTAATTATAAGAAACGACAGCACAGTTTTAATCGGGGGATTCAACAGCGGTTCATATCCTTACTTTAATGTGCAATATACTCCGCCTCTTGTTTCGGATTATTCTTTTAACCTTGTGTCAAATGAGTTGTGCTACAAGAAATTTGGGGAGCTCGGTATAAGTACATCAAACAATTGTGCTACCGGAGTATCCTGGAATAGCAGCACGAACCTTAATCTAACAATAACAAGTGGTCAGGAATTTGCTTCTTTTTATCATTATGATTTTAGCAGCTATTTCCCGACTATTGAATTGCTCGGCGATAATATAGAGGTTACTTTGGCGGAACTTGAAGATATAAGTCTGGAACAGGATAGCCTTTTTAATGGTAGTAATGTAAAAGTTAATGTTCAGGCTGAATGGGGAGCAATAATAAAAATAGATTCAGCAACAGCTTATCCTGCAAGCGAATATGTGGTTTCGGCAGAGAGTTACGGAGTGGAGGAAATAAACACCGGTGATGAAGTATTTATGGAACTGAATGTTTTGTCCGATCTTAATTGTGGTTTTTGTCTTCCTTTGTATGAAACATATAATGCGCAGATTATTAAAGGAGGCGAGTACGGAAGTTTAGTTGATCCTGTAACTGGAGAAAGTGTACAAAGCTTAACCGGAATCGAGCAATATACTTTTGGGCCAGGACAGCCCTGTGGCGTTGCAGACCTGGATTATATAGCTGACGGTGTTAGTACTGATGTGGAGGATAGTGTTATTATAAGGATAAGCACTTCCGATCCTCAAATACAGCCTACAGATAAACTATTTTTAATTAAGCCATCGCCAGTATATGTAACCATAACACCCGATACCCTGGCTCCGGGCGATACCGCTTCGATAATCATTAAAAAAAGAAATCCTGACGGTACAATTGAAGATTTTCCTGATGATCAGTTTCTTGAGGTAGGTATGCTTACCGGTTGTTTATCAGGAATAATTCTAGATTGCTATGACGATACCTGTTACCAGGATACTTACTTTTCTGATGTATTGCCTACCGACTCTGTTTATTTTGTTGCTGATTCTTCGGCAGACAGCGGTACTGTTAAAATAAGGGTAGGAATAGTTGATGATGGAGGAGGAATAAGCGCAGGTATAGCAGCACCGACTAATCGCACTGGATTAAAGAAAATTGGTAAAGAAAAACATAAACTTTCTGTGAAGAAAAATCGATCTGTCGAGGAAAAGGCAGTATTTATTAAGGATGTTAAGAGTAGAATTAATAACTCAGCACTTTTAGTTTCTGAAAAACAAAAAATGATTGAAAAACTGAATACCCTTGCATCTCCCAAAGCACAAAGTAGTGAATGTTATATTGGAGATTATATTGGGGTAACTCCCGCAAATAAAAATATCGTTGTAAATAGTAAACCGGAATTGGTTATTTTGTCCCCCACAAAAGATTCATCCCCAGATACAATAACGGCAGAGCCTAAGATGCCAAATGTAGTTTGCAAAGCACAGTTAAACGGATATAATTCAGGGGTGGTTAAATATGAATGGGAATATAGTATCACCTATGAATTAAAACGGGTGAACCTATGTTCTAGAGCGGGAACAATCACTTTTGGTGGCACTTCTTATTCCGAAAACTCAAATGTTTCTATTTGGAGCGTTCCCTTCAAAAAAGACAGTATCAAAAAAATAGCACTTGTTGGGAAGTTGTATACGACCGGATGTGAGGATACATCAAAAACTTGGGATGAGGGAGAAAATGTTTTTATTGTAGGTAAAATAAATATAAAAGTGACAGCTTATGATGAAGAGGGGAAAAAAATTGCTACTCAAGAAGTTGAACCAGGAAAATTAATTGGATCAAATCCGGGGATCACAAGCATAAAAAGCTATAACAGCGACCATATTATATGGGCTATTATCCAGCAGGAAAGCAGTTGGCTCCAATTTGAAACCAATCATACTGCAACCAGTGAGTATAATGTAGAAGGCATGCCACGCTATGGCCCTCCAAGCGGTTTCGGATTGATGCAACTTGATAATAAACCATATGCTAGTGAGCTGGATTTGTGTAATTGGAAACAAAATATTGATGATGGAGCTAATAGGTTTAGTATGGCTCTAACAAATGCGAGAAACTATTTAGAAAGGTTTGGCCAAACTAATATTCCTAACGAGATACTATATCATGAAGCTCTTCAGAACTACAATGGAAAAAATAAATATTATACGTATGATAAAGAATCAGGTTGGGTACGATTGCCATGGTTATGGAAAGGAAACCCAAAGACAAAGAAAAAAGAGATTATAAGTAATTATGCAGATAAAGTATATTCTATATATGTTGGATTTGGAAATTAAACCTTGGAGATATTAATGAGAAAAATGTCATTTGTACTTTTTACGGTTTTAGTTTTTCTGATACCGTGTCATAAGTGTTTATCCCAGCCATATTTGTATTACTCGGGGAATACAGTAGATTCGGCCGCATCCTTTACAAAAAAGGAAATCATGCGATTAGATTTAAAAACCGGTTCTCAAGAATTATTTTTATATAATGGGTTCGAAGATTTTCTTACAGATCCACTACAAATGTGGTTGGCAACTGGTTTCTCAGAATTAGGTTATAAGATATACAGTACTCAAGATACAACCATTTCATTTAACCTTCCTTCCGATCTTGTTCCCGAAGACATTTTACCACCCGATACAAGCGGTAATATATATTTCTTCTGTGAAACTAATGAGTCAAATAATCTCTTTAAGGAACTTGCCCGTTTAAATACAAAGACTGGTGTTACAGATAGCGTTTTAACAATCCCGGAAATCGCTGATGCAAATGATGAAGCTTTTTTCTCTTTAGATAAAAGTACGATTTATTTTACAATGCCTGACACAAATTTTAACTGGAGTAGAGCAGACAAAATGAAAATAGTGTTTTATTCTACTCTATCGGGCAGAATAACAAAAGAAATAAGTTTGTCTGAAATTGGTAAAAATAATGCTGATGGTTATAAACTCTATAGGGATGCTTACGGACATGCCGTGCTTAAATCATATATAAAGAATTCAACTAAAGATTCATATTTTAGGGTTTACAATTTTGATGTGGACTCAGGGTCAAATTCTATTCTTTTTCATGGATATGCAGTACCTCATATTTTAGATGAGGGGAAATATATAGCCTTAGAGGAACAAGTGATAGATAGTTTAGAAGACGGATCAGTATATGTGTATCCGAGTGGGGGTGTTGATATTTATGACACAAAATCATCTCAACTGGTTAAGACCTTAAACTTCCCATCTCAAAGCCTAATACTATTCTTTGCTAATTATCCGGATTACATTTATCCTTTAGGATTAAGTGTCAATGGCGTAGTGAGGCCAATAGACATAGACTCACTTTTAGGTGAATCTAACTCGTCTCTAAATGTAAATCTTATTGACAGCAAAGGACATAACTTAGTGGGTGGTGATCTCCAATATTATGACAACGGTTGGAAGAATGCCACGAATAATGGGGACGGAACTTTCGGAATCAACACTACAAAATCAACACTAAGCCTCAGAATGACTTATGAGTATGCATCGCAATCTGTGTCAAATGTTCCTGCACAAAACAATACTTATACTTTTCAAACAGTAAATGCCGCAGTTCAGTTGCAAAACAGTCAGGGAAATCTTATTGATCAGGGTACAGTTCAATATTATGCCGGTGCGTGGAGAGACTTTGGTGCCACTGTAAATGGAATTGTAACAAAAGAACTTCTTCCAAATAGTTATAGTTTTAGAATGACTTATGCTTATTCAAGCAACGATAAACAGCAGAACATTGGTGATAATCCTACAGTTGTTTTTCAAACAGTAAATGCAGCGGTTCAGTTACAAAATAGTCAGGGCAGTCTTATTGATCAAGGTACAGTTCAGTATTATGCAGGAGCGTGGAGAGATTTCGGTACAACTGTAAACAGAGTTGCAACAAAAGAACTCCTTCCAAATAGTTATAGTTTTAGAATGACTTACTCATATTCAAGCAACGATAAACAGCAGAACATTGGTGATAATCCTACAGTTGTTTTTCAAACAGTAAATGCAGCAGTTCAGTTACAAAACAGCCAGGGCAGTCTTATTGATCAAGGTACAGTTCAGTATTATGCAGGAGCGTGGAGAGATTTCGGTACAACTGCAAATGGAGTTGCAGCAAAAGAACTTCTTCCAAATAATTATAGTTTTAGAATGACGTATGAATATATATCAAACGACAAGCAGCAGAATGTCGGTAGTGATCCAACAGTTATTTTCTCTACTGTTTTATGTACTATTAAAGTGAGTAACCAACAAGGACCACTTAATAATGCAGATGTGAAATATTATTCAGGTGCGTGGAGGAGTATCGGGTTAACAACGAATGGGGAAATAGCAAAGGAATTATTACCTAAAAATATAATATTCAGGGCTAACTTTGGGTCAGTTCAACAAGATAAAACGCAGGATATATCAGTGAATAATATAGTCGAGATTCTTTTGAATACAGGAGAATGATTGCTGTAACAAATAAGTGAACAATTTGAAATTTCTAAGAGGGATTAAAATGAAAACATTATCAGCATTATTAAGTTTTGTCTTTCTGATTACAGTGAATGCACAATCAGTTTACCAATTAACTCCCGGGACTAAAAATAATCAGTTGATTCTTACTGTTTCTAACATTTCAGAAATAACCAGCGCAGAAAATGTAAGTGTAAAACTCTTAAAAAGTTCATCATACTTACAATTCAATCAGAATGAACAAGTTATTAAAAGAATAGGTGCAAAAGGAGAAATGGAAGCAGCTTTTTCATTTGATATAAAAAGAGAAGCTCCTGTAAATGTAAAAGATAGCGTTGAATTTATGATAACTGATAACAAATCAATCTTTCAGAAAAAATTATTCATACTGAATTATATTCCGCCGACAGATTATAAACTGGAGCAGAACTTTCCCAATCCGTTTAACCCGGTTACAACAATACAATATCAACTTCCGGTTGACAGTAAAGTAACATTAAAAGTTTACGATATACTTGGAGCAGAGGTAACAACCCTTGTTAATGAAGTACAGCAGGCAGGATACAAACAAGTGAGGTTTAATGCTTCAACACTTTCAAGCGGAGTTTATATATACAGAGTAATTGCTGGAAATTATATTTCAACAAAAAAAATGATGGTAGTGAAATAACTGATCTTCACCGTGTGAGCGCACAATTATTTTTAATCCATCCATCACCAATACTGGTAACCATAACACCCGATACCCTGGCTTCAGGTGATACTGCTTCTATAATCATTAAGAAAAGAAATCCTGACGGTACAATTGTAGATTTTCCTGATGATCAGTTTCTTGAAGTAGGTATGCTTACCGGTTGTTTATCCGGAGCCATTGTAGGTTGTTATGACGGAAACTGTTACCAGGATACTTACTTTTCTGATGTATGGCCTACCGACTCTGTTTATTTTGTCGCTGATTCAGCTGCAGATAGTGGTACTGTTAAAATAAGGGTAGGAATAGTTGATTATGGTGGAGGAATAAGTGCAGGTGTTGCAGCACAAGATCGTTCGGCGAGATTTAAGAAAATTGGGAAAGAAAAGCCTAAAGTTGCTATGAAGAAAAATCGATCTGTCGAGGAAAAGGCAGCCTTTATTAAAGATGTTAAGAGTAGGATTAACAACTCAGCGCTTTCAGTTTCCGAAAAACAAAAAATGGTTGAAAAACTGAATATCCTGACATCTACCAATACAGAAAGTAGTGAATGTCATGTTGGTTTTATTGGGACAACTCCTGCAAATAAAAATGTAGTGATAGGTGAAAAGTGCCAAGAGGAAATAATTTATGCTAGTAGTAATGAAGCCCAAAGACTAAGTGCTGATACCAGTGAAATTATCCTTTTAAGAGACGGTGATATTTGGAGTTGGACAGATAAAGATGGAAATCCTTATATTGCTAATATTACAGATCCTTGTATCCATTTTGGGAAAGATGCTAAAGGGGGGACAGGATTTTTATTTTTAATTAGAGGGACATCAAAAAATTGGGTTTTTTCAAACGAATATAAAATCATTCCTCTGTTAGACGCTATAAATAAAAGTGCTGAGGAATATAGATGGATATTTAACATAGAGAATTTGAAAATTCCTATACTTTCGGATTATTGTTTTGATCCTACTGATATTAATCTAAAAGATGGCTCTGACACACTTTTACTAGCACAGCATATAAATAATTTAGAAACTTTTAAGTTAGTAATGAAAGATCTCGAAATATTGCGAGAAGGCGCTTATCGTCATTTATACGATACTTTAGAAACACCATTTATATATTTACCAGGTATTCAAGCTCACGAATACCATCACTATTTAAAAGATAGGGAAAATATAGCCAAAGAACTTAATGAAAGAACTTTTCCTAGTATTAGAGAAATAAAGCTATCCAAAAGCAACTATGCTTGTCCGGAAGATGCATTGAATAAAGAAGAATATGAGATCAAGATTAAAATGATCAGAGGAATTGTAAATGGTACCGACCTAGAAAAAATTTATGGAAAACAAAAGGTTTTTATGAAAAAAGGAAATGTAATAATAGAAGAAGAGGTCAAAAGTGAAGAATTATATGCTGATGATTATGCAAGACCATTTTATGATGCTGTATACAACAGATTAAAATATTGGGCAGAAAGACAACCTTGGTACTCAACAGACTAAAAATAGATTTTGAATTATTATCTTTTCAATAAGAGGTAAAAAATGAAATTAATATTCTTGACTACACTATTTATTTGTTTGCAATTTACATCCTTGCCGCAATCGTTGTGGCATATAGATCCACCTGCAGAAGAAATATATCAAATAATTGGCGAGGACACTTCATTGACTAAATTAAAAGAACTAATTCTTTCAGATGAAACACCATCATATGTTTATGAATATGCAGCAAAAATTATAGCATTAAAATATCCTGATACTGAAAAAGATTTTTTAATACAAAATTTGAATACACAGGTAGATACTGCGGAAACGGATATATACTCAGAACAGTGGAATAAATATTATACGGATATGGAGATATTAGGATATTTAGGTGTTACAAATGCAATAGAAGGAATGAATAAGGTAGCTAATTATGCACCTGATAGTACAGCACAATTATATGCCATCAGGAAACTTGCCGAAGCAGGTATTTACACTTATTTCGATAAGTTAATGACTATGTTTCAAGAGGGTGATACTTTAACAAAAGAAATCGCAATTACAGCATTGGGAAATTATTTTGAAGATGAAACATATAAAAATGGTCTTATTCAATTATACGAAACTATTGTTCGGTCAGATAATTTTGGGATACTAGAAAATTTATGCATAAACCAAATGGAGTATTATGACACTCCAAAATTAGTGGAGATCTTAGAAAGTAGATTTAATGAAACTTATGATGAAACAAAATTTCAATATTTTGAAAAATTAAACCGGATAAATAGCATTAATCAGCCCAAGAGAAGTAAACAAGCTATTTTTTCTGAGAGGGACGAAAACTTTATAATTAAGTATATCCCTGATTATTTTGATATTAAATTTGGTTCATTTGGTAACGAATATTTAAAACCGGATTGGATAGAAACACTTTCGAAAATAAAGGAAGATAATTTCACTTTACTTGTTCGAAACAAAGCAGATAAATTTCTAGAAAAGTTTAAACCAGCAAATCTCAGTATAAACTCCTCTGTAACGGATATGATCGATTCATTGATTGGTTTAATAGATGTAATGCATGATTATTTATGGATTGGGGACGATGCCTTTATAGCTGAGTTAAAAATTGAACTTCAATCTGCCAGAACAAACTTACAAAATGGAGATTCAGTTGCTTGTGCTACAAATATTAAATCTTTTCAGGATACAGTTGATGCAGTTTATAAAGATTCTCTGAACTCGGGTCCTCGTTTCGTAACATTAGAAGGCTGGAAATTTCTCTATTGGAATGCACAATACATTTTAGACAGATTACCGGAAATACCATTGGAAAGTAATATTTCCACTTACTCTCTCTTTGCAACACACAGCTTATGGTTAAAGGAAAATTCAGATATTCTGTCTGGCGATATTGGTGTAAATGAAGCAGGTTCTGCTCCTTTCCTGGATTCACAGATTGAGCTTTCAATTGGTATGGGCACAACATCTCCTTCAGGATATAATATTAAAGCAAACAGGATAAAAGTAAAACAAGGTTCCACAATAAACGGGGATGTTTACTATAACGAACTTGATAATAACGGTACGATTGCAGGTTCACAAAATACTCCATTGGAATTGCCTCTATTTACCGCTCTTCCAGAGTTTAAATCGTCTACTCCGGGAACAAATGATATACTGATACCACAAAATGGAGAACAAACATTGCAGCCGGGAAGTTATGGAGACATCCAGGTAAAAAAGGGAGGAAAACTAATATTTACAGGAGGAGACTACCACATAAACTCATTTAATGGAGGAGACAATAACCAGATAGTTTTTCAATCCCCGGCTCAGGTAAGAATAGCTGATAAGTTTGACAGTGGACAAGGCAGCTACCTTGGTCCTGAAGATACTACTACAGTAAGTGCAAAAGATATAATTTTTTATGTAGGCGGGATAAATGGAAATAATGGAAATCTCGGTGCTACTCCCAAGGCAGCGAAGATAGGAATAAGCAATGTAATTAAAGCTAATTTTTATGTACCCAATGGAACATTGTGGATAAGAGAACACAGTGAGATAGAAGGATCCTTTATAGCCAAAGATATAGAATTTGGAATTGGAGCTAAAGTTAAATTAAGCTCGGCATTTTAAAATGTAGCACAGATTATCTATCTGTGCGAAGGAGACAAAACAATGAGAACAATAATTTTATTTTTACTTACAGGATTATTTTTATTTTCATATTCCCAAACAGCCTACGAAGTAGTGCCCGGGACAAAGAGCAACCAAATAATCCTTAGCTTATCGAATATTTCAAGTATAACAAGTGCGGAAAATGTAAGTGTAAAACTCTTAAAAAGTTCATCAAACCTGCAGTTCAGTCAGGATGAACAAATTATTAAAAGAATTGATGCAAAAGGAGAAATGGAAGCAGCTTTTTCATTTGACATAAAAAGAGAAGCGCCTGTAAATGTAAAAGACAGCGTTGAATTTTTGATAACCGATAATAAAACTATTTCCCTACAAAAATTATTTATACTGAATTATACTCCCCCTGCGGATTATAAACTTGAACAGAACTTTCCCAACCCATTCAATCCGGTAACAACAATACAATATCAGCTTCCGGTTGACAGTAAAGTAATACTAAAAGTTTATGATATACTTGGAGCCGAGGTAACAACCCTGGTTAATGAAGAACAACAGGCAGGATACAGGCAAGTGCGGTTTGATGCTTCAACACTTTCAAGCGGAGTATATATATACAGAGTAATTGCCGGAAGTTATATCTCAACAAAAAAAATGATTTTAATGAAATAGCAGTAGTGAAGGTTTTTCTAAAAACTCTTTTGAAAGTTGAAAGTTAGAGATTCGGGAAGGTTGACAGGTTTGGAAATTCCTACAGAAAAATTCCATGATACTTCTTCATTAAGGCTTTTATTGTAAGCAGCGACTAACCTTACAGCATTTACCGCACTTGCTATCCGGTTTACAATTAAAGCACCAACAACAAACCTAACGTCATTAAAAGTCTGTTCACTCGATTTCCACATGCTTCTGTAAGTTTTCCTGTTATCAGGTGTTTGCCAGTTCCAGTAATATGTAGAAGGATCATACATTTCATCAAAATTTCTTTGAAGCGCCTTATCATTGTTATATTCATTAATATTTGTGTATTCACTTATTGTGGCGAGATAATCATCGTTCTTGCCTTCAATAGATACTCCGCCTTTAGAGATCGCAAAAGATTTATACCTGTCTTTCTGCCAGTTGCCGTAAGCTTTCATACCGATATATGTTGTCCATAAAGCTCCTTCAGCAATAGTAAAATATTTTCCGCTTGAATACGAGCCGGCATATAGTTCTCCCATTCCCGGCAGTAGTAAGGAATAAATAATTGCCAATCCCGGACTTTTCTTTTTGGGTGCATCATAAGCTATATCATTCACCTGCAAATTTTGTTCAGGAACATTTTTTAATTCCTGCTTGAGTTGAAGCGTGCTTTTTGAATTTTGCGGAAAGCTTAAAGTGGCAAGACAGAAAATCAGGAGTAATAATTTTTTCATATTTGATTATAAATATCTATATCAACTGGCTATCAATTCAATTGATTTTTTTGCCCCTTTAATATTTCCGGAACAAGTGTTGCCGGTAATGTTATCAATAGATACGGAATACATTTTGTTTACGAGATTGGGATTATAATCCAGACTAACTCTTACATAGTTTGAGGAAAAGCCTTTTATACTTCCTGAGATATTTTCCGCTTCAAATAAAACATCGAGTTCTTTGCCGAACATTTGCTTATAGAATTCGAATCGTTTCTTTTCGCTTAGAATCCTTAACATATTGCTTCGCTTTCGTCTTTCAAAAATATCAACAGGATTATCTATCTCAATAGCTGCGGTGCCCGGTCTTTCAGAATATGTAAATACATGCAGATAAAAAACTGGAAGCTCCTTCAGGAAATTATATGTCTGCATAAAATCATCTTCAGTTTCACCTGGGAAGCCGACTATTACATCAACTCCGATTCCAATGTCCTCAATTTTATCTTTACACTTGTAAATTAAATCGGAATAATATTCTACTTTATATCTTCTTTTCATCATCTTAAGGATTTTTGGGCTTCCGCTTTGTAAAGGAATATGAAAATGTTTGCACATCTTTTCATTTTCAGCAGTAAGATTTATTATTTCATCAGAAAGAAGATTCGGTTCAATCGAACTTATTCTTATTCTGAAATCACCATCGATGTCGACTAATCTTAAAAGTAAATTATAAAGATCAGTCGAAAAAGATTTTCCGTAATCTCCAACATTTACACCTGTCAAGATTATTTCTTTATAACCGGAATCAACAAGGTTTCTGAACTGGTTAACAACTTCATCAGGATGCATGCTTCTGCTTAATCCTCTTGCAAGAGGAATTGTACAGAAGGAACATTTATAATCGCAGCCGTCCTGAATTTTGAGATATGCTCTTGTTCTGTTGTCGGCATCTGTCGAGTGAGCCGGACCAAATTTATTTAACTTTTCTGTAGGGGAAACAAAAATGCAGGCTAAATCTCTTTTCTGAAAATTATCTATCAGAGAAAAAAGCTTAAACTTTTCATTGCTGCCAAGGACAATGTCAACGCCTTTTATATTAGCTATTTCCGCGGGACGAAGCTGAGCATAACAACCTGTAACAATGATATAAGCTTCCGGATTTTGTTTAAGTGCTTTTCTTACAAGCTGTCGGCAGTCTTTTTCAGCATTTTGTGTAACAGAGCATGTGTTAAGGACATAAAGGTCGGCTTTATCTTTAAAATCAACCAAAGCAAAACCATTGTGGAGAAATTCATTTCCGATAGTTGATGTTTCGGAGAAGTTAAGCTTGCATCCTAAAGTATGTAACGCTACTGTTTGTCTCATCTTATTTAAAATTTTAAGAGCGGGAAAATCCCGCCCTTAATTTAAACGATTTTCAGGAAAATTACTTTTTCTCAGCCGGAGGCTGGTTATGTGATTCTTCGGAAATTTCGAAGATTGGGAATTCAGAAGTATCAATAGCAGTGGTCTCGGTATTCTTAATATCCTGCGAAGTTACTTTTTCCAGCTTATGAGTTTCAATATATTTCTGAATTTCATCTTCAGATTTCTCTTTAAGTGCTGCAGTTGCACTCAATACTATCTTTTTATTTTCCTTATCGAATTCTATTACCTTTAGCAATAAATCGGAATCGATAGGGAAGTGGTTAGCTACATTTTTTATTTTTCCGGTAGAAAGCTGAGTAGCAGGTACAAAACCATCTACTCCTTCGGGGAGTTCAGCGATCAATCCTTTCTCGATTATTCGCACAACTTTACCGTCAACAAGAGTACCGACAACATAACTTTTTTCG
>CAWFHZ010000005.1:0-381334 GCA_963815785.1 uncultured Ignavibacteria bacterium
CTTTGAAATCGTTTAACCTTCCAGCTTTACTATTAATTAGTGGTATCATATTTTGTTCCGGCTATGGAAAGGAAACTAAAACAGTAAATCAAAAATTGAAAGGAGATAGTGCGGCTATAATGGAATCAGTAAAAACATCAACCGTAAAATATCTTAGCGGAAATGATTCAGTATCTGCTTACCTTGCAGTTCCTGAAGGTAAAGGACCTTTCCCGGCAGTTATCTTAATTCACGAATGGTGGGGATTGAATGACTGGATAAAAAAGAACGCCAGGGAATTTGCAGACAGTGGATATATTGCCTTGGCTATTGATTTATATCGTGGTAAATCAACCAGTTCTCCAGATGAAGCACGCAAGCTTTCCGCGGGAGTTGATGAAGTGCTTTCTTCAACAGATTTACAGGCAGCTTTCAATTATCTCGGCAATCTTCCTGAAGTAAACAAAAATAAAATTGGTTCGATAGGATGGTGCATGGGCGGAGGTTATTCACTTAGAACTGCATTATTAATCCCTTCACTCTCTGCTTGCGTCATTTGTTATGGCAGGTTGGTTTCAGATGAAGATGCCCTGAAAAAAATAGGTTGTCCTGTACTGGGGATATTTGGTGAAAACGATAAAAATATTATACCTGAAAATGTTCGAGAATTTGAAAGTGCATTGAAGAAAGCAGACATAAAAAATAAAATACTTATTTACCCCGGGGTCGGTCACGCTTTTATGAATCCCAAAAACAAAGAACTTTATAATGAAACTGTGACTGAAAAAGCCTGGAACGAAATTTACACCTACATGGATAATAATTTAAAAAGGAAAAAGTGATAGAGATAAAAATTTATGTCCGAACAAAATAAATATCGGAATGAATAATGAAGGGACACTTATTATTCGGTTTAATCTATTTTTTATTTACCGTTGCCGCCATTTCAGGTCCTTATGAAGAGCGGCTTAAAAAAGGTGATGATTACTACAATGAATTTGATAATAAATCTGCATTACAGAATTATCTGAACGCTTATAAAATTGATTCAACAAACTATAATGTTTTGTTCAGACTTACACGCACTTACAATGATCTCGGTGAAGAATATTATGAATACAGGGAAAAGGATAGTTCAGAAATAATGATTAACAAAGCCATTGAATTTTCCGGAAGGATGATGAACTATTTTCCGGATAGTGCGGCTACGTATGCTTATCTTGCAATGTCATATGGTAACCTTGCCTTATTTAAGGGTGGAAATGAAAAAATTAAACTTGCGCATAAGATTGAAGAGAATGCAAAAAAATCTCTTCAAATTAATTCCGATCAATACCTGGCATATGTAATACTCGGTATATACAACAGGCAGATTGCTGATTTGAGCTGGTTTGACAGAATGTTTGCAAATACTTTTTTCGGCGATGTTCCCGAAGGTTCATTTGAAGAATCAGTAAGAATGTTGAAAAAAGCTCTCAAAGTTAAACCGAATACTATTGTGGCAACTTTTCAACTTGCACTTACTTATAAAGCAATGAGCGACAAAAAAAATGAAACGGAACTTTTAAAAAAATTATTGATTTATCCGCAAAAAAATTTCAGAGATAAATTTGCAATAAAAAAGGCTAAACGATTATTAAACGAATTGGAATAGAAATGTCATCATCCGGGCTCTCATAAGTTGAGCCCGGATTTAATAAATTTATTTCTCCCGGTAAGCCGTCATACCGCCCTCAACATTTTCAACTTTTTTAAACCCGTTTTTCAGAAGAATTTTTGTTCCGATGCTTGAACGGTGACCGGTTCTGCAGATAACGGCAATCTCTTTATCTTTATATTTATCAAGTTCAGCAATCCTGTTCCCCAAATCCTGAACGGGTATATTGATCACACCATCAATTTTTCCTAATGGGCCTTTTAATTCATCCTGATTGCGAACATCCAGAATTATAAGGTTCGGATTTTCTTTAATCTGGTTCTTAAGTTCCTTAACGGTAATATTATTTTCAGGTGGAACCGTCTGAGCACAAGCCACAAAATTGGATAATATCAATACAAGGACAAAAAATCCAATTAGTCTGTTCATATTAACTCCTGTTTTTTATTTTAATCTAATTTATAACGTATTGGTTTTCAAGTCGTATTTATTTCAATTAAAAACCGAAATTATCGGATTTAGAATAATCCGGGTTTTTACCGAATTAGAAATCAGACACATTTTTTCTGATTTCTCGATTAACCTTCCGGCTTTCTCCCTGTATTTTTCTTCAGGAATAATTATTTCAGGTCTCAGTTCTATTTCAGAAATCATAAACATTCCGTCAACTTTTTCCAGCTTACCATTGGCTTCACATTTAAATGAATTAAACGGTAAAGAAGAATTTTCAGCTATGGCAAGAAAAGTAGTCATTAAACAAACATTTACTGATGAAACAAATAAATGCTCGGGAGACCATATACCGGCAACACCTTTTGGAAATTCAGGTGGTGTTGCAACTTTCATATCAGGTAAAGATTCGGAAGCTATAGTTCCTATTCTGCCTTCATCCCATTTTAAATTTACTTTATAATAATGTATGTCTTCCATTTGGTGTTCTTGTTTTGTTGATTATTAAATTCTTTAAGTTTGTCCTGTTTGCTTACCCTACTCATCTTTATCAAGGTCCAGAAATGATATTAATCTGTTGTGTGCATCAGGCGGCAGATTTACATTATATTTTTTATAATAATCGATAGTCATCTGAACTGATTTAAAATAGTTTGTGCAATCAGGACATTGTTCCAGGTGTGATTTTATATCCCGGCATCTTTCCGAATCAAGATCCTCACCGAGACTATCACAAATATGACTCATAACTTCAAGACAAGTAACTTTTATTTCTTTGCTCATTTTTTGAACGCCTCGTCTATTTCTTTTCTTAAAAATGCCCTTGCCCGATGTAGTCGTGATTTTACTGCCGGAATTGAAATATCGGCAACTTCAGCAGTTTCTTCCGTTGATAATCCCTCCACATCACGGAGCAGAAAAACTATTCTATAATCAGGAGAAAGCTTTTGTATTGCTTCATCAAGTATCATCCTCAGTTCATTATTCTCTGTATTTTTATATGGAAGAGAATCCCAGTCCGCAATATGTTTTTCCGTGTAAAGATCTTCATCATTTTCCAGAGAAATGTAGTGCTTTCCTTTTTGTTTTCTTGCCTGCATTAAACAGTGGTTTGCAACAATTCTGTACAGCCAGGTTGAAAGTTTGGAATTTCCATCAAACTGGTTAAGGGATTTAACCATGCTGTAAAATGTTTCCTGCATTATGTTTTCAGCTCTTTCAGGATCACGGCAAATCTTAAACGAGAAATTATAAATAGTTTGTTCATACTTTTTTACAATTTCTGCAAGAGCTTTTCTATTTCCGCTTTTTGCTTCTTCTATTAATTTTTTTTCATCCATAACGTGAGATGCAAATCTATATTTAAGGGTTCATAATAATTTATATTGATTATACTTCCAGTGCCATCCACAAGTACCAGCTGGCTATACTATTATAGGGTGCCCATTTATTTTTTTTTGATAATTGAATAAGTTTTTTACCGTCCGGGATTTTTCTTAATCCATAAGTAATCATTGCGCCGCGCTTTATCCCCTGGTCATTAATGGGAAGTACATTTAACCTGCAAAGATTAAAAATCAAAAACATCTGTACTGTCCATTCCCCAATTCCTTTGACCCTGGTAAATTCTTCAATTATTTCAGCGTTAGATTTTTTACTCAATCCCCTGAAGTGAACCTCGCCGCTGATAATTTTTTCAGAGAAATCTTTAACATAACTTACTTTTGCGTTTGATAATCCGATTTCTCTTAAATTTATAGCAGGAGTATTTTTTATTTTTTCCGGTAAAGGCTTATTATTGTAATAAGTCAAAAATCTTTGATAGATTGCAGCAGCAGATTTTGTAGAAAGCTGCTGGTTTATAATTGATCGTAAAAATGTAAGATAATGATTTCTTTTCGGGCTAAGATTGCATATTGAAGAAAGATCGATAATTTTTGCAAGTGAAGGATCATTCTTATAAATATGTGTTATACCGTTTTCTATTTCCGTGAAATTCATTATAATTACACTTATTTTAATAAGGGAAGAACAAAAGTAATTTTTTATGTCTGATAATAATTATCAAGAAGCCATCAAAAATAATAAATTGTTCGATGGAATCCCTCCCGAAAATCTGAAAATTCCATTTAATACTGAACAAATAATAAAAAAGAAAGAAGGGGAAATTATTTTTCAGAAGGGGGATGAGAGCAAATCAAGTTTCCTCATTCTCTCCGGTAAAGTAAAAGTCAAAGTCTACATAGAAAACAAATCGGTTAAGTTGAATAAAGTATCTAAAGATTTCTTTGGTGATATAGAAGTTTTGGAAGATACTTATCGTCGTTCGGCTGCAGTTGCAAATACAGATTGTGTGCTTTATTCACTCTCCAAAAGTGATTTACGCGCTTTCCTTGCAAATAATCCCGAAGTTAATGATAATATTATTGCATTTAATAAAGTAGATATTCCTGAACTGCTTATTACTATTCACCCAAGTTTCTTAAGCAAAGATACTGATAAACTCTATGTTTCTGCTGTACCCGAAGCTATCCCGGAAACAGAGGATGTTGAAATTGAAGAAAAGTTAATTGACGATACCATTGTAGCCGCGGATGGGCTATCCGGAGTACCGGAAGAAACCAGCGGGGATGTTGATGATATAGTAGATGAACCTGAAATTGAAAAATCTATTGGAAATTTGACAGAAGAGCCAATTGAAACCATCGGGAATGATGCAACTGAATATCATGAAACCTTAAGCGAGTCACCGGAAGTAGTAAACGCAGAATCGGAAAACAATGATGAATTGATAAGCGAAGAAAATGAAGAAGTAAAGCAGGAGGAAACTATCCCGACAGAAGAAGACATTGATTTACCGGACGAAGTTTCGATAGAAAGCGGATCTGATGTAAAAGAAACTGTTGAAGATGAAATCATACCAATAGACGAAATCAATTCAGATTTTATTAATGGGCAGATCGATATAACCGATTCTGAAAAATATGCGAGTACTGAATCCGATCATTTAATTAATGATGAAATGAAAAATGAATTGGCAGAAATTAAAATTGAAGAGAAAACTGAAACCGAATTTTCAGCCGATCATTTACCGGACAGTAATGAAGAAGAACGTACTGCCTGGATTAATCTGACGACTGATAAACGTGAGAAAGATCTTCTTTCGGGAATTACTGAAGAGGAAAAAATTAGGTATGAAGCTGAACAGGAAAAATTAAAATATGATGATACTGAACTAAACTCAGCCAGAATTCTTAATGCTGTACTAAAAATTAATTCCAGTCTTGATGAACAGGTGCTTCATGCAAATATTGTTCGTGAAGCAGTAAAGCTTACTGAAGCGCAGGCAGGCACTTTATATATTTTTGATAATGTTAAAAATCTGCTTTTAACTGAAATGCGGACGGAAGATGGATTTATTGAAATAAGTTTTCCGGCGGGAAGCGGTTTAACCGGACTTGCAGCTGAAACTGGAGAAATAATTAACGTAAGAGAGCCTATTAAAGACTTCAGGTTTTCGGAGGATATTGATGGTATACAAGGCATTGTAAGTTCAAGCCTCATTTGTATTCCAATACCAAATGAAAAGAGAGAAACCATTGCGGTACTTTGCCTGGCAAACAGCAGCTCAGGCAAATTCATGTTATCAGACGAAGAAACTATACTCTCACTAGTTCCACATATTTCCCAGACTCTTCTTCGCCTTGCTAATTTTCATGACGTACTGGATAAGAGTAAAAACACATATCTGTCCACCTTCACCAAGTTTGTCACTGAAAATATTCAGACTCCTGTTTTAACAATGAAATATTATGCTGCACAGATAAAAAAGAAAAACGTTCCTTCTGAAATCAAAACGATTTTAAATGTACTTATGGATCAGGCTGATTCCGTTGTAAATTTTCTGCATTCTTCATTAGCTTATACTGAAAATACTAACCCACTGGAAATAGAAGAATATGCGCTTCAGGAAATTATAGATAGTACTTTAGGTCTTCTTGCTGAATATGTTGAGTCACGAAATGTGAGTTTGTATAAAAAGGTGGAAAGTAGCATCCGGGTTAAAGTTGATAAAAATGCTTTCTATCAGGCATGCCTTCAAATAGCTAAAAATGCCTGTGATTCTATGGGTGAAAGTGGAAATATTTATATAACAGCAAAACGTTCAGGGGATATAATAAATATAGAATTTCGTGATACAGGTCCGGGTATACCCGATGAGATAAAATCCGAGATTTTTCGACCATTTAAATCATTTTTTAAAGAAAACGGAACTGGTTTAGGGTTAACTATAGCTCAAAAAATTATTCGGGACCATGGCGGAGAATTAACCGTTGAAAGCAGTCCCGGACAAGGTGCAATTTTTACTATTTCTCTTCCGTCTTTCGATCAAATTTAATCCTTATGTCTTATAACCTTATTACAATACTGGGGCCTACGGCCTCCGGTAAAACCAGGCTTTCTGCTGAACTTGCCAGTGAATTTAACGGAGAAATAATTTCAGCTGATTCACGCCAGGTTTATAAACGGATGAACATTGGTACCGGAAAAGATCTTCAGGATTATATTGTAAATGAAGTTCAGATAAAATATCATATGATTGATATAGTTGAACCAGAAGATGAATTTAATTTGTACAAATTTCAAAAAAAATTTTATGAAATTTTTGAAGAGATATCATGCAAAAATAAACTTCCTTTTCTCGTTGGCGGTACGGGTTTATATTTAAATGCTGTTCTACGGAATTATAGCATGAAGGAAGTAGATTTTTCTTCAAGCCGTGCCGAAGAATTAAATAAACTTAATCCGAATGAACTAAGACAAATTCTTCTTTCCAAAGCTGCTAAACACCATAATACAACTGATCTTCTTGAGAAAGACAGGATAATAAAAGCAATACTTATTTCAGAAACTGATTCGGTTTTGGAGAAACAATTACCGGAGATTAAATCATTAGTTATAGGAATAAAACCGCAAAGAGAAGAGGTGAAAAGAAGAATTACAGAAAGATTGAATCAAAGATTAAAAAATGGAATGATTGAAGAAGTTGAAGAACTTGTTAAATCAGGATTATCTTTTGAGAAACTAAATTTTTTCGGACTTGAATACAGGTATGTTGGTCTTTACCTGAAAGGTGAATTGAATTATAATGATATGTCTCAGAAACTTAGAAGTGCAATTCACGATTTTGCAAAAAGACAGATGACCTGGTTCAGAAAAATGGAACGTGAAGGTATAAATATTTATTGGCTTGAGTCCCCGGATTTTGAAAAAGCAAAGAAAATTATCCAGGAAAAAACAGATGTATAGTTTTCCCAGGGCAGTTGAAGATTATGTTGAAAAATATGGATTAAGTTACTGGAATCTTGAAACATTATTGACTTCCGGCATAACCGCAGCAGTTGTTGTTCCGGCTATTGCAGAATTTGAAAACATTAAAAATTTTCTCAGTTCATTCAAGGAACTGGACAACAGGTATTTCAATTCCACACAACTCATATTTGTAATTAATAATACAGATAGTTCAAATGATGCAGTTAAACTTGATAACCAGCAAACACTGATTTATCTGCGTAACCTGATAAGCGGTAACCCGGAAGATCTGTTAAGCAGAGAAATTCTGGATAAAGAAATTAACATCGGAATAGTAGATGCGGCATCACCCCGCAAAACAATGCCTAACAAAGATGGCGGTGTAGGATTTGCAAGAAAAATAGGGATGGACATAGCACTCAGCATTTTAGATTTTAGTGTCTACGGAAAAAAAATAATTTTAACAACAGACGCAGATTGTACTTTGGCCCCAAATTACCTGACTGAAATAATTAATCAATTTGGTAAACGCAATCTTTCAGCAGCCGTAGTTAACTTTCAGCATGATGTTTCCGGAAAAGATATTCTGAGCGAAGCTGTTTTGTGTTATGAAATATTTCTGAGATACTATGTGCTTGGATTAAAGTTTGCTGAATCTCCATATGCATTTCATACAATTGGTTCAACAATGATTTGTGATTATGAAAGCTATATTAAAGTTGAGGGTATGAATAAAAGAAAAGCAGCTGAAGATTTTTATTTTCTCGAAAAACTGGCAAAGAATGTTAAGATAGAAACTATCAATACTACAACGGTTTATCCATCAGGTAGAAGCTCCTGGCGAGTGCCGTTCGGAACCGGGCAAAGAGTAACAAGGTTTTTATCCGGCTTACAAAATGAGTATTCTCTTTACAATCCGGATTCATTTAAAATACTTAAAGATTGGCTGCAGGTTTTGAATACCAGGGGGAAAACTGAGATAGATTTTTACCTTCACGGAGCAAAAAAAATTCATCCTGAGCTGATAAAATTTTTATATTTTCAGAATTTCGAAAATGATATGAACAATATTATTAAAAATTCAAAAACTGAAGAGCAGTTAAAGCAACAAAAGTCAAAATGGTTTGATGGATTTATGACGTTGAAGCTGATTCATCACCTGAGAGATAATGGATTACCTGAAAAAAATATGTTTGAAGCACTTGATGAAATATTCTCCTGGATAAATATTCCCTGGATTCCTGAAAGAGATAAAACTAAACTTCCTGATTTAAATATCAGGAGAGATTACCTTGATATTCTAAGACAATATGCATGAAAAATAAATGATAATAAAAACTTTACCTGATGAAATAGAAAACTATTTAAGCGATGCATCAAATTTTAAAGGAAAATGCGATGCGGTTTATATACCTGAATCGGTTGATGAAATTTCCGCTTTGTTAAAAAAAGCAAATGCAGAAGGAACGCCGGTTACAATTTCAGGAAACGGAACAGGTTTAACCGGCGCCCGTGTACCTTCAGGCGGAATATTAATTTCCACTGAAAAACTTAATAAAATAATTGAGATAAATAAGAAGGACAAATATATAGTTGTTGAGCCCGGAGTAATACTTGATAACCTGCAGAAAGAAGTAAATCAACAAGGATTACTTTATCCACCGGACCCTACCGAATGGAATTGTTTTATAGGCGGCACAATTGCCACTAATGCTTCGGGTGAGAAGACATTTAAATACGGACCAACAAGAAATTTTGTTGAAGAACTACAGGTAGTTCTCGCTGATGGTGAAATTCTCGAAATAAAAAGAGGATTATTTAATGCTAAAGGTTTTCATCTTGAAATGGAGACTGTTTCCGGAAAAAAAATTGAACTGAAAATTCCTTCTATTAATATGCCCGGTGTTAAAAATGCTTCCGGCTATTATTTAAAAGAAAATATGGATGCAATTGATTTGTTTATTGGTTCAGAGGGAACCCTTGGGGTAATTACAAAAATCAAATTGCGCCTTGTTAAGCTTCCTGTAGATATTCTTTCTTCAGTAATATTTTTTGATTCTGAAGATAATGCAATATCATTTATTGAAGAGGCAAGAAAAACTTCACTTGAAACCAGGAAACATAAATCAGACAGCCTGGATGCCCTGGCTCTCGAGTTTATGGATGAAAATTGCCTGAATTTCCTGAAAGAAGATTACTCACAAATTCCGGTCGATGCTAAATCTTCTGTTTGGTTTGAACAGGAAACCACAAATGAGAATGACGAAACACTTTTTAATCAATGGGCAGAATTAATAGCAATACATAATGGAAATACTGAAACTGCCTGGTTTGCTTTCTCGGAAAATGATAAAAGAAAACTAGAAGAATACCGTCATTCAGTTTCTGCAAAAGCGAATGAATTTATTGCAAAGAGGAATGTTAAAAAACTTGGAACAGATGTAGCAGTTCCTAATAATGTATTCAAGGGATTTTATAAGGAGTGTAAAAACCTTGTTCAAAATTCAGGCATCAAATTTATTTCGTACGGACATTTCGGTAATTCTCATCTTCATCTCAATATGCTTCCGGAAAATGATGACGAATATGAAAAAGGGAAAGAACTTTACAAACAGATATGCAAAAGAGCGGTTGAATTGAATGGGACAGTTTCGGCAGAACACGGAATTGGCAAATTAAAAACAGAGTACCTGGAAATGATGTTTGGGAAGGAAAATATTAAAAAGATGGCAGAGATTAAAAAAGTGTTTGACCCGAATCTAATTTTGGGAAGAGGAACTTTGTTCAGCGAAGAATTATTTAAATAGAGTTTACTCTCAGTTCTTTTTTTAAATTTTTGTAACCAGGAACAATTTCTTCAACAAGTTTCCAGAATCTTTTAGAATGATTCATTTCTTTCAGATGACATAACTCGTGGATTATTACATAATCAATTATTTCTTTTCTGTATTTCATCAATTTATAATTAAGTGAAATATTCCCGCCGGCAGAACAGCTTCCCCATCTCGTTTTCTGGTTTCTGATTCTTACCTGCTTAAAAGTAAAATTATTTTGCTGAGCAAGTTCATTAGTTCTTTCCGGTAAATAATCCTTTGCTTTAAGTTTTAGCCAGGTATTGTAAATTTGCCTTATACCGTCATCAGATCCGGAAGGACTTTCAATTTTAATGGTGTTTTGATGAAATTTTATTTTGTGCTTTAGCAGAAACAGGTTGTACTTCTGTTCTACTTCAATATTATTACCGAGGTAAGTAAATTCTTTTTTAGGAGTAATAGTTTTGAGATGTTTTAAAATCCAATCTCTTTTTTTATAGATGAATCTTTCTGCTTCTTCAATTTTACATTTCGGAGGAATAATAACCTCCAGACCGGTTGAGGGATTTATTTGCAGTCGAAGATATCTTGCCCTTGTACTGTACTTTATCCTGAAAGTGATTTCGGAATCATTAGTGCGGAGTCTCGAGTAACTTATCTTCTTTTTATTCATATAACTTTTAGCACTTCATAATAGGAAATAATAAAAGAAGAATCTCAAGACTTAACTTTTTTAAAGGTAGTTTTTTCTTTACTGTCCTGGAGTTCGATTCCGATATTTTTTAATTCATCACGTATTTTATCTGCAAGTTTAAAATTTTTATCAGCCTTTGCTTCCTGGCGAAATTTTATGAACATCTCAATTAATTCATTTTCAAGTTCACCGGGGTTTGACACATTTAAAGAATTAAAATCTAAAATTCCAAGAATGTCTCCCGCTGTTTTATTTAAAAAGTCTTTCGCATTAAGGTAAAATGCTTTGCTGATATTATCATTCTCAGAAATAACACGATTTACTTCTTTTATAAAATCAAAAATTACCGCAACAGCCTGCGAAGTGTTGAAATCGTCGTCCATTGCAGCTTCAAAGGCTTCCTGAAACTTTTGGAAATTAAATTCAGGATTGCCGTTTCCTTCCGAAGTTTTTATTTCCTGTTCAACTTTGTCTGCAAGATTACTAATCTTTTCCAATCCTTTCTGGGCAGCTGCAAGTAGATCTTCGGTAAAATTTAAAGGGCCCCCGTAATGAGCCTGGGCATATAATAATCTTAATGCTTCTGCGGAATATTTTTTTAGTACTTCCCTTGTAGTAAAAAAATTACCGAGCGACTTGGACATTTTTTCTTCGTTAATATTCAGAAATCCAAAATGAACCCAGTAGTTAACAAATTTTTTCCCATTTGCTCCTTCACTCTGTGCTATTTCATTCTCGTGATGTGGAAAGATCAGATCATTTCCACCAGCGTGAATATCAAAATTATCACCAAGATGTTTGCAGCTCATTGCGGAACATTCAATATGCCATCCGGGTCTGCCTTTTCCCCAGGGACTTTCCCAGTAGGGCTCTCCATCTTTTGCTTTTTTCCACAGAGAAAAATCCAGGGGATTTTTTTTCTGCTCGTTTATTTCAATTCTTGCACCTGATTCAAGTTCATCCGTTTTTTTTCCACTTAGTTTACCATAACTCTTGAATTTTGAAACATCATAAAAAACATTACCATTTACATTATATGCTATTCCTTTTTCTTCCAATGATTTAATCATTTTTATAATATCAGCCATATGTGCAGTTGCTTTAGGATAAATATCAGCCTTCTTAATTTTCAGTTTCTCAATATCTTCGAAAAAAGCACTAATGTAATATTCGGCAATCTCAACGGGACTTTTTTTCTGCTCATTTGATTTTTTAATTATCTTATCATCAACATCGGTCAGGTTCATTGCATAAGTAACAACATAGCCTTTGGAGACCAGGTATTTCCTCAGTATATCTGCCATAATAAATGAACGCGCATTACCAATATGGAAATAATCATAAACAGTCGGTCCGCACACATACATTTTTACGTTCGGCGGATCTATTGGCATGAACTCTTCTTTTTTTCTTGTTAGGGTGTTGTATATAAGCATTATAATTTCTTTTTAAATCTGAAGGACAAAGATAACCAATTTTAAAAAAATAATAGGGAATCTCTAATAATCATTCCAAAAATTAATTACTGTTTTTTAATTTGAGCTGCAACAACCAATAGTCCCAGCATCCCAAGATCACTATATAACAACGGTGCAAAAACGGGGGCGAATACGAGCATTCTTTCCAGACTCAACTCACCAGTTCCGGCTAAATCTGCTGAGAGATGAAAACCGAATCCCATAACACCTACCACTATCGCTGCCATCATTGTCCAGAAATAAACAAACTCATCCTGTTTCGTCCATTCTTTTGACAAAGCAATTGTAATTACAACAGAAGTAGCAAATATTCCGAATACAATTGCAATCAATTTATAAATAGAATAACCATACTGCGCATGATCAATAATTGAAGTTAAAGCACTCGCTCCAAAACCTAAACCTACCAGCCAAAGAAAATGTTTGGCTCTGGAAATAGGAGCCTGAAAGCTACCAAGTCCGGGGATATTAAGAATTCCTTCCTGCCCTTCCACTTCTTCAGTGATAGCGTATAGCCCAAGTAATGAAATTCCTGCAAAAGCAAGCGGAGCGAGGATTGGCGATCCGAATACGACCCACGACCATGTTAAACTTCCAAACGGATTAAGAATTGCATTTAGATGAAAAGCTGTTCCGATTACTCCAACCATTATGCCGGATGACATCAAAATAATATGAACAAGCGCAGCCCACTTTCGGGGAACCGGCTGAAATGAGATTATAAAACAGGAAATGGCTCCAACAGGAAAAAAGAAAATGGGTATCCATTCATAAACGGGTATAAAATGATTAATTGAATGAGCTAGTGCAACATCGATTCCGGTAAAGAATAAATTAATCCCTACGAAGATTAATAATAACCGGTTCTTTTCCATTGGCAGTTTAATATTTGCAAGATAAAAGATTTCAACCTTCTCCATATTATCTTCTTCCTCCGTGCTCTCTTCTTAATTTAGCAGCTTCCTCTTTCACTTTATTTAACTGCTTAAGAAGCGGATAAATTCCATGCCACTGAACAAAATCAGGTCCCTGCATATATGCACCGAACTTTGCTGTTCTTCCATAGTAATGCCACAAATCGAAAGCGTCATAACTAATCTGAGTAGCAAAAGGTTCAGAGGTAATAATACCATCTTTTACTAACCCGGTAATTATATCAGACGCTTCTTTTACCCTGATATTTACAAACGCTGCAACACTATCAGCTTTAGTATAAAGATCATCCACAAATTTAGGTGAATGACAATTGGCGCAGATGGATTTCATGGCATCTCTTCCCTGAACATAATTTGGTCTGTTACCTGTAACTGCTGCAAATAGAAACTTAGAAAGTCTTTCACCAACGTCATGTGTTGTACCTTGAGTTCCGAAACCGCTGATATGGCAAGTTGCGCAAGTCGGTGCAGGCATATCTGCTGTAGTTAATCTACCTGGTTTCTGTTTCCAGTTCCATTTCTCCCCCTGTGTTTTATACATAACACCGTGAGCGGACTCTTCATATATTTCCATTTGAGGATGATCGGGACCAAGGTGACATTGCCCGCAAATTTCAGGTTTTCTAACCTGCTCAAGCGAAAATTCGTGCCTCAGATGACACTTGTTACAATTCCCTATGCTTCCATCTGCATTGGGTTTTCCAATTGCATGGCAGCTCTGACATGCAAGCGGAGTTACCATTGGCCCTTCAATATCAAACAAAGAATTTCTTGTTGCCGTTATAATTCCATTCGGTCCGCGGTTCGCTTCAGGAATATTTTCATTAACAAACTTTTGCTGTTCTTCAGAAAAATCCGCGAAACCATTCAAAGCCATCCAGGCAGGGGCTCCATGACGACTGTGATCGAATTGCTTTGTTTCTGCCGGGTGACACTTTGCACATTGTTTAGGAGTTGGCGAGGCTGTAATAAAAAATCCTTCGTGATCTTTACCCATTGGATTTGATTTGTCAACAACATGGCAATCAACACACTTTACCCCGGATCTTGCCATTGTACTGGCTGCAAACTGGTTAACAATATCGGGAGAAACTCTTTTATGACAGGTTGAACATTTATCTGCGAGATTAACACTAACCTGTTGTGTTTGTCCTTCACCGCCTGACGGGAGTTGCGTAAAAATATATATGACTAAAAGGACAAATATTGTGGTAATTACACCAACTGCTAAAGTTTTTGGCATTCGGGCAGGCATAATTCTCTCCTAAAAATAGATAATAGTTTTAAATAGTCGAATAAGTAAAGGCAAGTTTAATTTATTGAGAAGCAAATTTCAATTTTTTTATGACTTCCTGCATATCAATGGGTAGTTCTGAATCAAAGCGCATAAAATTTTTAGTGTGCGGATGTTCGAAGCCGAGAGTTTTTGCATGCAAAGCCTGTCGTGGAATAATTGAGAGAAGATTGTTTATCCTGGTTTTCATTTTAGGAAGTGATGAGCCATAAACTATTTTTGTACCTCCATAAGTTGCATCTCCAAAAATGGGATGGTTAATTGCAGAAAGATGAACCCTGATTTGATGGGTTCTGCCAGTTTTAAGATTAAGCTTTAAAAGAGTAATAAACTCAAATTCTTCCAGCACTTCAAAATAGGTAAGTGCAGTCTTCCCTCCATCATTAGAAGCAGCAAATTTTTTCCGATCGGATTTACTACGGGAAATGTTAAAATTTATTTCCCCGTTCTTTTCTTTAAAAATCCCCCAGGCAAGAGCCCAATATTCACGTTCAATTGTATGCTTTGAGAACTGGTAAGCGAGTTTTGCGTGTGTCCAGTCATCTTTGGCAACAACAAGAAGACCGCTTGTGTTTTTATCAATACGATGAACAATCCCCGGTCGTCCGGCTTCATTAACAGTACTTAGTTTTGCCGAGTGGTGAAGCAGAGCATTAACCAGTGTCCCGGTATAATTTGCATAAGCAGGATGAGCTACCATTCCGGCAGGTTTGTTTACTATCAATAAATATTCATCTTCAAAAACAATATCAAGAGGAATATCCTCCGGTTCAGCATTTTCAGGATGTGGTGAAACAGGGTGAACTGCTTCAACTATATCTCCGGGTTGAATGAGATGACTTGCTTTAACAAACTTTCCGTTAACCTTAACAAGATTTGCTTCAATTAACTTCTGTACTTTAGATCGGGTGGCATTTTCAACAGAATTGGTTAAGAAGAGATCTATGCGTTCTTTCTTTTTTCCAGGTGGAATTTCAAAGCGGTATTTCTTTTCCCTGATCAGTTTCGCCATTTTCTTTCGGGTCTTCCTTTGAGGTGTTTTCTGCTCTATCAGAGAGCTCTGTATCATTTACAGTTTCTATCATTTCAGTTTCGTTTGAAACTTCATTTGCTACGGCCCCGGAATAATCAATTTCAACATTATCCTGCGCATTCTTTTTATAAAAAATAATTAAGATCAGAACTCCGATTGTAACTGCGGCATCCGCAATATTAAATATTGGCCACCTGTCATAACTTCTGCCAAAGATTGAGAAATCGAAGAAGTCTACATCCAGAAAATCCACAACCCTGCCGTAAAAAACAGGGGCGTAACCGTAAAAAATTCCATAAAACATACGATCAATCAGATTACCAACAGCACCGCCTAATATAAATGCAAGGGCCAGCC
Source organism: uncultured Ignavibacteria bacterium (assembly GCA_963815785.1). GTDB lineage: Bacteria > Bacteroidota > Ignavibacteria > Ignavibacteriales > Ignavibacteriaceae > DATFVA01. The sequence continues at coordinate 16,004 of CAWFHZ010000005.1, forward strand.
TTAATGTAAATCTCTGGTTCCTTACCACATATAAATAAATTATCAGTCCAACACTTGCAACAAGGGAAAAAACAGAAATTAATAATTTAAAATTAATTCCCGGATCAAATCCGAAAGCCATACCGGGATTTTCTATAAAAGTTATCCTGAAAAAATTTCCGATGACAGGAATTTTTTCTCCCTCGTACATTCCGGAATATTTAAAATGAAGGAAAGGAATTGAGAACCCTTTTACCAGCAGTTTTGTAATCTGATCAGCAATAACTATAAAGAAAGATACAAATAAAATTCGCAAACTATTCCTTGCCCTTTACTAATAAATTTTCAATAACGGAAGGTTCAATAGTTTCTTTCTCTTTACTTTGTTTCTTTAATGCAAATATTAAAGTGATCATCCCTGCTGTAACGGCCAAATCGGCAACATTGAAAATATAATTGCCTAATGTGTTATTAAATAAATAAATATTAAATAATCTGAGGTGAAAAAAGTCTACAACTTTTCCATAAAATAATGGGGCATAACCGTAAAAAATTCCATAAAACAAACGATCAATAAGATTACCAACAGCTCCACCAAGTAATAAAGCTACAGAAAGTTTTAACCCGAAATTCTTATGCCTTATCTTCCAGGAATATATTATCAGACCAAAACTTGCAAGGAGAGTAAAAATGGAAATTATAAGTTTAAATTGAGACCCAAAATTAATTCCGAATGCTATGCCCGGATTTTCCACTAAAGTTATATTAAAAAGATTTCCAACCAAAGAAATATTTTCCCCGGGAAGTAATCCTTTTAAATTTATTGCCGGTACACCCTTAACCATCAGTTTAGACACTTGATCGGTGATAACAATTAATGCAGAAACAAACAGCAACCTCACTTTAGCACCTCATCCAATTCCTGTTCAATTCAAAATAAAACTATTTTTTTTCCTGTTTTTGTTTAATGGCTACACACAACTGGCTGTGCGGTACTGCTTCTAACCTTGCTTTTGGTATTAGCGGACAGGTTTCACACAAGTGCTGTGGTTCTTCAATACATTCAATACAAATTCCATAAGTTCCGGCTTCAATTCTCTTCAGAGCATCTTCAAGATAACCGAGAAATTTATTTTCTCTCTGGGCATACAGAAAAGTTTTTTCTCTTTCCATCGCATCAGTTCCCTGTTCAGCCATATGCAGCGAGTAAGGAGAATTTTCGTTAATATATTCACCTGTTGTCGGATCGAGCATCTGCTCTTTAAGATTTTGGAGCTGTTCTATTATTTCATCACGTTTGCCAAGAATTATTTGTTTAAAATGCTCCAGATCTTTTTTGCTGTAACCTTTAATCCTCTGCATTGCCTTTGCGCGTTCTTCTGCTTGTCTGTCCGCCAGCTGGATGGCAGGTTGTTTTTTCTCCTGGACTTTTTTTACATCCTTCTTTCTCGGCATATCAGTCTTCTTTTCCTTTGTTTTTACAGTACTTTTCGGTTTAATAATTTTTAATGTTTTCTTCACGCCGCCTGTTGTAATCTTTGAAGGTGTTTTTTTAGCGACAACCTTACTTGTGGATTTTTTAACAGGAACTACCGCTTTTTTAACAGCTGTTTTCTTCTTTACTCCTGCTGGTTTACTCTTGGCAGGTTTAGTAGATTTTTTTGAGGACGATTTTTTTGTAGTGGTTTTTTTAGCCATAACACACTCCTTGATTATTTAAACTTTTGTGATCTGAATGGAGCATGAATACTCCCCGATCTCCCAATCCTGACTGGACTCTCCATTTACAGAATCCTTCCTGTTTAATTCTTTTGCAAGAGTTTCATTGGAAACATAATCTTTAAAAGCATTTATTGCATCAAAAAGTTTTACGCTTCCTACAAAGCTTATTTTGATTTTATCAGTCACTTCAAATCCCGAATCTTTCCTCATGTTTTGAACACGGTTAACGAATTCACGGGCTAAACCTTCTTCAATCAGGCTATTATCAAGTTCAGTATCCATTGCGACTGTAATGCCTTCCTCACTTTCCACAAGCCAGCCTTTAATTTCAGTACTTATAATCTCAACATCTTCCCGTTTTATAGAAATAATTTCTCCATCGATATCTGTTCTTACTTCTTCACCCTGTTCTAAACCTGATATCTGGTCACTATTCAGCTCTTTTATTTTACCGGCAACTTTATTAGCATTCTTACCAAATTTTGGACCAATAGATTTAAAATTTGGTTTGGCAGCCTTGCTAACTATATCCGAATCATCCTTTAAAGCTACAAGCTCTTTAATGTTTACTTCTTCAAGAATTACATCTTTCATTTCTTCAAGTGCCAGGCGCCTGGAATTTTCAACCACTACCATAATTTTTCTTAAAGGCTGCCTGACTTTAAGATTATTCTTTGCTCTCATCGCCCGTGTAAGATATACAACCCTTTGAGCAATATCCATCTTATTTTCAAGTTCTTTGTTATCATACATAGGTTCAGGGAAATTTGCCAGATGCACAGATTCGAATTTTTCTTTATTAGTATTTGAATTTAAAGCAAGATAAATTTCTTCTGAAATAAAAGGTGCAAAAGGTGAAGTTAATTTAGAAATTGTTACCAGGCATTCATACAATGTCTGGTAAGCAGAAAGTTTATTCCTGTTCATTTCCGATTTCCAGAATCTTCTTCTGCATCTTCTTACATACCAATTAGAAAGCTGATCGATAGTAAATGATGAAACTGCCCTGGCTGCTTTTGTAACATCATATTCATCCATATATAGTTTATATTCCGAGACAAGTGAACTGAGCCTGGACATTATCCATTTATCAATTTCCGGTCTTTCATCATACGGAACAATTTCTTCATGAAAATTGAATTTATCGATGTTAGCATAGAGAGCAAAGAATGCATATGTGTTCATCAATGTTCCGAAGAATTTTCTCTGCACTTCAACAAGTCCGTCCTCATCAAAAAGCGTAGGTCTCCACGGAGGACTGTTGGTTATTAGATACCACCGTGTTGAATCAGCACCATACTTATCAAAAAGGGAAAAAGGATCAACCGTGTTCCCTTTTGTTTTGGACATTTTCATTCCGCTCTTATCAAGAATGAGTTCATTCACTATAACATTTTTATAAGCAACATTATCAAAAAGCATCGTTGCTATAGCATGAAGCGTGTAGAACCATCCTCTCGTCTGATCAATTCCTTCACAGATAAAATCGGCAGGGAAATATTTTTTTTCAAAGAGTTCTTTATTTTCAAACGGATAATGATATTGAGCAAACGGCATTGATCCGGAATCAAACCAAACATCGATTAATTCAGGGGTGCGTTTAAAAATCTTTCCGTCTTTCTCAAAGAATATTTTATCAACAAACGGTTTATGCAGATCTATTTCACTTATATCACTTACTGAAATTCTTTTCCCTGCTTCTTCTACAAATCCTTTTTTAAGTTCCTCGATGCTTCCAACAGCAATCATATCACCATCTTCACTTACCCAGATAGGAAGAGGTGTTGCCCAGAAACGATCGCGAGACAGAGCCCAGTCTTTATTTTCTTCAAGCCAGTTGCCGAATCTTCCCGAACCAACTTCGGGCGGCTGCCAGTTAATGGTTTTATTTAGTTCAACCATCCTGTCTGCAATTGAGGTTGTCCTGATAAACCAGGATTCTCTTGCATAATAAATTACAGGGACATCTTCATGACGCCAGCTGAAAGGATAAGAGTGAACAATGGTTTCTTTTCTGTAAAGCTTACCTTGTTCTCTTAACTTCCTGATAATTCCGGGATCAGCATCTTTTACAAATTCACCCTTGAAATCAGTTACCTCATCTGTAAATAAGCCTCCGCGTGTAACCGGCTGAAGCATCGGTAAATCATATTTTTTTGATACCTCATAATCGTCCGCGCCAAATGCAGGTGCTATGTGCACGATTCCTGAACCATCTTCAGTACTGACAAATTCTCCGGTAACAACATAGAAAGCTTTTTTGTTTACGCTTACATATGTAAGAAGCTGTTCATACTCAGTTTTTTCAAGTGTATTTCCTTTAAATTCCCCAAGTATTTCATACTCGCCATCTATTACACTCAATCTTTCTTTAGCAAGAATTATTTGTTTATTGTTGTTTTTTATCCTCACGTAGTCAATATCAGACCCAACCGCCAGGGCAACATTTGAAATCAGTGTCCAGGGAGTAGTTGTCCATACAAGAAAGTAAGCATCGTCATTTTTTATTTTGAACAGAACATAAACCGAGGGATCTTTTGTTTCTCTATAGCCTAACGCAAGTTCGTGTGATGAAAGAACTGTTTCTGATTTCGGATCCTGCGGAACAATTTTATAATCTTTATAAATCAGTCCTTTATCGAACAAGGTTTTTAAAGCCCACCAGACTGATTCGATATAATCATTTTTTAAAGTTATATATGCAGAATCAAGATCAACCCAGTATCCCATTCTTGTAGTCATTTTTTCCCAGAGATCGAGATACGTGAACACCGATTCCCTGCAGGCCTGGTTATACTTTTCTACCCCATAATCAATTACTTCACTTTTATGTTTTATACCAAGTCTCTTTTCAACTTCAATTTCTACGGGAAGACCATGTGTATCCCACCCGCCTTTTCTTTCAACACGATAACCCTGTAAAGTTTTATAGCGGCAAACAAGATCTTTTAAAGTACGTGCCATTACATGATGAATTCCGGGTTTGCCATTAGCAGTAGGAGGTCCTTCATAAAATGTAAATGATTTCGACTGGTTTCTGGAAGAAATGCTCTTTTCAAAAATTTTATTCTTTTCCCAGAACTCAAGTATCTTTTTTTCTATTTCGGGATAATTTATTTTATCGGAATATTGTTTAAACATTGTCTATCAGGATTCCTCGTATCGTTTAATCAATTCTCTTTCAACCTGTATAAATTCTTTAAGTTCTCTTTCTATTCTTTCCTTTTTAAGAATAGTATTTTTTGCCACGGTTTCTGCATCATTTACTATTTTCTCTGCGTTAACTTTTGCTTCACGCAGTTCAATTTCAGCTTCTTTCCTAGCATCCTGCAGCTGGCTCTCATAAAATTTTAATTTCTCTGCTAATACATCTGCTTCTTTTTCACGGTGAAGCACTTCATCTATTGCCATGCCGAAAAGCGCCATAGAGCCAAGAGTTATATTCCTAAGACTGTAAAGAATAATGTTTTCAGTTAAAAGTTCATTGGCGGAAAAATATTCTCTGAAAAAAGCTATAACCAGTATGCTCAATCCTGTGGCGGCAATTATAATAGAAAAGACCAGTTTACCTCCGGAATGCCATCCGAAATTTTTATTTAAATAGTAACCGCAGGCAAAACACAATAATGAAATAACAAACCATACAGCAAAATTATTTTCGCCAAAGATGAAAATGTTTGTATTAATAAAATTTGAGGCAAACATTAAAATGCCAATTAGAACCGGCACTACGTATTGATGGACAGGTCTTTTTTCCATTATAGTTTTTTTATAACCTCTTTCATTATTAAAGTCATCTTCGGTTCGGCTTTCATTGCAGCAGCAATAATTTCTTCAACGTTAACCGGCTTAAGAGAATCCGGAAAACATTCATCTGTAATTATACTTATGCCTAAAACCTTCATTCCCATATGGTTGGCTACTATGTTTTCAGGAATTGTAGACATTCCTACAACATCAGCACCTGTAGCTCTTAAAAATCTGTACTCCGCTTTTGTTTCAAGATTAGGACCGGGAACCGCAACATAGACACCTTTCTGAACTTTGATTTTATTCTCAACTGCGATCGCTTCTGCTAAAGATATTAATTCAATATTATAAGCTTCACTCATATCAGGAAAACGCGGACCAAGTTCGTCTTCATTTTTTCCTATAAGTGGATTATCGCCAAGAAGATTTATATGATCCGTCATAATCATAATATCACCACGGCGATACTGAGGATTCATCCCTCCACACGCATTTGAAACTAGCAGAGTTTCAACTCCAAGAAATTTCATAACACGAACAGGATAACTAATCTGCTGCATCGTATAACCTTCGTAATAATGGAAACGACCCTGCATTGCAACAACATTTTTCCCGTTAATTTTTCCGAAAATTAATTTTCCTTCGTGCGATTCAACAGTAGATAAAGGAAAATGAGGCAGATCTGAATATTTTATTTCGTGAGAAATTTTTATTTCTTTTACAAGACCGCCTAGCCCTGTTCCCAGAATTATTCCAACAGGAAAATTCTCTTGGGTTATTTTCCTGATAACTCCGAGTGTTTCGTTTACTTTGTCTATTAATTCACTCATTATAAAATCTTATTCACAATATCGTCAACATCAATGTCGACTTTCTTAGATTGTTCAGGTTTCTTCATAACCGGATTCTCTGCTCCTGCATCCTTTACTTTTACCTCAAACAGGTGTGCCTGTGAATCAATCATTGCTTTTAATTTTGAAAGCAGGAGATCACGTTCCTCCCTTAATTTTATTACCGAATCTCTAATTTCATTTGCGTTTTCGCGGGCTTTCTCAAGAATCTGGTTAGCCTTTATTTCAGCTTCCTTAACCATAAGGCCGGTTTGTTTTTTTGCTGAATCAATCGCTTTTGAAGAAGACTCCTGCGCTTTGAGTAAAGTATCCTGCAGGTTTTTTTCTATTCTTCTGAACTCTACAAGGTGAATATTGGCATTTTCAAGTTCTTCTTTAATAGAATCATTTTCTTTCTGAAGCTCATCGAATTCATCAGCAAGTTTTTCTAAAAAAGCCTGCACTTCTTCAGTATCATATCCGCGAAGCGATTTGTTGAATTCCTGCTTTTTAATACTGATCGGGGAAACTTTCATGATTCCTTCCAATCTTTTGAATAGTCTCTAATACCAAAAATTGCCGAGCCGATTCTCAGCATTGTTGCTCCCTCTTCAATAGCTATTTCAAAATCGGATGTCATTCCCATTGAGAGTTCTTTCAGGTTAAATCCTTTTGAATTTAATTCATCTTTTAATTTACGTAATTGTCTGAAACTTTGCCGTATAACATTCTCATTTTCAGTATAAGGAGCGATAGTCATAAGTCCCAGGGTCTCTATATTTTTCAATTCCATGCAATAGCCGGCAAGATCGAAAAGCTCACTTTTATTTTCAATGCCGAATTTGGATTCTTCATCTGAGGTTTTAGCCTGGAGAAGTATCTTTTGAATTTTATTATTCTTTACAGCGTACTTGTTTATTTCTGTAGCAAGCTGAAGCGAATCTACTGAATGAATACAACTTGCAGCGGGAACAACATCTCTTACTTTATTCCGCTGCAGGTGCCCTATAAAATGCCACGCTATTTTATCACCCAGCTGTTCAAATTTTGCGGATAGTTCCTGAGCTTTATTTTCACCGAAGTCTCTAAGCCCTTCATCAAACACTTTTTCAATTTCATCGATTCCGAAAGTTTTGGAAACAGCAATCAGTTTTATTTCGCTACTATCCCTGTTTACCTCAATACATTTTTTTTCTATCCGTTCCCGCAGTTTTTTTATATTTTCTGAAATCATGGCAAAATTAAGAGTGTGAATCTATCCTTTTTTTAAAGAAAAATCAACGATATTCAAACCGTATGAAGCTATCTGAACTATTATTTAATATCAATCTGGTATTATAAAAATAATAGTTAAGAAGTCAAAGAATGAAACAGGACATATTCGTTTAATATTCTGCAACATATGTCTGTCGCATTTTTCGTAATTTTGAAAGTTGTTTTTTCAGAAAACGGGAGAAAAAAATGAGCAACAAATTAATGGAAGATATAATTAGTAAAGCTTCCTCAAGTAAAAGAACAATAGTATTACCCGAATCTCACGATGACAGGGTAATTAAAGCTGCAGAAATTCTTACTAAAAGAAAAATAGCTTCGGTTATAACCCTAGGAAATGAAGATAAAGTCTGGGCAAAAGCTAAAGAGCTCGGCTGCGATCTTTCCGGTGTAAGAATAATTGATCCTGAAAAATCAGAGAAGTTCAGCGACTTCGCACATATCTATTTTAATCTCCGTAAGAAAAAAGGAATCACAATAGAACAGGCACAGGAAACAATGAAAAAAGATCTGTTCTTCGGTGCAATGATGGTTAAAGAGGGAATGGCTGACGGAAGTGTAGCCGGATCAACCGCTTCTACAGGTGATGTTCTGAGAGCGGGATTGCAATGCATCGGAATGCCGAAAGGAATTTCAACGGTTTCAAGTTTCTTCTTAATGGTAATGCCTGAAAAAACTTATAGTTTTGCCGATTGTGCCGTTGTGCCTGCACCTGATGCTGAACAGCTTGCAGACATAGCAATTTCAACTGCAATAAATCATCAGAAGTTAACCGGAGAAGAACCATATATTGCAATGCTATCTTTCTCAACCAAAGGAAGTGCAGAACACGAAACAATTGATAAAGTTATCCAGGCAAAAGAACTTGTTAAACAAAAACATCCCGAATTAAATATTGACGGCGAACTTCAGTTTGATGCTGCAATTATTGATTCAATCGGAAGAAGAAAAGCTCCGGGCAGTAACGTTGCAGGAAGAGCAAATGTTTTAATCTTCCCTGATCTTAACTCAGGAAATATCGGTTACAAAATTGCTCAGCGTCTTGGAAAAGCAGAGGCAATTGGTCCCGTTGTGCAGGGATTAAACAGACCATTCTTCGATTTAAGCCGCGGCTGTAGTGTTGATGATATAGTGAATACTTCTGCCATTGCGGCATTGATGAGTTAGTTTTATTTTTATTTTTATTATGAACTTATTCATTGTAGCTGTTTCAGTTTTTATTTTCAATTTGCCCTTCGGTTACTGGAGGGCAAATGTTAAAAAGTTTTCACTCCAGTGGGTGCTTGCTATTCATCTGCCTGTTCCGTTTGTAATTGCATTAAGATTACTTTCGGGAATCGGTTTCCAGTTTATAACTTACCCTATACTTATTGCTGCATTCTTCGGAGGGCAGGTGGCGGGCAAATATTTTTTCAATTACAGAAAAAATAAGCTTATTTATCCGCTCACATCCTGTTTGATCTGGGATATCATAAAATCATTATCCTGAACTAATTCTTTTGTATGTATGTTTGTAAACAAAAAAGGATTGAACCATGAAACGTGCCGTTGCATTAACCGTACTTATAATTTTAACTTTTACAATTTCTATTTTCAGTTTTGACGGAGATAAAATGAATAATAACATAAGCGATATTACAGTTAAGGATATGAACGGAAAAGACGTTCATCTTTCAGATTACAAGGGAAAGGTTTTATTAATCGTTAACGTTGCAAGCGAATGCGGATTTACTCCGCAGTACAAAGGACTGGAAAAGATTTATAAGAAATACAAAGACAAAGGATTTGAAATTCTTGCCTTTCCCTGCAACCAGTTCGGCGGACAGGAACCAGGAACCAATGAAGAAATTAAAAATTTCTGCTCTTCAAAATTTGGAGTAACATTTAAACTTTTCAATAAAATTGAAGTGAATGGGAAAAACCGCTCCCCTCTTTATGAAAGACTTACGGGCAATAGTAATACAGAACAAGGCGATGTTAAATGGAATTTCGAAAAGTTTTTAATTTCAAAAGATGGTGAAATTGTTGCGAGATTCAGAAGTAAAGTAACTCCGGAAAGTAATGAAATTACCGGTGCGATTGAAAAAGAACTGGCGAAATAATTCTTATAACCAATGGATTTATCCTTTGGTAACGACAAATTAAAACTTTAAGTCAAAAACGGTTTAAACCCTCTAATCTTTGATTATTGATTTAGAACCCAATTGCCAAAGCAATTGTTTAATGTGAAATTTCATCATTCCAAAACAACTCTGTTCGAAATCTCGTTCGTATCATCTGATTTAATAGGAAAATGCTCGCTAAAGATTTTGCCTACTCTTTCCACACCGTGAATAATTCCTTCAGAAAAATTTCCTTCCATAAAATGCAACTGCATTTCATCTTTAATTTTATCCCAGGTTTTTTCAGGAACTTTATTGTTTATTCCTTCATCTGCAAGAATGTAAAATTCTCTTGCTTCAAGCAGGAAGAAAATTATAATTCCGGTTTTATCCCTCGTCTTATCTATTCCGAGTTTAAAGAATTCCTCTTCAGCAAGTTTTCTTACCGGTTTATTCTTTTGTATAAGTGAACGACGCTCTTTGATGCTTACACAGATTTCGCCGGCTGTAATTTTTTCTTCAGCTTTAATTTTATTGGAAATTCTTAGGAGTTCGTCGTCATTAAGGAATTTATAAATAAGAGATGTTTTCATTTTTCAATTTACGTTTTTGTTAAAACTATAAAAGAGAAGAAACTATATCAAATAAAAAAGCAGCTGTACTGGGGAAAATACAGCTGCAACTGTGAGATGAACAGGGTTAGAGCACACTCATTGTTTTTTAATGGTTATATCACCGCCGGATGTTTTGGCAACCAGTTCTGCACCGCCGTTATTTAGATCGGCTTCAAACCTTGTAGAGGAAATTCTTTTAGCATTATTTGCCGTGAGATTGCACTCAATGTCACCACCGGAAGTATGCAGGTTTGCACTTGCATTAAAATCTGACGGAAGTTTCATTTGTATATCCCCTCCTGAAGTTTCGAGATCAATTCCTTTATTCTCACCTGTATACTCAAGAACAATATCACCCCCCGATGTTTCTGCAAATATTTTTGAGTCACTTCCCGTTAAGTAAACATCTCCGCCGGAAGTTGAAGCTGAAAAATCGCCCTTAAAGTTTCTTGCTTTAATATTACCACCGGAAGTGGAAACATTCATATCTCCGCTGTTCGAGTCAAGATTTATTTCACCGCCTGAAGTGGTTACCTTTAAAACTCCATCAGTATTTTTTACCCACACATCTCCGCCGGAAGTTTTAAGCCGGTTATTCCCCCTGATTTCTCCAATCATTATGTCTCCACCTGCCGTACTAATATTATTATTAAATTCAGCAGGCACTTTAATTTCAAACCTGATCCTTATTCCGCTCGAAAACCAGTTAAAAAATGAGCCTTCTTTCTTTGCGATTACTGAAATTTCATCATCGTTATTGTTAAACAAAAAGTCTACTTTTTCTTTTGCTTTATCATTACCTAACACTTTAATATAAACTTCCGGTTTATCCCAGCTCGTAATTGTTACATCTCCGCTTGAAGATTCAACTCTTAAATTTTTTCCCGGCTGAATCTGAAAGGTTTTTTCGTGAAGGGTTTGTAAATCGCCCCCGTTGTAATCAGAGCCGATATCAACACGACAGGCAGTTAAGTTACCCGTTAAAAACAGTAAACAAACAAACACTAATATTTTAGTAGAATTTTTCATCTTATTTTCCTCAGATGTTTTTCTTATTAGACTTTCAAAGTCGTCAAAAGGTTACCGGATTTTTAATTTATCAAATCCCGCTTTATTAAAATATATTCTTTTCCGGAATTCCGATCTTTTTTAATGATGAACTCAACGTTTAAGTGATATCCGGTTAATTTTGTTCTTGAACCGGAAAATTGATAACAGGAAGCCATCAGGTTAATTATTCTGTTAAAGCAGGGAGGCAATATTCTATCATAATAGGTAAATTTATAATTGATCCTAATCGAATTATTTCAAAGGAGAAAAATGAAAAAAATTACAGTGCTCGGCGGCGGAATGGTTGGAAGTGCCATTGCCGCAGATCTTGCAAAAAAATACGAAGTAACACTTTGTGATATAAATGAAGATAGACTTAAAGAATTATCATCACGCTTATCAATTAAAACAATTAAGAAAAATCTTACCGACAAATCACAAATAAAAGAAGCCATAAAAGAAGCTGATTTAGTCGTTGGAGCTGTTCCCGGGTTTATGGGATTCGAAACTCTGAAAACAATTATTGAAGCAGGAAAAAATGCTGTTGATATTTCTTTCTTTGATGAAGATCCATTTAAGCTTGATGAACTGGCAAAGAAAAATAATGTAACTGCAATTGTTGATTGCGGAGTTGCTCCCGGATTAAGCAATATAATTCTTGGTTACTACAACGAAAGAATGAAAATTGATTTGTTCGAATGTTATGTCGGCGGACTTCCATTTGAAAGAAAATGGCCTTATGAATACAAGGCTCCGTTTTCTCCTGTTGACGTAATTGAAGAGTACACAAGACCGGCAAGAATTATGGCAGACGGGAATATTGTTACAAGAGAAGCACTCTCTGAACCGGAGTTGATTGAAACAGAAGCAGGAACTCTTGAAGCGTTTAATACTGATGGATTACGATCATTGTTAGTTACAATGAAAATACCGAATATGAAAGAAAAAACCCTCCGTTATCCCGGGCATATTGAACTGATGAAAATTTTAAGAGAGACAGGTTTCTTTAATAAAGAAAAAATTGAAGTTGGCGGAAAGTTGGTAAGTCCGCTTGAGCTTTCTTCAAAATTACTTTTCCCAATTTGGAAACTTGAAAAAAATGAACGGGAATTTACAATCTTAAAATTCAAAATTGCAGGCGAAGGAAAAGAAATTATTTATTCACTGTTTGATAAATTTGATGAAGAAACTAAAACATCTTCTATGGCGCGTACAACCGGCTATACCTGCACGGCTGCTGTTAATCTTGTTTTAAACGGGGATTACAAACAAAAAGGAATCTCTCCACCTGAGTTTATCGGTAAGGATCAGAATTGTTTTGATAAAATATTAGCTCATCTTAAGGAAAGAAAAATTCAGATTAATAAAGAATAATTTTTTACCAGCAGGAAAATAGTATGGCGGAAAATCAAAACCAGTTTGAACTTACAAACAATATTAAAATTGCAATTCTTTCTGTTTCAGTTTTTACTTTACTTATCCACCTGTATACAAATCTTTTTGCAAGTTATGGAATTTTCCGGGATGAGTTTTACTATATAGCATGTTCAAACAGGCTTGCTGCGGGGTATGTTGATCAGCCGCCGTTATCAATTTATCTGCTTGCTTTCTGGAAAATGATTTTCGGTGAATCACTTTTTGCCATCAGGTTATTTCCTGCAATGATTGCGGCTTTAACAGTTTATTTTACAGGATTGTTAACTGCAAGAATAGGTGGAAAAACCGTTGCTGTTTTAACTGCTTGTGTTACACTTGCCTTCTCCCCTATTTTTCTCGGCATAAACACCATCTTCTCGATGAACACTTTCGATCATCTTTTTTGGGTTCTTTCCGCTTATTTTGTTGTAAGAATAATACAAGATAATAAACCACTATTCTGGATTCTTCTTGGAGTAACTCTTGGATTTGGAATGCTCAACAAAATAAGTATGGCATGGTTCGGTGCTGGTTTGTTTGCAGGACTGGTTTTCACACCATTAAGAATTCATTTAAAAACAAGATGGCCGTATGTAACTGCAGCAATTGTGTTTATTATTTTCTTACCATTTATAATCTGGAATATAACTCACAACTATGCGCATCTTGAATTTATAAGAAATGCAAGCACTTATAAATATTCAGGTCTTACACCCGCTGATTTTATAAGCGGACAGTTGCTTCTGCCCGGGCTGATAGCAATTCTGATCTGGTTGCCGGGTCTTTTATTCTTCTTTATGAATAAAGAAGCAAAAAAATACAGAATTCTTGGAATTATTTTCCTGACGACTTTTTTAATATTGATTATAAACTGGCATAGCAAAGCAGAATACCTCTCCCCGGCATATCCTTTAATTTATGCGGGCGGAGGATTATTTATTGAAAAAATATTCAGCGGGAAATCTTTCGGCTTGGGTTAAATATGCACTGATAATTCTTATAGTAATAACAGGGATAATTTCTATGCCGATGGCAATTCCTATTCTCCCCGTAAATAATTTTATTTCTTACTCTTCATTTTTAGGAATCAGTCATCAAAACTCTGAACACAAACAACTTGCAGATCTTCCACAGTTTTATGCTGATATGTTCGGCTGGGAAGATCTGGCAAAAACAGTTTCATCAGTTTATAAAACAATTCCTGATTCCGAAAAATCAACAACTATAGTTTTTGCTGATAATTACGGAGAAGCAGGTGCACTGGAGTATTATTCATCAAAATATAAGTTACCGCCTGTAGTTTGTCCGCATAACTCATACTGGTATTGGGCAAATCCGGATGAACAAAAAATCAAAACCATAATTGTAATAGGAGGTGATACTGCAAATTTAAAAAAGATTTTTCAGGGAGTAGTCCTTGCAGCAGTCCACAAAACAAAATACAGTATGCCGTATGAAAATAATCTGCAGGTTTTTATATGCAGGGGAATTAAACAATCCTTAAAAGATATCTGGCAGCGAAATAAAAATTTCAGTTGATAATTAAAACATTTAATCCAGATATTATTTTCCTATTTTTACAACATCAAATTTACAGGCAGAATCAGGAGGCAAGATGATTCGTGTAATTCTCCTATTTTTAATTTTAAGCACCACACTTTTCCCACAGGAAAAGTCTGAAGATGTTAAGACTTTCCCGCTAAAAAACGGAATGAAAGTTATTGTACTTGAAGACCACTCAATTCCAAATGCAAATATGTATTTCTTCTGGAAAGTCGGATCGCGGAATGAATATCCTGGCATAACAGGAATTTCACATTTCTTTGAACATATGATGTTTAACGGCGCAAAAGAATACGGACCGAAAATGTTCGACCGTACAATGGAAGCCGCCGGCGGATCAAACAATGCTTACACTACAAAAAATATGACGGTCTACACTGACTTGTTCCCATCTTCTTCAATTGAAACAATTTTTAAACTCGAAGCCGACAGAATCTGCTGTCTTGATTTCAACGAGAAAATGATTGAAAGTGAACGCGGAGTTATTCTTTCTGAAAGAAGTACAGGACTGGAAAACAGTAATTACAGGCTTCTCTCAGAACAGGTTATTGCAGCTGCAATGATTGCACACCCTTACCGCTGGCCTGTAATAGGCTGGGAATCTGATATTAAAAACTGGACAAAAGAAGATCTGGTTAAGTATTTTAAAACCTACTACGCACCAAACAATGGAGTGCTTGTTATTTCAGGTGATGTTAATCTTCAGCAGGTAAAAGAATTATGCAATGAATATCTTGCACCAATTCCTGCAAATACTCCGCCGAGGGAAATTCACACAGTTGAACCACTGCAGATTGGAGAGAAACGAATTATTGTTCACAAAGATGTTTCATCACCTAATATTATGGTCGTCTATCATACTCCCGAATCAAAATCAGAAGATTATTATGCACTTGATCTTTTAAGTTCAATTCTTTCGTCAGGAAACACTTCAAGGCTTTACAGTTCTCTTGTCGATAAAGATCAGCTCGCACTTTCTGTCTGGTCTTACCAGGAGATGTCACTCGATCCTTATCTGTTTACAATTTACGGAATTTGCGCTGACAGCGTTTCTCCTGATTCACTCGCAAATGAAATTTATTATCAATTGGATAGTATAAAAGTTTACGGGGTTACAGAACACGAACTGCAGAAAGTTAAAAACCAGAAAGTAATGGAGTTCTATCATAATATGGAAACAATTGATGGTAAGTCCAATACAATCGGAACTTATGAAATTTTCTTTGGTGATTATAAAAAACTTTTTGATGCTCCGGACGAATACAAAAAAGTAACCGTAGAGGATATAAAAAGAGTTGCGCAAAAATATTTCACTGATTCAAACCGGACTATAGGAATACTTGAACCGGAGGAGGAAAAATGAAAAATATAATTCATTGTTTTTTAATCACACTAATATTTTTCTCTGTTTCAGTTTCGGGACAGAATGAATCCAACTTTAAACTTCCGCATTATGAAAAATTCACTTTGAAAAATGGTTTGACAATATATCTGATGGAACAGCATGAAGTTCCGCTTATTTATATCTCATCAATTTTTCCTGGGGGTGCAGTTAAGGATGAAGATAAAAACGGTCTTGCTTATTTAACCTCCGAATCACTTTTATTCGGGACGGAAAATTATAGTAAAGATTCCATCGAACAGATATTCGATTTCCTGGGTGCGGATATTTCATCCAACACCAACCTTGAAGAATCAAAAATTAGTCTGTCATTTAAGAATACCGATGCAGATAAGCTTCTTCCAATCTTTAAAGATATTGTAACCTCTCCTGTTTTTCCCAAAGATGAGGTTGATAAAAGAAAAGACAGGCTGATGCAGGAACTTGATCAGGAAAAAGAAAGTCCGAGAAATGTTATTGATGAATATTTCAGAAAATTTATTTATGTGAAAAATGCTTATGGAAATCCTGTAGAAGGAACGAAAACTTCACTTAAAAAAATTACTGTAAATGATGTTAAGGATTTTTATTCCCGAAATTATATTCCGTCTCAGTCGGCAATTGCAGTAGTTGGTGATTTTTCAACTGCTTTAATGAAGAGTAAAATTTCAGGTTTATTCGATAAATGGAATCCCGGTTTTAATAAATCAGAAAAAGTTGAATTGGCAGATGTTCCTCCTTTTAATGAAAGTAATGTGCTTCTTGTAAATAAAGATGATTCTAACGAAACCACTTTTTACATTGGCGGTCACGGGGTTACAAGGAACAATCCCGATGTGGTTGGAATTGATGTTGTAAATACAATTCTAGGCGGCAGATTTACTTCGTGGCTCAATGATGAATTACGCGTAAATGCCGGACTGACTTACGGCGCCAGAAGTTTTTTTAGTAAATATAAAGATGCTGGTTTGTTTATTGTTTACAGTTTCACAAAAACCGCAACTACAACAGATGCCATTGATCTTGCTCTGCAGGTATTAAACAGGCTGCATTCAAAAGGAATTGATGAAGCGACTTTAACTTCTGCAAAAGATTATGTTAAGGGTCAGTTTCCTCCCGATTACGAAACTTCAGGTTCGCTGGCAAATCTTTTATCAACTATGTTTTTCTACAATCTCGATGATTCATATATAAACGATTTTGAAAAAAATGTTGATGACTTAACTGTTGACAAGGCAAATGATATAATCAATAAATATTTCCCGGAAAATAATCTGCAGTTTGTGCTGATTGGAAAAGCAAGTGAAATAAGAGATAAGGTTTCCAAATATGGTGAAGTAACGGAAAAAGAAATAACTGATGATGGTTATTAATTTTACAGTTTGAATCTGTACTTGAGCAAAATGAAATTATATACTTTTAGTCAAGACGAGTTTCAGGTTCTGATTTCTACTTAATAATGCAACACTAAGTAAGGTGTGTTTTACTGATTCAAAAAAAAGTTACCCCGTTACCAGGGTAACTTTCATTATTTTTCAGACGGTTCGTAGGAAAATTATTTCTTGGATAAAATCTCTTCCATCTGATCCATTACCCTGTTCATCTTTTTCATCGTAAGTTCAAATGGTTCTGCTGAAAGAGGATCAATCCCGGCTTTCTTTATAAGTTCAATAGGATATTCTGAGCTTCCGCCTTTCAGTATATTATAATATTTATCCACTGCAGGCTTTCCTTCATTTAATACTTTTTCTGCAAGTGCAGTTGAATAAATTATGGAAGTTGAATACTGGTAAACATAGTATGTGTAGTTAACAAAATGAGGAATATATTCCCACTCGTACGCTACATAAGGATCAACAACACAGATACCTTTATCATTTCCGTAATATTCTTTTACTAGATCGTAATAAATTTTACTCAGGTTTTCACCGGTAATCGGCTCCTGGTTTTCTGCCATCTCATGAACTTTTAATTCGAATTCAGCAAAAAGAGTCTGGCGGAAAATTGTAGTTCTTAATAAATCGAGATAGCTTCCCAGCAGGTATAATTTTTCCCCGTCACTTGTGGAATGATCTACCATATAATGATTGAGAAGGTTCTCGTTAAATGTAGAAGCAATTTCGGCGACAAATGTCGGGTAATCAGCCATAGAAAAAGGCTGATTCTTACTTGAGAAATAACTATGCATTGTGTGTCCGAGCTCGTGTGCAAGGGTGGAAACAGATTCATAATCATCATTCCAGTTCAATAAAATATATGGATGCACATCATAAGCGCTTCCTGATGAATATGCGCCGCTTCTTTTTCCTACATTAGGGAGAAAATCAATCCACCCGTTGCCGAAAGCTTTATTAAGAGTTGCAATATATTCATCGCCCATAGGTTTGAGTGCATTTTTAATAATATCCTCACCCTGTTCAACTGTAAAGTTCATTTCAACTTTATTTACAAGAGGCGTATAAAGATCATAATAATGTAATGTATCCACACCAAGCATCTTCTTTTTCAGTTCGAGAAAACGTTGAAGTGTAGGCAGACTATTATGGATTTGTTTGATCAGGTTTGTGTAAACACTTACCGGAATATTTGGACCATCTACAGATGCCGCAAGTGCTGATTCATATTTGCGGTCCTTTGCGTAGACATAATCTGTTTTGACCTTACCAGCATAATTAGCACCTATGGTATTTTTGAATATCCCGTATTTACTGAAGAAAGCATCAAATATTTTTGCACGATCCCCGCGGACATTTGTTGATCTGTATTTTGTATAAGCAGAAGGAGAAAGAGTAACTGTTTCGCCTGTTGAAAGTGTAACTTTTGCATATGGCATTTCTGCATTGTTAAAAACATTATAAACATCCGAAGGTGTATCAGTTATTAATCCGAATGATGCAAGTATTTTTTCCTGATCTGCTGAAAGGGTATGAGCTCTCATTCTCTGTATATCTTCAATGTACATTTTATATTCATCAAGCCCGGGTTCTTTTGCAATAAAATCTTTAACCTTTGCTGGATCAATTGCAAGGATCTCAGGTCTTATCCAGGAAGTAGCTTCAGAGAATTTCGTCCCCAGGCTCCCGGCTTCTTGTCTCAACTCCTGATTGGGTGAAACTGAAAGATCTTCATCTGCAAGTAAGCCGGAATAAGTTGAAAACCTGAAGTACTCTTTTAAAGTGCCGAAATAAGTTGTCATTGCATCGAGTAGTGTTCCGGCATCTTTATCCAGTTTCCCTTTAAATGATTCAATTTTATCGATCTTTGTACTGATATCCTCTTTTGCAGTTTTCCAATCGCCAACTGAAGAATAAAGATCGGTGAGATTCCATTTATAGTTTTGAGGAATATCTTTTCTTTCTTTGGTCTGTGCAAAAGAAGTTATTATAAATATTAGTGTTAATAAAACGGTCAGGTAAGACTTGAGCTGTCTCATAAAAGCTCCCTAAATAAATATGAAAAAATTAGCCCTATAAATTAAGCAAAATTCACTTAATGAAGGAAAAAGATTGGGATGAACGGCTATAAGATTTTATAAGGAAAGAACGAATTTTTAATTTATAGAAATTTCTGTAAAATATTTCTTCCTAAAAAACAAAGCAACATTCACAAGTAAAATTAAAACAGGCACCTCAACAAGAGGACCGATTACAGCAGCAAATGATTCACCCGAATTTATTCCGAATACGGCAACAGAAACAGCAATAGCTAATTCAAAGTTATTGCTTGCTGCAATAAATGAAAGTGTTGTGGTTTTTAGTAATTGTCCGATTCCAGTAATTAAAATGATTATAAACTAGTTTTATTGATAACTATTAAGTCACTATTGGAATTGTAAAATAAAATTTGCTGCCTTCACCCGATTTACTTTCGACACTAATTGTGCCGCCCTGCGCCTGAACAAACTCTTTAGAAATTGCCAATCCGAGTCCCCAGCCGCGCTCAGATCGCTGACCGACCTGTATAAACCTGCCGAATAATTTTTTCTGATCTTCAGGTGATATTCCGGCCCCAAAATCCTTAACAGAAAAAACCACATGGTTTTCAAATTTATTCACAGAAACAATGATTTTTCCTCCTTGCTTTGAATATCGAATTGCATTGCTTAAAAGATTAACTAATACCCATACTGTTTTTTCGATATCGATATTTAATTCCGGTATATCATCTTCAATTTCAGTTTCAAGTTGTATATTTTTCTCTGAAAGCAGAATCATCAGTGCGGTAGATGCATAATCTATTATATCTTCGGGATGGACTGAAGAAAAATTTAACCGGATGTTTCCCGTTTCTATCTGAGAATAGTTAAGAATTTCATTAATCACCCTTGATAAACGGTTGCTTTGTTCCCTGATTGATTGAACCAATTCTTTTTGTTGATTATTAAGATCCCCGACACGTGAATCTTCCAGCAGATTAACAGTCAGGTTTATAGAGGAAACAGGAGTTTTCATCTCGTGTGAAACTGTTGATATCAGTTTTGTTTTTGCCACGTCTCTTTCTTCAAACCGGGTAATATTTTTGAGAATAATCATATTTCCCATATTACGCTGAATAGAGAAACCATCTAAATTTGTTATTATCGGAATGATATCAGGCTCATAAAAATATTCCTTTTTATCCTTTACAATCCTGATCGTATTTTTATGATCTTCGACAGATTTATTTTCTTTGAATAATCCGCCTATAATGTTTCTCAGCAGGTCATTATTGACTGCTATATCCGTTACAGCTTTACCATGTATATCGTCAATCTTAACACCTGTTAATTCTGCAAGCACCTGGTTTGTAAGCACGATACTATTGTTGTTATCGAGCACCAGAATTCCATCCTGCATATTCTGCACGAGTGCTTCAAGTCTTTGGTTTGCTGTTAATATCTCTCCCATCTGGCGGGTCTCATATTCCCTCAATCTATCTGCCATTATATTAAAAGCTTTTGCAAGTTCACCTAGTTCGTCCTTGGTATTTAATTCCAGTTTTTGTTCATAATCCCTTTCACTAATTGATTTTATTTTTTCCGTTAGTTCTTTTATCGGTTTAACTATTTTAGAAGGAAAAGTAAAAATAAATACTAATGTAATTATGATACTTAATAGAGCAACACCAAGCATATAGATTATTACTTCATCGGCAGTTGTCTGCAGTTTATTCGATTTGTTTTTAATTGCGGACATATTCAGCTTATATATGTCGAAAATCGTATTTCTGAGAGAAAAATATTCTTCACCGGTTTGCCCGATAATCTTGCTGTCCGGATTTTTCTTGTTTTTTAACTCTTCTAAATAATTCAAATACTTTTCATAAGAAGAATGAAGTTTATCAACAAGTTCTCCTTCACCCTTCTCAGTAATAATATTTGATTCCACACGAAGGTTTCTTTCAAAAATATTTCTGGAACTCGAATAATTATTTATTAGTATGCTATCATTTATAAGGTTGTTGTTTAATTCTCTCAGCAAAAATTCATTCATATCCTCCAACGATTTCAGCATATTCATTGTATACTCTACTGAAGAGTAATTTTCTACAATTGTTCCTTTCGACTGCCTTGCCAGTTCGTTTATAAAAATTATTCCGAGTACACTCACTAGTAGTAAAACGGAAAAAAGAAAAATTCCGCCGGCGCTTATTTTACTTTTTATTGTTTTCATTTGACGTTACTAATAAAATATCCATGTTTTCATTTGATGTTAATGAAGATAGTTCCCTGAAAAAATTTTTAGGCTTTAATCTATAAAAAATTGAAAATAACGGCTTCCCAATTACAATTAAAGATGCTTCCTTCTCTTTTGCGAAATCTACTATTGATTTTGCTTTTTCATTGCTGCTAATCTCTTTTACTTCAGCCCCCAATTCTGTGGCAAGCTTAAAATTATTTAACAAGTACCTTTGTATTTTAGGGTCTATATTTTCAATTTTTTCTTTATTTGTTTGGACATAAACTACATACCATTTGGAATTGTAGATTGATGCAAGCCTCGATGATCTTCTAATAAGTCTTTTGCCGGATTCATAATTAGTACTTAATGCGGTAACAATAGTATGGATTTTATCGCGTGATGGAAGAGGTATTTCTTTGACTATCTTTCTTTCAATCTGTCGTGATACTTCCTTTAGTGTTAGGTCACGAAGCTGAAGCAGCTTATCCTTTTGAAAAAAATTTTGCAAAGCTACAGAGACCTTATTCAAATCATAAATCTTACCTTCTTTAAGCCGGTCTAACAACTCATCAATTGTTAAATCGACATTTACTACTTCATCGGCAGAATGAATTATGCTGTCCGGTACACGTTCGGTTACTTTTATGCCGGTTACTTTTTCAACCTGCTCATTTATGCTTTCAATATGCTGAATATTAACGGTTGTAATAACATTTATTCCCGCTTCAATTAATTCATTTACATCGTGCCAGCGTTTTTCATTTTTTGAACCGGGAACATTGGTATGGGCTAATTCATCAACTAATACTACTTCTGGTTTTTGAAGAAGAATAGTATCTACATCCATTTCTTCGAGTTGTTTACCTTTGTAAAAGATTTTTTTCCTGTTTATGGAAGGAAGTCCCTCAACCAGCTTTGCGGTTTCCTTTCTGCCGTGTGTCTCAATATATCCGACAAGAACATCAACTTTATTCTTTAATAATTCTCTGGCTTCAAGAAGCATCCTGTAAGTTTTACCAACACCCGCAGCCATTCCTATATAAATTTTCAATTTACCTTTTTTAGAAGAACGGATTAGGTTAAGAAATCTTTCTGCCGATATGGATATTTGTGGTTCCATAAATACAAATATAATTAACCGTCAAATCATTTATTTAAATTATCTAAAGCAAGATTTAATTTTAAGACATTTACTTTTTCAGGTCCAAACATTCCAAGAAATGGCGATTCAATATTTTCTTTCACTAATTTTCGTATGGTTTCTTTGTCAACATTTCTTGCCCTCGCAACTCTCGGAATCTGGATGAAAGCTGCCTGCGGACTAATATGAGGATCGAGTCCACCGCCCGAAGCAGTTACGATGTCCGACGGAATTTCACTTCTTTTTACTTCAGGATTTTTTTGTAAGAAATCCTCGATTCTTTTTTCAACTTCTTTCAGATATTCCGGGTTTGACGGACCTTTATTGGAGCCGCCGGTAGAGGCAGCATTATAATCAACAGCAGATGGTCTTCCCCAGAAATATTTATCCGAGTAAAATTTCTGCCCTATGTTTTCAAAACCGACAAGTTCCCCGTTTTTATAAATTGGTAAACCGTTTGATTGATTCGGAAAGATTAAACCGATAGCCCAAATTAGCAAAGGAAATAACAACCCGAATAAAATTAAGGTTGAGAAATGTAGCTTAATATCTTTATATATGTTTTTCATTTTAAATTCCTTTTTATTGCTGTAACCATCAAGGTTTGAATAATTAATGAAAGAATATTGAAACTATTAAATCGATTAATTTTATCCCAATAAACGGAATTATCAATCCGCCTAAACCATATATCCATAAGTTTCTGACTAACAACGCAGTTGCGCCAATAGGCTTATATTTTACACCTTTTAGTGCAAGAGGAATTAATGCTGGAATAATTAATGCATTGAAAATTACGGCGGATAAAATTGCTGATTCCGGGCTTGCCAGCTTCATAATGTTCAAGGCATTTAACCCCGGAATACTTGCTGCAAATATTGCAGGAACAATCGCAAAGTATTTTGCAACGTCATTAACAATAGAAAACGTTGTTACGTTGCCGCGTGTAATTAACATTTGTTTTCCTATCTCAATTACTTCAAGCAGTTTCGTCGGATCGCTGTCAAGATCAACCATGTTTGAAGCTTCTTTTGCTGCCTGCGTCCCTGAGTTCATCGCAACACCTACATCTGCCTGGGCAAGCGCGGGCGCGTCGTTTGTTCCGTCACCCATCATTGCAATAAGCTTTCCTTCCTGCTGCTCCTTAAGAATGTAATTCATTTTATCTTCGGGTTTGGCTTCCGCAATAAAATCATCTACTCCCGCCTGATTAGCTATGTACTTTGCAGTCAAAGGATTATCACCCGTTACCATCACGGTTTTAACTCCCATTTTTCTGAGGCGCGCAAATCTTTCCTGAATGCCGGGTTTGATAATATCTTCGAGCTGTACAACTCCGATTGCTTTCTTATTTACACCGACAACCAGGGGTGTTCCTCCGTTGGAGGCTATATCAGTTATTATCTTCTCAATTTCAATTGCCGAACCGTTGGATTGACCTGTCCAGTTTTTCATAGCGTCCCAAGCGCCTTTACGTATTGAGGTACCGTCGTTCAAATCAATCCCACTCATTTTTGTTTCTGCGGTAAAATTTATGAACGTTCCATCATCCGATTTTACTGAAGTTAAATCCGGCTGCAGCTTTTTTGCCAGCTCAACAATAGATTTGCCTTCAGGTGTCGGATCGGCAAGAGAACTTAGCAAACTGGACCTGATCAACTCTTCCTTTTTAGTATTATTTACAGGGAAAAAATTTGTGGCTTTACGATTGCCGATTGTGATTGTTCCGGTTTTATCCAGGAGGACAGTATCGATATCTCCCGCATTTTCCACAGCTTTACCGGATTTTGCAATAACATTTGCGCGAAGCGCCCTGTCCATTCCAGCAATGCCGATTGCGGAAAGCAATCCGCCGATTGTAGTAGGAATTAAACAGACAAATAATGATATAAGTGCGACAATAGTAACCGTTGTGCTTGAATAATCGCTGAAAGGCTTAAGCGTAACGGTTACCAAAAGAAATATAAGCGTAAAGCTGGCAAGAAGAATTGTCAACGCAATTTCATTCGGAGTTTTTTGCCTGCTGGCTCCCTCAACAAGGTCAATCATTTTGTCGAGAAAAGTTTCACCCGGCTGGGTTGTTACCTGCACTTTTATTTTATCGGAACGGACAACCGTGCCGCCGATAACACCTGAATGATCTGTTCCGGCTTCTCTAATCACAGGTGCTGATTCTCCGGTAATTGCCGACTCATCTATCGAAGCTATTCCTTCAATAATTTCCCCGTCTGTTGGAATTGTATCTCCGGCTTCAGCAATAAAAACATCTCCTTTATTTAATTGAGAAGAGCTGACCATTTTAATTGATCCGTCATTTTGTAAGAGTTTGGCTTCGGTTTCTTCTCTTGTTTTTCTTAAAGAAGCTGCCTGTGCTTTACCTCTGGCTTCTGCTATTGCTTCCGCAAAATTTGCAAAGAGGACTGTAAGCAGAAGTAAGATTGTAATAATTAAATTGTAAATAAATGAACCTTGTCCACTATTTGATGACAGAGAAATAATTGAAATTACAATCATTATTGCTGTTCCTATTTCCACAGTAAACATTACCGGGTTCTTCATCATCACTCTGGGGGTAAGCTTTACAAAAGACTCGACAATGGATTCTTTGACCAGCTTAGGTTCGAATAATTTTATGTTTTTTTGACGTTTCATTATTTATCTTGTCCTTCAATTACATACTGAAAAATTCTGAAATCGGCCCGAGCGTCAACGCCGGGAAGAACGACAATGCAGCAACAACCACTATTACACCAAGAAGCACAATACCAAATGCAACAGTGTCAACTTTTAATGTGCCTTCAGACTCAGGTATTGTTTTTTTAGAAGCGAGAGAGCCGGCAATTGCTACGGGACCAATAATTGGCAAATACCTTCCGATAAGCATTACAGTTCCGGTTGCTATATTCCAGAATGCAGTATTATCACCAAGTCCTTCAAAACCGGAACCATTATTTGCCGATGCGGATGTAAATTCATAAAGCATCTCTGAAAATCCGTGGTATGAAGGATTGTTCAGCCAGCCAATATGAGGATTCATGGCAGCAATAAATGCCGCGATTGAAGTTCCGACTAATATTAAAAACGGGTGAAGAAGTATTATAAGAGCGGCTATTTTAACTTCGCGTGATTCGATTTTTTTACCGAGAAATTCCGGAGTTCTTCCAATCATCAGTCCACCAATGAAGACCGCTATTACCACAAACATAAAAAAGTTAATAAATCCCACTCCCACTCCGCCGTAAATGGAATTTATCATCATATCAACAAGAAAAATTCCGCCGGATAAGGGAGTAAAGCTGTCGTGCATTGCATTTACCGAACCGTTGGAAGTTGATGTAGTTGAAACTCCCCACAATGCCGACGCTTCCGGACCGAAACGTACCTCTTTACCTTCCATGCTTCCCAAAGGTTGTGAAATGCCAAGCTTTGCAATATCGGGATTGCCCGATGATTCCATGCTTATTGCACTGCTGGCGAAAGTGAGGAAAACAATAGTCATCACACCAAAAAGAATCCATGCCAGTTTTTTCTTGTCAAGGTAAAATCCGAAAGCAAATACAAGCGCAACCGGGATAATTAGAATTGAAAAATTCTCCACAATGTTCGTAAAGTAGTTCGGATTCTCAAAAGGATGAGAAGAATTCGGGCCGAAAAAACCGCCCCCGTTAGTGCCGAGTTGTTTAATCGCAACAACAGGAGCTACCGGACCTGTTGCAACCTGTACAGTATCACCTTCTAAAGTATGCACGGTATAAAGCCCGTGGAAGGTTGTAGGAGTACCGTTCAACAAAAGAATTACGGCAACAACAAACGATAATGGAAGTAATATCCTGGTAGCGCTTTTCAAGAATAGATTGTAAAAGTTTCCCAGGTCTGTTGCTTTCTTTTGTACAATGCCTTTAAATAATAAAGCCAGCGCTGCAATACCATTCGCTGCGGTTACAAATTGAAGAAAACATATTACAAGCAATTGTGAGAAATATGATAAACCTGTTTCACCGGAATAATGCTGGAGATTTGTATTCGATGTAAAACTTGCTGCGGTATTATAGGCAAGAGTTGCTTCCATTGAAACAATTTTTACCGGGTTCCAGATTGGTATACCACCCTGGATCATCAAAATAATAATAGACCAGAGAAAGAATACCAGGTTCAGTCTTAGCAGTGCCTTCATATTCTGTTTCCAGTCCATCGACTCTTCAGGATTTATCGAACAAATTTTAAAAATGAAATTTTCTATGGGCGATAGAAAATCACTCCAGGTTTTTTCGCCCTTAAAAACCCGGCTTATATATTTTCCCAACGGATAGGCAAGGATAAATATAAGCAGGATAATTAGCACAACACCGTTTAATTCTGTATTCATTGCCTCACCTTAGAATTTTTCGGGTTTAATTAACGCGTAAAAGAGATAAGCGAAAACAATTACGCTGACTATTAGTAATA
This sequence comes from uncultured Ignavibacteria bacterium, assembly GCA_963815785.1. Lineage (GTDB taxonomy): Bacteria > Bacteroidota > Ignavibacteria > Ignavibacteriales > Ignavibacteriaceae > DATFVA01. Next base: position 42,930 of record CAWFHZ010000005.1, read on the forward strand.
TTATCATTTTTGTCTCCTAAAGTTTTTCGAAAAAATGAATTGATTTGAAAAATATAAAGAAGCAAAAAGCTCCTAATAGAATCATTGCTATTGAAATCATTTTAAGCCTTATAATTTTATGCATTATAGCACTAATAAAATGCCAAACAGCTAAGTGCTTAATATCTAATTATTTAACTATTGGATAATTATAGAGTGATATGATTTTAATCTTCCATAATGGAAGGCTTTTTTTCAAAACGGCAGGACAAAGATAAGGTTATTTTAAAGGTTGAAATGTATTTAAAGGCTTTCATATAAAAACTTTATTTGTTTTTAAGCTCTTCTATCTCTTTTGAAATTACCATTAGAAATGACGACAAGTTTTCATACTTATAAAAATAACCCTCATACCTGAATGTTCCTTTTAACCCGTATTCACCGGTTATTTCAAAGTAACATGTCGAGTAAATAAATCTCCTAAGGTCAGAACGGTTCCAGTCGATATAATTATACGAGATTGTAGCAGTATAATTGCGGTCATCAAATTTAACTTCCAGTATTTTTACATCCTCTTCGGTGCATTTGAAATACTTTACTATACTTTTACGAAGCAATTCAAGGTCATAAAGTATCTTTTCTTTTTTTCTATTATTTAAGTTTTCCATAATTAATCCCTAACAAAATATTTGATAAAATATTACCGGGATAGCAATCATTTAGTTACTCTCCAGTATGTCTGCTCCCTTGACAGATATCTTAGTGAACCAGCCAAGTGCAAACAAAAACAAACCTGTTCCAATCCAGGTAAAAGTTCCTCCAGCACCTAAATACATAGTTATTGCCGATAAGACTGCTAAGAATGCGCAAACAAGCATAGAAGTTTTATTAACGTGAGTATGCATATCCATTGTCGCCTTTTCCCCTCTCGGCGCTATCATACCTTCTTTTTCAAGTTCCTGCTCTGTTTTAATATTAATTTCTTTGTATCCGCCTTTTATGTAACTAAATAATTGCCTTATACCGAATTTAACATAAGTGCCTTTAGGATTGAAAAGGATTACCGGAGTTTTTGTACGAAGAGCTATTAAGTTTGGCTTTATGTTCGAGAACCTTTTTTGTATCCAGTTTTCGTTCGAGCCTCCAATAACAACCGCGTCGTAATTATCTGATGTTTTTACGATTGTCCCGGTCACATCATTATTTATTTTGCCGTCCACTTCTACCTTTAAATTTTCATTACTGTTTTTTTCGAAATATTCGGAAACTTCTTTCTTAAAACCATCCAGTATTTTTTGCTTTTCATCCTCACTTACGGCTGTTTTGAAGATATGAAGAAATCTTATTTCCATTTTGCCTTTAGAATTAAAACTTTCCAACCGGTTTATAATGGGTTTTATTTGCTTCGGATTTGCTATCGGTACTAATATTTTATTAGAAGGAATTTTAGCATTTTGCTGAACGACAAGAACATCGCAGTTAACTTTCTCCAATATTCTATCAATATTTCTGCCTATTACATTTTTTATTGAACTAACGTAACCTCTCCAGCCCATAATAATAAGATTTGATTTCCTCTCCTCCGCTGTTTGAATAATTGCATCGTACGCCTGATGCGATATTCTGATTAATACTTCTCCGGTTAAATCGGCATCCTGCACCATTTGTAGTGCTTTGCTCGTAATCTCCCTGTGCTGTTCAACATAAATTACCCCTTCACTGACCGGTAATTGCTCCGGTACAACTACAATCTGCAGAATCAAAACACTTCCGTTGTTCTTTCTCGCGGAGTTTATGGCAAGCGGCATCAAAGTTTTTAATGAGTCGGGATTACCAACCGGGACTAAGACATTGTAACTTTCGGTATCATAAGTAACCTGCCTTTTTTCCTGGTGCGCTAAAAAGGTTGGGTTCTCTCCTTCTTCTTTTCTTTTTTTGGCGTATGTGTAATAAATAATTGTTCCTATGCCGATCCAGGCAAGTGTAAAGTACCAGGCAATAGGAGAATAATCGAACATAAACAGTGCAAGAAATAATTTAGTTATTATTCCGATTATAGGCACAATGGGGAAGAAGGGCATGAGATAACCGTATTTAAGTCTGTTGCCGTATTTTTTTCTGAGAGTTATTGCGGCAATGTTTACTTGAAGAAATAAAAGAAGAAACATAATGTCCGCAGCGGATGCTACATCTTTTATTGGAATTATCACTGCCATTACAAGAATCAATGCTCCGCTGAACATTAATGCTTTGTGCGGTGTTCTTGTTTTTTTGTTTATCGCAGAAAATGCTTTGGGTAAATTTTTATCTCTTCCCATTGCAAAAGATACTCTCGTTGATGAGTACGTAGTTGCATTAAGTGCGCTCATTGTCGATAGCAATCCCGCAATTAGAAGAAGTAAGGTACCAAACGGCATAAACTGTTTTGCCGCTTCTACTAGTCCGAGTTCTGCGTGTTTTCCCAGCCATACATAGGTTGGAATATTCGTATCGGGTGTAACAGCGCCTATCGCGGCAAAAGCTACAAAAATATAAATAGGTACAACGATAGCTAAAGAATAAAATACCGCCTTGGGGATATTTTTTCTCGGATTTTTAACTTCTTCGCCGGCCTGCACAATTATTTCATAGCCCTCAAATGCTATAAACGTTAATCCCATCGCGCTTAAAATTCCCGGAAATCCTTTAGGCGAGAAATTTTGAAATTTTTGAAAGAAAGCGGGGTGCGATACTATTGCCCATATACCGCTTACAATAAAGACAAATAAAATTAAAACCTTCAACACGGTTACAATATTCCCGGCCATTCCGGTTTCCGAAACTCCCTTGTAATTAATTGCAACGAAGATTAGGATGATAATCACAGTAACAAATTTTTGAAGCATTTCTCCGTGCAAGCCGAATAAAGAAATATTAAAGTTGTTGAGCACTAAAACGAAATATGCTCCGAAACCCATTGCATAAAGACTACCTGCAACAGCGTGCGCAAACCAGCTCATCCAGCCTGCCTGGAAAGCATTCGGTCCCGGTAAACCTTCTTTAACCCAAAGGTAACCTCCGCCCGCTTCCGGAATTGCGGAACCTAATTCAGCATATACCATTGCGGTAAAAATCGTAACAATGCCGTTCAGTGCAAATGACAATATTAATGCAGGGCCGGCTGTTCCGGCAGCAATTCCCGTAAGTACAAAAATTCCTGCTCCAATCATTGCGCCTACGCCGATCATAGTAATATCGAACAGTGAAAGGTCGCGGCTTAATCCGACTTCAAATTTTTCGCTGCCTATAACACCTTTAGTATCGTTCGCCACTTATTATCCTGTAAAATACTTTATTATATAAAAATGCTTCGCATCAATTGTACCATTTAGTTAAAGTGAAATTATTCAATTATGTAATGGAATTACTGCAAGAAATGCAAAGTTTTGGATTGATTTATCGACTACTACCCTTTCAAAATGAAAATTAAGACTGTCGAAATGAAATGGTTGGAGTTTTAAAAATTATCAAAATGATGTTTATTCTATTTGGCATTTATATTGGATTTCTAAACGGAGATATAATTCATTTAAGTAAAGAATAATTACAGTCATGCAAACTTTAAATAGAAGCTTTAACTTTTCGAAAGAGAAACAATACTATTTTTCAACAATTTTAATTTTTGGCTTCATAATAATTTTGTATAACGTTCAAAATTTTATTGGATATGAAACCGTATCGTTGATTTTGCTTTTAATAATTTTTCTGCTTCCACTTTTTAATTTCGAAAAAGGACCAATCATACTATCGGCTGTTATAAGTGCCCTCGCATGGGATTATTATTTTATCCCTCCTCATTTTACAATGCATATAGCAAAAACTGAAGACGTGGTAATGCTGTTTATGTTTTTTGTCGTTGCGGTTACTAACGGTGTTTTAACCTCAAAATTAAAAAAGCAACAGAAATTTATGACTGAGAAGGAAAGGCAATCAAATGCATTGTTTAATCTCCTAAAAGATTTTTCATCTGCAAAAGATTTAAACGATATTCTAAATAAATCGGTTAAGCACATTTTAGATGTTTTCGGATTTGAATCGGTAATATTTTTTCCTGCTGATGGAAATAAATTGAGCAGAACCCCTCACCAAGCAAGCAATTTTGTTCCGGATGAAATGGAATGGCTGGCGGCAGAAATTTGTTATAAGGATAAAATAGAATCTGGCAAATCGACCAGTATTATGCAAGGTGCATCAGCAAAATACTTTCCAATTGTTATTAGTAGGTCTGAAATTTTTATTATCGGCATTAAAATAAATGATGAGTTAAAATCCAATAAAACCGAAATGAAATTTTTAATGTCCTTCTTAAAAGAAGTTGCCCCTTTTGTACAAAAATATTATTCTTACTCTAACCCGTAAGCCTGCAATTTCCTATATAAGGTTGTTAATCCTATTCCTAATTTTTCGGCTGCTTTAGTTTTGTTCCCGTTTTCGCTTTTTAAAATCTGCAGAATATGATTCTTTTCCACTTCATACAATTTTTCTAAATTTTCATTCAATTGATTTGAAATGGGATTAAATTCTTTAGGAAGAGTTTTTTCAGTTAATATCCCGTTTTCAGATAATATTATTGCCCGTTCAATTACATTTCTCAGCTCTCTTATGTTTCCGGGAAATTCATAGTGCTTTAATTTTTCTATAAAGCTTCCCGGAACAAGATTAATTTTCTTTCCCAGTTTCCTGCTGAATAAATCAATAAAAAATTCAGCTAAAAAAGGTATATCTTCTGTTCTTTCTCTTAATGATGGGAGTTCTATTTTCATTACGCTTATTCTGTAAAATAGATCTGAACGGAAGTTGCCTTTTTTAATTTCGTCTTCAATGTCCCTGTTTGTAGCTGCAATAATCCTTACATCGGTTTTTGTAGGTTTCGTATCTCCCAGCTTAATAAAATCATTAGTCTCAAGTACTCTTAAAAACTTGGCTTGCAAAGAGAGATCAAGTTCACCTATCTCATCTAAAAACAAAGTCCCTGAATTAGCCTCTTCGAATAATCCTTTTTTGTTTTTTACTGCACCAGTAAAGGCTCCTGCTTTATAACCGAACATTTCCGATTCAAGCAAATCTTTTGCAATTGCGCTGCAGTTCACCGCAACAAAGGGATTATTCTTTCTTTTACCTGAATAATGTATTGCCTGTGCAAATAATTCTTTACCTGTTCCGGTTTCTCCCAGAAGCAAAACCGGTGTATCAGTATCAGCAACCTTGCGGGCAATATCCTGGGCTTGTTTAATTCCGGCTGATTGACCTGTGATATTATCGAAGCTGAATTTTTCGCCGACCTGCTTTTCAAGATGATCGATCCTGTGACGCATTAAAACTTTTTCCATAGCACTTTTGACTACTGGGACAATTTTATTATCCTCATCACCTTTAGTTATATAATCAAAGGCACCTTCTTTGATTGCTCGGACACCGTCCTCAATAGTACCGTAAGCTGTTAAAACGATTACCTCGCTGAAAGGATTGATTTTTTTTATTTCTCCCAGGAGTATAAGACCATTAATGTCAGGTAATCTCACATCAGTTATTACAAGAGCTTGTTCTTCCTTATTGAATAGCGCTATCCCTTCTTTTCCAGTTCCCGCTGTATCAATTTTATACCCTTCAAGTCTGAGCAATTTTGCAAGCAGGTTCCTGAGATCTTCTTCATCATCTATGATTAAAATATTTTTGTTCATACTGTAAATACTTAAATTAATAAATAACAGTTTTCCAAAATTACGATATTAATAAGAGACATGATCTGATCAAGTCAGGAGGTTAAAACCGATGTGAAATATTTTCCCTTAAACCAAAGCGCTACATGAACAAGTAAAATTAATACCGGCACCTCAACCAGGGGACCGATTACAGCAGCAAATGATTCACCCGAATTTATTCCGAATACGGCAACAGAAACAGCAATAGCTAATTCAAAGTTATTGCTTGCTGCAGTAAATGAAAGTGTCGTAGTTTTTGAATAATCTGCACCAACTTTTCTTCCCATATAGAAAGAAATGAAGAACATTATTACAAAGTAGAAAATGAGCGGTATTGCAATTCTTAGCACATCAAGGGGAATCTTAACGATGTACTCACCTTTTAATGAAAACATCACAAAAATTGTAAACAGCAATGCTATAAGAGTAACCGGACTTATCTTTGGAATGAATTTCTGATTGTACCAGTTTATATCTTTAAGTTTTATAAATACATAACGGGTCAGCATTCCCCCAAAGAAAGGAATTCCTAAATATATAAGTACACTTTCGGCAATCTGCCCGATTGAAATATCTACATTGAAACTGCTCAAACCGAGCCATCGCGGGAATAAAGTTATAAACAGGTAAGCATATAATGAAAAGAAAAGAACCTGGAATATTGAATTGAAGGCAACAAGTCCTGCTGCATACTCGGTATCTCCTTCAGCAAGTTCATTCCAGACTATCACCATTGCAATACATCGTGCAAGTCCGATCATGATCAAGCCAGCCATATATTCAGGATAATCATGAAGAAATATAATTGCGAGAAAAAACATGAGAAGCGGACCAATTATCCAGTTTTGTACAAGGGAAAGAGCAAGTATTTTCAGATTTTTAAATATTTGTGGAAGTTCCTCATATTTTACTTTTGCAAGAGGCGGATACATCATTAAAATCAAGCCGACAGCAATTGGAATATTTGTGGTTCCCGATTGAAAAGTATTCCAGAAATCAGTTATTCCCGGAAACAAGTATCCACTCATGATTCCCGCGAACATCGCAGCAAAAATCCAGAGGGTCAAATATCTGTCGATAAATTTTAATCTTTTATTCATTTATTCGGTTTAATATTTGTGTTATAAAAATTACGGAATGCTACTTCAATCTGATCTCTGATCTTCCTGTAGAATTCAATTATTTGTTCCTCTGTTCCTGTTGCTTCTGCAGGATCTTCAAATCCGATATGCAATCTTTCTTTTACCTTTCCTAAAAAAACAGGACAAGTTTCTTTTGCATTATCACAGACAGTAATAACATAATCGAAAGAATCATTTAAATACTTTTCAACATTTTCCGGATGGTTTCCACTTATATCAATCCCCTTTTCTTTCATTACCAAAATGGATTTAGGATTAACAACTTCAGCCGGTTTTGTCCCGGCTGAGTAAACTTCAAGTGAACTATCAAATGATTTAAGAAAACCTTCTGCCATTTGGCTGCGGCAGGAGTTACCCGTACAAAGGATTAATATTTTCATAGAACTTTTTTTAATTTTTATATGCAACAACTGTGATACTGAAAATCCCCTCAATTTTTTGTTTGTAACTTTCTATTCCTTCGGGAGAAAGATACTGCATTAATAATTCATCGGGTAAATCAATAGTTTTTGTTTTTTTAATCTCAATATTTGTAAATCCGGTATTTTTTATAATATCAAGATATTCATCCTGCTGAAGCGCACCGGCAACACAACCTGCATACATTGCGGCAGATTTTTTTAAATCAGGATGAAGTTCACCTTTTACAACTATATCGGAGATACAAAAATGGGCACCCGGTTTTAATATTCTAAAAATTTCAGAAAAAGCTTTATGCTTACTTGGAACAAGATTTAAAACACAATTGGAGATCACTACATCAGCTATTTCATTTTCAAGAGGCATCTTCTCTATCTCGCCCAAATGAAATTCAACATTCTGAAATCCGAGTTTCTCTTTATTTGAATTTGCTTTATTTATCATTTCTTCGGTGAAATCAAGACCCACAACTTTTCCCTCATCTCCAACAATAGCTCTTGCAACAAAAACATCATTTCCTGCCCCGGAACCTAAATCAACAACTGTATTACCTTTTTTTATTCCGGCAAATTCAGTTGGTAAGCCGCAGCCCAATCCAAGGTCAGCATCTTTAACATAACCCTCGAGATTATCGTATTCATCTTTCATAATTGTGTAACCAACTATTTTATTATTGGAACCGCAGCAGCATTTTTGTTCATTCAAAACTGCAATTTCTGTATATTTTTCTTTAACTACGTTTTTAATTTCATTTTCGGTTGAATTCATTGTATTCTCCATAATTTATTATTAACAGGAACAGACTGCTTTAAAAAGATTATCTAATTCCTTTTTCGCTTTTGATAAAACTTGTTCATTAACACAATAACAGACTTTTGGGCCTTCAATTTCACCCTTAATCAACCCCACCCTTTTAAGTTCCTTTAAATGCTGCGACACAGTGGACTGTGAGAGCGGAAGCAAATCAACAATATCTCCGCACATACAAATATTCATTTCAGATAAAATCTTCAGTATTTTAATACGCGCCGGATGTGATAATGCTTTGCCTATATCTGCAAGCCAGGCATCATCCTTTGTAAATTCTTGTTTTTTTGAGAAGGCCATTTTTTAATATTCCAATCGTTAATCGTAAATATACGATAGGAGGTTATTAAATGTCAAGTATCCATTAAATAATTTTTAGATTATTATTTTAGTAAACTTATTCCGGGAAAGGTAAATCTCTTGAACGAATTCTATGAAATACAAAAAACTATACATGCTTCGCAGGCGGATTTTACTAATCGTTTGAGAATTGATTCTCTTTTTATTTTGCTTCAGGATACAGCAGCGCTGCATGCAGACAAATTAAACCTGGGATTTAAAGCACTTATTGAGCACAATTTAGCATGGGTGCTCTCGTGGGTTAAAGTTGAAGTTGAAGCTTTTCCGAAATTCGGGGATGAAATAAAAATAAGAACATGGCCTAAAAAGAAATTCAAACTTTATTCTTTAAGAGACTTCTTTATATTCAATAAAGATGGTCAAATTATTTGTAAAGCAACCACTGCCTGGCTCCCAATCAATATAAAATCCAAAAGAATAATTGATACATCAGGTCTGCCTGCCCCGATCAACTACCAGGAAAATGAATCGGCAATAGATGAACTTCCACAAAAAATTTCTGAACCGGACAATAAAATTTTCATTTTAAAAAAGAAGATGCGTTACACAGACCTGGATCTGAATCAGCATGTAAATAATATTAAATATATTGAACTTATGATGGATAGTTTTTCAAAAGACCAGTTTGAAAAATTCCAGCTGAAAACAATTGAAATAAATTTTATCTCAGAGAGTAAATACGATGATGAGATAGAAATTTACAAATCCGGGAACGGTCATCAGAATATATTTTCCGGGATAAACCCTCACAGTAAAAAAATTGTATTCCAATCTAATTTAGTATGGGATGAAATTAGTCTAATCTAAATCCTTTATTATCGTTTATTTTTAACACTTTTTAATTCTATATGTGATCACAATCATTTAATCTTTAATAAATGTTGTAACTTATAATGTTGTTACATATATTTGCAATATGAAGTAATAACAACTAATAGGAGAACTAAAATGGAAACAGGACATATTGATAACCTTGTTAAGTCTAGCTGGAAAGTAGACACAACACATTCAAAAATTGGATTCTCTGCTCGTCATATGGTTATTGCCGAAGTAGAAGGTCAGTTCAGGGATTTTGATTTAAATTTGGTTGCCGGAGATGATTTTTCCGACAGCGAAATCAATTTAACAATTCAGACTGCAAGCATAGATACAGGAAACACTGACAGGGATAATCACTTAAAAAGCCCTGATTTTTTTGATGCAGTAAATAATCCTGAGATAAAATTTACAAGTACTTCATTTGAAAAAATTAATGATGAAGAATTCAAACTTAAAGGTGATCTCACCATCCGCGGAATAACAAAACCTGTTGACCTTGATGTTGTTTACGGCGGCAGAGTAAAAGATCCATGGGGAAATGACAGAGTTGGATTTCATATTGAAGGAAAAGTTAATCGTTTCGACTATGACCTGAAATGGAATAGTTTTATGGAAACCGGCGGAGCTGTTGTAGGAAAAATGATCAAATTAATTTGTCACGTTGAATTAATAAGATCATAATAAGTTTTCAGGGAGTCCGGATTTTCCGGCTCCCTTTCCTTTCAATAAAAGAGAAATATTATGTTGCACGAACTAATAAAAAATCGTTACAGCACCCGGGCATTTGCTCCCGACAAAATTGATACTGAAATACTCCTGAGTTTATTTGAAGCGGCACGCTGGGCACCTTCTTCAATGAACGAACAGCCCTGGAGATTTATAGTTGCTTTAAATGATGATACGGAATCATTTAATAAAATGCTCTCTATTTTAAATGATACTAATCGAATCTGGGCGATTAAAGCCCCGTTAATTATATTAACAACCACAAAACTCCGTTTCACTAAAAACAACCAGATGAATAACTTTGCACTTTACGATGCAGGACAGGCAATGGCTTATCTAACAATGCAGGCATATTATATGGGATTATTTGCAAGACAAATGGGTGGATTCAATTCTGAAAAGGCTAAAGAAGTTTTTGCTATTCCAGATGACTTTGTTCCTGTTACAATAACAGCAATAGGCAAGAAGGGAGATGTAAATACTCTCCCCGAATTGGTTCGTGAAAAAGAATATACTATACGCAACAGAAAACAGCTTAATGAAATACTTTTTGCTAAAAGATTTAATTCACCGGTTGAATTTCCTGAAACAACAATTGAAAAAAGTTAAAGGCAAAATTATGAAAAAAATTATTCATCGCTCAGTCGAAAGAGGAATTGCTGAATTCGGCTGGCTTCATAGCAGACACAGTTTCAGTTTTGGTAATTATCATAACCCGGATAAAATTAATTTTGGATTATTAAGAGTCTTAAATGATGATATTGTTGAACCCGGGGAAGGCTTCGGAACTCATCCGCATGATAACATGGAAATAATTTCGATTGTTCTTAAAGGTGAACTTGAGCATCGTGATAGTATGGGTAATGGTTCTGTGATCAGAGAAGATGAAATTCAGGTTATGTCAGCCGGATCAGGAATTACGCATTCAGAATTTAATCCTTCTGATACTGAAAAAGTAAACTTTCTCCAGCTCTGGATTTTTCCAAAAGAAAGAGGAATCAAACCGAGGTATGATCAGAAAAAAATTACCATTTCAGAAAACGAAATTAAAAAAGTAGTTTCCGGTGAAAAGTCAGAAGATCAGCTTTTCATAAACCAGGATGCCGCAATCTTTCGAGGTAAACTTGAAAAAGATCAGGATTATACATTTAAGTTTGATAAAAAGGGAAACGGAGCCTACTTGTTTGTTTTGGAAGGTTCAATTATTTTGGACGGCGAAACTATCAATAAAAGAGATGCGGCAGGAATTTCCGAAACAGATCAGTTCCAAATTAAATCAACCGGTAAAAGTGAATTTATTATTGTAGAAATACCAATGAATTAGAATGAAATTGGAAGACGAAATAGTACAGCAAAAATTTGAAAGTGATTATCATAAGCTGTCAATTAATATCTTATACACTTCAAACTGGCTTTTAAATCTTCACACTGAAAAGTTGAAGCCATACAATTTAACTGTTCAGCAGTTTAATATTTTACGGATATTAAGAGGCCAACATCCCAATGTTGTTAACTTAAAATTAATTAAAGAACGTATGCTCGATAAAATGTCGGACGTATCAAGACTTGTTGAAAGGTTAAGAGAAAAAGGATTCGTTGATAGGAAAACCTGCCCTTCTGATCGCAGGCACATAGATGTATGTATAACTAATGAAGGACTCGAACTTCTAAAAAAGCTGGATTCCGATTTGAAAGATATAAACAGTCTTTTTTCATCATTATCAAATGATGAGATTAAAACACTTAACGATCTTCTCGATAAACTAAGAGGCTAAAAGAAATTTTGAGCCAATAAAAACAAGAACAAAAGGGGAATCAGCATAAATACTATCCGGATCGCCCACACTTTAAATTTGTTTTCGTTTACAATTGTATCAAGAAGATCATCGTAATGTTCATCTTTTGAAAATATCTTTTGAAATAACTTATTCATTTTCAATTTCGTATTTTTTTACAAAGGCATGTTAATCACTTGCTTGTCAAATGTGAAAGCAAAATGTCACCGTAAACAAAAATGTGTTTTTGAACATACAGTGTTCACTGTTTAAGAAAATTTAACATTTTAATGATATAACCGATTTTCTTATCTTTACACACAATCTTGTATGGTAATTTACGCCCACGTAGCTCAGCTGGATAGAGCAACGGTTTCCTAAACCGTAGGTCACGTGTTCGAATCACGTCGTGGGTACAAGGTTTTACATTTCAATTTTTTTAGTTCAGAGAATAGAAGAGCCGGTGTAAAACGCAGATCGTAGGTTTTCCCAATGGGAATTCTTTGGAGGAATCCTCTCCGGGGTACAAATTCTAGTTCCCCTGCTCTTAAAATTCACATTTTCCTCGAATAGATAAGACTAAATAGAGTGCTCTTTACTTAATAAGAGTATCTCAATAGCCCGATAAAATAATTACCACTTCGGGTTTGAAATGAAAGTCTTAACTTTTTTAATATGATCTTTCTGTTCATTTTATCCCTTTCAATTTGTTAAAATTAATTATGAAACCCGCATCAACTAAAGGATGCGGGTTTTAATTATTAACTGAACTTTAAAGATCCTAGTCTACTCTTGGATTAAAAGGATTAAATATTCCATCAGGATTATAATACCAAACCCAGGCGTGTAAAGTCCACAGATCATCGTCTGTAGTAGTTGGGTCTCCTTCGAAATGACTCCATACATCATCATTGCCTGTAAATCCTTCAGGGGGATTAGAACCCGGAGTCCACGGCGTGGCGTATTCAACTGCAACAAGTCTGTAACCACCATTAGGTCTTTCAGTGTAAACAAGTAATTCAGGTTTTCTCATATCAAATGTCCCGTCAAGATTTCCGGCATTTAGAAAATGCCATCCCATATGAGGGACAAAATAATTAATATCAACATAGCCATCTTCTAAAGCATTATTAATATTAAGGTACCTGAATGTAGAAAATCTAACTCTCATAAGTTCCAATCGCGTTCTGAAACCGAGCTTAGATAAAGTGTACCCGTTTAAGTCAAAGGATTCACCAGACGCATCCTGACTTGATACGGGATTATCTCCCTGATTCTCCGATTCACATCCGTCAAAGAAAAGTAAGGTTGAGAAAACTATTAGTAGAATTAAGGACAGGTTTTTCATTTAAGACTCCTTTAATTTTAATTATTGAAACAAAGATTAAAAAAGAAACTCCCGATTTTTTATCTACAGGAAATACATTCTTTGCAGTTCCTTTTTGTATAAGCTCCAGATAGGAATTTCATAAACATAAAAGAACTTACTTTCATCATTAAAACATCAGAGTGAATCTATACGATTTTTTCTTCAGTATTTTTAATACTTTCCCCTGAATAAATACTCTCCTGTTTGGTGGGTTACAAAGAAATTATTTACCTGAAGATATTATTTCATTCCAACGTAAGTCCTATCTATTCTTCCGTTAGTCTCCAGACAATAGTCCATATAAAGGTACCGGAGTATACAACCCATCTCGGAATTACATTCATCTAAATCAACTGCTCTCTTAACAAGATTTACTCCGCGTGCATCTCCTATCTTAAGCAAAGACCAGGCTGCTATCAGTTTAGCACTTTCATTTTTTGAATTGTGAAAAATAGCCATTAAAGGAATCAGCGCCTTTTCTGATTTCATTTGTCCAAGGAAATAAGCACAGCTTATCCTCAGACTGGCATTATCCGACTTTAAGCCCTTAAGATAATTGCTTTCAATTTTTTGATATGCAATAGGGCTTACTGGTTCCGGGGGCGCCTGGGCAAACAATGATGAAGAAGTTACCGCAAACACAACCAGCAGGATCAAAAATGATTTTTTCATTTTAGCCTCCAAAAAAAGTTATTAAATAAAGCTTGATTATATCTGTCTGTCGGATACAATTATAGGTTTTAAATAGTGGGATGTCTGCCACAAATAAATCAAATGATGAAACATTTATTTCATTTTTGACAGTTAATAAGTTTGTTGAATATTGGAGAGTTGGATAGTAGTTATCACATTATGCTGCTAGCATACTCTGAAGGTAGAATTCCGAATTTCTTAAAAAAACATTTTGAAAAATATGAAGGGTTGTTAAACCCGGATTCAAACGCAATTTCCGAAATATTGCCTTTATGTGCTTCAATCAATTTTAGTGCGTTTCTTAATCTGATTTCTCTTATAAAATTATTAGGTGAATATCCGGTCAAATCTGTTATTTTCCTATACAATTGTGCCTTGCTCATACCGAACATATTAACCAGACTATCTATGTTAAATTTTTCTTCGTTCCAACTCTTTTCAAAAGTTTTAAAAAGCTTAAATAAGAAATCTTCATATCGCGAACTTAAAACTTTTATAAAACTATTTTTGAGTTCAGTTTTAAATTTAAGTTCGTTGTATGTCTTTCCTAACGATGAAGATATAACTATTTGATTTTCTCCGGCGACATATTTTAATTGTTTTGCCAGATGGATTGCATCTCCAAATAGTTCATCACTATTTGCAACCGGGGCCCCAAGGTTCAATCCTATTGAAACACTAAATTTTATGTTTTCTGTTTCTGAAAGCTCTATAAATTTATTTTGTATGTCTGCAGCACAAATTATTGCGTTATCTTCAGACGAAAAAGAAGTTAAAATGCTGTTGTGTTCCCATGAAACTACGTAGCCTTCAAACTTTAAAAAGGAATCTTCAATAAACTTTTTTTGTAGTTGTAATAAGTCGGTAAATTTAATTTTATTGATCGGTAGTTTTAATAATAAAGGATTCACAATTTCCAGGCACATAATTGTCCGGTGAGCCGTTTCAGTAATTATACCATTAAAGTCCGGTCTTTTTTCCAACCAAGCTAAATCGGCTAGTTTACCCAAGAAAAATTCTACTTCATTTAGCTCAACTTTTATTATTTGTGCCGGTGAGCCTACATGGGCAGTATTATGCAAATTAATTATTGATTCTTTATCCGGAGCTTCAAACAAACAGAAACCTGCACCTTTCGAAACATCATGCCAAAAAAATATAGATTTGCATTTAAAATCAGCCTGTAAATTTAAATCACGCTGATGTGCAGCTTCAACTTCTTCTACAGTTACACCGTTTAAATCATGTCTATCCATATAAATCGGCATAGTATACTCCTTATTGTTTCTTACTTTTATATGTAGTTTCGGAACATTCAGATTAAAAACAAATTAATAGAGAGGAAATACCGTTTCTTTTTGTTTTAGGAGGACTGTTAGAATTTTAAATAAATTATAGAATAAAATTATTTTTGTCAAGATTTAGTTTAAATAAAATGCCTAAAGATTTCATTTAATCAACGCACAAAATAATCCAGCAAGAATTACTATTAAATCATAATTAAATCCATTAATCAGAATTTATTTTCACAGAAAAAGGCAGGAAAGTTTACTCAGAGTTTCTTATCAACAAAAGATCAGTTATTACTAGGATTTTTTCTTATCTTTTCCCTTATGCAGAACGGGTATAGATGGCGCCGGTCTTTGAAAAGCAAATTCAACAATCCGGGCTAATGTTTCCCCAAAGCTTAGCCCATAGTTTTCAGCCGATTCCATAAACGACACACTTTCGGTTAAATCAGGATTGGGGTTTACCTCCAGCACAAAAACTTTGTTGTCCTTTGTTAAACGTAGATCAAGACGCGCATAATCAGTACAGCCTGTTATTTTATAAGCGCTGAGCACAACAGCTTTAACTTTCTTTTCCAGTTTTCGGGATAATTTTGCCGGGCAAATAGAATGCACCCTGTGAAATGATTCTTCAAGCGGATTCCATTTTGCATCATAGCTGATTATGTCGGGATGGTCAGATGGCAATTCGGAAAAATCAAATTCAATAATAGGGAGAACTTCCGGCGGATCGTTACCAAGCACAGAAACATGCAGTTCACGACCTTCTATAAATTCTTCAACCAGAATAGGGGGATAAAATTCTTCGAATGCTTTATTAACTCTATCGAGCAGTTGTTCATGGTTGTATACAACTGATCCTTTCTCCACTCCGGAACTTGCATCTTCACGCGCAGGCTTTACAATTAAAGGATAATGCAGACCGTGCCGCCCCGGAAGACGGGGTTCTGAAAGAAGCTTATATCGCGGTGTGGGAACATTATTTGCCAGTAAAAGCTGTTTCGTCATTCCTTTTCTCTGACATAAAGCCAAAGTAAATGGTTTTGCCCCTGTGAACCGCACCCCATAGAGAGCAAATAGTCCTGCGATTAAATGTTCAAGTGCCGGGTCATCCCTATAATACTCAATCAAATTAAAAACAACATCAGGTGGATTATTGCTCAGTAAATCAATCAGGTTTTGAATGTCTTCATTAATATTTAATAAGCTGACATTAAAATCTTCTCCTCTTAGTGCGTTGGCAATTGCTTCATACTCTTCCGTCACAGTTGCAACATTTATGTTATACTCCGGCTCAAAATCCAAAGTGTCCGGATCTACATCACGAATTTTTTCGTATATATCATCGCCAGAGTGATTATAGATTACTGCGACTGTGATTTTCCTTTTTCTACTCATAGAAATAATAAATTTCTGATATTCATAAGTAAAATTAGACTACAATTTTAATTTTGACAAATAAAAAAAATAATATTAATTAAATCAGCTCATACCTTGATAACCAGGTTATTTCAGGAATTCTTTAAAGCCGGTTTACTTATTCCTAAATTTTTACAGATTTAAAGCTATATTAATTCATCTAATTAAGATATAATATGAAAATTCTACTTGTAGAAGACGAAAAAGAACTAGCTTCTGATATTAAAAACTTCGTTGATGATGAAGGAAACATTTGTGAAACTGCTTTTTCTTTTGAAGAAGGTCTGCGCAAAATAAACCTGCACGATTATGACTGCGCAATTATAGATATTACTTTGCCAGGAGGAAGCGGATTAAAAATAATTGAAGAACTTAAACAGTTAGCCGCTCATACAGGAATAATAATAATCTCGGCTAAAGATTCTTTAACCGATAAATTAACGGGACTGAAACTTGGAGCTGATGATTACATTACAAAGCCTTTTCACCTGGCAGAGCTGAATGCACGCATTAAATCTGTCTTAAGAAGGAGACAATTCCAGGGAGAAAATGAAATCAGGCTTAAAGAATTAACCTTTATTCCTGATAAGAGAGAAGTTTTAATTAATAATAATTCCATCGAACTTACCCGTAAAGAGTATGACCTGCTGCTTTATCTTGTTAATAATAAGGAAAGAGTTGTAACTAAAGAATCCATTGCTGAACATATCTGGGGAGACCAGTCAGATACCTTCGGCAGTCTCGATTTTGTGTACTCCCAGATAAAAAACCTACGGAAGAAAATGATTGAAGCAGGTTCGGGGGATTATATAAAAACTATTTACGGTATAGGATATAAATTTTCAATCAAATGAAACTGCTGAGAATAATAAATAAAAGGTATGCCTACTTTTCGGTAATAATTTTATTATCAGGAATAGTTATTATTTATTTTTTTCTACAGTACTTTATTAACCAGGAAACGTTGGAGAAACTTCAGAATACCAAACAGGATGTTGTTAAAAGTCTTGACAGAGGAATTACGGTGGAGTTTTATCCAATGGTTGAGATAAAAGAATTACAGCAGAACTACAGTGGAAATGTAAATGAATCTATAACTGACACAACAATTTATAACTCTGAGGAAGATGAGCCTGACTCATATAAACAAATAAGTTTTATCCACACTAGTGGCAGCAGAAAATTCCTTGTTTACGTAAGGACAGATAACCTTGAAACTTCAGATATAATTCTTCCTTTGGGACTTCCGGCTTTTTTCTTAATACTTTCTATCCTCCTGGTTTCAAATATTATAATTAACAGGATAAATTTTAAGATTTGGAATCCATTCTATAAAAATCTGGACCGGCTTAAAAATTTTTCCGCTTCCGATAAAGATGAGTTACAATTAACAAAATCTGAAATTGATGAATTCAGAGATTTAAATAATTCTCTTGCCGAGTTAACAAACCGTATCAGGAATGATTACAGGCACTTGAAAGAATTTTCAGAAAATGCTTCCCACGAATTACAAACTCCGTTGAGCATAATTAAAGTTAAAATCGAATCCATGATGCAGGATGAAAATTTGGATAGAAACCATCTTGATAAGATTCAGTCTATTTACAGAATGATAAACCGTTTGTCCAGGCTGAATAAATCTCTTACTTTACTGTCAAAACTTGAAAGTATTGAATATGAAAAGAAGAGTGAAATTTCACTTGAGGAATTCATAACGAAAAAGATAAATGATTTTTCAGAAATAGCAGAGGCAAATCAATTAACAATTAAAACGAACTTTTATTCTGATAAAAAAATCACAGTAAATTCAGATCTACTTGAGATATTATTCTCCAATCTTCTTTCGAATGCAATCAGGTATAATATTGAAAATGGAATAATTGAAATTAGTTTATCCGGGGATGAACTTGCTATAAAAAATTCCGGTAACCCTCCTAAAAAGGACACTCAGAAAATGTTTGAGCGTTTTGAAAAAGGGGAACAGTCAGAGGAATCTTCCGGGCTGGGATTAACAATCGTTAAACAGATCTGTTCGGCAAACAAATTTGATATTCAATACACATTTGAAAATCAATTTCATATTATCCGAATCACTTTATCACAATAGACAATTTCAGATTTTCTACAGAATTAAAAGATATAATAACACCTCATAATTATACTTTTTAACAATGGTAAGACTTATAGTGTTAAAGACATTCAAATTGAAATTATCTTAATGAAAACATATAAACTATTCTTTCAAAAATGATAAAAAAAATATTTATACTAATATTATTTTTCTGCAACATCGTTTTAGCGCAATACAACCTTGATTATTTTATTAACAACGCACTGGAAAACTCACCCCATTTAAAGGCTTATCATAATCTAAACCTAATCAACAATTTGCAGTCAAATTTAGATGAAGCAGAAAATTCAGCTCTGAAAGTTGATTTAACAGGTAATTATTTATTTGCGCCTTATTTTAATAATAATGGGAAAATAATTTCCACTAATCCTGATCCGCAGGCAATAGGATACGATGCCGGAATTACAAATGGTGGACTTTATTCGGCACAAATTAATTTCCAAAAAAATATATTTAACGGGGGAGTGCTTGATGCACTAAAACAGCAGAGATTAACACTAAGTAAAAGTTATGAAAACAGCTCCGATGAAGAAAAACATGCATTAAAAAAAGAGGTAACAGATACATATCTTAATACGCTCCAGGAACAGTATTTTTTTAATCAGTCACAGGAAATCGTAAATAATCTTGTCGACCAACTGTCTATAACTGGAAAGCTTGTTCAAAATGGTTTTGCAAAAGCACAGGACTACCTGATTCTAAAAGTAGAATTAAAATCACAGCAGATAGACCTTAATGAGATCCGTCAAAATTATAAAAGCGGTCTGATGCAGCTTTATTCATTATGCGGGATAAAAGATACCCAGGTTGTTAAACTTGATTCAGTCAATCTTGCACAAAACGGAACAAAATCCGGGCGGTCAAATTTTCTTACAAAATTTTATCTTGACAGTTTAAGTACTGCAAACCAGCAGCAAATTTACGAAACAAAATATCTGCCACAGGTGGACTTATTTTTTAATACTGGTCTGAATGCAGTAGAGGTGAATAATATTCAAAGAAAATTTGGAATAAGTGCGGGGATCAATTTTTCTCTGCCAATACTTGATGGTGGACAAAAAGATATTACCCGGCAACAATCTATTATTGAAGAAAAGACCCTTGGTGATTATAAAAACTTTATGGCCCAGGATGTTTTTTTACAACGTAAAAATACTTTAGAACGGATAAGTTCATTAAAAAATAATCTTAATGATTTGGAAGAACAGCTGAAAGATTATAATAACTTATTGGATATCTCTAAAAAACAACTCCGGGAAGGTAATCTTTCAATGATTGAATATCTGACACTTTTAAGAAATTATATTGATCTGCAGAGGAAACATATTACTACTATGATCAGTTATCAGCTGGAAATAAACAATTATAATTATTGGAACTGGTAGAATGAATTACACTAAAAAGAAAATCATAAAATTTATCGCCTTAATAGTCATATTTTTTATTCCTCTGACATTGATCTCCTGCTCAGGCGATCAAAATAATGCCGAATCAGTGAGCAGCGGAACGCCTGTACAAATTACGAATCCCGTTGTGATGAATTTAAAAGATTACCTTAAACTTAATGCCAGTACAATATTTTTGAATAAAGAAATAATCAGGGCGCCGTTATCAGGATTTATTGAAAAAATTTATAAAAACATAGGTGAGGAAGTAAATCCGGGAGACGATTTATTTCAAGTAAAAACAAAAGAATCTGCTGCATCTGACAGCCTTAGTATTAAAATTGGTGACAGTATTTTCAACGGCTCCGTTTTAATTAAAGCTAAATCAAAAGGAGTTTTGACCGAGTTAAATTATCACGCAGGCGACTTAATTACCGAAGGGGAACAGCTTGCAATTGTATCTAATCCTAATTCATTGAACATTAAATTAAATGTCCCTTTTGAGGATGCTCAGAAAATTAATATCGGACAAAATTGTGAAATTACTCTCCCGGGCGGCGAAAAGCTCAATGGTATAATTTACAGAAGTGTTCCCTCTGTCGATCCGGCAAGTCAAACTCAAGCTTATTTAATAAAATTGTTGAAACAGGTTGAACTTCCGGAAAATCTAAATGTATTTGTAAAAATCCCATTCCGGACATTTAGTAATGCAATAGTTCTGCCTAAAAGTTCTGTTATGACCAATGTAACTGAAGACACATTCTGGATAATGAAACTGGTAAATGATACTACGGCATTACGGATTGGTATAAAAAGAGGGATTGAGACTGACAGCCTGACTCAGATTCTTTCACCCAAATTAAGTTTATCAGATCGGGTCATTTCTTCCGGTGCTTATGGATTGCCGGATACGGCAAGCGTTGAGGTTCTTAGATGAATAATTTCTATGTAAAGTATAAAAGCCCTATTGCTGTTATACTATTAATTATATTATTAGCAGGAGTTTATGCATTCACAAATATTCGATCCGGATTATTTCCTGATATAACTTTTCCAAAGATTAAAATAATTGCGGATAACGGAGAACAGCCTGTAGATAAAATGACTGTCAGCGTAACTGTTCCACTGGAAAATGCCATTAAAAAAGTTCAGGATTTAAACCTTTTAAGAAGCGCAACAAGCAGGGGTAGTTGTGAAATATCAGCATTCTTTGACTGGAACTCGGATATAAATCTTGATCAGCAAAGAATTGAATCCCGGATAAATGAAATCAAACAGGATCTGCCGCCGGGAATTAATATTTCAGTGGAAAGGATGAATCCTTCTATTTTTCCTATAATGGGATTTTCATTAGAATCAAAAGGCTTTAGTGATATTGAATTAAGGAATATTGCTGAATATACAATTAAACCTTTTTTATCGAGGATAGCTGGAATTTCGGAAGTAGCCGTAGCGGGCGGAAAGGTGGAAGAATACCAGGTTATACTTGATCCTATAAAACTAAGTAACTTAAAAATTACTCAGCAACTGGTTGCCAGTAAAATTTCCGAATCAAATTTTATCTCTTCCACCGGGTTTTTAAGTGATCACAACAGGTTATATTTAACTCTTACGGAAGCCACTCAGAATAGTAAAGCAGACCTTGAAAACCTTGTTGTGTTAAATTATCAAAACAGACTGATAAGATTAAAGGATATTTCTGAAATTGAAATAAGTGCTGAGAAAAGTTATATAATGATAAAAGCTAACGGAAGAGTAGTTCCGTTAATTCATATTTTAAAACAGCCGAATGCAAACCTGATTGATGTTGTCAGCTCCATTGAAAAACAGCTTCCTGAACTTCAAAAAGTATTACCGAAAGGAGTAACACTACGACCTTTTTATAACCAGGCAAATTTCGTTTCAGATGCAGTGAACAGTATAAGAGATGTTGTCTGGATAGGTTTACTACTCGCTATCTTATTAACTATTATTTTCTTAAGATCAATAAAAGCCAGCTCTGTAATATTAATAACAATTCCGATAACGCTTTGCCTCACAATAATTGTTCTGTATTCAATTGGCTATACGATAAATATTATGACCATTGGAGCTATAGCAGCAGCAATAGGTTTGATAATTGATGATGCAATCGTAGTAGTTGAGCAGATACACAGAACCCATGAAGAAAATCCAAAGGAAGGCAGCAATGCACTTGTTATTGAAGCTATAAAATATTTGTTCCCTGCTATGGTTGGCTCGTCGCTAAGCACAATTGTAATTTTTCTTCCCTTCTTTTTAATGAGTGGAGTTGCAGGAGCATATTTTAATGTTTTGACAAATACAATGATCATAACACTTGTGTGCTCATTTTTTGTAACATGGATTGGACTGCCGGTAATTTATCTACTCTTCTCTGGAAAAGAGTCGTCATCTGTAAAACATAAAATTGCCAAGAAGCAGGAATGGGTTTATTTCTTTATTCATAAACCGATCATCTCAATTGTATTTGTAATCATTTTAATTGCATCCGCATACTATATAATTCCCAAGCTGCCCTCAGGATTTCTGCCTCAAATGGATGAAGGTTCACTGGTGCTTGATTTTGCAAGCCCGCCGGGCACTTCTCTGGAAAACACAGATAAAATGCTTGATGTTGTCGATAATATTTTAAAAAATACTCCTGAGGTTAAATCCTATGCAAGACAGATCGGAACACAAAACGGATTTTTTATTACAGAACCAAATACCGGTGACTATACCATACAGCTTAATAAAAACAGGAAAAAATCCACAGATGAAGTTGCAGATGATATTCGTAAACATATAGAATCAAAGTTGCCGGCATTAAGAGTTGATTTCGGACAAATTATTGAAGATATGCTTGGTGATTTGATGTCTACCAAACAACCAATATCTGTCCTTGTTTTTGGAGATGATCAAAATAAGATTGAGGAAATTGCTAATAAAGTTGCCGATATTATTAATAATGTAGATGGTACAGCCGATGTATTTAACGGGATTACTATAGCTGGTCCCCAGATAATATTTAAACCCAAAAACACTGAGTTAGCTAAATATGGACTGACACCTAGTGACCTCCAATTTCAGTTAGATTCAAAAATCAAAGGTACAGTTGTTGGCAATGTTCTGGGCAAAAATCAATTAATTAATGTAAGAATGTTTGATGGGAAAAAATATAATACTATGGATGATTTAAAACATAGTTTTATTTTTCTTGATGATGGTACCGTCAAACCAATAAATGAATTCACGGATATTCAGTTTGCTAAAGGCGTTGCTGAATTTGACAGAGAAAACCTGAAGCAAATGTTTGATGTTGTCGGGAGATTAAATAACAGGGACCTTGGCAGCACACTGACTGAAATTCAGAATAAAATTAAGCAGCAAATAAAATTACCACCCGGTTATGAGATAGTTTACGGAGGAGCGTACCAGGAACAACAAAAAGCCTTTAGCGAATTAATGTTAATCCTGTTTCTTGCAATTTTACTGGTCTTTACAGTCATTCTGTTTTTATTCAGGAGTATTAAAGTTTCTCTGGCGATTATTTTTGTTTCTATACTTGGAATAACCGGAAGTTTCCTTGCACTTTTTATAACAGGTACCCCGCTAAATGTCGGAAGTTATATAGGAATAATCATGATTGTCGGAATTATAGGTGAGAATTCTATTTTTATTTTTCTGCAGCATGCAGAAGCTAAAAAAGATAACACACATATAGATGCTATAGTTCATGCCGTTTCAAAAAGATTGCGCCCAACACTTATGACAGCATTCGGGGCAATAATAGCTTTACTTCCTTTAGCTTTTGGAATCGGTACCGGTGCGCAAATGCACCAACCATTGGCAATTGCTATTATCGGCGGATTCATAATGGCGTTACCGCTTTTACTGATTGTATTACCGACAATTTTAAGAAAAATTGAGAAATGAAATTAAACTGTGCTATTTTTCAAATTATTAGGAACTTTATGAAACGACTGAATTTGAATCTACTACAGATTTATTACAGATTTTATTTATAAAATAAGACTAACAAAAAAGAAAGGATATAAAAATGATAAAGACTATGATGATCGCATTAGTTATAATGTTTGCAATTATAGTTTCTGCTCAGCAAAACGACAACACCAAAGCACCATTAAAAATAATTCAAGCTTTTAATACTGCTCACCCGAAAGCTCAAAATGTAACCTGGGACAGAGAAGGAAAAAATTACGAAGCTAATTATGAGGAAAATAGTAATAAATATTCTGTCGTAATAGATAATGATGCGCAAATTCTCGAAACAGAAAGTGAAATTACAATCTCTGGATTACCTGCAGGGGTTGTAAAGTATATTAGTGACAACTATAATGGATATACACTTTCAAGTGCTGCCAAAATTGTTAATAATAAAGGAATTATTACATATGAAGCAGAAATAAAAAACGGGAAGTCTTCAAAAGATGTAATGTTTAATAAAGACGGCAAACCACTATCCCATGAAAAAGAAAATGCTGAGAATGAAGAAAAGGAAGATAACGATAAGGATTGATTTTTGAACACCAATATTTATTTTTAAGAATTTGAAGCCCGTCTTTTAGCGGGCTTCATTTAAATTCTTCTTCTGAAACCTTCTCCTCTTACTTCGTGTACGTTATTAATAATCATAAATGCATCCGGATCAATTTCTTTTACCAGGTCTGTCACTGTCCCGAGTTCCTTCAATGTAACAATAGAAACAATTATATCCCGTTCCACATCTTTATAAAGTCCCCTCGATCTTATAGCTGTGGCTCCACGACTAGTTTTCTCCATTAACTCCTTAGCTATCTCTTTATACTTATCCGAAATAATATAAACAGCCCGAGCATAATCAAATCCGTCAATAATTGCATCTATAATTCTTGCCGAAATAAAAAGCAGGAAGAAAGCATACAATGTAAGAGCAAAAGCAGGACGATCAGGGGAAAGATTTTTAAATTCAATTATAAATCCGGCAATTGTAATAACAACAAAATCAATAATCATAATTGCCATTCCGGGTTTAACTCCGAATTTCTTTTGCATAATTGCAGCAACAATATCAGAACCGGCGGTTGTGCCTTTGAACTTAAAAATAATACCAAGACCCAAACCAAGTAGAACGGCACCGATTAATACAAGAAACAGAAAGTCATTGTGAAGAAGATCTTTAATTGTTTGTGTGTCCTGAAGTTTTACAAAACCCAAGCCCGGAATATCACCGCGGAAAAAATCTATAAAAAAAGAGCTGAGAGTAAATCCCACAAAAGTTCTTATGCCAAATCTCTTTCCAAGTGAAATGAATCCCCATATAAATAATGGAATATTGAAAACCCAAACCATTAAACCTACAGGAATAGAATTGTTTGTAAGATAATGAATAGCCATTGCCAATCCAGTTACACCGCCGGGAACTACACGTGCATCTACAAGAAACACCCCGATGCCGATTGACATTAATGCCGCCCCGATTGTTATCGCAGTATAATCGATGATTGCTGTTTTAACTGAGTGTTTTTCTTTCATATTCTTCACACTTTGAAACTATTAAATTAATAGAGTAAATATACGCAGTATATTCCCGTTCAGAAATAAAAGTGATGGGAGCTTTTTATGGATATAAAAAATATCGCTAAAGATTTTCTACAGCTATCGTCTTCAGGTAAAGTAAAGGAAGCATTTGATAAATATGCTTCCAAAGATTTTATTCATCACAATCCATGGTTTGAAGGAAGTGCTGATTCAATAATGAAAGGAATGATCGAAAATGCGGAAAAGATGCCGACAAAAGTTTTTGAAATCCAAAGAGTAATTCACGAAGGTGATTTGGTTGCAGTTCATTCAAAGATAAAACTATCCGGAGATATTCCGGTTATTTCGGTTGTACACATTTTACGTTTTGAAAATGATAAAATTGTTGAGATGTGGGATATCGCGCAGCAGCAGCCCGATAATAGTCCCAATCAGAATGGGATGTTTTGATAGTGAATTTACCTATGAGGAGTTCTTGCAGAACCCTCAATTATTAAACTAAAAACTAGAAAAACGAAAAGAGAACCTAAATTAATCCATAAAAGGAGAAAATCGTTTCGAAACATAGAAAACAATAAAATCAAAAAGGTTGGTAATACACTTACCGATCTCAATTTTATTTTTTCTTTTTTCGTTCTTTTTTTAGGAGAACCTTGATGGTATAGAATATCTACAGCGAAAATATATATTGGAATCAATTGCCAAAAACTCAAAAATATTACACCTATTATAAATAAAACATATATAGTCCCATTGATATTTATTGACAATAGCTGTTGATCAGAAATCACTTGATAAATATATATTGATATTGAAAGGAACACTATTAAAAATGATGAGTTTAGATCAAATCGTGAAATTAACATTGAACGAATTTTAATATCCGATAAGAACCATCCTATTAATGTTCTATACTGAAGTACAAAATTAAAATAAGAAGAACTATAGGAAAAGCTTCTGGATTTTTAATTTCAACGTTACTGTTAATGAATGGCTTGGAAGGAATAGTTAATCCAATTAACTCCCAGGCTAATAATAAACCACTGTATAATGTTAATTGAGTTCTATTTTTATAATAGTGTCTACTAAGTTCACGATGGGCAATTTTATTTGATACTAATTCTTCTGAGGAATTTTCATTATTCATCATTTAATTAGCGTATCATGTTTGTTAATTTTATCTAAAGGACTAATTAAATCTAATCAAAATTGTTCGTTTTCTACAAACAACCAAATTGAATTTATAATATAAATCATTAAATCATCAACAAAATATTCATCCCTTAAAAGGAATTATACGCAGTAAAATTCCGAATTGGAGTAAATTTAATCCTCACATATTCAACCAATACGTCATCTTAATTAAAAAAATATTATCCGGATGAAGATCGGTTAGATTTGTAAATACTTTTCCGAATTGAAATTCGGGATCGTTGTATGATTCGCTTCTCGTCTGTGTCCATACAAAATAAACAACTGATCCCGGCAGGTATTCCCATCTTAGAACAGCATTTCCTCTTAACGAAACAAATTTAAAATCATTATCACCAAGGTCTACTGATTCAGCAGGTCCGTTACCATCGGGATCAGCTAAATGTGTTTCTTTATTATATGTGGAGCCGTTTTCACCATAAACGTTAAAATTATAAGTCCCGGGTTCTGCAAGTTCTTTATATCTTGCGTACTTTCCCGTTGAGATGAGCGGCTGCGCATAAAACTGCAGACTCAGATTAGGAGTGAACGTCCAGTTAAGTCTTATGCCTGCAGATAAAGTAGTCTGATCAAGTTCTCCGAAAACATATCTCTTTCCGTAAGTTACATTTGCAAGCGGATCTGTAAAAGTATCAATGTACTGAGAGTTATCAATATTTTTACTGTAATTAGGACTAATGCTTATAAGTACATTTGCCACAGGACGGTAATCAACTCCAACACTTACTCCCCAGTTTTTAGAATTATTCTCCTGTGTATATGAATTATAACCTGCACTAAAAACAAAATTATTCCTTGTATCTGTATTAGCATAAATATCAAACTGGTAACCGGGCAGATTAAGCATAACCGGTCCGCCGCGTGTTCCCCTGTCATTTATTGTACGTGGATTATAAGCACCGTCCATACTTATATCAAAATAATTCAGGGTCGTCATATTCATAAAGGAAAAAAATCCCTGCCAGTTTATCTGTCCGTCAAAATTGTAACTTCTGAAAACGGCACCGCCAAGCTGAAGCGAACGATACCAATCTGTTGGTTCTCTCCAGTTATAACCGGAAACAAAATGATAGTTAATAAGATTCGTTCTCCACAAAAATCCAAGATCATTTACATCAAAGCCGGGAGAAAGAACTCCAAGCGCAGTATTAAGAAACACATTTCCTTTCTGCTTATTTATTGTAAGTCTTCCGGCATAACCCGAAAGTGAAGTTGCTGTGCTGTCGAGTTTAAGAATTTTAGAATCAGGTCTCTGGAAATAATGCTGAGAATTCTGCTGAAGATCGAGAATACGCTGCTGCGTTCCGGCGACATAACTCATTCCTCCCCACCCCGTTAAAACCCACTCTTTATCGCCATCAAGAAATGTCCATCCATCAATTCCGCCTGTGTAAGCTCCGCTATTAATTTCATCTTTCAGCCGGTTATCTTTAAAAAATCTTTTTGTTATTGTTGAAATAAAGCCGAGTCCCTGGGCACCTTCATTTATATCTTTCTGTGCACGGAATATTCCGTAATAGCTGAGCGGTTCAACTTCTGCACTTGACCTGTTTTTATTTATTGATAAGTCCGCATATTCCCTTTGAGTAACTGCCTGTATTACACCGAGATTTATATTATCATCAATTTTACCTGTCAGCTTTGCCGCCCCAAGGATGTGGGTTCCGTCGGGGTAATTTGTGTAATCCGCATCAGGAGTGCTGCCCTGCGGGGTTCTGCCTATCCTCCTGCTGTAAAAGAAATCAGGACTTCCCCAGTTAAAGCCCCAGTTGCTTCTTGAACCGCCGTAACCAAAATTGAATATACTTGAACCTTCTACAAAGAAAGGTCTTTTCTCATCATAAAACGTTTCAACATCACTTAAATTAATTACAGCAGGATCAATTTCTACCTGACCAAAATCAGGATTGATTGAAGCATTGAGAGTAAGATTAGAACCTATACCATATTTGACATCTGCACCGAAACCTGCTGTGTATTTCGATCCATTGTTAAAAGGATCGTTCAAATCGTGTGCAGTATAAGAAGCTTTTGAAGTAACATAAGGAAGTATCTCAAGCTGGTCGGCAGGTTTGACATTTTTTATTCCGTTTAGGTTTGCAAATCGGGAGACGAAACCGCTTTCATTTTTCGGAATATATACTAAATAGTCTCTCTCGTGATTTCGTGCTATGTCGCGTTTAAAATCTATTCCCCATGTTTGAATGTTATCCGATTTAAATTTTAATTGTGAGAAAGGAATTTTTATCTCTGCCGTCCAGCCTTCTTTATCAATTTTAGCTTTGCCTTCCCAGACACCATCCCAGGTAATATCATCCCACTCATCGTTGTACAGAACGCCGTCTGTTAAAGTGCCTGCCGCGGTAATTCCAAAATAGTTTCCTGATCTCTTATCATTGTAGGAATCAATATAAACTGTAAAGCGGTCGGAGTTGCTGTTTTCATCTCTCCTTACAAGATTTGCATAAATTGAATCGGGAGAAGAATCATACATTCTTGCCGCGATATATAATGCCTGATCATCGTACGCAATCCAGACAATTGTTTTTTCAGTGGGAGTTTTTCCTTCGTTAGGATCAAGCTGAGTAAATCCTGAAACATAATCTGAAGTTTTCCATACATTTTCATTAAGCAAACCATCTATCTTAACCAGCTGATCAGTTCTGACAGCAAAAATATTTTTTTCAGGTTTGTTTTCAGAGTATCCAAACTTTATTACTACAACAGACAAAAAAATAATTACGTATAACTTTCTTTTCATAATTTCTCCGGTTCGCCTGGTAAACTATATTATTTCATTTTTCTGATTTTTATATCTCCGGAAATCGTTTCAATCTCAATATCACTACCACCGCCATTTATTATATAAACTGTTCTAAGCGAATGCGAACTTTTATCTTCTGTATTTACTTTGAAGTCGGAGGTTATAGGATGCCGGTCATTATCATCGCCCCACTGCTCGTAGTTGCGCACTTTAGCAGTGATTGTAGCTTTAGCATCACCCGGAACATATAATGTAATGCTGCCGTTTCCGGATTTTATTTTACTCCCGGATTTTCCATCAGGTTTTAATTCTACATAGACATCGCCGCTTCCAGTTACACAACTGACCCCGCCGGATATTCCTTTTAATGATAAGTTCCCGCCGCCTGTTGTTACATTTGTTTTCCCTACAGATTCGCTAACAGAAATATTTCCGCCGCCTGTTGTTACTGTTGTAGTACTCGAAACATTTTTAACCTCTACATTACCGCCACCTGTAGTTACTGTAAATATTCCTCCCACGTTTCCTGCCTGTACATTACCGCCGCCCGTCTGAATTTTAAGACCTTTGCTGACATTAAAAACCACTATGTTACCGCCACCTGTATTAAGATTTGCTTCACCGGAGATTGTTCCAATCTGTAAGTCACCCCCGCCACTGCTGATTGAAGCATCACCGTTTATATTTCCTGTTGCAACTTCACCACCAGCAGTATTTAGTTCAGCATTGCCTTGTATGTCTTTCGTTTCAATATCACCGCCGGCTGTTGAGAGTTCAACTTTCCCACTTATATTTCCTGTTATCTTTACATTACCGCCGTCAGTGTCAAGATCAAGATTTATTGATGAAGGTACGGAAACGGTAATATCTTCATTTTCATAATCTCCATCGGAAGTAATAGTTAAAGTATTCCCATTTTGTACAAACCTGAACGATGAATAATCTCCATCTTCATCATATTTTATAATAACCTCGTCACTGCTGGTTGGATTTATGGTTATGTCGCCGTAGTCAAGACTGACAACCAGCTGCCCGCTTTTCCCGAGATTGAAAGTTTTTTCTTTCTGGTTCTGTGCATGAGAAACTGTAATACCCAGAAGTATAAAGAATGCAATTACTAATAATTTTATTTTATAGTTTTTCATTTTAGTTATTCTCCTTAAGAACTGTTTTAGCCTGGTAACGAATGTAATTATTATTATCCTGTTTCATCTTTTCTCTGAATACGGAAAGATCTGCAGGACTGAATTCGCTGCCGGTTTTATTTGCCTCAACCAGTCTGTTCATCGCTTCGATTCTCATTCCGGACGAAGAATCATTTTGAAGAACGTATATCATGGTTTTTTTAATCTGATCATCATAATTGAATTTTTTAAGAAGTTTCATAGCTTCAAGTCTGACTCCCTGATTGTTATCAAACTTAACAACTGAAAGCAGAGCATTTTTAATTTCACTGTCGGGCTGTTCCTGTTTACTTGAATTAATAAGATTGATCGTGTTAAGTCTGGTTCCGGGGTTATCTTCATTTAACATTGAGTATAAAAGAACATTCTGAACCTGGGGATCATTTATTTTACCTTTTATGTGCATCGGTTTTACAGCATCAAATGTAAAATCTACAGTTCCGTCCGCTGCATTTTTATTAATAAAACGAATGTTGCTTATTTTAGTTTCACCGGAAAGTACTGCCTGCTGATTTTTGTTCTGAGGTTGAGGATTCTCAAGTGAGTAATGCATTGTGCCGGCAGAATTAAAAAGAAGATACCCGATGAACACACCTATTATTAAAACTGAAAGTGCTGCAGCAGCTAACTGAGGAGTAAGGAAGAATGATGAGGAAAACATTCCATTCAATTTCTGAAAAAAAGCTGGGTGCGTTATTTCTTTTCTGAGATTTGATTGAAGTTGATTTCTTGCCTGTTTTAAAAGATTTTCATCCGGTTCGGGGAGTTTATCCTGCATCAAGGAATCTTTTAACACTTTAGCCGAATTAAATTCTGAGCGGCACAAGTCACAATTTTTCAAATGTTCTTCGAGCTCAATCTTCTCCCTGCTGTTTATTTCACCAAAGAAATATTCATCTATCAGGTTTTTATATTTTTTGTGATTCATTTTTTTCTCTCTTTAACTTTTAAGCATAATAAATATCTGCCAGCTGAGTCCGCATTTTTCTGACTGCATCGAATAAATATTTTTTAATAGTTCCTTCACCGCATTGAAGCATCTCTGCAATTTCCTTCAGTTTATAGCCTTCATAATGTTTTAACATAAAAATCATTTTCTGTCTTGGAGATAAAGACTCAAGTGCTTCGGTTATATGTTCAGAAATCTCCACACTGTTGATTACCCTGTCAGGATCAGGTTCTTCATCAATTAATTCTATCGCCGTGTTCATCTTTTCATTTTCCTCAGAGGGATTAATTGAAACAAATTCTCTTCTGTTTGATTTTATTTTATATGTGAGACAAACATTCGTTACAATCCTGTAAAGCCACGTGGAAAATTCACTTTTAAATTGAAATTTTTTTAATCCACGGAATACCCTGATGAAAACATCCTGGTAAATATCTTTTGCATCATCTTCATTTTTAACATATTTCATTGCAAGTGCCAGTACTTTTTTGTCATACTTATAAATAAGCTCTTCAAAAGCTGAAATGTTTCCATTCTGCGCTCGTATTATTAATTCAGTTTCCTGTTGAGTCATTAATCTTTCCGTTACTGTTTGTTTAGACTAAGTGCAACAATAAAAGGTTGGTATCAACCGAGGAAAAAATACTTATTAATCGCATGAAAGGATTAGTTGATTTGATGAACGAGAAAATTTAAGGATGGATGGAAGGCTGAATTTTAAATTGTACAATACTATATGAAATTTTCAACACTAACTATGCTTGCCGCAGGTCAGCGATAAATTTTA
Source organism: uncultured Ignavibacteria bacterium (assembly GCA_963815785.1). Lineage (GTDB taxonomy): Bacteria > Bacteroidota > Ignavibacteria > Ignavibacteriales > Ignavibacteriaceae > DATFVA01. The sequence goes on from CAWFHZ010000005.1 coordinate 75,422, forward strand.
TAGATCAGGCATTTACCGGGAGGAATTAAAATATGAATTTTCCCCAGGTCTGTTGAACTGCCGGAGGAACTCCCTTCTTCGCCCGAAAGTAATTCTGTGAAAAGAATTTTTTGTGAATCAACAGGAACATCAAATTCATCTTTTTCTTTTCCTGTATTAAAAGCAGCTATAACTTTTTCATTTTTGTAAGTTCTTTCAAAAGCAAAGGATGCTTTATCATTATTTGAATAGATGAACTTTATATCACCGAGACTTAAAGCTTTACTGCTGTTATGAATTGAAATAACTTTTTTATAAAAATCCAGGAGATCTTTATTCTGTCCAACTTTATATCTGCCTAATCCTTTTTTAAATCCTGAAGCCCGAGTAATTACTTCATCATCATATTTTAATTCATTCCAAATCATTGGTTTTCTATCGTGCGGATCATCTGCACCCCACATTCCGACTTCATCGCCATAATATATCATCGGTGCACCACGGTAGGTCATTTGAAAAGCAGCAATCAATTTTTGTTTTTCATAATCTGCTTTAGATGGTTTGCCGGGATTATAGTTTGGATTTCCTGCATTTCCCTCGCTGTCATATTTACGATCGGGATTTGCAATCATTGAGGAAATCCGTTCTGTATCATGACTATCAACAAGATTCTGAAGAACAAATAAATTCTTCTCGGGATATTCTTTATCTATTTCTTTAAGTTCTTTTATAAATTCAGAAACTGTAATTTTTGTTTTCTCAGCAACAAAAAAACTATTAACAGCAAAAGCAAAATTGTAATTCATCAATCCATCAAAAACTCCATGGTCTAGAAATAAAATCAGGAGAGAGTTCCCATAATTCTCCTATAATTAATGCTTCAGGATTTACTGATTTAACTAATTTACTCCAGTCACGCCAGAATCCTAAAGGAACGTCCCTTGCAACATCCAGTCTCCAGCCGTCAATACCATCGGAAGGATTACTATCATTATCAGGATCCATCCATCTTTTGGTTGCATAAAAAATATATTGTTTAGGTCCCGGTGCCAGGTCATTTTCAGTTCTGTTAAACTGGGGAAGTGATTTGGAATTCCACCACCCCTGAAAATTAAATTCATTCTCCGGAGTCTTGGGATCATCAAAAGATTTTATCTGGTACCAGTCTCTGTATTTTGAGTCAGCGCCATTTTTGATAATATCCTGAAAAGCCCAGAACTGAATCCCGGTATGATTGAAAACCCCGTCGATAATTATCCGCATTCCTCTTTTATGAACTTCTTCAATAAGCTTTAGAAATAATTTATCTGCAGAAGTCCACTGCCAGGTTTTAGGATCATCAGGGATTTCATTAATTAATAATTTCTTTGTCGCCTTCAGGATCAGGTCCAAAATTAATATCAATATGATGGTAAGTTGAACCATCATATTTATGAAGTGAAACAGCATCGAATATTGGATTAAGATAAATACCGCCGACTCCGAGATCTTTAAGATAATCAAGATGATCAATTATGCCCTGGAGATCGCCTCCGTATCTTCTATTATAAATGCTGCTACCAGAATTTCTTTTAGAATTGTTATTTAAATCAGTCTGTTCAAACCAGTTGCTAGTCCATCTTGTAATTTTCCAGTTTCCGGGTTTTCTTTTAGAATTTATAAATACTTTATCGGCTGTTGGATCATTTAAAGTATCCCCGTTTGCAAATCGCTCCGGGAAAATCTGGTACCAGACAATACCTTCAGCCCAATCTGGAAAGTCGTTTTGAGAAAAGTTTATCTTTGTGAAAAGAATAAAAATTAACAGAGTAAAGAATACTGACATTTTCATTTTAAAGAGAGAGTTCTTTTTTCATTTTTGCAAGCGACTCAATAATTGAATGCGGTTTATAACCTAATTCTGTTTCTGCTTTCAAAATAATTAACCCGGATTTAAGAGGTCTTGGTGCCGGCTGATGTAATTCAGCTGTGGTAATTGGAAAAATTTTACTTTTATCAAGATTGAAATATTCAGCAATTTTCATTGTAAAATCATAACGATTCAAAAATTCTTTCCCGCCGATATTATAAATCCCGAATTTTTTAAATTCAATCACTTTACTGATTGCCTGTACAAGATCATCAATAAATGTAGGATTATTAACCTGGTCGGTTACGATTCTTATTTCATTTCCGGCTCTAACAGAATTAACAACCCATCTCACAAAATCGGGGCGACTATTATAGGCAACTCCATATAAAACATTAGTTCTTAAAATAGTATTATAAGTTCCGCTTATACGCAAAACATTTTCACTTGCCAGTTTTGTTCTTGCGTAATAACCAAGTGGATTAGGATTATCTTTTTCAGAATATGGTCCCCGTTTACCATCAAAAATATAATCAGTTGAAATATGAACAATGTGTGAATCAATTACACGTGAAACTTCCGCAATATATTCAACACCTTTAACATTAGTTTTCCAGGCTTGTTCACGTTCCGTTTCACTCTTATCAACATTTGTATATGCAGCGGCATTTATAATAACATCCGGATAAAAATCATATACAAGATCTTTAACTTCCTCCCTGCGGGTTAAATCAATCTTCCTGTAATCGGTTCCTTCAAAAACCGGCTCTTCTTCAATAGAACATGCAAGTAATTGGATGCCGGACTGATCACTGTAAAACTCTACCAGTCTTTGTCCAAGCATTCCGTTTGCCCCGAAGACAAGAATTCTTTTTTTAATTATATCGTGTGAGAACATCTTTTTTCAAATTCTTAAAATCATCAAAATTTTTGTATCCGGCAGCGCAACCACCAGCCGTAACAGCTTCCTTCAGAGCCTTATCAGCAGCTCTGTTTTTAATATAACTATAAAAAAATACTGCCCCAAAAACATCTCCAAGCCCGACCTGGTTCTTAACATCAAGAGAAATTGCAGGCAGCACATCAAATTTTATTTTTGAATTTTCTTTATAATAAACGGCTGCTCCGTTGATGCCTTTTGTTTCAAGTAGAAGTTTTACTCCCCTGTTTAAAATAAATTTTATTATCTCAGTTTTGTTCTCAGAATCAACAAGTGTGAAAAGTTCCCGGTTGTTAACCTGAAGTATATCAATATATTCTATCCATTTTTCAAACTCAGGAATAATCCTGAATTCACGTTTCATATCTTTATTTAATCCGCGTGAAAATGTATGCACATCAAAATAAATTATACCTTTATAATTCTTTCTTATCTCTTTCATCTTTTCTAATGATAAATCAAAACCTGTTACCATATTTACAAGTATTCCATCAAACTTATTTAGATTTGAAGTATCGATTGCTAAACCGCCTGTGATATTTTCATAAATTTCTTCGCGTTCTTTATTATCGAAAATGTTAAGTCTTACTTTTGGGATAACATCTGTATAGTTAAGATAGTCAGGTTTCACTTTGCTGTACAAACCTTTAAAGAGTCCATTGCTTTTTTCAAATGAAGTACACAGATAAATTTCATCTTCATCCTCTTTATAATTCTGAAGTGCAGAAACCGAATAATAAATTCCGCCCGGTTTAACTATATGATCGTTTTTATAATAAATATGATCTTCAACAGACTGACCGATTAACAGTAATTTCATTGCATAAACAAAAGATTAAAAATAACTTAATAAACTTACTTTATTATTTCATTTTCAGAAAAAGCAATTTCAATAAAAATGGGACCTGGAATACATACGATTTTATTGAATTCAATATTCTTAAATTTTATTTTATATTTGTCGGATAAACCGGGATATAGATAAAATAATTCATATTACAGAATAGGAAAGCATGAAAATCGGAATTACCTGTTATCCTACTTACGGGGGAAGCGGGGTGATTGCAACAGAGTTAGGTAAAGAACTGGCATTAAGAGGACATAAAGTACATTTTATAAGTTACGCCTTACCATTCAGATTAAGCCATTTTGTGGAAAATGTAGTTTTTCACGAAGTTGAAATGAGCAGTTATCCTCTGTTCGAGTTCCCGCTATACAGTCTTGCTCTTGCAAGCAAAATGGTGGAAGTGGCACAATATGAGCAGCTTGATTTACTTCACGTACATTATGCTATTCCGCATGCCAGCAGCGCGTATCTTGCAAAACAAATGTTAAAAGATAAGATAGATCTTAAAGTTGTAACTACACTTCATGGAACTGATATTACCCTTGTGGGATTAGAACCTTCATTTCTTCCACTTGTTAAGTTCAGTATTGAAGAGAGCGACGGGGTTACAGCAGTCTCTAGGTTTTTAAAGGAAAAAACCATAACTAATTATGATATTATAAAAAATATAGATGTTATTCCTAATTTTGTTGATACAGAATTATTCAAACCTGATAACGGCTGCTCTTACAGAAAACACATTGCTCCGAATAACGAAAAAGTTCTGGTTCACACTTCAAATTTCAGGCAGGTTAAAAGAGTAACTGACACTATTAAGATTTTTGCCAAAGTACACGAAGAAATACCTTCCAAACTTGTTTTGGTGGGCGATGGACCGGACAGATCTGAATGTGAACGATTATGCAGACAGCTTCAGCTTTGTGATCATGTAAAGTTTTTGGGAAAACAGGATGGGCTTGTGGAAATATTAAATGCGTCTGACATTTTTCTTATTCCATCGCAATCAGAAAGTTTCGGACTCGCAGCTCTCGAAGCTATGGCTTGCGGAATTCCGGTTATCAGTTCAAGCGTGGGAGGATTACCTGAACTTGTAAGACATAATGAAACCGGTTTTATTGCCGAGATTGGTGATGTAGACAGGATGGCAAAATATACAATTGATTTGTTAACAAACGATAGAAAACATAAAATGTTTTCCAGCGCTTCCAGGGAACGTGCTGTTACTCTGTTTGACAAATCTAAAGTAATACCTCAATATGAAGATTATTATAACAAAGTTTTAAATATATGATAGTATACTGCGCTGGCGCCATAAAAGGAGACTCTTCTTTCAAAGCTAATTATAAAGAGCTGATTGAAATAGTTAATAAACTTGGTCACTCTGCCCTTTCAGAATTAAACCCGGAATTTCAGTCTGCATTTCCCCTGAGTGAAAGACAAATTTTTCAGCGGGATATGAAGTGGATAGTTCGAAGTGATCTGATGATTGCTGAAATTTCAGGACCGAGTCTTGGTGTCGGTTTTGAAATTGCTTATGCTTTATATGTAAGAGAAATTCCTGTGCTTGCCGTTCATAGTGCAGAGGCAGAAAATGTTTCTGCTATGATAACGGGATGTGATTCAAAACTCCTTTTTATTAAAAAATATGAAAATGCAGAAGAGCTGAATGAGTTTATAAAAAGTTTTTTGAATCACCAAGTCTGAATTTGAACTCAAAAGAATTTATATCTTTTAAATCAAAAGAAATTTCAGATGCGGGAATAAAAATTTTTCCCGATGATTTTTTAACTCCTGTAGAAAATACCACGCTTATCTTACCTTCCGAAGCTCTGATAATGGGCAATAATTTTTTTGGTTTACATGAAGTTCTGACGATTAATGGTAATTCATTCTGCCAGACTGAGACTTTAAACAAAGCTAAATACATTGTGTATTCAGGAAAACAGAAAAAGAGGGAAATCAAAATCCCTTTGAATGAAAAAGATATTGAAATAGCTGTTAAAACCTATGAAAAATATCTTGATGACTTATTAAGAGAGATTGATAGAAGTTATAAATCCCGGTTCCCCGAAAATAAGGATGCGAATATTGTAGTGAATGAAATTTTCAGAACTCTTAACCTCAGCAGGTTATAGATGCTGTTGAGTGAAAATATTTACAATTATCTGAGCTCTGTGCTTGGCAAAGATGTAGCCGATAAATATGATGAATTTATAGGAACCCAGCCTCAAAAGTTCATCCGGGTAAATTCACTTAAAAACTTCTGTAAATAAATTAAAAAAGTCACTCGAAATAAATTACGGTATCACCTCTGAAGTAATTAGTGAAGTTCCGCATGCTCTAAAAATTATTAATGACAAAGGAATTCTCGGGATAACCATAGAACACATCACCGGATATTATTACATTCAAAGTCTTTCTTCAATGCTTCCTCCGCTGGTTTTAAATCCTACAGAAAATGATGTTGTGCTTGATCTTTGTGCTGCGCCGGGTTCTAAAACTACCGGACTTGGCGAAATGATGAAGAATAGCGGAACACTTGTTGCCAACGAAATTCAGAATGACCGTGTGCGGATGCTTGTTTATAATATTGATAGAATGAACCTTATAAATACAGGCGTAATTCATTCCAAAGGAGAATTGCTTAGTAAAATATATGCGGACTATTTTGACAAAATACTTGTTGATGCCCCCTGCAGCGGTCTGGGAATAATTCAGAAAAAAGGTGAAGTAAGTAACTGGTGGTCTCAGGAAAGGGCAATAAGACTCGGTGAGCTTCAATTAAAACTTATAATTGCCGCCATAAAAATGGCAAAACCCGGAGGTGAAATAGTTTACTCGACCTGCACACTTACGGTTGAAGAAAATGAGTTAGTGCTGAATACCGTTTTAAAAAAGTATCCAGTTGAAGTAATTGAAATTGATTTACAATTTAAGACCAATGATGGTATAACTTTTTACAATAATGAAAACTTAAACCCTGAATTACAAAAAGCAAGACGGATATTACCATGGGAAATAGGTTCGGAGGGTTTTTTTATAATTAAGCTTAAGAAAATTGGTGAGACAACTTCCCCCGAACAAACTATTCCGCACAGAAGAGAAATAAATTTTCTTCAACCCGGTTCTAAAGAAATTGTAAAACGATTAAACAAACTTTCTTCAATTTTCGGAATTGAACCGGGTGTATTTGAAAATTATAAATTCTTCTTTAAGAAAAATGATATCTTTTTTGTTAAAAAAGAGTGGAGTGATCAAAACCCGGGTTTGTTTGAAAGAATCGGAACGAAGTTCGGAACACTTGATAGAAATGATGAAATAGTTCTGCATACAAACGCCGCTGAAATTCTGGGAAAAGAAATCAGCAGAAGTATTTATAATTTAAAAGATCAGGAATGAGTTAAAAATTTATCTTGAAGGCGGAACAATAAAAAAAGACATAGGTAAGTACGGACAGCATATTGTTAGGTATAATAATTTGTTATTGGTACAGCTATTATTTCCAAAGCCGGAATTAAAAGCAGGTTCCCCCGTTCAAAAAGGACACAGGAAATTCAGACAGAGTTTTGAAATAGGAATAATGGAATTCCGGAGAAATGGAGTAATGTAATCGGAACTTCTATTTGAAATTCTCAGTTCTTTTGTATTTATTTGAATTGTGTTTTGCTTCTTCAGGGTTCTTTAAATGCAGGTATCAGAACTACTTCAATTTCTGCAACCTGTTGATTCTCACTAAAATGATTCGGGGTACAGTATGAAAAAAATAATAATTTTGATGGAAATCATTTCTTTAGTGGTAACATTTTCCGCGACTAAGGTAGCAGCTCAAACTCCATGGTTCTATATGCCTGACTTTTTAGAAATCGGGTATAATGGAATGTCTTATAATATTGAATCATTTGATATAAATCGAGATGGAAACCTTGACATAATTTCGGGTAATTGGAATTCTACATTTGTTTATTTAGGAGGTTATGATATACTTGATACCACTAAAGATTTAACTTACTCGGGAAGGATGCTAGCAATTTGTGATTATAACGGAGACGGATATGATGATATGATTACTATGCACTTTACAAGTTATGATAGTACAAGGTTTGATTATAATGGGAATTTACTTTTTTATTGGGGAAGCGGCACTTCCTTTTTAGCTATAGATACAATTCCGGATGTTACAATTCCTTTACCCACAGAATATCCAATGATTGAGCAATTTAGTACAGGATATTTTACTGTTGGAGTAGAGTATGGGGATTTCAATGGCGATGGTAAGGCTGATGTGGTTATTAATTCCATTAATGACATAATTGAACCATATGGAACTGTTAATACAGGGAAAGTATATATTTATATGGGAAAAACAAATCCCACAGATTCAGTCGACTATCTCCTAAAAGGGCAAATCAGACATTTCCCCTATCAGGATTATGGCGGTTTTTTTGGGGTAGGTGATATTAATGGAGATAAATTAGATGAACTTTTAATTAGTGCAAATCAGCAAACAATGGCAGCTGGAGTTCGTTATGATAGTGTAAATTATTTATATGTATTCGATGGTAATGAGAATTTTAATCCATCAGTTGGAACCGAATCTCAAGCCCTATCTTCGTTTGTAGATCCTCCTGATAGTATAGCTGATTGGTTTTTAAGAGAGTTTTCAGTTGATGATATTAATGGGGATGGTATAGATGATATAGTTGTAGGTAGATCGTTTTATAATTATCCTCATCAGACGGACGTTCATTACGGAAATTTATCCGGAATCATCGATACCATACCTTCATTTTCTTTTATCCAGGATACTAATGCATTACAGGGATTTTTTAGTGCTGGTGCAATAACTCAAAGTGTGGGTGATTTTAATATGGATGGGTATGACGATTTTATCATATCACCTGCAGGCTATAAGTTATTTTGTCTACAATTAGGTGGGCCTAATGTAAGTAATTCTAATAGATATGGTCAAAGAGGATATTCAAATGCCGGGGATGTCTTTCCTCGTAAGAGTATAAATTTAGGAGATCAAACAAATGATGGAGTTAATGATATTGCAGTATTAGGTGGTGGTTATATCCTATTGTTGTATGGTCAAAGTGTTCCAACCCATATAAAAGATCAATTAACTCCTGAAAAGGGATTCAATCTATTTCAAAACTATCCTAATCCTTTCAATCCAAATACCACAATTAAATATGCTATTCCCGAAAAGGAAAAGGTTGAAATGAAAGTATTTGATATTTTAGGAAGAGAAGTTGAAACCCTGGTCAATGAAACAAAAAATCCCGGATATTATGAAGTAAACTTTAATGCAGGTAATCTTGTCAGCGGTGTTTACATATGTCGCTTGAAAGCTGGTGGTTATATAAAAACATCAAAAATGATTTTATTGAAGTAATCAAAAGGAGCAAAAGGCTCACTTTGGAATTTAAAATGGGAGATATGGATGGCGGAGGGAATACATTATTCCAAAACTCCACCATTCCAATTAAATTTTATACATCATAGTAAAGAGCAAACTCAAACGGATGCGGCTGAAGAGCCATCGGTTTTATTTCTTTTTCAATTTTGTACTTTATCCAGGTTTCAATTACATCTTCAGTAAAAACATCTCCCTTTAATAAATACTCATGATCTTTTGCCAATGCTTTTAAAGCTTCACCTAAACTTCCCGGAGTTGAAGGAACATTCGCAAGTTCTTCCGGCGGCATATCATAAATATCTTTATCCAATGGTTCACCCGGATCGATACGATTTATAATTCCGTCAAGTCCTGCCATCAGCATTGCAGAAAATGCAAGGTAAGGATTACACGACGGATCAGGACAACGGAACTCAACTCTTTTAGCTTTTGGAGAAGTTGAATACATCGGAATCCTGATAGAAGCACTTCTGTTTCTTTGTGAATACGCAAGATTAACCGGAGCTTCAAATCCCGGAACCAAACGTTTATACGAATTTGTTGTGGGATTAGTAAAAGCAAGAAGTGAAGCAGCGTGTTTTAATATTCCGCCTATAAAATACAAACCCATTTCACTTAAGCCTGCGTAACCTGTTCCGGCAAATAATGGTTTTCCTTTTTTCCACAAACTTGTATGAACGTGCATTCCGCTGCCGTTATCACCAAAGATTGGTTTGGGCATATAAGTAACTGATTTGTTATTCAATCTTGCTGTATTCTTTACAATATATTTAAACATTAAAAGCTGATCAGCAGCTCTGACCAAAGGCTGAAACCTGAGATCAATTTCACATTGTCCGCCGCTTGCAACCTCGTGATGCTGAGCTTCTACATCAACTCCGCACTTAATAAGATTTAAAACCATTTCATTTCTCAAATCCATTAAGGAATCTGTCGGTGGTACAGGAAAATATCCTTCTTTATATCTCGGCTTGTAACCAAGGTTCGGGTTTTCTTCTCTTCCGCTGTTCCATCTTCCCTCAACAGAATCAACCATGTAAAAACTTCCGTTCGGCTGTGAATCAAATTTCACATCATCAAAAACAAAGAACTCTGCTTCAGGTCCGTAGTAAACCGTATCTGCAATCCCCGTTGAATTAAGATACGCTGTAGCTTTCTGTGCAATATTGCGGGGACATCTTGAGTATTTTTCTTTTGTTGCCGGTTCATACACATCGCAAATAAGACTGATTGTCGGTGCTTCAATAAACGGATCGAGAAACAATGTATTAGGATCGGGAATTATAAGCATATCAGATTCATTTATTGCTTTCCAACCCCTGATGGATGAACCATCAAATCCGAATCCATCATCAAAAGAGCTGCTTTCAAGCTGAGATGAAGGAACTGTAAAGTGCTGCCACTGACCGGGAAAATCCATGAACTTAAGATCGACAAAATCGATCTTATTATCTTTTATGAATTTCAATACGTTGTCCGACGGGGAATTTGTTTTTGCCATAATGTTCCTTTTAATTTTATTATAAATTTATAACTGTAGTTTCTTTTATAGTTGATAAAACAAAGGTTGTTTTTGTGCCTGTTACCCCGGACCACGATTGTATTTCCCCTAAAAGTTTTTCAAGCGATTCTGTATTTTTTGTTATTGCTTTCAGCAGATGCGATCCCTCTCCGAGCACAGAGTGACATTCAAGAATTTCAGGAATTTGATTTACTTTATCTAAAAGTGTTTTATAATGTTTTGAAGTATCCATCATTACTAAAATGTAAGCCATCAAATCATAACCAAAAGCTTTTTTGTTTAATCTTGCATAATAACCTTCAATAATTCTGTTCTCTTCGAGTTTCTTCATTCTTTCACTTACAGAAGGAATTGACAGCCCGACTTCATCGGCAATCTGGTTCCTCTTGGTTCTGCCGTTATTTTGCAGAATGTTCAAAATCTTATTATCTAATGCGTCCGTCACTTTTTACCTTAATTATTTAGTCATTTATGAAAATATGGCGAGTAATATAAGGTGACCAATTCATTATTGCAAATATTATTTAAACAAATTTGAGATTATTCCTTAATTTTTAAGAAAAAATTCAATCCGGGGATAAAATTTTAAGGAAGGTATTACTGCTTAATTCCAAACGGTGTAAAAGATAATCCGGATTTTTTTACAGCATTAAAGAGATCAAGATTTTTCTGCGGTCTTTCCTGCAGTTTATGATAGAGATGATATTGAACAGCGATATTATTAAGAGATTTAATTTTTGTTCCTGTTAGTTCCAGCCTGTATTGTATATCCGAATCCTCCCCGATCGATGGCGCTTCATATCTTTCATCGAAACCATTAATCTTCATTATATCATCTTTGTAAACAGAAAAGTTACAGCCTAACAACCCGCGGATCTTTTTATTCAGAATATTTCTTAACAAATTACTTTTAACATAGAATCCTTTTTCAACATAATTTGATTCCCCGAAAAATCCATCCATTGCGAGACTAAAAGTACTTTTTTCAAGATAACCTTTTTTAATGAATCCGGGAGTAAGTCTATTTGTGAATTTCTCGGAAAGATTTACTCTTCTCCCGGTGAGGCAGGTATTTTTTTGCTTATAATTTAAATGCTCCCTAACAAATTCAGAGTGCGGAACACAATCTCCATCTATAAAAATTAAATAGTCGGATTCTGCTGCAACGATTGCTTTGTTCAGAATTTTATTCTTTCTAAATCCTTTATCTTCCTGGGATATATGTTTTAAGTGAAATGGGAATTTGGAGGAGACGGCTTTGAGATTATCTACAAATTCATTACCTGAGCCGTCATCAGCAATGATAATTTCAAACTCTTTAAAACTTTGTCTTTCAAATCCGGCAAGAACCAACTGCAGATAATTAAACTTGTTGTAAACAGAGATGATAACCGATACATCGGGCATTAAATTTATTTATCCCTGTTTTTATTCTTGCGCAATTTATCCTTTTCTTTTTTCCTGTCATACGCACTTTTATCTTTCTCTACTTTAGGAGGTTTTTTAGGGACAGGAATTCTCTTCTTCTTCTTTTCAATTTTTATTTTATCTGTCATTTTTAATTCACATTAAGTTGATAAAATAATTTCAGAAGATTGCATAGATAAATGGTGCAAGCGCAGAGCCTTGTGTAAGAATTATCAGTCCGCCGAGTAATAAAAGAAAAATTAAGATTGGTGCAAGCCACCATTTTTTTCTTACACGAAGAAACTGCCAGAGTTCTGATAGTATAGATAATTTACTCATCTAAAATTGTCTTTCATAAGTTGAAGGATCAAAGTTATTATTTTCTCTTTTCTGCCAGTAAGTTTCAGCAGCCGGATCAGCTTTAACATCTAGAAATCTTTTTCTGAAAATTAAAGCAATAAACCTTAGCGGAAATAATGCAAGATAAAACAATATTGATAAAATAACCCTTGTCATTACCCAGCCTAGCACAATAGCCAGGCTCATCCATATTTTATTGAGCGGTTTTAAGATTACCGGGAAAGTTAACGCGGTTAAAATTAAAACCAACCCGATAATTCCCCAGACAGGATAAGACGATTTTCCATTCCAGAATAAAAAAGCTGCAAGTATCAGCAGAACAATTCCGATTGTTAATCCGAACTTTTTGAGTTCTTTACGGCTCTCTTTAATATTTTTTATTTCTGAAAATATTTCTTTCATATTAATCCAGCTCGAATTCTTTTTTCCAATCAGTGTCTCCTACAAGTTTTTCCTGTTCGCCTTTATCCAGCAAATAATTTCCTATAACCAGATAATCCATATCGGTCCGCATAAAACATTTATATGCATCTGCAGGAGTACAAACAATTGGTTCTCCTCTTACATTAAAAGATGTATTTATTAATACTGCACTGCCGTAATTCTCTTCAAACTTTGAAATCAATTTGTGAAATAACGGATTTGTTTCTTTGTGCACTGTTTGAATTCGTGCAGAATAATCAACATGGGTAACAGCGGGAATATCTGATCTTACAATATTTAATTTCTGAATGCCGAATAGCTTGTTTTCATTTTCAGACATCTCTTTTCTTCTTTCCTTTTTAACATCAGCTACAAGAAGCATGTAAGGAGATTCTCTGTCAATTTCAAAATACTCAGATACTTTTTCATTTAAGACGGCAGGAGCAAAAGGTCTGAAACTTTCCCGGAATTTTATTTTCAGATTCATTACCGACTGCATTTTAGAAGATCTTGCATCACCCAGAATTGACCTAGCGCCTAAAGCTCTCGGACCAAATTCCATTCTTCCTTCGAACCAGCCGACTACTTTTTCATCAGCAAGAAGTGATGCAACTTTTTCCGGCAGTTCTTCGTCATTAATCTCATTGAACTTTATTTTATTTTCCTTAAAAAATTCCAGAAGATTTTCATCGGAATATTCGGGACCGAGATATGAACCTTTTTGTGAATCTTTTTTCGGATCAATATTTCTTTCATTCCCAAGATATTGATACCAACCGATCAATGCAGCACCGAGTGCTCCCCCAGCATCTCCTGCTGCCGGCTGTATCCATATTTCATCAAAAGGACCTTCCCTGTATAGTTTTCCATTTGCAACACAATTAAGTGCAACACCACCTGCCAGACAAATATTTTTCATTCCCGTTTCTTTATAAACGTGGTTTCCCATTTTTAGCACTATCTCTTCGGTTACATCCTGAACAGAGCGGGCAAGGTCCATTTCCTTTTGTGTAAGCTTTGATTCGGGTTGTCTGGGTAATCCGCCGAAGAGTTTATGAAACTTATCGTTTGTCATTGTTAGCCCGGCACAGTAATTAAAATATTCCATATTCATTCTGAAAGAACCATCTTCTTTTACATCAATTAATTCTTTAAGAATAACATCTTTATATTTTGGTTCACCATAAGGGGCAAGACCCATTACTTTATATTCACCTGAATTAACTTTAAATCCCGTATAGTAAGTAAATGCAGAATAGAGCAACCCAAGCGAATGAGGAAATTTAATATCTGCAAGGAGCTCAATTTTATTATTTTTTCCAACACCAAAACTTGAGGTAGTCCATTCTCCGACTCCATCCATAGTAAGAATTGCCGCCTCATTGAAAGGTGAGGGATAAAAAGCAGAAGCAGCATGCGATTCATGATGTTCCGGAAAAATTATTTTCCCTTCATAGCCAAGTTTATCCTTTATCATTTCTTTCATCCAGAGCTTTTCCTTTATCCACAAAGGCATCGCTTTAATGAAGGATTTTATTCCAACCGGGGCATAAGCAAGATATGTTTCCAGCAATCTCTCAAACTTCAGGAAGGGTTTATCATAAAAGGCAACAATTTCCAAATCTGAACTTTTAATTCCTGCGTGCTGCAGACAAAAGTTTACAGCATTGCCGGGAAAATTATGGTCGTGTTTTTTACGCGTAAATCTTTCTTCCTGTGCGGCAGCAATAATTTCTCCATCTTTTAATAATGCAGCAGCACTATCATGGTAAAAAGCAGATATTCCAAGTATATACATATAAGGTTTCAGTTATTAACAATCTAAAAATAGATTTTTAGTAATGATTTTACAAAACAAAAGCCAACATCCTTTGTAACGATGAATTAAAGTAAAAGGAATTAAAAAATGATTTTAGTGCATTTTAAGGGAACTATTTTTGAAAAAATTTCATTACATTAGTAGTGAAGAATTACTTTTTTACAGTTAAAAAACAGCATAATACTAACAATTAAAGGAATCATAATGAAACAAGTATACTTGTTTGCACTTTTAATCTTCTTTGCATTTAGTATAACGACTAATGCACAATTTAAAGAATGGGGCTCCAAGTTTGGAGCGAGGTATAATCTTCTTTTGCCTCAGAATGAATTTCCTAATGTGGGATTCGGGGGAAATGATAAGTTCTCATTTGATAAATATACTATGTCCTATTTATTAGAAGGCTTTGTTGGATTTGAACTAACAAGAGTGCTGGAACTTGATATAAATGCAGGTTATGGTTCTTACGCCGGGTATCAATTTAACTACGAAGGTTATTATAAATCAGAAATAATTCCGGTCGGGCTCAGGTTTAGAATTGCTCCATTCGATCTTAAAGGATGGAATCCTTATTTATACCTTGGCGGCGGCATTATGCATTATAGTAATAAATACTCCGAGGAAAACAGATCACCTTCACCTAATGAAGTAAAAACTGAGGGATGGGCAGGTCTTTTCCCGTTAGGTATTGGATCAGAGTTTGCTTTAAGTGATATGGTACTGTTGGATTTTTCTATCGGCGGTGCATACTCGACTTCATATGACCTGAATAATTACGATAACGGAAACAATATTGTTGATGCATATTATAATGTAGCACTTGGCTTAACCATAACCGGTGAAAGCTGCAGTTCTGATAAAGATATGGATGGATTAGGAAAATGTGAAGAAGAAAAACTCGGAACGAACCCGCATAACCCTGACACAGATAGTGACGGATTAACAGACGGAGAAGAAGTTAAAGTTTATAAAACAAATCCTTTACTTGCTGATACTGATCTTGACGGGCTGAGTGATTTTGATGAAGTTAAGAAATATAAGACTGATCCACTAAAGGCTGATACGGATGGTGATGGATTAAATGACGGTGAAGAAGTTAATAAATACAAAACAGATCCGTTAAAAGCTGATACAGACAATGATGGATTGAGTGATGGCGATGAAGTAATTAAATACAAAACTGATCCATTGAAAGCTGATACAGATGGTGACGGATTAAATGACGGCGAAGAAGTAAATACATTCTCAACTAATCCATTATCAAAAGACACTGATGGTGATGGCTTATCAGATTATGATGAAGTTATGACTTACAAAACTAATCCGTTAGTGAAAGACACAGATGGCGGTTCAGTAGATGACGGTGTAGAAGTTAACCGTGGAACAAATCCTCTGGATGCTGCAGACGATGTTGTTAAAGTCGGTGTTCCTGTTATTCTTGATGGTATCACATTCGCAACAGGTAAAGCAGACATTACACCTGAATCAGAAAATACTCTGAGAAAAGCCCTGAAAACATTGCAGACATATTCTGATATTTCAGTTGAAATAGCAGGTTATACTGATAATGTAGGTAGAGATGCTTCAAATCAGAAACTTTCTGAGAAAAGAGCTAACAGTGTAAGAGACTGGCTGGTTCGTCAGGGTGTTGATCCTACAAGAATTGTAGCGGTTGGTTATGGTGAATCTAATCCTATAGCCTCGAATGATACACCTGAAGGAAGACAGAAGAACAGAAGAATTGAGTTCAAACGAATTAAGTAGTTTGAACTAAGTACATTCTTAAGGACACCTGGTTTCAGGTGTCCTTTTTTATTTCCGGCTATTCTTTAAGATATCTGTCAAACCATATTTTTCTCAATTGGTCCACTTCTTTTCTGTGAGTTTTTAAGAAATGATCTCCCCTCTCGAAAATAACTAATCGATATTTCTTTCCTTCACCAGAAAATTTCTTAGCCAGTTCAATAGACTGTTCAGCCGGCACAGTATCATCACTTCCTCCATGCATAATCAGATATGGAATATCCGGAAGTTTCTCAGTAAAAAATATTGCAGATCTTTTCTCCAATTCTTTTTCTAATTGCTGTGTTCCGATAATTCCTTCGTAGTATTCTTTCAATTTATTATTTGAATCTGCAAGTCCTTTTAAATTAGAAATAGCACCGCTTACTACCGCGCATTTAAATTCGTTTCTTTCTTTTAAAACCAGGAACGTCATCATACCACCCCGGCTCCATCCTTCAAGACCAACTTTTGATGTATCAATAAATCCCAGTTCATCAGCAACAGGTAATAGATTTAAAATGTCATTCACATCTTCACCGCCTAACTGTTCTGCGCCTTCTCCCCCATCATTACCTCTGTATTGAGAAGAAAGAACAGCATAACCCCAGCTTGCTATTTGTCCAAACATTCCCCTCGCGGTAAAACTGTCTATTGCTCCTTTGTCCTTATATCCTCCGCGATTCCAGATAACAAGCGGTATTTTTTTATCACTGTTTTTTTCTTTTGGATAGGCAAGATAACCTTTTACCTTCAGGTTATCAGAAAGGTAGATTATCTTTTCAACTACCGAATTCTGCATCACTTCTTCGCCCCATCCACTCACAACCATCTTTGTTTGCGCCTGGTTAAGTTCTATTTTCTTCCGATTAATTATATTTACTCTCATATTAAATGATATTCGTTTTAAAAGATTAATATTAAAATGTTAATTTAGAACAACAAATCTCTCAATTATTTCTTAAAAAATTAAATCTGTATTATGGCTAAGGGAAAAACTGAACTAATTACTTCAAAAAAAAATCTTCCTAATATATATAAAATTGCCGCGCTCCTCATTATAGCAGCCGTAGCGCTTTATTTTATTTTTACCAATTTCGGGGGAAGTGAAAACAAAACAGATGAGGAGTATATGTTTAAGAAGCAGGGCGAGTTAACTTTTCAAGACACAAATGGAAACTCTCTGACTAAAATTGATATTCAAATCGCTCAAACAGATTTTGACCGGGAACTGGGATTAATGTTCAGAAAGGACATGAATGAAAATCGCGGTATGCTTTTTATTTTTCCGGATATACAAATAAGAAACTTCTGGATGAGGAACACTCTGATTCCGCTTGATATAATATTTGTTGATTCATCTAAAACTATAATTAATATTGCAAAAAATACCACACCGTATTCCGACAATTCTTACGCTTCAACCCGACCTGCGAAATTTGTCGTTGAAGTGAACGCCGGATTCTCTGATAAGTATAAAATCAGCGCAGGCGATAAAATAAACTGGGATTCTTTAAAATAGCACTTATGATGGATACAATTCCCGCTCGATAAGCTCACAGATTATATGAGCAGCTGTAATGTGTCCTTCCTGTATGCGCTGTGTATTTGCTGACGGAATAGTTACTGATTGATCTGCTTCAGATATAAGCTTTCCGCCGTTCCCTCCAATAAAGGCTACCGTTTTCATTCCCTTATCTTTTGCGGTTTGAACCGCTTTTAAAACGTTCGGGGAGTTACCGCTTGTAGAGATTGCGAGAAGCACATCGTCTTTATTTCCAAGACCTTCTACTGAACGCGCAAACACGTTTTCAAATCCTATATCATTTCCGCCTGCTGTAAGGTTTGATGTATCAGTGGTAAGCGCTATAGCTGGTAATGCCGGTCTATTCACATCATGACTTAACCTTATTACAAGCTCTGCAGCTATATGCTGGCAATCAGCGGCACTGCCGCCATTTCCGCAAAGCAGCAGTTTTTTTCCATTCTTAAATGACATAGTAATAATTTCAGCAACTTTTAATATATCGCTTAGACACTTGTCTTCCATTTTCTTTTTAGTGTCTGCACTCTCATTTAAAGAATCTATTATAAATTTCTTTTTGTCCAATTTTTTCTTTCGAAAGTATTATTTAATGTTTATATAGTTATAGGATAATTTATATGAATTGCCTGAGCAAAATCTTTAATTAATATCCAGTTATTTTCATCTTCAAAGAAGTTTCCGGTTACTATTATTTTAGCCCCGCTCTGTACTTTTCTTAATGCTGATTCAGGTGTTCTGATGCCGCCGCCGACAATTACAGGTACGGTACAGCTTTCAGTGACAGCCTTTATCATTTCATCCGGGACAGGATTCTGCGCACCGGATCCGGCTTCAAGATAAATTAGTTTCATCCCGAGATATTCTGCTGCAAGTGCCGTAGCTGCTGCAATTTCAGGTTTATTCCTTGGCAGCGGCATACTTCCATTCATATACTGGGCAGTGGTTGTTACACCGGATTCAATTAAAATATATCCCGTGGAAAGCGGTTCAATTCCTGCTTGCTTAATTAACGGTGCTGCAATAACGTGTTTCCCGATCAAATGTTCAGGATTCCTTCCACTTACAACCGAGAGAAAAAGTATAGCATCGGCATTATTCTGAACCTGGTTAACATCGCCGGGAAAAATTATTACCGGAAGATCCGTATTATTTTTAATCACTCTAATACAATTTTTAATATCTCCGTTCACTAATAAACTTCCGCCAATTAAAAAACCATCAACCCCGCAGGTAACGCAGTGCTTAACAAATCGTGCGAGTTTTTCATCATCAATATTATCCGGATCAATCAAAATAAAATAAGCTGCCCCTTTAAGCTTTATTGTATTTAAGAGATTAAAGTAAGTATTCATTAAGATTGTAATTGAAATGGCTGAGTAGAATATAGGAATTTTGGTTAAGAGAAAAAAGATGACTTAAGTTATCATATCCATTTTTTTATGTAGTAAAAAAGAATATAAAAAGAAAGCCTGCATTTAGCAGGCTTTAATAAATATTATAAGAAAATGGAGGGCTATTCCTTCCAGGAAACGATTTGAAATCCTCCACAAATTGGGTAGAATGGAGGATAAATTGAACCAAGCCTGGTATCATAGCGATAACGTTTATTGTAGCCATGTGTAATAGTTATATTTCCCCATTTATCACTTGTATACTGACCTACAGGCTGCCTAATATTTTGTGTTATTCCGCCGAGCAAATGGATATCTCCATCAACACTCCTGGTACTATAATTTTCTGCACCAAAACCTCCGTCCTGACAATAAATTGCAGCATCAACCTGTATATTTTGAGTTGCGTCGTTATCCGTGATCAGCACCTTATTTTGAGCGAGTATTCCCAATAAATCGGTTGAAGAAGGATTAGTTTTGGGATCATGGGTATAAAGGATATCATCATCCAGATAAACATTCCCGTCACTTACAACAGAAAACTGACCTTCAACTGTGCCTTGTAGTCTAACATCCATACCCTCAGAATATATAACTCCGTTTGGAGCCAATTCAGAAGTTTTAAATGTGGTTGAAGGTTTATCATAACCCAATTTAATTCTTACACTATCATTAGCGAATGTGATATACGCAGTATCAACCGCAGTTGTTGTTGTGATAACCTCTTCAAAATAACCAGGAACATTTACCCACCTCCCATGTATTCGTTCCCAATGTGATGGAACCCAGCGATTTTCTTTAGTTGTGGTAGTGGTTGTTGACTGTTGTATTTTATGTCCATCGTCCACCGCAGCTTCTCTTAAAGGCTGCAAACCATTTGAGTTTAGCGGATCAGGATATCCGTCGTGGAAAGAACCATGAAAAACCGGTTTATCTGATGATTCATTATCATGATATTCTACCCGACCTCTGATAGTAGTTTCATAACCTCCCACCCCAAATACAGGATGATTATCGCAACGTAGATTATCTTCAGTATGGAATGGTCCGAATACTGTGTCTCTGTTAGTCCACCAGATACCGCTTCCTTCATATTGAGAATAGTAAGCAAATCTGGCAAATGAATTAGGCGTAAGAATAACTTCAACAGTATCTGAATTATCTTCATAGGTTGAGACAGAAGTAAGTTTTCTTATATTTCTTGTAGCATCAATAACATCAATTCTAACATCCACTGTTCCGCCATTCATCTTCAAATTCTTAAACCCTTTATCCCAATTAGTATTCATGAAAATTTTATTAGCCGCCAGATTTGCACCGCTGACTGCTAAATTATGGGTCATGTTTTCGGAATAATAATTTGTAAAATTATCAACCGTATCTGTTGATAAACTATTTAATCTATTTCCGAAAACGAGGAGTATCATACTGAAACCCATTACGAGTAAAAGTGAAGCTTTCCCAGCCATTTTAAACCTCTTATCTTTCTTTTAGATTCATTGCGGCTAATCTTATCTGCCTCCAGAAAGCCGAAGAGTACATACTGTCCCCATCCCGAGAACTGTCGCCGTATGCATAAACATTCTCTACAGCTACGTTAATTTCCATCGTCGAAATAGTAGTCAGATCAGATGTTGCAATAGGAAATGGAATAGTATCTCCGTAAACGTCGAAAAAAACGAGTTTAAATTGAGTTACACCTAAATCGACTCCTACTGGAGTTTCATTGTCTACCACCCTGTATAAAAATCTGTCGCGCGGGTTTGGTGTGGAAGCTAATTCGGACGGAGAACCTAAATAATATTTTAACGTATCAACAACTCCTTTATCATTAACATCAGTTAAAAAGGAGATACTGCTATCTGTTGCGGAAAGGATTGCAGCCGTAGTGGGAATTAAATTATAATTTTTACAATACCCTATTCTCCGGAAATCATTTTCAATTATTGAACAGGTTGTGGCAAGATTTTGCTGAAGAACTAATTCCTCACTATTGTTGTACACATTTTTGACTGCAGCATCATTAACATTGCCAAGGAGGAGTAAAAGAAAACCGCCAACGACAATAGAGCCAAGAATATCTAAAATTGTACTATAACCCATATTACCCCCTTTCTAAAAATACCAATAACTAAAAATTGAATACAACTTCACCGTATCCTTTGAAGAGGGGCTGGATACAGTTACGCTAATCTTTTTATTCCAGGTTACGTGATTTTCAACGATGTCCGGAGTCTCAGCATTCACATAATTTACTTTGCATTCAATATGAAATATTGCTGATGGAAGATTGGTTACGTCCTTTTGGAATCCGTTATAATCATCAAAGTCATCATAATCCGGATAAACTTCACCTTCATTTTTTAACAATGCCGGTGGGGTAAGCAGAGTACTATCCAGAATAGCAACTCCTTTGGTGTGTTCATCAAACGCTTTTCCACTGGCTTCTTCAATAAGTGATTGTGCCAATGATGTAGCTAAAACACCAAATTTGGATTCCATCATTACAGTATCGGTAGAAAGGTAATTGTTATTTACTCTCAATACCACAAGAGATAATAAGATCATCGCGCCCACAGCGAGCATCATTTGACCTGTGTTCATTTATTTTCCTCTCGCTTTTAGAAAAATATTGTGATATTGCGCAACAATTATGCCTCAAGAGAATCCTTTATTTTTTTATGTCAGACTATTTTTATTCAGAGGTCAGGTGCAATTTACCAGTCAAATTTACTTTTGGTATTACAAAATTTATTTTTTGATTAAGAATTGAAGAGATAATATTTATGGAAAATTGCGAAAATTTTTTGCGGGTTACTAAGTGTGCATTTTACGAAGGAGTTGATAAAAGGAAATCTAATTACAATTTAAAGAAACTAGCTTCATCA
This sequence comes from uncultured Ignavibacteria bacterium, assembly GCA_963815785.1. Taxonomy (GTDB): domain Bacteria; phylum Bacteroidota; class Ignavibacteria; order Ignavibacteriales; family Ignavibacteriaceae; genus DATFVA01. Next base: position 97,597 of record CAWFHZ010000005.1, read on the forward strand.
GGATTTCATACTCAACGAAATTCTTCCCCTTTCTTTATCCGTTGAAATAATTTTAACATTAATTATATCGCCAACACTTAATTCATCAAGAGGATTTTTCACATACCTGTCTGCAATCTCAGATATATGAAGCAGTCCATCCTGTTTAACACCAACATCCACAAACGCTCCGAAATCAACTATGTTTCTTACTGTACCCTTTAACTTCATCCCAACCTGAAGATCTTCCATTTTAAGTACATCGCTCCTGAGAATCGGTTTGGGTAATTCTTCACGCGGATCTCGACCAGGCTTTTTAAGATTTTCAATAATATCTTTAAGCGTTGGTTCCCCTATACCTACTTCTTCAGAAAGCTGTTTTAATCCTTTCTGTTTTACAAATAAGTCAATCAGCGATCCCGATTCTGAAATCCTGATCAATGAAATATTAAAAATCTTCAACAGCTTATTCGGTAGAAGTGTATGATTCGGGATGAATAAATGTATTATCTAACAGATTTTCACTTTCAGGGATTTTTAGAAAACCAGCGGACTGCTCAAATATTTTTTCTCCGAGACCTGAAACTTCTTTTAATTCTTCACGGCTTTTGAATTTCCCTTTCTTCTCTCTGAATTTAATAATGTTATCAGCCAGTCTTTTGTTCAGTCCCGAAACATAATTCAACAATGAAGCTGAGGCGGTATTAAGATCAACACCAACAAAATTTACACAGCTTTCAACTACGTTATCCAATTTACGGGAAAGTAATTTCTGATCGACATCATGCTGATATAATCCAACACCGATTGATTTTGGATCAATCTTAACAAGTTCGGATAATGGATCAAGAATTCTTCTTGCAATTGAAATATTTCCTCTCTGACTTGCCTCAAGCTCCGGGAACTCTTTTTTAGCTACAGCGGATGCAGAATAAACTGATGCCCCTGCTTCATTAGCAATTATATAATGACAATTAAGGTTTTTCTCTTTTATTAATTCAGCTATCAGAAACTCCGTTTCCCTGCTTGCTGTACCGTTTCCTATAGCTATTATCTCCACTTTATACTTATCAATTAATTGCAATAGAATTTTTTTTGCTTCAGTACTTTTATTCTGCGGAGGATGAGGATAAATTGTTGTGCCTTCCAGGTATTTTCCTGTTTCATCAATAACTGCAGCCTTTGAACCTGAAACAAATCCGGGATCTATACCCATAATTATTTTACCGGAAAGCGGAGGCTGAAGAAGAAGCTGCCGAAGATTTGAAGCAAAGATTTCAATAGCATGCAAATCGGCTTTTTCTGTAAGAGTATTTCTAATCTCTCTTTCAATTGAAGGAAAGATTAACCTTGTAAATGAATCTTGAACGACTTCCCGCAATATCCCGATAAAAACAGATTCTTTAAATTCAAATGCATTTTTCTGTATGATATCTAAAACCTGCGGTTGTTCAAAACTTAAAGAGATTTTGAGAATCTTTTCATTTTCCCCCCTGTTTAAAGCCAATATCTGGTAAGGTTTAATTTTTTTAACATCGATAGAAAATTCATAATATATCTGGTAAATTTCCTTCCGTTCCCTTTCCTTTAATTTTTCATTTGTCTTGTTCTCTTTCTTCTCCTTTGTTTTCTCCGATTTAACAATTGAATTTTCAAGTAAATATTCTCTTACAGCTTGCCTAACCACGGCAGTGTCACTTATAATTTCAGCAATTATATCTTTTGCCCCCTGAAGTGCTTCTTCCGCGTCATTTACTCCAAGATCAGGATTTATAAATTCAGCAAGTTTTTCATCAAAATTTCTGTTGAATAAAGGGTTTTGCAAAATGAATAACGCCAACGGTTCAAGACCTTTTGCCTTTGCAATTGTTCCCCTTGTTTTTCTTTTAGGTTTATAGGGAAGATAAATATCTTCAAGCTCCTGAAGCTTTGTAGCAGAAACCAATTTTGTTTTTATCTCATCGGTTAATTTTCCCTGCTCATCAATACTCTTTAAAATAGTTTCTCTTCTTTCTTCAAGTAGAGTCAAATAATTAAGTCTGTCTTCTATTTCGCGCAGAACTTCCTCATCAAGTCCCTCAGTATATTCCTTTCTGTATCTTGCTATAAAGGGAATTGTTGCTCCTTCAGCAAAAAGTTTAATTACAGATTCGACCTGTGAATTTTTAATGTTTAATTCGTTTGCAACTACAGAGGGTATTTTCATTTGAATTTTAATTTTATTTGAGAAGCAAAGTAGGAATAAAGTCAGATACGATTCAATGAGATATGCAGGTTTAAAACAAAAATCCCCGGATTTACCGGGGATTTATAGAATTAATTCATAAATAATTTTATAATTCAGTCTCTGCTTCAATTACCATATCTATTGCACCTTTAATCGAATAAGGCGGGTTTCCTGTAAGGTTATCAACTGTCATGGTAGCAGTAAAACAAGCTCCCGAATTCAAGAACATTACTTAAATAGGTGTTTATAAAATCTATCTGTGGTTGTGTAAGCTGCAGAATATAAGGGGAATTCGGTTTCATATAATCGGAAGGATTAACACCCGGAATTGTATATGAAAACAATGTAGCTCCATTTCCGTCCTGCAGTGAAACTGTTATGTTTCCTGTAATATCAGAGGGTGATACAGAAAGTGTTCTGAACGCTGCTTCTATAAAATGCAGGCTTTTAATTTTATCCTTGTAATCATTATAGGTTTTAGAATCAGCACTAAGGCAAAAATTTGTACTGTCGGATAATGTTTGTTCTGAACCTTCAACAGCTACATTCATTGTAAATGGAATGTTCAAAGGTAAAGTATTGAATTGATCGCATCCGTTCCATGTGAGCATCAGGAATAACAGGAATGCGGATGAACCAATTGTTTTTATATATCTCGCCATTTTATCTCCTAATTAAAATTCAAAAGTTAATCCACCTGTAGCAACAGGTTGTGTACTAAGACTGAAATCTGCATTAAGTACTATAACCGCCAGCTTTAAAGCAGCTCCTACTGTTGCTCTAAAATGATTACTGCCGGTAATTGAAATAGAGATATCCTGATCAGTTCTCAAACCTGGATCCCCGCTCTGAGGATCACCTTTAATTGAATAGTTTAAATCAAGCGAAGTGTTTTCATACTGTAACCCGAAATAAGGTGTGATCAGTCCAAAGGTTTTACTAACGTGTGCATTAAAGGCAACATTGTTCAGTTTCATAATATTGGATATTTCAAAATTATTGTAAAGAATCTGAACGGCAAGATCTAACGGAAACAATGGTATATATTGGCTTATACTATGTGCAACACCAATTCCAAACATACTGAGATCATTATTGTTGCCCAACGGAATTTTAGGAAGATATCTCAGGATAACCTGGGTCCCTAAAAAGCTTGCACCTATTTGTGGATAAGCAACGGGTATGCCTGACTGATTTATTCCCGGGGGCATAACGATATAGCCATCCGGTCCTGCGTAGGCAGCACCTTTATCACCATATATAGTTGCAGTTTCTTTAGTTGCGTTGTATCCCAAATCATTAAAGGTAGGAGTAAAACTTTTTTGGGATTCAGGAATCATGATATACATTCCTCTAAAACTGACTGAGAAGGAAAACATATCTGGAATATCAGCTGTGTAGTAACCGCTTGAGTTCATTGCAGTACCCAGGGTAGTTGCAAAAGGTTTTGCGTACTCAACGGCATTATTCTGAGCTAATTGTGCAAAACGATCTTCAATTTGCGAAAATTGAAGTCTTGCAAAAAATACAAATAGAGCAAATACAAGTAGAGTTTTCTTCATCTACTTCTCCTTAGTGTTTTAATTTAATTATAACCAAAAATAAAGTGCTAAAATATAGGATAATAATCTCCTTGTTCCACTTACAGCATCAAAAATAATACCCCTAAAAAAGAATAAATTATTAGAAATTTTAAGGGGAATTTAAAATCAATAAATTAAAATTAGTAAAATATTACCGCTAATTTAACCCCATAAGTTCTTTTGCTCCTTTAATGCTTGCATCTGTTATTTCTTCTCCGCTAATAAGTTTTGCAACTTCCTTAATTTTTTCATCTTGGCTTAATTTCCTGATTGAACTTGAGACTCTCGATCCGCTCAAAGTTTTCTCAACAGAATAGTTAAAATCTGCAAGGCCGGCAATTTGGGGAAGATGAGTTATTGCAATAAGCTGATGTGAAGAAGCAAGTAATTTTAAAGCCGAACCAACTTTTTGTGCAATCCGGCCGCTAACTCCCGTATCAATTTCATCAAAAATTAAAAGAGGAAGTTTGTCATTTTTTGCAAGAATAGTTTTCAGTGAAAGCATAATCCGTGATATTTCTCCCCCGGAAGCAACTTTAATTAATGGCATTGTATCTTCACCGGAATTTGTTGAGATATAAAATTCCACCTGGTCTATCCCTTTCGAATCAGCTTTTATTTCTTTCCCTTTCATTAAAACAAAATCATCGGAGTTTGTTTCAGGTGAAACATTATTGATTTTGACTTCGAGTTTTGCATCGGGAATCCCAAGTGATGCTAAAACTTTCACCACTTCTTTTTCAACTTTTTTTGCCGCTTCAATTCTTTTGGCAGATATTTTTTCTGCATAAAATCCACTTTGTTCCCTGCAGGCTTTTAACTGTTTTTCAAGATTTTGAATATAGTCTTTGTAATTTTCAGCGGCGTCAACTTCTTCACCTATTTTTTGTCTGTAATCTATAATCGATTTAATAGTACCGCCGTATTTTTTCTTAAGCAAGGAAATTGATCCGAGTCTTTCACGTATCTGTTCCAGGTTTTCCGGATCAATGATCAATTTTTGAATTATATGTTCTTATAAATTCAGCAGCATCCTTAATCTGTGCAATAGCAGAAGCGAATTCCTTTTCGATTTCTGAAAAACCCTCATCAATATTTAATAATTCATCTATCCTGTTTTTAATCTGCATTAATTGATCGTGAACCGAATTCTCTGAATCAAAAAGATTTTCATAGACTGATCCTGTGAGTTCCAGTAATTTTTCTGAATTCTCAAGAATATTTAAATCACTATTTATTTGTTCGTCCTCGCCATCAACTGGGGAAACCGCATCAATTTCTTTTATCTGAAACGAGTAGAAATCTTTTTTTTCTTTTAAAGTAGATTCCTTCATTTTCAACTCATTCAGCTTTGTTACTAAATCTTTAACCTTTTTAAATTCTTTAAGGTATTCACTTAACAGGTTGGCTGATTCCACATATTCATCCAGGAAATCAATATGTGTTTCAGTTCTTAATAATGATTGATGTTCGTGTTGACCATGCAGATCCACAAGAAGATCACCAAGTTCTTTTACAACAGAAAGTGAAACCGGAGTGTCATTTACAAAACAGCGGTTTGCGCCTTTCAGTGAAATTTCTCTTCTTACAATTAATTCCGGGAAAAATTCGATATTATTATCTTCGACTACCCTTTTAACTTTCCTGTTAGATTCAACATTAAAGATACCTTCAACCACTGATTTTACTGCACCCTTTCGTACCACCTCAGTAGAAGCTCTTTCGCCGAGCAATAAACCCATTGCATCAATTAAAATAGATTTACCTGCACCGGTTTCACCGGTAATAATATTAAGTCCTTTCCCAAACTCAACATCAACCTGTTCGATGAGTGCATAATCTTTAACGTGAAGGGATTTAAGCATGTTTCTACTTTTTATTGAGATGAAAATTAATTTATTTTGAAAGGAAATTCAAAAGATCAGATGCATGAAGATATTATTTTGCCAAAAATTTAGACGCCAAATAAACTCCGCAAATCGATTTTGAATCAATTATTTTTCCCTGCAAAATCATTTTTTCAATTTCCTCAAATGAAAATTCTTTTACTTCCATTCCCTGTTCGCCTTCTTCCCTGTTATGATTTCCGGGAGTTAAATTCTTTGCAAGGAAGATATGGAGAATTTCTGTGCAGAATCCCGGTGTTGTTGATATTGCTCCAAGTTTTTCAATTGTCCCGGCTGAATATCCTGTTTCTTCCGTCAATTCTCTCAATGCACAGGCCTCCGGATCCTCGTTAAAATCGAGTTTCCCGGCAGGGAACTCTATTAAAAATTTTTCAAATGGATAACGGTATTGAGAAACCATAATTAATTTTCCATTTTCTTGAACAGGAACAATAACTGCTCCTCCCGGGTGAACGGCAATTTCTCTAATGCCTTCATTACCGCTGTCATACTTTATTTTATCAACCCGTAAATCAAAAACCTTTCCTCTGAATAAAATATTTGATTCTAAGATTTTATAATTCATAAAGTCTCCTTAATAAAATAAATTCCCGCCGTACAGCAGGAATTTATTTTTGTTTGACGTCGTAATTCAAATTAACTTCTATAACCCGAATCATAGTATGGAATGAGTTCGTGTCCCAGGAATTTAAGAACTGCAGTAATCACTCCGAGATCATCAAGATAGCCAACAAGGGGAGTTATATCAGGAATTGCATCAATAGGGCTGATAAAATAAATAAGTGCTGCAACAACTATGGCTTTCCTATGCCATGAAACAATAGGGTCTCTCATATATCTTACAAGTGCCAGGATATCTTTTGCAAAGGAAATTTTCTTCCCTACTCTCTCCAGTTTTTCCCAGAGGTTTTCTTCTACATAGTTCATCTTTTTTTCTGTTTCTTCTTCACGCTCTCCGCCAAAATCAAGGGCGTCGAATTCTTCAAGTTCAGTCATATCGTTTCCATTCTGATAATCTTCTTCTTTCATTGCTACTCCTTTTTATGTTTATCAAACCAGTCAAAAATAGTATTCCACCAGAGTTCAGCATCCTGTGGTCTTGTTACAAAATGAAATTCCTCGGGAAAATACAATAGTTCACTTTCAACTCCCTGTCTCTGCAGAGAAGTAAAGAGTTCAAACGCCTGACCTTCGGGAACACGGAAATCGTTTGCTCCCTCAACAATCAGCATCGGTGTTTTAGCATTCTGTATATATTTGCTCGGGGACCATTTTTCATATAAAGCAGGATTTTTCCACGGCGTTCCTTTAAATTCCCACTCTGGAAACCATAATTCTTCGGTTGTTCCAAACATACTTGTAAGATCAAAAACTCCGTCGTGTGATACAAGGGCATTAAACCTGTCGGTATGCCCTTCAATCCAGTCTATCATATAGCCGCCGTATGATGCACCGGCTGCAAAAGTATTATTCTTGTCTACAAAATTAAAATGTTCTAACGCATAATCTGTGGCATTCATTATATCTTTGTAGGGATTTCCACCCCAGTCACCGGAAATATCATTTGTCAGTTTCTGTCCATAGCCTGTGCTTCCTGTAGGATTGGGTGCAATAACAACATATCCTTTTGAGGCAAATAATTGTGTGTTCCACCTGTAATGAAAATCATCACTCCAGTGTCCCTGGGGTCCACCATGTATTAATAGAATTAACGGATATTTTTTTGTTGAATCAAAGAAAGGAGGTTTTACTAAAATTGATTCAAGTTTATCACCGTTAGCGCCTTTAAACCAGAAAGTTTGAATAGGAATCATTTCAATATTTGCCAAACGATCTTTATTTAGACTGGTTAACTGTTTTACATCGCTCCCATCTGTATTCATTGAAAAAATTTCCGTAGGAAGATTGTTTCTCTGCTGTTCAAAGAAAAGTTTTTTTCCATCAGGAGAAACTTGAACACTTGCATTGTCGTGCTCTTTTAGTAACAAATCTATTTTCCCGGAGGTGATATCAATTTTATAAACCGAGCTGTATATCTCATTTTCCGCAACGAAATAAATCATTTTTGAATCAGGAGACCATGTAAATTGACCAACTGATCTGTCGAATCCTTCTGTAATGATTTTATGATCACCCGTAGCACGATTATATAAAACAAGATTCTGCTGATCAGATTCATGACCAGGTTGTTTCATAGAAACATAAGCAATATATTTTCCATCAGGTGAATAAACCGGCTGGTTATCATTTCCTTTACTTACAGAGATTTTCTTTAATGGCGCCGCAGAATTTTCGTTTACATTTTTTAATTCAATAATATAAATTTCATTGTTTGTGCTCGCTGCAACCATACTGTCAGGATTCATAGTAATCGCAATCTCTTTTCCATCGGGAGAAAAACTATAATCGTGGCTGCTGCCTAATGCAATCGGGGGAACATCTTTTTCTTCGTGAAGGAATAGATCATTATATTTTTTTGTCTGTGTATCCAGGACAAATAAATGGCTCCATTTTCCGTCGCGCCATGCATTCCAGTGCCTGAATAAGAGATGCTTGAATATGCTTGCTTTAACTTTGCTTATTTCTTTTTCTTCTTCTTTCCGTTTATTGCAGTCGTCTGTCGCACAATCCGGATAAACTGAGGATGAAAATAAAATCTTCGTTCCCATCTGCAGACCAGACAATTCCAGAAGCACCGGTGGAAATATCAGCTATCAGTTCATCATCAGAACCATCATAATTGCATGTCCATATTTTTCCATCCCTTATAAATGCTATTTTCTTTCCATCAGGAGAAAATTTCGGATCGGTTTCATTTTTTTCAGAGTTTTTTAATGGATGCAAATCACTGCCGTCTGAATTAACAGTATAAATATCTGTGTTTCCCTTATTTTCATCCATATCATATTCAGTAACGGCAAAAGCGATTGTTTTCCCGTCCGGTGAAAGATCAAATGAACCAACTCTCTTCATTGCCCATAAATCTTCAACTGTTAATGGGTGCTTAACCTGTGACTGAATTACAAATGGAATAAGTATAAGAATTAAGAATAATTTTTTCATTTAAACCTCAAATTGATTTCTGCCTGCCGGGAATCTGCATTAAGAATTATTGTTCCCCGACTCTTTTCAAAAATAGTCTAAGTTGTTTATAAAGGCAACGTTATCAGATCACAATCCCTTCGGGTTTTATAAAAGTTTAATTAACTTTGTTTTTCAAAACATTAACTTCATTTATTTCCCCGGAATTTTTACAAAATGATATTACTTCCAGGTTCAGATCAGCAGTTAAAATTTTTTTTAAACTCTGTTGATACAAAGGATAAAAAAATATTAATCATCGGCAGCGGCACAATTGATATTGCAAAAAAATTGTTAGCTGCAGAACCGGCTGGAATACTAATTATTGTAGATGATTACGATACACTTATATCAATGCGGTATCAACTTGAAAAGGCGGAAGTGGATAATGTAGAAATAAGATTAATGGAATTTGAGAACACAGATTTTAAGCCGGATTTCTTTGATATTGTGTTTGCCCAGGCATCTGTATCGGTTACCCGTAGAAATAAAATAATTAAGGAAATAAGAAAAATTCTTAAGCCCGGTGAAATATTTTGCGCGGGGGAAATTGTGAATCTCAAAGAAAATCCGCCTGCGTTTATTAGAGATATATGGAATTCATCCGATCTTCTTCCGTTATTAAATAGTGATTTGACTAAATATTACAAGGAAAAGGGATTTGAAGTTATCGAACAAAAGGATTTATCCTATACTCTGAGAGAATTTTATCAGCAAAGTGAAAAGATGCTTCATACAAAAAGTGAAGACTTAAGTGAAGAGGAAAAGAGTTACCACAAAAAATTATTAAAAAAAATCAGCCACGAATCAAATGTGTATTTAAAGTTGGGCGGAAATACTTATATGGGTTTTACAGCTTTAATAATGAGGAAGAATTAGCATTGAAACGAGGCGATATATTAGAACTTCAAATTGAAAAATATGCTTTCGAAGGAAAAGGGATTTCAAAGATTCAAAAGGACGAAGGGGAAAATAGAAAAACGGGTTTCGTTATTTTTGTACACGGGTCTTATCCGGGCGATATGGTTGAAGCGAGGATCACTAAAACAAAAAAATCGTATGCTGAAGCTGCAGTTACTAAAATAATCTCCCCGTCCCCATTCAGAATAGATGCTAAATGCAGATACTTTGGTACTTGCGGAGGCTGCAAACAGCAGGATTTAAATTATTCCGCTCAGATCCGCTACAAACAGGAACAGGTTAAGGAGATTTTTGAGAAACTTGGCGGATTAAAAGACTTTGAAACTGAAGATATAATTCCTTCCGAAAAGATTTTTTACTACAGGAATAAAATGGAATTTTCTTTTTCGGAAAAGCGATGGCTGACAAAGGATGAGATTATTTCAGGCGAAAAATTTGATAAAGATTTCGGGTTAGGTTTACATGTTCCGGGTGTGTATGATAAAGTTCTCGATATTACTGAATGTTTTCTTCAATCAGAGTTGAGTAATGATATATTAAATTTTACAAGAAAATTCTTTAAAGAAAAAAACGTCCCTGTCTACTCAACACACACTCACAAAGGATTCCTGCGAAACCTTGTTATAAAACAATCGCACAAAACTGATGATTTGATGGTGAATCTTGTTACTGCATCCGAAGATGACGGGTTAATGAAAGAATATTCGGATCAATTAAAAAAAGAAGTCCCGCAAATAACGACTATCATTAATAATATAAATCTTAAAAAAGCTGCTGTAGCCACCGGCGACTATGAAAAAGTTATTTACGGTGATGGATTTATCTACGATTACATTGGTAAAAATAAATTCAGAATTAGTGCGAATTCATTCTTCCAGACCAATACCCTGCAGGCGGAAAATCTTTATAATACAGCCGTCGGATTTGCGGAATTAAAAGGAGACGAAATTGTCTACGATCTTTATTCGGGAGCCGGTACAATATCTATATATCTTTCTGATAAGTCTAAAGAAGTTTACGCATTTGAATCGGTTGAATCTGCAGTGAATGATGCAAAAGAGAATGCAGTTATTAATAATATTGAAAATGTCCGTTTTATTACAGCCGACCTTTATAAATCCTTTCTGCCGCTGGTTGAAGAAAAGAAACTCCCGAAACCGGATAAAATTATTATTGATCCGCCACGAAGCGGAATGCATAAAAACACTGTTGATGATGTCATAAAATTAAATCCGAGACGAATAGTTTATGTGAGCTGTAACCCAACCACCCAGGTTAGAGATATTAAAATGTTAATTGAAGCCGGTTATAATTTAGTTAAGATCAGACCCGTTGATATGTTTCCGCATACCTACCATATTGAAAATGTCGCTTTACTTATAAAAATTTAATACCTCATTTAGCATTATCAATCATTAAAACAAATTCTCCTTTTAAATTTTTCTGCTCAGCAAGTTTCAGAATTTCCTCTGCTGTTCCGCGGTAAAACCTCTCATCTTTTTTTGTCAGTTCAAATGCCAGAACGATTGGAATATTTTTGCCGAGCATTTTTACAACATCTGCCAATAATGATTTGAGACGGTAGGGAGTATCCAGAAAGACTATTACATTTTTCATAAACTTTAATTTAAATAGTTCCTGTCTCCTGATATCCTTTTTAGGAGAAAGCCATCCATAATAGAAGAACTTTTCAAAATCTAATCCGGAACCGACTAACGCAGGCAGCAGAGAACTTGCCCCGGGAACGGGTACTACATTTATCTTTTGAGAAATGCATAAATCAACAAGCAAATGTCCGGGATCGGAGAAAAGAGGAGTTCCGCAATCTGAAATAAGAGCAGCATTATTTCCATTTAAAATTTTCAAAAGAATATCATTAACAATTTCTTTTTCATTGTGTTCGTTTAATGCAATAAGTTCTTTCTCAATTTTGTATTGAGCAAGAAGTCTTCTTCCCTCTTTATATTCTTCACAAATAATAAAATCAACTTCCCTAAGGATATTTAATGCACGCAAAGTTATATCATCATAATTTCCTATCGGGATCGAAACTAAAAACAAATTATTGTTCATATACTAAATTATTTCTGTAAAAAAGTAATATTTATTTTCCATATGTATACAAATGTACGTAATTTTACATCGCCACTTAAAATGTAATTTTAGATTAATGGCTAAATTCATCATATCGTTTTCTCAAAAACATCTTGCCGATGTAGAATATTCAAAATATGTAAATCAATTTATTTCAATATCAATTAAAGTGTACGGGGATCTTTATGTCTTATAAAAAAATTATAATAGCATTGTGTGTTTTTATCTCTGCCTTTTTATATGCGCAGGATTCAACACAAACCTTTCTTGACCTTAATCCTACCGGTGTTTCTGAATTCCTTAGCTTGCATCCTGAATATGACGGAAGAGGAACAATTATTTTTGTGCTTGATACCGGGGTGGATATGGGAATCGAAGGATTACAGAAGACTTCAACAGGTGAAACAAAAGTAATCGATGTTCGTGACTTTACGGGTGAGGGTGATATTTCTATTTATAAAGCTGATGAGGATGACGGGAATTTTGTAAATGAAGATTTGAATTATTCAGTTAAAGGAGCTGATAAACTAAAATCCGCTGACGGAAAATATTTTATCGGGGTTCTTACTGAAAAACAGCTTATAAATTCCGCTTCCCATTCTGCTGATCTTAATGGCAACGGGAATACAAATGATAAATATTATATGGTTGCTTTCCAGGACAATTCAGGTGACTGGGTTGTTTATGTCGATACAAACGATAACGGCGATCTGTCTGATGAAAAACCAATAAAGGATTATTATAAAGATCATCAGTTTTTTCATATTACCAGGTCAGATTCTCCAGCTCCTATAACATTTGCACTAAACATCTTTCCGGATGAACAAAAAATTTCTCTTTTCTTTGATGATGGTTCCCATGGAACCCACGTTGCAGGTATTGCCTCCGGTTATATGATTGACGGCTCAACCGTAAATGGTGTTGCCCCCGGCGCACAAGTGATCGCTTTAAAACTTGGCAATAATCTGTTTCCCGGCGGGGCAACCGTTACTGAAAGTATGAAAAGAGCTTATTGTATGCGGACAAAATATCAAAAGAAAGAAAAGAACCCTGTATTGTTAATATGAGCTTTGGTATTGGTTCTGAAATTGAGGGACACGCAGAAATGGAATCGTTCCTAAATAAGCTTATGAAAGATAATCCTTACCTGTACATCTGTGTTGCAAATGGTAATGAAGGTCCGGGAATTTCTTCAACCGGACTTCCATCAGCAGCAGATTATCCGTTTTCATCCGGTGCTGTTTTAACTAAAAGTGTGGGCAGGGATCTTTATGGAGCAAAATTAAATCACGATATAATTCTTTACTTCTCTTCAAGAGGAGGTGAAGTAGATAAACCCGATGTGGTTTCCCCGGGTGCGGCTTTTTCAACAGTTCCAAATTTTTCTCAATATGACAGATTCTGGGGAACGAGTATGGCTTCACCTTATTCTACCGGGGTAATGTCTCTACTTTTAAGTGCAGCAGTAAAAGAATATCCAGACACAAAAATTCCATCGGAGCTGCTTTACAAGGCAGTAAGACAGAGCGCAACATACATGGAAAATTATTCCTGGCTTGATCAGGGACATGGTTATATAAATGCCGCAAAAGCCTGGGAACTTCTGAAAAAATACATTGATGCAGGTGAAGTTAAAAACTACGAACATTATACAATTACTTCCCTAGCGCCGAATATGCCTGATAATAAAGCTCCAAATCTTTATATCCGTGATGGTTCCTTTATCACAGGTAAAGAAAATTTCAACTTCACAATAAGAAGAGATAATTTTCAGGGTAAAGATAAATTCTACCGCGGATATAATATTAAAAGTGATAAAGACTGGTTGATTCCCGTTCAGAAAAAAACCTATATCCGTGATAACCAGTCTGCTTCTGTAAATGTACAATTTGATAAATCTAAAATGGAAAAACCGGGATTATACTGTGGAAGAATTTCCGCAACCCGTGATGATAATACAAAAATGCCTGAATTTGATATGCTCGCAACGGTTGTTATTCCAGATGAATTTAATGCATCAAATAATTATAAGATGGAATGGAATAATGAAAAGGTTGGTATTGGGATGATTAACCGGTATTTCGTTGAGATGCCTGCAGGTCAGACAACAATGCACATAAAGCTTACTAAAGCGGGCAAAGAATATACCTTTGTTCGTTACAGAATAGCTGATCCAGACGGCGTACCGATTGAACTTTCATCGCCGTTATACTCTTTAAATGATAATGAATCGATCGAAAAGAATTATTACAATTTCCAGCCCGGTGTTTACGAGGTTATGGTTGAAGGAATTTTTCTTGCCGATACTACTTCAAGCTATAACTTAACAATTGAATTTAACAGTATAAAAAGAACCGATGACAACGAACTTACAGGAACAAACAAAACAATTAATGTAATTGACTATTTTAACAATCATAAATCTTATTCTGTTTCAGGAGAAATTGACGGATATGTCAGGAATCATGAAGTTAATTTGAACGGAAGAGGACTTTATAAATACCCGTTTAGTTTCCAACCGGGCGAAGCATCAAAAAGTTTTGAAATAATTTTAAGCAAGGAAAATTTCAATAAAGTTACTGATTTTACTTTCCAGGTTTTGGACGATAGCGGGGTTGCCATTGCACAGGACGGATTGAGCTACCGTACAGGAACCATAACAGTAACTCCGGGTGATGTTACAGAAGGTTCTAATCTCACACTCGAAATTATTCCGGCTTTTACAAATGCAAGTGACAGCATGACAATTTCCGTAAAAGAAAAAACTGAGATGGATTCGAAAACAGATTTTTCAATTTCAGGAAGTTCTAACGGGAGTGCCTCGCTTTATCCTTCAATTGAACAGAAATTATATCTTAACTATTCAAAGCCGTCGTTTGATGTGCCTGAAGATTCAAAAGCTTACGGAACAATTACATTTACATCTTCAGCTTCAAAAGAAACTGAATATGAATTACCAATTACTATCAACTTCAAATAGGGTAATATATTATGAGTGAACATACAGAAAAAGTTAAAGGTCTGCCGGATAATGCCTACACAGAATTAAAACCGGGAGAAGAGTATGTCCCGATAATGAAAGCTGATCAAAACCCTGCCGAGGTTACACCTTACTCGGTTATTATTGGTCTGCTGATGGCGGTTTTATTTTCTGCGGCGGCTGCTTACCTTGGATTAAAAATCGGTCAGGTTTTTGAAGCAGCTATTCCCATTGCAATTATTGCAGTTGGTCTTTCTGCCGCACTGAAAAAGAAAGGTGCTCTCGGACAGAATGTGATTATTCAATCAATCGGGCAAAACTCAGGATTGATTGTAGCCGGTGCAATATTTACAATACCCGCACTTTATATTCTACACCTTGATGCGCAATTCTTCCAGATATTTTTTGCATCTGTATTCGGTGGAATACTTGGAATTCTTTTCCTGATTCCTTTCAGGAAATATTTCGTTGCGGAAATGCATGGCAAGTTCCCTTTCCCTGAAGCAACAGCGACCACTGAAATACTTGTTGCGGGCGAGAAAGGTGGAAAACAGGCACTGGTACTTGTTGTTAGCGGATTGATAGGCGGTCTTTACGATTTTATAGTTGCAACATTCGGCTGGTGGAGTGAAACTTTTACCACACGAGTTTTCGGATTCGGTGAAGTTATGGCTGATAAATTTAAACTCGTCTTCCGTCTAAATATCGGCGCTGCAGTTATGGGACTCGGATACATTGTCGGGTTAAAATACGCTGCAATTATTTGTGCCGGTTCGTTTGTCTCGTGGTATCTGCTTGTTCCATTGGTTGCATACATAGGTGCTGATCTTGCAGTCCCGCTTGGTACGAATGTTACAAAACTCATCAGCCAGATGAGCGCAGAAGAAATATTCCGTAATTATATCAGGCAGGTTGGTATCGGCGGAATTGCAATGGCAGGAATAATCGGGATTATTCGTTCATCTAAAATTATTAAAGATGCTGTTTCAATGGGAGTTAAAGAATTATTCCACAAGAAAACCGCAGATGATGAACACATAAGAACCCATCGTGATATGTCGATGAAGACAATCATTTTCGGACTTATTTTTACCACAATTCTTCTACTTGTTTTCTTCTATTTCGGAGTTGTACACGATATAGGCTGGGCATTAGTAGGTCTGTTTATAGTAATGTTAATTGCATTCCTTTTTACAACTGTTGCGGCAAATGCAATTGCAATTGTCGGTACGAACCCCGTAAGCGGAATGACTTTGATGACACTTATTCTTTCATCAATCATCTTAACTTCGGTTGGTTTAAAAGGTGATTCAGGAATGGTTGCCGCGTTAATAATCGGAGGAGTTGTCTGTACTGCTCTTTCAATGGCAGGCGGTTTTATAACAGATTTGAAAATCGGTTACTGGCTGGGAACATCACCGTACAAACAGGAAAGATGGAAATTCCTTGGTGTGCTGGTATCAGCATTAACAGTTGGTTACGTTATAATGATACTGAACGATACTTACGGATTTACCGGTGAAGGTGCTTTGGTTGCACCACAGGCAAATGCAATGGCAGCGGTAATACAGCCGCTTATGGCACAGCAGCCTGCACCTTGGATGTTGTATATAATAGGAGCAATTCTCGCTCTTGTTTTACAAATGATCGGTGTACCGGCACTTGCTTTTGCTCTTGGCATGTACATTCCTCTTGATCTGAATACCCCGCTTCTTGTCGGCGGATTGATTGCATATTTTGTTTCAACAAGAAGTAAAGACGAAAAAATAAATACTGCACGAAGAGAACGCGGAACTTTAATTGCATCAGGATTTATTGCCGGTGGTGCTTTAATGGGAGTAATAAGCGCATTCTTAAGATACCTCGGTTACAACTGGGTTAACCTCGAATGGGCTGAATCTCACTCGGCAGAACTTCTCGCATTAATTATGTTTGCTGTTCTTTGTGTTTATATGATCTGGGATTCTTTAAGAGGAAAACCGGAAGCTGAATAAAGACAAATTATATTTCAATTGATAAAAGGCTCGCAATTGCGGGCCTTTTTTTATTATCAGTTTAAATGATTTAATTACTTATTCAAATAATCATTATTTTAAACCAGCAATAATAAATCTACCGGCATATGAGTATACATCCGACAGCAATAATAGAAAAAGAAGTTATTCTTGGTAATAATATTGAGATCGGCGCTTTTTCTGTAATAAGAGGAAAAGTAGAGCTTGGTGAAGGCTGTATAATTAAGGATCATGCTGTGCTTTACGGACCATTGAAAATGGGGACCGGAAATGTTGTTCATCCCGGCGCAGTGGTGGGCAATATAAACCAGGATTTGAAATACAAGGGAGAACCATCCCAGGTAATTATCGGCGATAATAATTCAATAAGGGAATGTGTAACCATTCAGCAGGGCACAATTGCAAATGAAGGTAAAACTATAATCGGAAACAATAATCTTATTATGGCTTACTCTCATATTGCACATGATTGTATGCTCGGGAACAATATTATAATCGCAAACGGGACACAGTTTGCCGGACATATAATAATAAAAGATTTTGCTTACATAGGCGGACTTGTGGGTGTTCACCAGTTTGTAACAATCGGACAAAATTGCTTTATAGGTTTTATGAGCCGCATAAACAGGGATGTTCCGCCGTTTGTAATTATGGAGGGTAACCCGGCGCGGGAAAGAAGCATAAACACGGAAGGATTGAAAAGAAAGAATTTTAGTCCTGAAGATATAGCAATTTTAAGAAAAGCATTTATAATTCTCTTTGTAAGCGGAAAAACTTATGCTGAAAAAATAGAGCTGCTTAAAGAAAAAGAATTTGCTGAAAACAATTATGTTCAGCAATTAATTGCCTCGGTCAAAGCAAGCTCACAAGGTAAAAACGGCAGATCACTTGAAGCTTTAAGGTAAAAGAGTAAATATTAGAAATGTAACTGTCATGCTGAACTAGTTTCAGCAACTACCATATTGTTTAATAAAGACCCCGAATCAAGTTCGGGGTGACAAATACAATATCTGATTAACAGATGCATTTATACTCTAATTTGCTAAATTCTTTACTTTAAAGTCACTTCGACCGAAAAATCCATTGGTTCGAATGACGGTCTTTCACTGCCGCCCTGCATACCTCCCCTGTTTCCTCCGGGAAAACCTCCCATGCCTCCTCCGGATCCCATTCCGCCCGGTCTCATACCTTCCCCTTCACCGCGTCCATTAAATTCAGGCCGTTCCGGTTTTTCAGTCTCAAATTTTATAACAAGCTTGTCTCCCGGCGAAGCCTTAACTCCGTATTTATTTTGTTCATTAATTTTAAGAGGAACACGAAGTTCATAAACAAACTGATCATTTGTGTAACCCAGTTTAGCCATCAGCCCGCTGCTGTCCGAAGTTGAAATTACTGTAACAGGAAAATTATCTTTGTTAAGTATTCTTATTTCATCCTGATCTTTAATCATTTTTTCCAGCATCATTCCCCTTCCCTTTTCCCTGAACGATTCCGGATTTATCATTACCCGGGATTCATTCACAATATTATGCAGAGGATATTTTATCCCGATTGAATTATCGTCATTACTTTCATTCTCCAGCCAGACAGCAAATCCGCCTCTGAACATCGGTAAAATTTTACCTACATCATTTGTGGTTAAACATAGATAGAAATAATTATTGTCATTAGTAACACCTACGGCAACCTTCTCATCTTTCATATATTTCAGGTTACTTCCCCAGTCAGATGAATTGCCATCAACCACTATCGGGTTTTGAATTGCAGAGCTTGTTAACTCTGTTGTACTGCTGCAGCCAAAAAACAAAATTGTACTTAAAAAAAGAATTGCAAAAGAGAAGAATTGATATTTCATTTTAACTTCAACTTAATTGTTATTTATAACTTTAACATAAAAATTGGACAAAAAGCATTAGTAAAGAGTTTAAACTTAGCTGGGTTAAAATAAGTGAACTGCTTAAATAAATGTTGTGATTTCTGAAATATCTTTCTTTTTAATGTCAGGAACTTTAACACCTTCAGCAGGATAACCTGCTACGAGAATTAAAAATGGTTTTTCATTTGCCGGGCGCTTTAAGATTTCATTTAAAAACCCCATCGGGCTTGGGGTATGCGTTAAAGTAACCAGTCCTGAATGGTGCAAAGCTGTAATTAAAATTCCTGCAGCAATTCCTGTGGATTCAAGGGAATAATATTGCTTTACTTTTTTCCCGTCAGGTCTTACATCGAAACTTTTTGAGAAAATAACTATAAGATAAGGCGCATCTTCCAGAAAAGGTTTTTCTTTATTTGTTCCGAGCGGAGCGAGTGCTTCAAGCCATTCTTAGGCGCACGTTTTGAATAGAATTCTTTTTCTTCTTCCTCTGCAGCAATTCTTATTTTATGTTTTATCTGTTTATCACTAACAACAACAAAATGCCAGGGTTGAAGATTTGCACCGTTTGGTGCTGTGCCTGCTGATTTAATACCATTGTTTATTATTTCCACAGGGACAGGCTTATCAGAAAATTCTCTTATGGTTCTTCTCTTTTTTATTTCCTCATAAAAATTCTCAGACCGTTTAATCATTTCCGGCTCGGGAAGAATTTTATAATCACTTAATGGAATAAATTTATTTTTCATTTATAATTTTTTTTTATGAATCATGTTTTTCCTATCCAGTTATCGTCATTTTCAGAAAATGCTTTTCTAATTTCAGAATAAACATCTTCCGGCAATTTCCCTTTATTAACTGCATCAATGCCTTTTTTTAAATGATCGATGATTGGAAGTTCCGATAATAGCTGAATTAACTCCTGTGGAAAAAGCAGAAAACCTTATAAATAATTCGGAGGGTTCAATATCAAAAGCCAAATTCATTTTCTGCCAGCGAACCCAGTATTCTTCTGCGTAATTTCCCGATGGTCTTTCGTTATATTTCCAAAAAGCATTGGCAATCGGACGTTTTGCAATAACTCCCATTCCGCTTTCATTTGCTTTTGGAATGAGATCGTTCAGGTCTCTCTGGTCCGCAACATTAACTGAGGTCTGAATACTTCCGAATCTTCCGCAGTATACAGCATAATTAAGATCTTCATTTTCTCCTGAATAAGCCGCAACTTTTATTTTGCCTTCAGCTTTTGCTTTATCAAGAGCATCAATCACCTCTCCTTTTAGCAAAGTATCTTTTGGACAGGAATGAAGATGAACAATATCAATATAATCAGTTCTTAATTTTTGCAGAGCTGCATCAACTCCGGCTAAAATGATTTCGTAAGTCCAGTCATGAAAACCTGGAATTCCGTATCCTACTTTCGTTGAAAGGATAATTTCACTTCTCCTGTAAGAAAGAAATTTACCGATTCGTTCTTCTGATAATCCATAACTTCTCGCAGTATCGAAAAGATTAATTCCGTTATCAACAGCAAAGTTTAATAATTTCCCTGCCTCGTGGTCTGACAATTCGTTTCCTCCGATATGTCCTGCCCCAAATCCAAGTGCGGAAACATCGAAACCATTTTTTCCAAAAGTTCTTTTAAGCATTTATTAATCAGAATTGTTATTTGAAAAATGTAAGATTTATTTGAGGAAAATAGTGACTGCAAACTTACATTATTATTTTTTTCCTGAACTTTTTTTACCCGGCTTTCCACCGCTGATAATAACTTTCAATTCCTCAAGGCTTTTGGGATCGCCAATAAAAGTAAGATGATCCCCATCCAGGAATTTAGTGTTTCCATTAGGAATCATTGTTTCACCTTCTCTCCTGATAAAAGCGATAAGACAACCGCGTGGAATTTCTATATCTCTTAACGCTTTACCTATGAAAACTGAGGCGGCAGAATGCTTATCAACTATAACCATCAGTAACCGCTCATCGTGCAGAAGAGCTTCTTTCAGTTCCTGGTCGTTCTTCGCATTCTCCCAGTCTTTGGAAAAATTATCATCTTCAACTCTCCCGGCAATCTGTGCAAGAATACGTAAGTGTTGGGTTGGATCCTTTTCCGGACTAACAAGGAAAAAAATAGCATTTACGATTGCTTCATCATCCTGTTTCCCGGTTAACGGATTATTGAAATTAATATGAACACCATTTATGGCTCTTACAAGAACCATCTCTGCCTGGTTAATTCTTTCCAGTCTGAAATGCGGTAATGCAATTCCATGAGTAACCGGAGTTAAACCGATTTTCGTTCCTTCATTAAATTTATTCTTAAGTGTATCTGCATCAATATATACCGCTTGTTCAAGCAGGACCGCAGCCTGTCCGGCAACTTCACTAAACTCTGTTCTTTGCGGAATATCCAGCACAAAACTTCTTGTAACAATTTCATCAAACGGATCTGTTTCCCTTAAACCTTTTTCTTTCAGAATTCCCCGCAGTTCACTGTCAAGTCCGCTGTACCTTGATTTTCCCAGCCTTTCAAAAATATGATAAACCGCACCCTGTCTTTGTACTTTTCCAAATGCAAAGTACCTGTACCATAAAATTGCAATTACAATTAATCCCGCTGAAAAAGAAATTGCAAGGAATCCCATTTTCAGAATAAGGAAGATTGCAGCAAATATTCCGATAATCTGCATCCAGGGATAAAACGGTGATTTAAATCCCGGATCATACGACTCAATTCTACTTTCACGCATTACTATAACACCGAGACAAACAAATGCAAACATCAGAAGCTGAAAAGCGCTTGCAAGTTTTGCAATCTTTGTCGGATCGAATGTAAAAATAATGGAAACAATAATACCTAAAGTAAATAAAATTGAAATGTACGGAATTCCGTGGAGAGTAAGTTTTTGAAAAACATGGGGCATAATATGATCGCGGCTCATTGCAAACGGATAACGCGAAGCACTAAGTGTTCCCGCATTTGCAACCGAGATGAAAGCAATAACAGCACCAATGGAAGTTATTATCAATCCGGTTTTACCAAAGAATTTTTCTGCCGCTGTTGCAGCAGGCGTAAGGTCGCCCATCAGTTCCTTCATAGGAATTACACCAACCATAATAGCTGTGCCTAATCCATAAATTATAAATGCAGTTCCAACTGAAAGAAAAATTCCAAGCGGAAGATTTTTTTCCGGATTTTTAACCTCTTCAGATAAACTTGCTACTTTGGTTATTCCCACGTAACTGATGTAAACTAATCCGGTCGCTGAAAAAATTGCATCAAACCCCGAATCAAAAAATCCTTTGAAGTTCGTAAAGTTTATCTGCGGAGTTCCTGCCGTTACAAAAAAAGCGAGAGTTGATAAAAGAATTATCACCAGAATTACCTGGAGTTTTCCACTGCCTTTTAAACTAAAGAGATTAAGAATACCAATTAGTATTGCCAGCGTTACTGCAACAGGAACAACTGAAATGGAAGGAATGAATAAAGCTATATATGCTCCCATTCCGATTAGAGCGAAACACACTTTTAATATCAGTGCAAGCCAGGTACCGAGTCCGCCTATTGTACCAAACATTGGTCCCAGTGTTCTGTCGAGAAAGAAATAAACTCCCCCGGCTTTCGGCATTGCCGTAGCAAGTTCTACTGTGCTGAACATTGCAGGAATTAAAGGGATAAGCGCAAGAAGGTAGGCTAATACAATTGCTGGGCCGGCAACAGTAGCTGCCAGTCCGGGCAAAAGAAAAAAACCACCGCTTAAAGTAGTACCGGTTGCAATTGCGTAAACATCAAGCAGGTTAAGTTCTTTTTTTAATTTCCGGCTTTTCTTTGCTTCGAACATAAGTGAATTTAGTTAAAAAGGATAAGATGTTCCATTTAATAAAAAAGTAAACCGGGAGCTATTTCCAGTCATCCAGCATTTTTCTTATAAGCACAATCTGAGCAATATGATAGGAGTTATGCTGCGCAGCAATTAGCAATTCTCTTAAGTAAGTGTGTGATTCGGTATGGG
The DNA here is from genome assembly GCA_963815785.1 of uncultured Ignavibacteria bacterium. Classification (GTDB taxonomy): domain Bacteria; phylum Bacteroidota; class Ignavibacteria; order Ignavibacteriales; family Ignavibacteriaceae; genus DATFVA01. Next base: position 120,270 of record CAWFHZ010000005.1, read on the forward strand.
GTATCACTTTGGATAGTTCATTCCCCTTTTCCTTAATAATTTTGATTAATTCATTTCTATCATTTATACAGGCATCAACTGATTTTTTCCATTCTGCATCGGTTACTTTATTTGTTGCGGATGGCCAGTATTCATCAGGCCATTTTGGTGATTTCCATTCGGGATCAAGCATGTAATTCAGAATATCCTCCTGTGAAATTCTGATATGTTCAAGTTCATCCCAGACTGAATGAAGATTGACATTAGGTTTCTTGGCCCGGTTTTCTGATTTCAATCCTTTCAATGAATTTTCAAGTGAAACATGTGCCTGTTCTTTATTTAACAGGTTAATAAGCTGTTCTGCCAGGACATTATTATCCATCTTAAATTCCTTTCAAAATTCAGAAATAAAATAATTATTTTTTTTCTAATACCTTGTGAGAATTACAACTGTATAATTAAGGAACTATCTGTTTTCCTTTTTCATCGGTAACAATTAATGCATTAACCGGACAGACAGAGCAGGCTTCAATTAACATCCTGCGTTCAGGTTCTTTAATTTCTTCCTTAAATGCAACTATCTTTTTAGTATCCAGTTCAAACACTTCATCTGCAACCCTGATACAGTTGGCAGAACCGATGCACATATCTCTATCTATTGTAATTTTTAATCCGTTAATTGTTTTTTCCATTTTGATCTCCCGCTTTAAACTTATTTATAAAGTTTTTGTATGAATTAATGAAAATATACAGTTTGAAATTCAAAAATAAAATTATATGAGATTATATTCCTTCAGGATAAATAGCCCTAAGGTAATAGTTATAAGCGATGCAAGGGTTGTAAGAAGTAAAATATTTGCTGCAAGTTTACTGTTTGAACCCATTGCTTCAGCCATAATAAAACTTGCGATAGCAGTGGGACAAGCAAAAAGGATAAATAAAATACCTAGATCATAACCGCGGAATCCAATTAAGTATGCAGCATAAATAGTTGCAAAGGGAAAAAGAATGAGTTTCAGGAAAGTTGAATAAAGCGAAAGGGTGAAACCTTTTTTTAATTCTGCAAAATCCATAAAACCGCCTATTCCAAGAAGAGCAAGAGGAAGTGCAAGAGCTGCAACATAATTTATCGTCTTGCTTACAATAAAAGGCAGTTCTATTCTGAAATAAGAAAATGGTATGGCAAATATTACAGCAAGTACCAGCGGGTTCCGGATAATCTCGCCAATTAAATAACCCGTATTCATCTGTCTTTCATTTCGAAGCGGAACAGTAAGTGCTATCACTGCTAAGGTATTGTAAATAGGGATTGTAAATGCAAGCAGAAGCGATGCTTTTCCAAGATTATCAAATCCATAAACATTGGCAATTAATGCAAGTCCTATTACAGCAAAATTTCCCCTGAAACTTCCCTGGATAAAAACTGTTCTGTCCGTTGCTGTTTTAACAAGAGGAATGGAAATGAACCAGGCAAAGAAAAACGTTGCAAGAGTTCCAACATAGGCAAAACCGACCAATCCAAAATTTAAGATTTGAGTGAGATCAGTTTTGGCAATTTCACTAAATATAAGGGCAGGAAGTGAAACAGTAAAAACAATCTTAGAAGAAAGTTTTACGAAATTATCATTTATCATTCCCAGTTTTTTTAATAAATAACCAAGAGCGACAATAATGAAAACCGGTGCGACAAGTCCGGCAACTACAATTAAATTCTGCAATATAATTCAGGTGTTGTTTTTAATTAGCAGGATGAATGAAAAAAAATACTGCCCCCTAAAATAAATTGTATGCTGAGTAAATAAAAATAAATTCCGAACTAATTCATTTGACCCTGTTTTTTCTGTATAATTAAAATAACCCCCGGCAAAAACTGCATTCACCAGCCGGGGGTTTTTTACGGAGAGCAAATCAATTTATAAGTTTATTCTATCTCCCAAAACTTTCACTTTTAATTAAAAAATTAATAATATTTTCAACAGCTTGAATTGATTTAAAGGTTTATTCTACGTGGGAAAAGTGTTGCGCATAATATTTGCAAAACGGTAACTGAAATCGAAGGTTTCTGAGATGTATTTAAGATGCACTGTATAAACACGATCATTGGTTTTTACAATTTTTTCTATAAAGTTAATATTTATAATGGTGGAGCGGTGTATTTGAAGAAAAGATTTTGAGGGCAGTAAAGATATCCAGGCCTTTAATGATTTTCTTACTACTATTTTGCAATTATCGGTTGTGATAATCCTGCTGTACTCTTTCATCGCTGTAATACAAACTATTTCATCAAATTTTACGAGCTTCAGTTTGTTGCCGATTTTTACAAGTATATGATCTTCTCTTTTGGGTTTTCCGTTTTCTTCTTCAAAAGAATTTATTTTATTATTTATACTTGTCCTGATTTTTTCAAGCTTGTGTAATCTTTTGCTAATTGATTTTAATAATGATTTGTTTATAAACTCCAGCGATAAATAATCATCAGCGCCTGCCTCCATCACTTCACGGTGTTCTTCGGGAGAATTTTTATCCGATATAACTATCAGCGGGATAGTTGATGTTTTTTCTTCTTCTACAATTTTAAAAAATGCATTCAGTTTGTTTTCATTATTATTCAGATAAAATAAAATTAAATCCGGTAAATAGCGGATAGAAATTTCCACTCCGTCCTTTATATTGTGAGAATAAAATATCTCAAACTCATCCCTCGGCAGAACTGCTTCAATTTCCCCGGAAATCACATCATTGCTTTGAATAACTAAAACTTTCTTCAACAAACTGCTTAGATTATTTTAAAAATCTCTTATAAACCGAACCAAAATTATCCATTTCCACTTTAAAAAGCTTAACCGTTACCATTGCATAAACGTTTAAGACAAAAATGCTGCGCTGGTTGCAAAATACTGTTAATTATTAATACTATTTACAAATTTTGAAGTGTTAGTTAATAAATCCTTAAAAAATTTCGGGGAAATAATGAATATAAAACAAATCCTTTCTTTAGCTGCTGTATTCCTCCTTGCAGAAATCCCAATTAATAAAAGCTTTGCGCAGGATTTTTCAATAAATGCAGGCGGTGATTTTGTAAGCCGTTATATATGGCGTGGTATCAATGTAAATGATCAGCCAAACATACAGCCTTACATTTCGTTAGATTATGCCGGATTACAACTTGGATTCTGGGGTTCTTACGGATTGTCTCATCTAAATTCTACAGATGAGTATTATGCATTCCAATCTGAAATTGATACGTGGCTAAGTTATTCTCTCACTTTAGGAAGTGAAGTAAATTTAACTGCTTTATTAACTGATTATTATTTTCCCAACAGCGGAATAAAAATCGGCAATTTTAATAACTACGACAATGTAGATGGTCCCGGCGCACACACAGTTGAGGCTGGTTTAACTATTGCCGGTTCAGAATCATTTCCCGTAAGTCTAAGCGGTTATATAAATATCTATAATGACGAAGGCAATAACACTTATTTCCAGGCAGATTACTCAACATCTATGCAGGCTTTTGATCTTGATGTTTTTGCCGGGGCTGCGGGCGGCAGCAATAAAACTCCCGGTTATTACGGCACTGACAAATTCAATTTTGTTCAAGTAGGAGTCAAAGTTTCTAAATCTGTAGTGATTACTGAAAGCTTTTCTTTACCAGTTTATTGCAGTTACATTCTAAATCCAAAAAGTGAAACATCGTTTTTGGTTTTAGGAATTTCTATATAAAATAATTGGAGGTTAAAATGTTTGACACCGGCAGTACCGGCTTTATGCTGATTGCAACAAGCCTTGTTATGCTTATGACACCCGGACTGGCTTTCTTTTACGGAGGTCTTGTCGGAAGAAAAAATGTACTGGGAATTATGATTCAAAGTTTTGTTTCACTGGGCTGGACAACTGTTCTATGGTTCACCTTCGGATATTCACTTTGCTTCAGCGGAGGGCAGGGTGGATTAATAGGAAATTTAGATATGGTTTTTTTATCGGGTACAACTCTTAACTCAGTATTTTTTGGAAATAACCAGATACCGCTTTATGTATTCATTGCATATCAGATGATGTTTGCAATTATTACCCCGGCATTAATAACCGGTGCTTTTGCAAATAGGGTACGCTTCCCTGCCTATTTAATATTTTTAACACTCTGGCTTGTCTTCGTTTATTTCCCGCTGGTTCATATGGTCTGGGGCGGCGGATTGTTAGCGGAGTGGGGGGTTCTGGACTTTGCCGGAGGAATTGTTGTTCACGCAAGTGCCGGAATGGCTGCTCTTGCCTCGGTACTGTATGTGGGTAAACGAAATGTAAAAGAAAGAGGACCTCACAGTATTCCATTGGTTGCCTTGGGAACAGGATTACTTTGGTTCGGATGGTACGGTTTTAATGCTGGCAGCGAACTAAGAGTTGATACTGTAACTGTAACCGCTTTTTTAAATACTGATGTTGCCGCTTCTTTTGCTGCCATCACTTGGCTGCTATTAGCCTGGGTGCTGGAAAAGAAACCTAAGTTTGTAGGATTACTAACAGGGTCTGTTGCGGGACTTGCTACTATTACTCCTGCGGCAGGATATATTTCTACAGGTTATGCAGCTTTAATCGGAATAATTTCCGGATTTGTTTGCTACTATGCAGTCGCATTAAAAAACAAACTTAAATGGGATGATGCTCTTGATGTCTGGGGAGTCCACGGCGTGGGAGGAACACTTGGTATAATTCTGCTGGGACTCTTTGCTTCGAAAGCAGTTAATCCAATGGTAACTGTTGAAGGATTATTTATTGGAGGATCCTGGGAATTTTTTATTAAGCAGGTTGTTGCAGTTGCCGTAGTTGGTGCATACTGCTTTGCCTTTACTTATTTTGTTCTGAAAGTAATTAATCTTATTACACCAGTAAAAGTTACGCGTGCTGAAGAAGAAGCAGGAATGGATGCTTCTCTCCATGGTGAAATCGCTTACGAAGAATCTTAATCTATACTGCCTTACATAATTTAAAATTAAAAAGCCATCTCAAATTTATTTTGGGATGGCTTTTACTTTTTGGCATTTAAAATGTAAATCCATCAGTGGATTAACTCTCACTTTTCGAATTGCTGTTTTTGTCAGCAACGAAAAAGCCAATGGATACTAAGGTAAAGATAACGACCCACAGCCAAAGGGAATTGTCGTGACCCGGTATAGTGCTAAATTGACCAAGGTTACCAATTATGTCCAATACAGCCCACAGAGCAAAAAGTGATGCATAACCATATGAGAGAGAGTTACGTGTTATCGATGCTGGCGCTTTCCGAACTGACCAGGCAACAACCCCAAATACCAGCTGAGCTGCACTAAGTATCAGGAAGGCAAAGGATGTTGAGATGTCAGTAATGCCATATGAGGCTTTAAGTGCTGGAAAGGCAAAAGACAACAATGGTACAATACCCATAATAATCAGCAATACAGCTGCGATAGTGAACATAACCTTAAGTTTCATTTCTTTTTTCCTTTTGGTATATACTGATTTATGTTGTTTCAATTTACCGAAAGTGCTTCAAAAGCAAAGAAAATCATCATTACAACGTAAAGTAAAGTGGCGATAACACTACGCCAAAGCCTCGCCGGATTTTTTTCTTTATCTGTAAAATACCTATACGTATGCAGTATTGCCGCCTGCAGCAGATAAAATGAATATCCGAACAGCACAAGAGCTTGTGCGAGTGTTCCCCAATTTGCAAATACAGAAATGAAACCCATAAAGCCGAATGCAAGGTTGGCAAATCCAACTTCGAACATCCAGTCAGGCCTTTCCGTTTCCCATCCGAGTCTCTTAGCATCCGATTTATGAAAAACAACATGTCGGATAAATGCAAGCACCCCCACAATTCCCACAGTTGAAACTGTAACTATTTTCAGAGAAGTCTGAGGTAGATTGTTCAAGTAATAGAACCCGAAAAAAATGCCTGCAGCACCAATAATCATACTAATGATACTTATATATTTTGCCATTACTGCACACTTAAGATTTCTATCGAAAAGCGATAATAGATTAATTAAATTTAACTGAATCTCCAGGACAAATTTTATTTACGCTTTAAGGCTATTTAAAAATAATCATTTCACAAAACTGAAGAACTTCATAATTACCGGACATGTTACGGCATTCCGTTGTCCGGATGGACACCTTCGGAGAGTCGCTGCTTCCGTAATTACAACTTAATTACATTATTTATTATTTTTTTGTAACAAAATTATAATTGCCTGTCTTTCATATTCCACATCACCTAATATCAAATAAATTATTCTTCCGGCTTTGCAATTCTGGTAGAGTGTAACAAAGCTATTTTCCAGCCTTCATCTGATTTGCGAAGAATAGCACTTTCAAGCAATTCCTTATTTCGAAATCCATTCGTCGCCTTGTCAGTTATCTCAGCCTTTAGAAAATAAACCAGGTAGGCAATATCTCCCTCAATCTTTACTTAACGGAAGTCGAATGAATCAGTAAGTTTATACCCGCTATCCGGATCAGGTATATCTGCAATATCGCCTTCGGTGTCTATAATTTCACCATTCTGGAGAAGTAAATAATCCTCATTTAAAATCGACCTGTATTCACTCTTGTCGATTTTAATAAAATATAAATAATAGTAATTTTTTACGTATTCTTTGACAGCTTCCTCATATTTTAATAAAGTATGAAGTTAAATCTTAGTCTTCTACACTCGGTATGACTGTATTGTGCTTAACCCGCAATCCAGAACAAGATTGTTGAATACGAAAACGCTGTTGGTTTGTTCGAAGGATTTCTTCGAATATTTGCGGATTATATGCGACAACATTTTCAGATAAAAATGTTATTGATTAGTTCAATACATATAATTATTATATTGTTGAAGCTCCACCTAGCTTCTTAAAAAAGCTATCATTTGGGCTCCCATAGTTCAATTTTGTTGCCTTCTTTGTCCATAATATGTACAAATTTTCCAAAGTCGTAAGACGCTATGCTGTCAAGTATAGTTACTCCGTTTTCTTTAAGTTTGTTTACAAGTCCTTCAATATTCTGAACTGTGTAATTAATCATAAAATCTTTTTTTGACGGGGAAAAATATTCATCTCCTTTTTTGAAGGGTTTCCATTGAAGAGAGTTTATCTCGTCAGGTCTGTTTACGTTTCTGGATTCAAAACTTGACGAACCCCAATCATTGATTTCAATCCCTAAATTTTTTGTGTACCATTCTTTCGTTTCCTTCAGGTTGTCTGAATAAAAGAAAACTCCACCAATTCCGGTAACTTTTGGCATTGTGTCACTCATAATTATTCCCTCCGGTTTAAATGTGCTAATAGTATTATTTACCTTATCACTTGTATTGAAACTTAATATTAGTAATGATAAGAGTGCTATTACGGCAACTTTTTTCAATTTATTTTCCTTTCAATGCAAGTTTATTAATTAGCATGTTAGTAGCTATTCTCATTTATTCAACCCTATTGCCATTTTATAGGCAATTGCAGCATCGGGAAATGGTGTTAAGGTATCTAATAAAACATTGTAAGTTCCTTTTTCAGAGAGTTCGTCGGCAACTTTTTTAATTAAAGCTAAAGTAGCTTTCATCAAACCTGAACCAAGACTTACGCGGGCAACGCCTAAATCCTGCAGCTCACTTATGGATGGAGTTACGCCTGACCCAATCGTAGGGTTTGAAAGAATATTAATTGGGGCATTAATTTCCTTAACCAATGTTGCAATCGTTTCTTTTTCCCATACAGGTTGTACAAATATACAGTCGGCGCCGGCTTCCCTGTATTTATTGCCGCGCTTAATTGATTCAGATAATTTTTCTTGCAGCGAACCTGACGAAGTATAAAATGAATCCGTTCTCGCATTAATTACTAAATGAAAACCAAGTGAATCTGATAATGCACGAATGGCTGATATCCGTTCACAGAATTCTATCTCGTCAATTAATGCCGGACTTAATTCAATACTGTCTTCAATGTTTACTCCAACAATTCCTGTTGCAATTATCTTTTTAACAGAATCAATTATTTCATTTAAATTATTTCCATATCCGGCTTCTATATCCACAGCTTACCGGAACTTGTACTGCTTTTACGATACCCGATATTGCTTGAATCATTTCTGACAATGTTATTACCTGGCAGTCAGGATACCCTAAAGAGGCGGCTATTCCCATACTTGTTGTAGCGATTGCTTTATAACCGCTTGCTTCGATTAATTTAGAACTACCGATGTCCCACGAGTTTAACAGCACCAGAATTTCTTTGTCTTGATGAAATTTCAAAAACAGTTCGGCTTTTTCTTTTTGAATACTTGAAACCATATATGGTCCTTTTTTAATGTTTAATATAAATACATCTAACTTTCGATTGAATAACCAGGACAACATAAATCTTTAAAGTGACTATAATAAATTTATTGTTTTTTAATTATATTTTCCTGAGAAATGCGTGAAGTTAGCAAGAAAACAAAAAGGAAAGTCAAGTTTTCCATAATTACTACCAATATTTTTTAATGTTGGCAAGTTTGAGACTCGCCTACACTATTTAATTAACTAAGATATTACTTTAACAACAACATCTCCTTCGTTTCAATGAAGGAACCTGCCTGAAGTTTATAAAAATATATGCCGCTTGCAAATTCTGATGCATCAAAAACGGCTTCATATGTTCCGGCTTTTTTTGCTTCATTAACCAGCGTTTCAATTTCTCTTCCAAGAACATCAAATATTTTTAAAGTTACATTTGAGGATTTAGGAATAGAATATTTTATTGTGGTAGAAGGATTAAACGGGTTAGGATAATTCTGTTCTAATGTAAATTCGGAAGGGATGGATATTTCAGCAACTATCGTTTCAGAATATCTAAAACTCCCGTCTAAGTCGATTTGCTTTAATCTGTACTGATAGATTGTCTTTGTTCCCTTAACATCCGGGTCATCCGAAAATTTATAGCTGTGCAATTTTGACGATGTTCCGGTTCCTTCAACAAATCCGATTTTTTTCCATAAATTATATTGACCTTTTCCCCCGGCATCTTTTCTTTCAATTTCAAATCCTTTATTATTTTTCTCCGAAACAGTCTGCCAGTTCAGTTCGACCTTCTTTCCAACAATATTAGCTGAAAAGTTGACAAGCTCAACCGGAACATTTTGCACTGAATAATTTATTATTACCCCATGCCCACCGTTTTCAAAATCGAGACCAGCGGCCCATCCGTTGGATTCATTGATAAAAGAAACAGAATGAAATTCACTCATAACTCCACTGGTTTGTACATCCCAACTGTTACCACCGTCGGTTGTATGAATCACTTTACCGTCAAACCCTACAATCCATCCGTTTTGTTCATCGAGAAAATCCAAACCATACAGCCAATCATGCGGAGGCGGGTCAGGTATCAGAAACCAGGAAAGACCGCCATTTAGGCTTTTTACAATTGCGCCGAACATTCCGACTGCGTAAGCAACATTTTCGGAAACAAAATCAACATTAAATAAAAAATATGGTGCAGATGTAGAGATGAGCTGCCATGTAGCTCCACCGTTCGCGGTTCTAAGAATAGCACCGATATCTCCGCTTGCAGCGGCTAATCCATTTTGTGAATCGAGAAAATCAATAGCCATTATTGGTGCTGAGTAACTGCTGTTCTGTATTTGCCAGAGTGAACCTCCGTTTGAAGTGTGGAGAATAATACCGTTATCACCCGAAATCCATCCTTCATTCTCACTTACAAAGCTGGCTGAATAAAGAGTATAAGAAGTACCGGAGGACTGTGCATTCCAAGTTATACCGGCATTGGTGGTTTTCAGGATTAAGCCCCCTGACCCTACTATCCAGCCTGTCGTTCCATTTATAAATTCTATTTTATTTAAATTCGAGGAGGTAGACAGATCCAGCTGAGTCCAATTTTGGCCACCGTCAGTTGTTCTGGAATACGAGCCTAAGTCTCCAACGGTCCATCCAGTATTTACATCCTTAAAATAAATTGAATTCAAACCTGCGCCTTCGGCCGTATTCACATTCTGTTGATGCCAATTCAAATTGCCGCCAGAACTATTGAACTGCTTATTCTCCAAAATCTGTAAACCGGCATCTTCGTCGGCAATAAAAATAAGACTGTCCTTTGCATACAAATCATGTGCGAAACCAGGCAGTGCATAATCTTCAAGTAACACAGGGTTGGACTTATCTTGTACATAAACAAGATGTAACTCATCCCCATCGGCCACGTATGCATAATCCCCGGCTACTTTTACTTTAATTGCATAAAAGCCGGTAGCCGAATAATAGCCAACTTCTACCGGTTGTGCGGGATTACTTACGTTAAGTATATGCAAACCGCCATTATTGGATATATTGTCCAAAGCACAAACGTATGCGTAGCCATTATAAATTTCTACATCAAATACATCCGGGTAGTTTATGGAAAAAGTTTCAACAGGATTTGAAGGATCCGATACATCATATATCAATAATCCATTTGTATAATTTGAAACATATAAATATCCGCTATAGTACGTCAGGTCCTCCACTATGGAAGGAAGTACTATATCATTTATCTCATTCGGATTTGAGGGATCGGAAATATCATAAATTCTTATTACTGAAGACTGAGCCGAATTGATTTGTGCAACATATAAGTAGTTTCCGTTCAGTTCCAATTTAAATGAATTAAAGGTTGTATCGGCGAAAAGTTCAATTATATTTGAAGTATCTGAAATATTGGCAATTCTAAGACCTGATGCATAACCTACAGTATATGCAATATTATCCTGAACTTTAGCATCGTACATATATCCTGATGGGATCATATAATGGCCTGCAAGTGTAGGATAATTTATATTTGAATCATTAATAATTACCATCCCGCTTTGATTGTCGGCTAAATAAACATAATTATTTTGTATGAATACGTCCAGCGCTTGACTTAGAGTTTGATAGTTGGCTGTTTCAACAGGATTTTGAGGATTGCTGACGTCATAAATAATAAGACCTGCTGCGCCATCAGCAACATAAGCATAGTTGTCCGCCACGGTCATATCCTCTGATGCACCAGGCAACGGTGTTGATCCCCGGAATGATGGATTTTGAACATTTGAAACATTCCATACCTGCATCACACTGCCATTAACTATGTATGCAAGATTGTTCCTCATTTCAATATGGGTTATTCCTCCTACATCGGTTTGACTTATAACGGGAAAAGTACCATTGTGCATATCTAGTATATACATATTAGTACCCCGTCCAACGAATGAATAGTCCGGTGTTGCATACATTGGACCGATACTGGTAACAAAATAACTATACCCGGTAATGGCAAACTGACCGGCATTTATACTATATCTCAGATAATTATCGAATCCTGATGCAAAAAGCGAACCGTCAGATGAAATAAAAATATCATATGCAGGGTTTCCCATACTATTATCGTAACTGATCTGGTATGGGTTGTAAGGGTCATTACAATTAAGAGATTGTACATAGCCGAAACCGCATTCGCAATACGCAAAATTATTTTTAACCTGTACATGCCCTACAGGGGTTTCAACATCAAAAAATAAAACTTCTGTTCTGCTTAACAATACCGGCTGTGTCGGAGTCTGGACATCCCAGATTTCCAGTCCTCCTTCACCGCAGGCGAGGTAAATTCTTTTTGTCGTTTCATCATAAAAAATATCCATCACTACTCCCTGCGTTCTAATCATGTTGGTAAGCAGTACCGGATTGGTTTTATCCATTACATCAAAAATCAAAACTCCGCCGCCGCTGCCGAGAAAAAGAACATTACGCAAACTGTCAATTGAAACTGCCAGTGCGGACCCGTATGAAAAACTGCTTAAATATTCCAGATAATTATTGGAACCAGGTTTATTAATATCATTTGTATTTCTTGATTCTGGAACATAATTTTTTTTGAGGTTAGAATATTCCCATGGAAGATTTGATTGTGAAAAGATAAATGTTAACGGAAAGGAGAAAATTAAAAAAAGAAATAAAAACTTGTTTGACATAACCCACCTGTTATTTTAACCAGAAAAGTTAAAAAAAAAGAACCTTGTTACAGCCTAAATTATTTTGATCAGTATATCATCACAAAAGTGTAACATATTATTTCGAAGTGTATATTTTTCAGATCCCACAACTTGGACTCGTTATATAAAAATATAAAAAAATTAATATTTATATATCACCCAAACTGCGGTATTTTTAAATCGAAACTAATTTATCTCTCAAATTAAACAGGCAATAATAAAATAAATTTCGAATTACCGGATTAAGCGGATTGTCGAATTAACATATCAGTTGAATTCAATCCGCTAATTCGTAATTCGCCAAATTGAAAATCAAAAAAAAGCCCCACTATATTGCGGGGCTTCAGGAGAAAATGTGACTACCGAAAATTATTTCATCAGAATCATCTTTTTTGCTGTGGTGTAAAGAGTATTCCCGGAAATAGTTTCTGCAATCATTTGATAGATATATATTCCAGATGCAAAATTACCCGCATTGAAATTGATAATATGTTCTCCTGCAGATACCCGCCCGTTAACCAGTTCCTTTACTCTTTCACCAAGTATATTGTAAATAAATATCTTTACATTACTTTCATTCGGAAGACTGAAATTTATTTTTGTTGATGGATTGAATGGATTAGGATAATTCTGTGAGAGTTCAAACTTTTCAGGAATTTCTGTTGATCTTCTGTTTGTTTTAATTCCAGTGGGAACATTGAATCCTCCAAGATTATATAACACAAACAACGAATCTAAAGGCCCAAATGATCTTGAAACCATTGCAATATCAGTACTCCCATCTTCATCGAAATCTGCTGCTACTACACCGAAAGGCTGTCCGCTGGCAAATGGTAGAAAACAATTTCGTTTCTCTTCAAAATTACCAGAACCGTCATTAAGGAAAACAGTAATGCCAACACTATCCAAAGTATTATTTATTGTAACAAAATCCAGATCACCATCATTTTCGTAATCAAGCTTCACTAAACCCCGCGATGCAGCAGCCGGAATAGTATCAGCAGCAAATGAAAATCCTCCCTCGTTTTTAATAAGCACACAATAGTTATCGTCCCATCCGTTTGTAATAAAATCGTTATCTCCATCTCCGTCAAAATCACCTAGCGTTACTGAACTGTTTGTGTAACTTGCCGAAGGAATACCAGGATATATATTCTGATGTGCCCAGGGATAATTACCCAGACTTGTATCTGAAAGAACAACAATTTCCGGTTGAACATTTGTACTTCCGAATATCCCGGGAGCTACTACTTCGTCAGTACCGTTTCCATCCAGGTCTCCCGTAGCAAAATCTGTTATTCCGGCATAAATTGTATCGGGATCGTGAGTGAAAGGTATTTGTACAATTAAATGTTCCAAATTCCTGCCGTTGCTGTTATCCAGGTAACCCAAAAAACTTGAGTTTGGAAGAAAACTATTATCTTCCATTAAAAGAATAGTATTAAGATTATCAATGTTTTGATGACCTGAATGAATTGATCGTACTCTGCCCAAGGTTTCTAAAGTAGTTGGATTAGAAAAATTTCCTGCTCCATCTCCCCAGCGTACTTCAATTTTTGCTTCTTCCCCTGCAATAATTAAATCAAGATTTCCATCATCATCCAGGTCATAGAAATAAACATCAGTGGGCTGGAAACCAGGGAAGAGAGTGGTGTATTGTGTAAAGGTTCTTGATGCACCATTATTGTGAAATAAGTACACTGCGTTGTTATCATAATCCGGAACAGCAATTCCCGGAGCAGATGAGTTATCAAATTTACCTTGCGCGATAGAAGTGGCAAATCCCCCCAATCCTGCTCTATATGGATCGCCGAACATATCGAATGGAAGACGAACTCCTTCAACTGCACCAATGAATGGTTTAACCGAATCACGTATTGCCCCGTAAAAGTCAACCGGAACCTCAGGCAAATGAATACCATTGAGTACAGGGTCCTGTGCCTGGCATTCACTTATATGAATTCCGAGCGAATCAAACTCAAAGTTAACATTAGTAAAATTTGAATTCGAATCCAGTCCCGTTGCAAAACGATAATCATCAAAGGTCGTATAGTAGATGCCTCCTATACGAGCAAACCATCCCTGGGTTCCTGATTTATAGAATACATTATGATTTGAAAGAAAACCTGTGGCGCTATTATTCGTCACTAATGTAAGATCATTGTTAAAGGCAAGGACAATATTGTTTAGAAGAGTGCATTGAGAGCCGCTTATATTAAGTGTAGCACCGCTGCTTCTTGCATTAATGATAGTATTATGTAGAATCCTTGTATTACGCGTTTCTATATACATCGCCCCATAATCTGCTCCGCCAATAATAATATTGTTACTAATTATCAACGAATCCGTTACATTAGTTCCGGATATAAAAAGCTGACCTGACCAGAAATTACCCGAGATATAGTTTGATTTAATAATTCCTATCGAAGGTGATTCTACCTGTATCGCATTACGGCCGTATGAACTGGTAACAAAGTTCCTCTGTATAAATACGTAGGCTAAATTAGTTATTATTGCTCCACCATTTACGGCTCCGGTATTTGATGATACCGGGAAAAGACTTTCGAATCTGTTATTATTTACAATTACAGTATCCCCTGTTCCGGGGTTGTGAATAAAATTTACTGCCAGATTTAAATTACTAAATTGACTATTAGTTACTGAGGCAGTTGAAACGGTATTACCATTAATCCCCGTAGCTGTTCCGAATTCGCCGTTGCTGCCCTGAGTAAAATATGGTGTCCCAATAAACCTGCAGCCATCTATGATAATATCTTTAATTGGCGGGTGTTGAAAATAAGGTTCTATATAAATGAGATTGCTGGCTGGTGTATCCATGGAATCAGCATCTCTAAAAGAAAGATTTTTGAAAGAGATATAATCTGTCTGAATTTCTACAAGATATTTCATGTAGTAAATAGAACTTGAATCGAAATCAGCTTGCAAAATCACATTATCAACATTTCCTCCCGAAGAAATGTCAGATTGAAAAGTAATCTTGTTAACTTCAGAAGCCCCCACAATTGAAGAGTTTATCCACAACAATGTGGTTGCACCGCCATCTTTCATATAAGTACCGGGACGGATGTTAAAATCTACAGGACCAGTAACTCCATTTGACATTGCAGCATCTGCTGCATCTTGTAATGTTACAAAATCAGGTGAGTTACCGCCAACTGTGTAGTTACCGCTCATTGGCTGTGAATAACTTAATCCACAGAAAATTATTACTGAATAAATAGCATAAAATCCAATAAATAATTTGTTTAGTACCTTCATCATTCAATTCTCCAAATAGTTTATTGTTATTAATTAATTTTGAGCAGCTTCGACAGAGAGTGAATTTTTAATTTAAGATTAAAAATTAATTTAGATGAGACAACTGCATAAAGATGCAGGGTATTTTTATGTATGATGGTTGATGGAAGATGGATGATGGAAGAGGATTGAGATTCCTATATTTCTCCCTTAAGTGATTTGCTGATAACCTCGGCTTTGGAATTAACATGAAGTTTGCGGTAGATATTCCTGATGTGAAAGCGAACAGTATCAATAGAGATTCCTATTTTGTCTGCAACAAGTTTGTAGCTTAATCCGTCAACTAATGCATTTACGATTTCATTTTCTTTTTGAGTTAACCCGGATTTATATCCCTTCGGTTTGGTTGGATTGAAATACTCAATTACTTTTCTTGCAATTTCGGGAGACATTGGTGAGCCCCCGCTGTCCAATACTTCAATAGATTTTTTTATTTCTTCAAGTGGAGTATTTTTTAATAAATAACCGGAAGCCCCTGCGCATAGAGAATTAAATATCCTGTTCGAATCATTATAGACTGTTAACATTATGATATTTATATCAGGATATTCTTTTCTTAATATTTTTATTCCATTAATTCCTGACATCCCGGGTAATCCTATATCAACTAATGCGACATCAACAGGACCTTCTTTGGCCAGCTTTGGAAGAAAATTTTCAAAGCTATTTTCCGCAAGGTCGCATATGAAATTATCCTGTGCATTCAAATATTTCTGAATACCTTCACGAATAAGATCATCATCTTCAACAATACCTATTCTTATCATGTTTAATCTTAAGTTATTTAAAATCTTTTTAAACTACATAAAGATGCAGGTATTTAAAGCTCATTCCCTGTGAAAATTACTTTATATCCATTCTCATTTATGAATTTTATCTTTCCGCCTATTCTTTCTGCTCTCATCTGCATATTTCTCAACCCGTGACCTGTTAATTTCTGAGGTAAGAATAGTGTTTCAGGATCATCAATAATCATTATGAATTTTCCTGCTTCATTTTTCATTTCAACTTTTATATGATCCGAAGTTGAATATTTTGATGAGTTATTTATTGCTTCCTTAAATATTAAATATATATTCTGTCTTACATCAACTTTAAGTTTTTTCTGAAGGTTTAAATTATATGTTTCAAAAATAATTCTTATGTTCCTGGAAGAAAAAAGTGAGAATGCAAAATCCTTCATACGGTTAATTAAATTTTCAACTGAATCATTCCTTGAATCTATAGACCACACAACATCGCTCATCGAGGTTATTATTTCTCGACTCATTGATCCGATTCTTTGCGTCGCGGACTTTCTTTCATCGGGATCATCTTTTGTTCCAAGCAATTCGCTCTCCAGCGAAATCCTTGTTAATGCAGATCCAATGTCATCATGAAGATCTGAGGCAATTTTTATCCTCAGCCTTTCCATCTCTATTATTCTTTTTAACCTGATTCTGTACAGGTAATAAAGTAAACTTGCAATTGTCATAATTATGAAACTTCTGAACCACCAGGTTTCCCAGTATGGAGGTGTTATCAAAATTGCTAACTGAGTATCATTTTCATTCCATATTCCATCGCTGTTTGTTGCCTTAACGTGAAAAACATATTCACCGGGATCAAGATTTGTATAGGTTGCAAATCGTCTCGTCCCGCTTTTTATCCAGTCTTTATCAAATCCTTCCATCTTATATGAATACTGGTTCATTTCAGGTGCATTATAATCAAGTGAAGCGAATTGAAAAGAGAAAACATTTTCATCATAAGAAAGAATAATTTTTTTAGTACTGCCGATTGATTTTTCTAAAACTGAGCCCGGATTAACAGAAACCGGTTCATTAAATATCTGAAACTCAGTTAAAACTACAGGCGGATTGTAATCTGAATGAGAAATACTGTCCGGATAAAAAACATTTAATCCATTAATATTTCCGATAAATATTTCCCCGTCAGTTGTTTTACAGGATGAGTTTGGATTAAATTCATTGCTCTTAAGTCCATCATAAGTTGTGTAATTTTGAAGTATGCCAGCTGAAGGGCTAAACTCAATCAACCCGTTATTAGTGGTAATCCATAAATGACCTTCCCGATCTTCTTCAATACTATTAATTGTATTTGTAATAAAATTCTGCTGAAGTAAATATTTTTCAATTTTTACTTCAGGCTTAGTACCCGCCAAAGTTTTATTATTAATAATAAATTTATTCAAGCCGTTCGCAGTGCCAATCCATAGAATTGTTTCATCATTAATTTTATTGAATTGATATTCATGAATTGAGAGTATATTATTATTGCAAAGCCCGTTATTATTAAGAGAATCACTGAACCATTTGTAAAATGTTCCGCCCCCGGATGAATCAAATAAGTTTAATCCTCCGCCGTAAGTTCCTATCCATATTCTGTCTTTACTGTCCTGAAATAACAACCAGACATCATTATAGCTCAGGCTTTTCGGATCATCAGCCGAGTGGTACCATCTTTTAATGTTTCCTGTTTTAGTATCCAGCATATTGATACCTACACCCCAAAAGCCCAGCCATATTTTTCCCGTTTTATCCTGTAATACTGAGCGGACATATGAATTACCAATATCTTTTTTATCAGACCAGTTACCTCGCCAGCGTTTAATTTTATTTGATTTTAAATCGAGATGTTCAAGGCCATTTCCATAAGTTCCAATCCACAAATCGTTTTGATTTCCTTTAGCCAGCGACCAGATATTTTGTCTCATAAAAAAATCAATCCTGTTCAGATTAATTTTGCCGAAAGAATCCGTTAATGAAAATAACCGGAAGAAGTACCAATCCATATAGTCTTATCATTTGTCTGCGTAACAGCCTGTACATCGGTTATTCCTAAACTGCCGGGATCAATTGATTCATATTTTTTATTTGACTGAATACTGAATTTATCTTTTTGAATTGAATAATAATCAATCCCTTTTTGGCCGGCAATCCATATTACACCAGATCTATCTTTGATAACAACATTTATAAGATTATTACTAATACTGTTTTGATCCGCTGGTTTATTTACACTTCTATAGTATTGAAGTTTATTTGTTAAATCTTGTAAAACAACATTTTTTTTATCTGATTCGATATTGTTTAATACTAATCCGGTCGGGAATTTTAACTTTAACAATCCTTCGTACGTACCCACCCAAAAAACTTTTTGGTTTCCGGAATTATCTTCACAAATTGAACTGATACTTCTGCTAAGCTGATCGGGATTTTTTTTATCAGGAATGATCTGTGTGAAAATTTTTTTATCCGTATTTACCAGAGTCAATCCGTTAAAAGTTCCTATCCAAATATGATCAGGATCTGATGGAGATTGAAAAATTCTCCAAACAATATTGTTACTTAAAGAATTGTTGTCATTCAAATTATGATAGAAACATTTAAAAGGATATTTATTTGAATTCTTATTAAACAGGCATAAACCATTATAGGTCCCCACCCATATATTGCCCTTTAAATCTTCATAAACTGAAGTCACATATTTATTACTTAACGAGGATGAATTTTCAGGGTCATTCTGCCAGTTAATTACTGAACCTGTCTTTAGATCATACATATACAAGCCTCCATTATATGTCCCAATCCACAGGAGATCTGCTTTATCCCGATAAATACAGGTTATACTATTTCCGCTGATAGTTTTATCACCGTTTAATTCATAATGTGTAAATATCTCTGTTTCGGGATTAAAACGATTTAAAATTCCATCCTGTGTTCCAACCCAGATATTACCATCCGCATCCTCAAATAAAGACCAAATATCATTACCGGAAAGTGAAGAAGAATCACCAGGGATGTGACGAAATATTTTAAAATTATACCCATCAAATCGATTTAGTCCATCCTGCGTACCAAACCAAAGGAAACCGATGTGATCTTCTATCATACAATTCACAACACTTTGCGATAACCCGTTTTCTACTGTTAAATGTTTAAATCTTGTTTGTTGAGGTAAGATTATATTCATTGTCGTCAGCAAAAAAAACAAGCTAAGTTTCAAAGTATTTGTTTTACATATCAAGGAGTTCATAAGAGGAATTATAATGATTGAATTTTGTTTTAAAATAAAAACCTGAAATCACAGCAGATTAACGAACAAAAAATATTGGGATGTATTCGGAAAATAGTTTTTTATTCTTCAGCAGTCAATAACAAGTTTAGGAAAGATAATAGAATGGATATTTCTAAAGGACTAAAGGGAAACAACAAAAGCTGTTTCCCTTGCAGGATAATTATTTTAGAAGAACTAATTTCTTTACGGCGGTAATATCGCCCGCTTGTATTCTGTAAAAGTAAATCCCGCTTGAATAATTTACTGCATTCCACTCAACAGAATAATTACCCGGGTTCATTTCCTTTGAAACAAGAGCGGTTATTTTTTCTCCAAGAGAGTTATAGATTTCGAGGTTTACGAAAGATTCTTTCGGGATTGAAAAAGAAATTTTGGTGGATGGGTTAAAAGGGTTTGGATAATTCTGTGAAAGAGAAAAAGTACCTGGCATATTATTACTGATATGATTTACGCCGGTTGTGGCAACAGTGTCGGTCAAAACCCAGGTTTGTTTTGTAATTGTTGGTCCAGTTGTAATGCCGCCGGCCAATACCATAACAACAACCTGGCTCCCGCTCCTATTAAGATTTGAATAATTAACTCCTGCCGATGTCGCCATCCAGGGAATGGGGGTCGGATCCTCGGCTTCATATTCATCAGTATCAGGATGATAACTAAAAACATCATTAATAGGACTGAATCCTGTCGTTATGCTTCCGCCGGCAAAATAGATTTCATTATTGGGATATGTAGCTCCGTAATGAGCATACAAACCGAATTGGTAATTGGTTTTAAGTGTCCAGTTGATTTGTGACTTGTCGTTTGTATTTATCTCTCCTTTAAGTGTTGTATTCCATAGATCAGTTTCGCTTTGCAGTCCGCCCACCACATATAAACTATATTTCTGTGCTGCATTATCGAAATACAGACTATGACCAAAGCTGGCAGTACCTTTAGGCATTTCAGTTGCAGGTCTGAAGTTCTGTTGCTGTAAGTTGTAAACCCAAACCTTATTCAACCAGGTTTCACTTCTGGATTGAGTATATTCAATTCCGCCAATAATATATATCAAAGAATCTTCAAAACTTTCTGCACCATGGAAAAATACTGTCTGGGGAATATCCGGTAATTGTGTCCACGTATTTGTGTTTATATCATACTCAAAAAAAGAATTTAATGCAGGTGATGGAAATGGTGCTGAGAAACCCCCCATTGTATAGATTTTATTACCAATTCTTGCTGCAGCGTTTGTTCTCATCGGGACCGGAAGCGGAGCAATGTAACTCCATTGGTTTGTGTTTACATTATACTTCAGGCAGCTTGTTGTTGCATCACCGGAACCGGAAGTATCTCCCCCAATCACATATAACCACATTGTATCATTTCTTGTATATGTAACCGAGCCGCTGTAATACCGCGGATACGGCATATCTGCACCCCGCATCCAATTGGCAGCAAGGGGATTATCAACATCTGGATTCATTTCAATAGTGAAACCGTCTTTACTATAAATTTCTTCCAATGTGGTTGGAACTATTTGAGCATATATAATGGAACAGAATAAAACTGAAAAAATTATAGCAGATGTAATTTTAAAATCTTCATGGTATTCCTTTATTTCATTAATATCATTTTTTTGCTTTCGGAAAATGAATCTGTCTGTAATCTATAGAGATATATTCCCGCTTGAGTAATCTTTTGCATTCCAATCAAATTTGTAATTTCCTGTAACAAGATTTTCTGAAACGAGAGTTGAAACATTTTCCCCTATTGAATTATAATATTTCAAGCGTAACAAAAGATTTTTTGGGAATTGAAAATGAAATTGTTGTGGATGGATTAAAGGGATTCGGATAATTCTGATAAAGTTTAAAATCAATCGAATTTATTTTTCTATCTTCTATTTCTGTTGCAACAGAATATTCCTTCTTATAAATTTTTGCGCCGCCGGAAATATTTTCAAATGTTCCTGCATAAACTGTTGTTGCTCCCCTCTGTATTCCATTGGAAGCAAAAACAGAAACAACCGGATCAGCGGGTAATCCCTCGTTATCATAAGCCCAGTTAACCCCATCAACAGAAGTAATTACTCCGGCAGATGAGGTATCACCCAAAACAGAATTTTTCCTTAATCTATCAACTCTTGATGCTAACAACATCCAGTTACTCACATTGCAGATTACTAAAATTTTATAGATGACACTTACATAAACTACCACAAAAGTTGCAAGAGGATTTATTGCTGCACTATAAATTAGTCCTCTTTGAGATCCGCCAAATACTCTTTTTGCCAGACCGCCTCCTCCATTCAAAGATGAGGTTTGAGTTAATGGAGTTGTTAAACAGTTAACCGTATCTCCCGGATTTATTCCCTGTACCAGTTTCCAGTTCAGTAAGGATTTTGAATACAAACCAGTAGCTGAAGCCGCCAATACATTTCCGTCAGAAGAATTTTCAACATCCCAAACCCAGGATTCCCCGACAGGAAAAGAAGCATCATATCCCCAGCTTAAACCACTGTCATACGATACCATTACTCCATATCTTGCACCGGCATACATTATTCCGCCGCCGGCATCATTTATTGAAAAATAATGCTCATTTGCATTAGTCGGAATGTACACCGGATCCCAAGTTGAACCGTTGTCAACTGAACGATAAATTCCTTCATTAGCATTCGGATAATCCCATATACTTGCAAACAAAGTACCATCTGAGGTAATTTCTATGGTTCTTGCAATATAACACGGAAAAACTTTTTCCCAAGTTGCTCCGCCATCTGTAGAACGGCTTACTCCGCCAATATCAGCTGGATAATTAAAACTTCCTGTTGTGGCAAACAAATCACCATTCGAGTTTACAACTAAACCTGTAAATCCGCTACCGTCAGGATGTGACGGAAGCTGCTGCCAGCTACTTTGAGCAATCATTACTGATGAACTGAAAAGAAAAATGTATAGTAGAAGTTTTTTCATCTTTATAATCCTTTTATTAATTGATTTGTTTTGAAATGATTACGTTATTTAAGCAGCAATAATTTTTTAGTTGAAGAAAAATTATCAGTCGTAATTTTGTAGAAATAAACTCCGCTTGAAAATTCTGAAGCATTCCATTTAACAGAATGATTCCCCGGATTTATTTCCTTTGATAAAAGAGTTGCAACCTTTTCACCAAGTGTATTATATATTTCGAGAGTGACTAAAGTTGGATGAGGAATAGAAAAATTTATTGTTGTTACCGGATTAAAAGGGTTCGGGTAATTCTGATAAAGCCGGAATTCAGCTGGGTTATTAGTTAATGCTCTTACATTTGTTGTCTGATCCTTTTCCAGACTTATAATCCCGTTTGCCGTTCCGCCTCCCCCGGTAAAATAAACCAGATAGTACAACACAATATTATTAATTGTATATGTTCCATTCATGGTTGTACTATCAATCGCAGGATTAGGAACATCCGGCAATCTTCCATTAATAAATCCTGCGGCATCACCGGAAAAATACATCGGTCCGTAAGTAGGGGAATTGCCTGTTATACTAAACCCGTTTTCATCAAAATTGCCCGTCATAGTTACAGGATCGGGATCAGAACCACCAAATACATTTCCATCCAGATCAAGTGTCATCGATAAAGTATTATTTGCTTCATCTACACCAATATCTAAAAATGCAGAATCGGTTGACGAAAATGTAATATTATACCAGGTTCCTCTCCAGAAACCTTCCAATGGAGATGGATCGAAAGTCTGGGAATAAGTTGAACTGAATGAGAAGACTATTAATAGTAATATGCCCGCAGTAGATGTTTTTAACATCGCTGACTCCTTTGTAATTTTGGTTTTGTTTTGCTCTGTTCTGAATAGTTAGAATTTTCGGTAAAAACTTTCACTCAATAGAAAATTTTTAGGAGAATGGGAGCTTATGATTTGAAAAAGAAAAGCCCTGCAATTTACAGGACTTTTCTTTTGTGGAGAGCTATATGTTATTGTTACTTTGCAAGCGTCATTTTCTTTACTTCACTAAAATTGCCTGCCTGAAGTTTATAGAAATAAACTCCGGATGAGAAATTCCGTGCATCAAATGAATATGAATAATTTCCTTTATTCAGAACTTCATTCACTACAGATGCTACTTCCTGACCAATTATGTTATACACTTTTAATTTTACAAATTGCTGATCCGGAATTGTAAAATTTATTTTAGTCGTAGGGTTAAATGGATTCGGATAATTCTGTAATAGTCCATATTTGAAGGAGAGGAAATATTTTCTTCACCAACCGATGTAACCTGACTGAAACTTACTACAGTACCATCACCGAGTGCTGCAAACAATCCAAACGGTTCTCCGTTCTGGTTCATTGACGGATCAAGGAATCCTGATGCAAATACTACTGCACTGCCTCCTCCTAATCCTGATAAATCTGCATTAAATGATGCTACTATTGTGTTGTTATCATCTCCCGGTGTTACATCTAATATATAATCCGCTGCCGGTACTGTGATATAATCTGTTATATCTCCGTATGCTGCATTATCTACGAGCGTTGCTACATTTCTTGCTATTACATCCACTGTAGGTGCATCTGTTGATCCGTGTACTGCAAAGAAATCTACTCCGCTGCCTGTTCCTGTTTCTCTTGCCATTGACTTAACAAACAGTGTGAATGCTGTACTTCTTCCATCCGGGTTTGCTGAGTAAGAATTCGGATCCAGCACTCCATTAGCTATTGCTACATATTTTTCACCACTTGTCAGAGTTACCGAAAAATTCTTTAAGGTGTCATTCACCGAAACACTGTTCCCGGGTGCAACTCCTATATTTAATGGGACACCGGCAGGGGCATCTATAAATGGTGTTGCCATTCTGAACCCGAAGTCATTAAGTAACAATGTTCCGTTCAGGTAAATGTCCACCGGATCTGCCGCAACATCCGATGAATTGTGGATTACTTGTAACCTTGCAGTTTGTGCTGAAGTATTCGCGTTCAAAAACAGGGAAATAGTAATCATAAAAAGAGAAATTAATTTAAGTTTCATACCAACTCCTTATGTATTTAGTTATTCTGAATGTAGTTCACCTCAGGGAATAAAAATTCCCAACCGTATTAGAGAATTATTTTTTAATTTAATGGGTGACTTAACCTGACCAACATATTAATTTCTGATAGAGTTCCCGGTAAATAATTTTATTGTGGATTTTCAATTAATTTTCTTAAAAATGCTTGTTTGGGTGTATTTTAGTGGCGTTTTTTTATTGAAAGTAACAGAAAGAAAATTTAGATTAAGTCAGGCAGATGTTGAAATCAGATATATTGGCTATAAATCCGGAAACCAAAATATTAGATTATGAAAAATTTTAAACAAGTATTCATTCTAATTTCCGCAATTATTTTAATTAGCAGCAATAATATTTTTTCAATTACAAGCTCCCCGGACTCACTTGCAGATCAACTATACCAAAAAGGCGATGATTTCTGGAGAGATGTTAAGTACGACAGCTCAAATTACTTTTACGAAAAGGCTTCCGAGCTTTTTGAAAAATCAGAGGATTGGATTA
The DNA here is from genome assembly GCA_963815785.1 of uncultured Ignavibacteria bacterium. GTDB lineage: Bacteria > Bacteroidota > Ignavibacteria > Ignavibacteriales > Ignavibacteriaceae > DATFVA01. The sequence goes on from CAWFHZ010000005.1 coordinate 145,203, forward strand.
AATATATCGATTGCCAGAAAAATATGGGAATCAATTACCGATATCTTGGGGATTATACACAATCTTTCACACATCTTAATAATGCATTGGGGGTAATAAAAAATATCACTCAAAACCAGGATTCCCTCAGGGCGGAAATTTATAATAGCATCGGAACGGTTTATTATGAAAAGGCAAATTATGATAAAGCTTATAAGTACTACAGCGAGATGCTTCAAATAAATGAAAAGATTTTCGGAACTGAAAACGCAAATACAGGAAAAGGATATCATAATGTCGGACTGATTTATTACAGGACCGGAGATTATGAGAAAGCTCTTCAATACTTTGAAAAAGCCGAAACAATCTGGATCAAAACACTCGGGAGAAATAATACTTTTCTTGCAAATTGTTACACCAATATGTCGAATGTGTATTTTCTGAAGGAAGATTACAACAAATCGATTGAATATGATTTAAAAGCATTAAACATTTGGGAAGATAAGCTTGGATCTAATCATCCATTTGTTGCTATGAGCTACAATAATCTTGCTTCAACATACACTTATACAGGTAATTATGATAAAGCTCTTGAGTACAATTATAAAGCTATGCAGATAAGGAGAGATTTTGCAGGTGAAGAATCGCGCGATGTGGCTTACAGTTATGCTAATATCGGTGATGTTTTTACAAGAATGGGAAACCTGAATAACGGGAAATACTTTTTGAATAAGGCAATCAGCATTTACCGTAAAATTGACCCTTTCAATCCAAATCTTGCAGAAGCTTATATATTTTCTGGAAATCTCTACAGAAAAAAAACTGAGTTTACAAATGCTGAGGCATATTACGACTCAGCACTTTCCATCGTCTGGCCGGGTCATTCTCCGGACAGTGCTGATGTTAATACACTACAAAAAATGCCTTCCGAAGATCAGCTAGTTACAGCATTAATAGAGAAAGGAAATACTTTTGAAGAAGATGCTGAACATTCCGGAGAAACCATAAAATTAATTAAGGCACTTAATGCGTATAAAATTACTTCGGATGTTATAGATAAGTTGAAAGTGGGGTTCGGTAGGGAAGAATCAAAACTGATGCTTACCAAAAGATCTTATGAAGTAAATAAGAAAGCCATCGGTGTAGCGTTAAATCTTTACAAAAAGACGGATGATAAAAAATATCTTGAATCAGCTTTTTTATTTACAGAAAGAAATAAAGCCGGAATTCTCGCTGAATCAATTGCTGAATCTGATGCGAGAAAATTTGCGGGATTACCGGATAGTTTACTTGAGGAAGAAAAAGATTTAAGGGCAGATCTTTCACTTTATCAAACACGGCTGGAAGAAGCTGAAGAGTCCCAGGATTCTATATCAACAGTTAATAACAGGAATCTACTGTTCGATTTTCAGCGGAAGTATGACGATCTGCTTAGCTATATTGAGCAGAATTTTCCTGCTTACCATAAACTAAAATATCCCGATGAGATAAGTTCAACTGAGGATATAAAAAAACTTTTACCTGATAAAGCAGCTTTGCTTGAATATTCCATCGGTGATTCATCGATTACAATTTTTGCTCTGGCAGGCAATTCGGAAAATGTGGTCAGTGTTAAGAGTGATTCTACTTTTTTTTATGAGGTAAGAAAGTTCAGGAATTCACTGCAGAAACTGGACTACATTAGTTATTTAACATCTTCAGTGTTTCTTTATAATAAATTAATTATGCCGGTTAAAGGTTCTATTACTGGAAAAGAAAAGCTTTACATCATTCCCGATGATATAATGGCTTATCTTCCATTTGAAGCTTTGTTAGCAAACGTTTCTACAGAAACTTTTAACGGAGATTTTACAGGTTTGCATTACCTGATAAATGATTACGAAATAAGCTATCATTATTCATCGGAGTTATTAAGAGAAACTTTACTGCACAAAAATGATAATGCAAAGATTTCCTTTGCCGGATTTGCCCCCGTTTTCTCAGAAGATAAAAATGATTTAAAAAAGATCGCTTCAGTTATGGATTCAAATCTAGTTAATGACAATGCTCTCAGATCTATAATTGTTTCCGGGAAGAAATATTCTTCCCTTCCTGAAACTGAAACTGAGGTAAAATCAATAGGAAAATTATTTAAGGAAGCGGGTTATCCTTCAGATTTATTTTTGAACAAATCAGCAACTGAAAGCACGTTAAAATCGGATGATATGTACAGGTATAAATTTATTCACCTGGCTACTCACGGCTTTATAAATGAAGAGCATCCCAATCTATCAGGATTAATATTTTATAATTCTGATGATTCACTCGATGACGGAATCCTTTACGCCGGTGAAATATACAATCTTAATCTTAATGCAGATTTAATTGTCTTAAGTGCATGTGAAAGCGGGCTTGGAAAAGTGGTTAAAGGTGAAGGAATTTTCGGGTTAACAAGGGGCTTCTTCTATGCAGGTGCTGATAATATTGTTGTTTCACTCTGGCAGGTTGCAGATAAATCTACTTCTATTCTTATGATTAACTTTTACAAAAATATTTTAGATGGAATGGATTATTCCTCTGCATTACGAAAGGCAAAACTTGATTTGATAAACACTGAACGATATTCTTATCCGCTTGAGTGGAGTCCTTTCATTTTAGTAGGTCGTTAATTTAGCGGATAATAAATTTTCCCATTGATTCAATATTATCCTGAGACTCAAGTTTCCAATAATATAATCCGGGATCAAGTTTGGTATCAATCGTTAGCTCCTTGCCGTTAATAAGTTTATCATAAACCGGGATATTTCGATTCGAGACTATGACAAACTTCAGGGTAATATTTTTATTTACAGTTAACCACTCAAACCTGACCGGCATTCTGACCTCTGCTCCTATCGATGGAGAAACTATCTCAACACGTGAGTTACCTCTGTTGTTACGGTTAATAAAATTTTCGAGTGTAACATTAGCAGCAAAAAGATCCTGCCTGATCTTTGTATTATCATTTTGGGGAGTTTCTTTGTCGGCTTCAGGTATTTTAACGGATGCTGTGTCTGATTCCCTGATTGGTTTCTGACCGGGCGTAAGGTCTGTAATTACCTGCGTCGGCTCGTTGGAATTCTGCGACCCGGTACCTGTTCTTGAAGAATAATAAATAAAAATAACTGATGCAAAGGCTACAATTGATGCAGCGGCATACCAATAAAATTTTCTGCTCCGTTGTGGTTCTTCCTTCTTTTGAATAACAGGAATTACGGGTGGAGCAGTTAATGATATCAGTTCGAATGAATCCAGATTCATAATATCATTTTCACTGTGAATAATATATACCGTCCCCAAATCCATCGACAATACATTAAGTATATATTCAGAATTAACTTTTAGTGCCGCTCTTTCCTTTTTCAATCTTGATGGAAGTGAAAGAAATCTAAGGTTAAAATCGGTTTGGCTCAGTCTTGTTATTTCAATTTCAACAAGACTATCCCCGCTTCTGAATAAAACAGTTTCCTCATCCTGGTTATCCTGCTGGCGGAAAAGACTTATTACATTTTTCTTTCCGTCAAAATCAAGATCTTCGTCAAAAATAGTATTGAATGATTTAGTGCACTCTTTGCATTCTGCAAGATGATTTGAAATAAATTGTTTTTCCTTATCACTCAGTTGATCCTGCAAATTTATATAAGTAGCAAGGGTCTGCTGCGAGAGATGACTTTTTGTCTCATCAAGAAATTTAGAATATTCCTCAAAGATATTTTCCATTTTCAGATGCCTCTATTAATGTTCCGGTTATTAAGTTTAAAAACCGGGGGATTACTTTCAGAAATTTTATTCAGATTTTTCATATTTCTTAAACATTTTATACTCGTACCCGTTTTCTTTAAGAAATGTGAATAATTTTATCCTCAATCTTCTTATATGTGTGTCAAGAGTATTCATATTAAGATTCTTTGCTTCGGCAATTTCAATCCGCGTTTTTTCTTCAATCATATTATTAAGCAGTTCCTTTTCATCAGTATTCAACTGAAGTTTAAAAGTATTTAAACTGTTAAACACTTCTTCACCTTCGAGCATTTCATGCGGATCCGGGAGAGAATCCGCCAGGTTTTCCGTTATAGAAATACCATCTTCTTCTATAAGGGAATTATTAAATTGGCTCTCAGGTTTTTCTTTTTTTCTTCTTAAGGCTTTATCAAGTTGAACGCGGCATTGAATTTTGATGGACCCTATTATATATGCTTCTTCATTTTTAATTTCTTCCGAAAGCTTAATTCCCGAAATATTCAAAAAAATCTGATTCCGGAAATCTTCAAATTCAGTAAATATTGTTTTAACAAAAAGATCACGGTACTTAAGATAAAAACGATTGATTATTTTGTAGCCGCGGGTATTGTTGGAAAAGTATTTTTCATTAAGATCCATCGTCTGCTCTCCGTTTGAGATGGTTATATGAAATTTAAGCACTCCCTGTTACAAAAGAAATATTTAGAATTAAAGAAATCAGGAAATTCTTAATGAAAGAAAAGAATATCCGCCCCGTTATAAGAAGCGGATTGAAAAATTATTTTTATAAATTCCCGTTGAGATAAAAACCGCGGAAAATAACCGAACTTATTATAGCTCCGATTACAAAATAGAGAACAAGTGACACTATGATTGTTACAATGAAATAACCAATAAGTTTATCATCCGGAACTGATTTGACTTTTTTTAATCCCATATATAAAAGGAATAAACTGTAGATACCTGCAAGAGCAGCAAGAAATGATAACGAAGGAATAATATTAAAAATACCGGCAACCCATGCGGCAGTATAAGAATAGACTGCTACTTTAAGAGAAGCAATGAAATCTTTTGTAGAGCCGAATGATGGGGCAAGGGCATCGATAATTAAACCCATAACATACACACTAACCAAAGAAAGAATATAAGTAAGAATCGCCCAGGAGAAAGACATTCCTATACCAAGGTGTATCATTCCAAATCCATATGAAACTCCCACAAGGAAATAACCAATAAAACCGGCAACTGCTGGAATCGCAGCTAATATTACAGCATATTTGGAAAAAAGTTCTGCAGTTGTGGTTGATTCACCCTTGATAACTTCCCATTCAGTATTAGGACTTAGAAGGATGTTCTTTGCGCGGTCAACAAGGTTCATATTTAAACTCCCAATTATTTTATAAAATAAATTAATTAATTAGAGTCATCGTTATCAGAACCTTCATCCGATAGAAACGGATTAGCTGACGTAACATAGCTTAAATACATCAGAATCTCAAAGAGAATAAATAGAGACATAGCTTTGACAAAATAAACAGTTGTCATCTTTCATATTTAACTTAAACTGCTGCTAAAATCAGATTTGAATTTTCATCGTAATATTTAAATCAATAAAGGGTTTTTATTTTAACTTAAGAATTTTTCTTTATATTTTCCGGTTTAATGGAAACCTCAATAAACATCTTACCTTTACTACTTAACAATCTGGAAAATTAAAATGATTCACAAACAGAAATTTTCTGTATCAATTATCCTTCTACTTACACTGATTTTTTTTAGCAGTATTCAACTTCCTGCACAGAAAATAAATATGGAAAAGCTTAAAGGATTAAAACCCCGGAGCATTGGTCCTGCAGGAATGAGTGGTAGAGTAACTGCATTTGATGTTGTAATGGCAAATACAGATATAATCTATGCAGGAACAGCCTCAGGAGGCTTGTGGAGATCAACAAGTGCCGGAGTAAACTGGGAACCAATTTTTGATGATCAGCCTGTATTATCGATCGGTGCGGTCGCTGTTGATCAAAGAGTTCCCGATATAATATGGGTTGGAACCGGCGAAGCAAATCCGAGGAACAGTCAATCGAGCGGAAACGGCATTTATAAAAGTATTGATGGTGGCAAAACCTGGAAACATCTGGGACTGGACAATACAAGAAACATAAGCCGTGTAATAATCAATCCTTATAATTCCGATGTAGTTTATGTTGCAGCTCTGGGTACAGCGTGGGATTCTACGGAAGAACGCGGGGTTTATAAAACTACTGATGGCGGGAATTCCTGGAATAAAATTTTATATGTAGATAAAAAAACAGGTGCTGCAAATATGATTATGGATCCTGTAAATCCGAATAAACTTTTTGTTGCAATGTGGGAATACAGAAGATGGCCATGGTTTTTCAAATCAGGCGGACCGGGTTCGGGATTGTACGTTACTTTTGATGGCGGAAAAAACTGGACAAAAAGAACTGACAAGGATGGACTTCCCAAAGGAGATCTGGGAAGAATTGGGTTAGCACTATGCAATAAATATCCGAATGTTGTTTATGCTATGATTGAATCAAAAAAGAATGCTTTGTACAGATCAGATGACGGAGGGTTTAAATGGAAAATGGTAAATGATAAAAATGTTGGAGACCGCCCGTTTTATTATGCCCAGCTTGCGGTTGATCCTGAAAATGAAAACCGTGTTTATGATATTCATTCTATTGTTACCGTCAGCGAAGACGGAGGTAAATCATTTGAAACGCTTATAGCTTGGAATAAAATTCATCCGGATCATCATGCTTTCTGGATTAGTCCGGAAAACCCTTCATTTCTGATCGATGGAAATGACGGAGGTATGGCAATTTCTCACGATAAAGGAAAAACGTGGCGCTTTGTTGAAAACCTTCCTCTCGCACAATTTTATCATATCAGTTATGATATGGAAACACCTTACAATGTTTACGGCGGGATGCAGGATAATGGCTCCTGGATGGGTCCGGGCCGTGTTCTCAGCTCCGATGGAATTACAAATGCTTACTGGCAGTTTTTGAGTTTTGGCGATGGTTTTGACGTTGTTCCGGATCCGTCAAATTCACGGTATGGTTATTCAATGTCGCAGGGTGGAAATCTTGTTCGTTACGATATTGAAACCGGTCACACAAAATTCATTCGTCCTCCGGATCCCGAAAATGTAAGACTAAGATTTAACTGGAACGCTGGAATAGCACAGGATCCTTTTGATAAGGCAACAATTTATTACGGAAGCCAGTTTCTTCATAAAAGTACTGATAGAGGTGACAGCTGGGAAATTATTTCTCCTGATCTTACTACTGATGATACATCAAAACAAAAACAATTCGAAAGCGGCGGATTAACTTATGATGTTACAGATGCTGAAAATTTCACAACAATAATTTCAATCGATCCGAGCCCGGTAAAGAAGGGCATAATATGGGTTGGTACAGATGATGGTAACCTGCAGGTAACAAAAGATGGCGGAAATTTGTGGGAAAATGTTTCGGGTAATCTGAAAGGTGTTCCTAAAGGAACATGGATTCCGCAGGTAAGAGCTTCAACTTACAATGAAGCCGAAGCCTGGGTAGTGCTTGAAAATCACAGAAGGAATGACTGGAATACCTACGCATATTACACTAAAGACTTTGGTAAAAGCTGGACAAGAATTGCAGATAATGATTCAATCTTTGGTTATGCACTTTCAATTATTCAGGATCCTGTTCAACCAAACCTTGTTTTCCTGGGAACTGAATTTGGTTTATATGTAAGCTTTGATAAAGCAAAAACATGGAGCAAATGGAAGGAAGGCTACCCGAATGTTTCAACAATGGATATGCAGATTCAACCACGTGAGAATGATTTGATCCTCGGTACATTTGGTCGTGCAGCATACATTCTTGATAATATTGAACCACTCCGGGAGATTGCTGCAAACAGTGAAATTTTGAATAATCATTTTCAGCTATTCCCCGTTCCTGAAGCTACAGATGATATTTACCGCTGGAAAGGTCCGGGTACAATGTTCCCGGGCGAAGGTACATTCAAAGGCGACAACCGACCCGCGGGTGCAATGATTACTTTTATTGTGAATCCTGATACTACCAATAAAAAGGAGAAAGAAGATGAACCCGATTCAATAAAATCAGAAAAAACTAAAAATGATAGTGCTACTGTGGAAATAGTGAACGAGGCTGGAAAAATAATAAGAACTTTAAAGGATAAAGTTGAACCGGGACTAAACAGAATTTATTGGAACTACGACAGGAAAGGAGTCCGGTGGCCTAATACTCCTAAACCGGAAAAGGAACATGAATATGGAGGACCAACTGTACTGCCGGGTAAATATAAACTGAAAGTTTCTTTTGCTGATTATACTGATTCAACAAATGTTGTAGTTAAAACAGATCCGCGGATTAACTTTTCAATTGATAATCTGAAAGCTAAAAGTGATTATCTAGACAAAATCCTTGATAGAGTAAAAACTGCAACAAAAGCTGCTGACCAAATCCGTGAAGCAGAAAAAACGGTGGCTCTTATAACCAGCAGAATAAAAGATAAAAGTGGTGCAGAGATAGATAGTCTTAATAAAAAAAGCAAAGCAATAAAAGATTCACTTAAAGCTTTAATGGAGTTAATTAATCAGCCTGAAGTTCAGGGAATAAGAGATAATCCAAACACGTTAAGCGCAAGATTATCCGCGGTAAATGAATATGTTACTTCTTCGTTTGAAGCGCCGGGCAGCACAGCAGATGCGGCATTACTGCTAGCGGATAAAAAACTTAAAAGTACAATCAGGAGAGTTAATAATTTCTTCGAAACAAACTGGAAAGATTATAAAAATGATGTTAAAGATGCCGGTGTTTCTTTTTTTGATGAGTACGAATTATTAGAATACTAAAAAGCATCTGGATTAGACAATGTTCAGTAGATTCGATCAAAACATAAGCGAAGGAATTCTTTTTACTGATCCAGTATGAACTGGTGATGGCACAGCTATACTTCAAGATGGGTCTACACGAAAGAAAAGTTAGGTTCGATCATTTCTTCAGAAATTATCCTGATTATGGAATGCACAAAGCCGGTTATTGTATAAATGCCGGACTCGAATGGCTAATTGATTGGATGCAGAATACTTACACAACCGATACAGACATTGAGTTGTTATCTCAGCAAAAAGACAGTGAGGACAAACCTGTTTTCGAGAAAGATTTTCTCGAATGGTTTCGTGAGAACGGAAATTTTAATCAGATAACTTTAAAAGTCAATTCCAGAAGGAAGAGTAGTTCATCCGAATGTTCCTTTAACAGTTGTTGAAGGACCGGCTGCAATGGCGCAAATACTTGAAACTGCTTTGCTCAACCAGCTTAATTACCAGATACTAATTGCGACAAAAGCCTGCAGAATAAACGAAGCCGGAAGGCATCAGATGCTGCTAGAGTTTGGAATGAGGCGTGGACATGATCGTGGAGCAAATGCCGGAGTCCGCGCTGCATTAATCGGCGGTGCTGATTTTTCATCTAATGTAGGAATTTCTCATTTACTCGGTTATCCTCCAAAAGGAACTCACGCACACAGTATGGTGCAGATGTTTATGGCTCTTGGTATGAATGAAGAAGATGCATTCACCCGTTTTGCAGAACTTTATCCAGCTGATACTATTTTACTCGTTGATACGGTTGATACTCTGAAAAGTGGTGTTCCGAATGCTATTAAAGTATTTGAGAAAATGAAAAAGAAAGGACAAAAACCTTTAGGAGTAAGACTGGATTCAGGTGATCTTGCATATCTCAGTATTCAAACCGCAAAGCAGTTAAATGAGGCAGGATTTGAAGATGTGAAAATTGTTCTTATCAAATGAACTTGATGAAATGAATATCTGGCAGATAATAACTCAAATAACTAGATGAAGCACCAAAATATCAGCTTAATCCCGAATCTATAATTAAAAGACTGGTTTACGGAGTAGGAACTAGATTAATTACATCCTATGGAGATTCTTCAATCGGCGGTGTTTATAAGCTTGTAGCTGTAACAAATGAAAAAGACGAATGGATTCCTGTAATAAAGATTTCTGAATCCGTCGAGAAGATTCCGAATCCGGGAAATAAAAAAGTGTGGAGAATTTATAATTCAAAAGAAAAAGCAAATGCAGACTTAATTACGCTTGAAGATGAAAGACCTTCAACAGAAAATGATGTTGTTCTTCACCATGCAACAAGCCAGAGTAAGAAAAGAACTTTAACTAAAGATCATATTACAAAGATTGAACCTTTACTTGAAACGATAGTTGATAGAGGAAAGCTGGTTTATAATTTTCCTTCAATTGATGAAATAAGAGAAGTAAGAAAAAAAGATATTGAAGCTCTTGATCCGGGAGTTAAAAGATTAATTAATCCCCATTATTACCACGTATCAATTACTGAAAAACTTTTTGAAATGAAAATGAACCTGATAAAAGAACTGGAATAATAAATATTATTCTAATTTAATTCTTACAGTCTGCACTCCTTCTTCAACTTTTATATCAAGAACCTTCGGTTGCTGATTATCTTTTATAAAACTTATTTGTCCGTCTTTTTCAAGAAAAGCCTCTCTTATATTTTCAAGATTTTTCTGATTCATACCTAATCTCAATTGCTCTTTAACATCTTCTTCGGATACGTGCCCCTGTTTCATTTTTTTTTATCCAATTGAAAATTATTTACAATTTGAGATGTTTTACCTTTTACAAGATAGCCGAACCCTTTCTGGTTAAGAGATAAAACAGCAAACAGCCAATGCAAACCAACAAGAGTAATCCCTGCAGAAAGAGTCAGAAACAGTGGCCCGTTTCCATTTATTGCACGGCTGAAAACTGAGCCAATAACAATTCCTATAACGACGTCGAAAGCAGTGCTTTTACCAAGAAATCTTTTATTACCGTATCTGATAATTATGAGCGATGTAATTTAAATGAATGCAGAACGGATAGCCTTCTGCCAGAAATTTATGTTTTTAGGATTAACACCAAATAGATTTGTTATTATGTGATTTAATTCATTCATTCGTATTCTCCTTACATTTTTACTTTATCTTAACTAAAGATGAATGCAAGATTTATGATATGGCTTCAATTGTGACTCATCTCAATTCCCGAATAAAAATTATTGTTCCGCTTTTTTCCTGAACTTATTCTTCACAAGTTCAATTAGGCTTTCCCCTCTTATCATTTCAACCTGTCTTTTGCTAAATGAATGTTTTGTTTCAATATTCAGGTTTTTAGTTTTACTAGAAACAATAAGATTGTTAAATTAGAGTGTTCACACCTTAAACCATTCTGATATTTCAACGGCTTAAGATGTATGGTGGTAATAATTTATTTATCCATACTCAGCGGGAGGAAGCCATGAAAACTTTCATATTACTCACAAAATTAGCTCCGGAAATTTCCAGGCAAATGAAAGATCGTGCAAGATTGGGTAGAACGTGGCTGGATCAGGTAAAAGAAAAATGCCCCGAGGTAAAATTTATTGAACATTACGCTTTGCTTGGTCCATTTGATTTCCTGGATATTTATGAAGCACCCGATGAAGAAACTGCTGCAAAAGTTTCAATGATCAGTTTATCAAACGGTGCATTCGAAGCGCAAAGTCATATAGCAATCCCCTATAAAAAATTTCTTGAACTAGTCAATAAAATCTAGCTGGTATTTGTAAAAATTTTATCACTTAGTAAATAGGAGATGAAGTTATGCCGGTAAAAAAATTAAAAGAATTTCTTGATGAGCAGAATATAAAGTATGTCACAATTTCACATTCACCTGCATATACTGCTCAGGAAATAGCAGCCAGAGCACACGTTCCGGGAAAAGAAATAGCAAAGACCGTATTGGTAAAAATGGACGGAAAACTTGTTATGGCAGTTCTTCCGGGATCGTTCAAGATTAATTTTGAAAGTCTTAAAAATGTTCTTGGTTCACAAAATGTACGACTTGCTGACGAGCATGAGTTTAAAGATAAATTTCCGGATTGTGAAGTAGGAGCTATGCCTCCTTTCGGCAACCTGTATGGTGTTGAAGTGTTCGTCGCAAGCAGTCTTGCCGAAGATGAAGAAATCGCATTCAACGCCTGCTCACACTCACAATTAATCAAGATGGCTTATTCGGATTATGAAAGGCTTGTAAATCCTGTCAGACTCCAGTTTGCCTTTCAATCAAAATTGTAAATAATGATTGAATGCAGTATTATATCTAACTGACCTCAGAGTGAGGGATTTAGGTTTTTCTATCCTCTGAAAATCTCTTTATATTTATTTATCAGATTTCCACAAACGATAAAAGGTTATTTATGGCCGCATCTAAAAAATCAGGCAAAGGAAAAGTTTTAAAATATTCAATTATAATCATTGTATTAGTTTTTGTTGCGATTCAATTTATTCCCGTTAAAAGAACAAATCCTCCTGTTGTTAAGGAACCTAATTGGGATTCACCGAAAACAAGAGCTTTAGCCGTAAGAGCCTGTTTCGATTGTCACAGTAATGAAACAAAATGGCCGGCTTACGCGTATGTTGCCCCGATAAGCTGGTTTGTTCTAAGTGATGTAAACGGCGGAAGAAAACATTTTAACATGACTGACTGGAAACCGGGCAAAGGTGACGAGGCTGCAAAAGAAGTTCGGGAAGGTGATATGCCTATGTGGCAGTATACTATGATGCATTCGCAGGCAAGATTGACTGATGCCGAAAAACAGGAATTTATTAAAGGTTTGATAGCTACATTCGGTGAAAAAAAAGAAAGTAAAGATAATAGCCAAAATGGTAAACGAGATAAATCAATTCGTTTCTCAGATGAAGATGAATGAATTTTTTATTACAAATAATTGTTAATAGGAAAAAGCAAAAAAGATAACTGATGAAACTTCAAATGATTATACTTATTCTTGCAGCATTCTCAGTAATCTGTTGTCAGAATAAAGATGAAATAAAAAACGGAAAACTGGTAAATATGAATGAACAAAATGTGAAACAGAAAAATCCTTACTATTCAAGAACCGATACAACAAAACTTAATATTCCTGATTCTGAATGGAAAAAAGTTCTGCCCGAAGATGTTTATGAAGTTGCCCGCCACAAAGCAACAGAAAGAGCGTTTACAGGAAAGTACTGGAACTTTGAAGGAAATGGCACTTACTATTGCGCAGCCTGCGGAAATGCTCTTTTCAAATCAGATGCAAAATTTGCGAGCACATGCGGCTGGCCGAGTTTCTTCGAACCGATAAGAAAAAACAGCGTGCTTTATCAAGAAGATGATAGCTTTGGAATGAAGAGAACGGAAGTACTATGTGGAAGATGCGGTGCACATTTGGGACATATTTTTGATGATGGTCCGCCGCCAACCGGAAAACGTTTTTGCATGAATTCTATTGTTCTCGACTTTGAACCTGACAATTCAGGATCAAAATGACCAAACCGCAATTCTTTTCTGATCAATTAAAATTTAGAAAGTGGTTAGAGAAAAATCATAACAAAAAAGATGAACTTCTTTTAGGTTATTACAAAAAGAGCTCAGGAAAACCGAGCATAACCTGGGAAGAATCTGTTGATGAGGCACTTATGCTTCGGCTGGATAGACGGAATAAGAAAATCACTCGATGAAGTAAGTTATACCATCCGTTTTACTCCACGGAAAAATAATAGTAAATGGAGTACAAAAAATATCAACCGTGTTGAAGAGCTTATAAAATTAAAACTTATGCAGCCTTCAGGATTAGCTGTCTATAAAAAACGAAAAGAAGAAAAGAGTCATACTTATTCATTTGAGCAAAGAATAGTTGAACTTGATAAAGAATTTGAATTAACTTTAAAAAAGAATGAAAGAGCATATAAGTTTTTCCAGGCTCAGATCCCTTCTTACAGAAAACCGGCTATTCATTGGGTGATGAGTGCCAAACAGGAAAAAACCAGATTGCAAAGATTAGGTACTCTGATAAAATGCAGCGAGGCAGGAGAATTAATTCCGCCGTTGCGTTGGGGTAAAATTAAAATAAACAAACCCGGAAAGGATTAATATGCAGGTAATACTTGGAGCCGGAGGAATAATAGGCAGAGGTCTTGCAAAAGAATTAAAGCAGTATACTGATAAAGTAAGACTCGTGGCCAGGAATCCTTCTGCAGTAAATGAAAATGATGAACTTGTTAAAGCGGATTTAACAAATCCCGAACAGACAAACAAAGCCATTGAAAATGCTGATGTCGCATATCTTACTTTGGGAATGCAGTATAAAACTGCTGTGTGGCAGAGAGACTGGCCAATAGTAATGACTAATGCAATTAACGCTTGCAAAAAAAATAATACCCGGCTGGTATTTTTTGATAACCTTTATCTCTACGGAAAAGTTAATGGCTGGATGACAGAGAAAACTCCTGTTAATCCGTCGAGTAAAAAAGGAGAAGTCCGTGCTAAGATTGCTGAACAATTAATAAATGAATATAAAAGCGGTAATATAAATGCTTTAATTGCACGAGCTGCGGATTTTAACGGACCTACACAAAATACTTTTCTTTATTCTCTTGTTTATGATAAAGTTAGAAACGGGAAAAAAGCTCAGTGGTTCTTAAATGCAAAAGTTAAACATTCATTAACCGATACGAGTGATGCAGCAAAAGCCACTGCATTACTGGGGAACACTCCAGACGCATTCAACAGGACATGGCATTTGCCTACAGATAAAAATGCATTAACAGGTGAGGAATTTATTCACACAGTAGACGAAATTTATGGTAAGGAAACAGGCTATTCGGTTCTCAGCAAAGGGATGCTTTCACTGGTTGGATTATTTGTTCCTGTAATAAAAGAAACGAATGAAATGCTTTACCAGTATGAGTCTGATTATCTTTTTGACAGCAGTGATTTCGAAAATCATTTCTTTAAAGCAACTCCTATTGGAAAAAGTATTGAAGAAACTATCTCTGCTTTAAAATAAGCAGGTAGCTTCAACCCGCCTGATCGGAAGGCGGACTTTAGGTTGAGCTATTATGATTTTAGCAATCTAAAGATTGCTGCTACCAATGGATATAATAAAAATACTTGTTAATTTTTCGGTGGAGATGATTAGTCGCGATTCATATGTTTGGATCAAAAAAGGAAAGAAAAATGGTTGAATTAAATATATCAGATTCAACAGCCTACAAAGCACTTGCAAATAAAGATCCTCAGTATGAAGGTTTGTTTTTCGCTGCGGTTAAAACCACAGGAATCTTCTGCAGACCAACTTGTCGTGCCCGAAAACCTAAAAAAGAAAATGTTGAATTTTTTTCTACAGCAAAAGAAGCAATGGCAAAAGGTTATCGTCCTTGTAAAATATGCAGACCATTGGAATTTCCTGATGAAACAACCGATGAAATAAAATCTATTTTAAAAGAAATCGAAGTTAATCCTTCAGATAAAATCACAGATTATAATTTAATTCAAAGAGGAATAGAACCGAATAAAATCAGAAGATGGTTTTTGAAAAATCACGGAATGACTTTTCATGCCTATCAGAGAATGTTCAGAATAAATAATAGCGTCTAAGGAATATTAAAAATGGAGATAAGATTATTGAAGCTGCATACGATTCTGGTTATGAATCATTTAAGCGGATTCCAGCACACATTTAAAAAAACAGTTTCAAAAAAATCCTTCCGAAAGTAAAAATAGAATGGTTCTATCTTTTGAAAGATTTTCTACTCCACTTGGACCAATGATAGTAATAGGAAATGAAGAAGGAATTTATTTACTTGAGTTTACTGACAGAAGAATGCTTGAGACCGAGTTAAAACAGCTTGAAAAAAACTTTAAGGCTTCAATTCTTCCCGGATCAAATAAAAATATAAATCAATTGAAAAGAGAACTGAATGAATATTTTGAAGGAAACAGAAAAAACTTTGATGTGCCTTTAAAAATTTTCGGAACAGAATTTCAGAAAAAAGCATGGAATGCACTTGGAAATATTCCCTATGGTAAGACAAGATCATACAAAACCCAGGCGGAAATTATAGGCCACCCTAAAGCTGTGCGCGCAGTAGGAACAGCAAACGGCTGCAACCGGATTGCAATAGTTATTCCCTGCCACCGTGTAATAGGCGAAAACGGTAAACTTACAGGATATGGCGGCGGATTATGGCGAAAACAATGGCTGTTAAACCACGAAAAAAATATTCTTAACCTATTTTAATATTTTAATTGCATTATTAAATAATTCAATCTAACTTGCCTGCCCTAACCAGTACAGAGTTTAAAATAAATAATTGAGAGGTGTATTATGAAAAAATTTATCGTTTTTTCTTCGTTGCTTTTTATTCTGTTTATTTCCATTCCTTCATTTGCCCAGGATGAAGTTGATCAGGCAGAAATGATGAAAGCCTGGACGGAATATATGACTCCCGGTCCGATGCATGAATTACTAGCAAAAGGAACAGGTGAATGGTCTGCAGACATTAAATCGTGGATGGATCCAAATCAGCCTGCTACAGAAACTACAGGAACAGCGGAAATAAAATCCATTCTTGGAGGAAGATATTTTGAAGGGCATTATACCGGTGAATTCGGTGGAATGCCAATGGATGGAATGGACATTACCGGTTATGATAATGCAAAACAAAAATTCCTTAATACATGGATAGATAACTTTGGAACAGGAATAATGTATATGGAAGGCACATACGATGAGCCAGCAAAAACGTTTACTTATACCGGTACTTCTATTGACCCATTGTCAAAGAAGGATGTTTCTGTACGTCAGACAATTCAGTTGATTGATAACGATCATCATCATATGGAAATGTTTATGACTGATAAAGGACAGGAATTTAAAACAATGGAAATTGATTTTACCCGCAAAAAATAATTATACTTTGTAATTAAAAGGCTGTCTAAACTAATCTTATAAGAATGATTTAAGACAGCCTTTGCTTTAAATATCCAGCAGTTTAGAAATAAAAAATCCCCTTCTGTTGAGTTAAATAAATTAAATTCTTACATTTAATTTAGTTGAAACAAAAAACTGCATAACCGATCTTGTTCAACTATTTATAATAAACAGGGTTTAAAATAATATGGGAAAGCGGGGAAATTATGAAAACTTTAATCCTCACGATTATTGTGGTAAATTTTGCATTCGCGCAAACCGATACACTCACAGAAGCTTTAAAATTTTACCCTCTTGAAACCGGAGATTATTGGGAATATGGAAATCACTACTGGGAGTTTCCTTATTATGATGATTCTTCTTTTTTTTCT
Organism: uncultured Ignavibacteria bacterium; assembly: GCA_963815785.1. Lineage (GTDB taxonomy): Bacteria > Bacteroidota > Ignavibacteria > Ignavibacteriales > Ignavibacteriaceae > DATFVA01. Next base: position 162,199 of record CAWFHZ010000005.1, read on the forward strand.
ATTGAAATAACCGGGGATACACTCTTATCTAACAATAATGTTTACAAAATATTTACTCGCAAAAATATTCCCTTTGATGGACATGTTGGTAAAACATATGAGCGGATAGATTCTCTAACAGCTTGTGTTTACCGTTATACTAATGATACGATATTTACGAACAATGAATATCTTATTGATAGTCTTCTTTCAAATTCCGGAGATTATTTTAGTGGTTCATACTATGGGTATTCTTCAACTCCCGGTATTTTCTCTACTCTTTGCTTAAATTTTTATGCGGATACTGTTCTCAATTATCCAACAGAAATTAGAGAACTAGCTGATGAATCGATAATTCCGGTTACTAACCTATTGTTTGCAAAAGGATTTGGATTTGTTAATAGTTCATCTTGTGAATTCGGATGCGGTATAACTTATTTAAAATACGCTAAAATTGAGGGGGTGGAATACGGGACACAAATTACAGGAGTTGATAACAAAAATTATATCCAACCTGAGAATTATATCCTATATCAAAACTACCCCAACCCATTCAATCCAACAACAAATATTCAGTTTTCAATTCCTCATTCCGGAATTGTAACTCTTAAAGTTTATGATGTTTTGGGAAATGAAATAAGAACTCTTGTGAATGAAGAAAAGACAGCAGGAACGTATAATATTGAGTTTGATGGAAGTAACCTTGCAAGCGAAATTTATTTTTATGTATTAAGAACTGGAGGTTTTGTTCAATCAAGAAAGATGCTGCTTTTAAAATAATTCTTTCAGTTTTTCCTGAACTTGATTCAGATCTACATCGAACCGTTCACCGGTTTTACGGATTTTAATTTCTACTTTAGATTCCTTTAGTTTCTTATCACCGACAATAATCTGCACAGGCATTCCTAAAAGGTCTGCATCTTTAAATTTAAATCCCGCTTGTGCATCGATTCTGTCATCAAATAAAACTTCATATCCTGCAGAAGTGAGATCAGTATAAAGTTTATCACAGGTTTCAATTACTTCCTGCTTCTTCATATTTAATCCCATTAAGTGAATATGAAATGGCGCGAGTGTTTTATCCCAGATAATTCCGTATTCATCGTGATGCTGTTCAATATAACAAGCCATAACACGTTCAACACCAATTCCATAGCTTCCCATAATAATAGGATTTTCTTTCCCGTTTTCATCCAGAAAATTTGCACCCATAGCTGATGAATATTTTGTTCCGAGCTTGAAAATATGTCCAAGTTCAATCGCTGTAAAAACTGCAAGTTTATGATCACACCTCGGGCAAAGTTCGCCGGAATTAATTGAACGGAGATCAAAATACTCTATTTCTTTTGCACCATGTCTGTCCGGTAGGCAGGTCGCGTTTCAAATCAATTCCACCTAAGTGATAATCAGTTTCATTCGCTCCGCTGAAAAGATTATTTGCATCTTTTAATCTGAGATCAGCAATTATTTTTCCTTTAAATCCAACAGGACCAATTGAACCTGCTTCCGCTCCTGTTATTTCAACCAGTTCTTCAGTATGTGCAGGACGAACAGCACCGCCAAGTGCTTTAACAAGTTTTGATTCATTCACATCTTCATTTCCAAGCATAAGAATAAGTACTGCTTTACCGTCGTGAATGTATACTCTGGATTTTGCGCACTGTGTTTCATCAATTTTAAGAAATTCACAGAGTTCATCAATAGAACGAACGTTTGGTGTGTGAATCTTTTTTATCTCTTCGGATTTGTCATCTCTTTTTTTGCTTTCGATTTTTGAAGTTGCGACTTCAAGGTTTGCAGAGTAACCGCAGTTTTCACAATGAGCAACTGTGTCTTCACCTGCATCCGATTTTACCATAAACTCTTCCGATCCTGAACCGCCCATTGCACCGCTTGATGCACCAACTATAAAGTAAGACAAATTACAGCGGTCAAAAATATTTCTGTAAGCTTTATCGTGCAGATTATATGAATGATCCAGTCCTTCAGAAGAAATATCAAATGAGTATGCATCTTTCATTAAAAACTGGCGTCCGCGGATAACTCCGCTTCTTGGTCTTGATTCATTTCTGAATTTGGTTTGAATCTGGTACCAGATCTGAGGCATATCTTTATAAGACTTCAATACATTTCTTGCGTGAAAAGTCATTATCTCTTCGTGTGTAGGAGCTAATACATATTCCCTGTTAACAACATGAAAAAGAATATCCCCAAACGCTTCAACTCTTCCTGTTTCCTCCCAGATTTCTTTCGGATTCAATGCAGGTAAGTGAAATTCCTGTCCACCGATTGCATTCATTTCTTCGCGAATTATTTCAGAAATTTTCCGAATAACTCTGTAACCAAGCGGAAGAAAAGAATAAATTCCGGCAGCTACCATACGAACCATTCCTGCACGCAGCATTAAAATGTGGCTGGTTACAACTGCATCACTCGGGACTTCTTTTAAAGTCGGAACAAAAGATTTACTGAGTCTCATAATTTTTACGTAAAAAGTTAACTGAAAACATTAAATAGTTGACAAAAATAAAGATTTGATGATGCTTATCAAAATAAGACCAATTGAATTTTAATTGCTCCGTTTAATCTATAATTTAATATCAAAGATTAAAATAATTATAGGAACATATGAAGTTTGTAAGTAATCCCTGGCATTCAGTAAGTCCGGGTAACGAAATACCGGAATTTGTTAACAGCATTATCGAAATTCCCAAAGGTTCAAAAGGTAAATATGAACTTGATAAAGTCAGCGGACTTTTAAGACTTGACCGCGTCCTGTTTTCATCGGTTCACTACCCTGCAAATTATGGTTTTATTCCTCAGACTTATTGTCCGGACAAAGACCCTCTCGATATTCTGGTTATCTGTTCAATTGATGTTGACCCGTTGTGCATAATTGAAAGTAAAGTTATTGGTGTTATGCATATGACTGATCAGGAAGAAGCAGATGATAAGATTATCGCTGTTGCAAAAAACGATATGTCAGTTAATTACATTAATGATATTAATGAACTGCCGCCTCACACAGTTGTGGAACTGAGAAGATTCTTTGAAGATTATAAGAAACTGGAACAGAAAGAGGTTCTTGTTAAAGATTTTCTGGGCAAAGAAAAAGCTTATAAAATTATAAATGATAGTATTAATCTTTATAAAGAAAATGCAGAAGAACTAAAAGCTAAGTTGTAGTTAGTTTTGAGGTTTTAACGGGTACATTTTTAATAAGGTAAACTGCATCTTTTGGTCTTACAATTTCACCGCACTTAAATGTAACCTTGTCTCCTTTTGTTGCGGAATAAACTTTTTTATCTTCATTTAAAATATTTTCAGCTTTAAGCTGAACTACTCCCGTTGTTTCCCCTAGTATGTAAATTTCATCACCCTCTTTCACTGTTCCTGTTTCAATTGATATGTGAACCACTTCTGCTTGTTTATAATAGTTAATTACCTTTCCAAGAAATTCTTTTCTTGTACTTGCTTTACTCCCATATATATTAGCATATTCTTCAGCGCCGGGAGTATTAAAATAAAATCCAGATGAAAATCCCCGATTGAAAACTTTTTTAAGCTCTTTAACCAATTCAGTTTTAATTTCAGGAGTAAGTTTTCCCTCAAAATAAAGATCAATTGCTTTTCGATAGGCAGAGGTAACTGCGGCAGCGTATTCGGGACTTCTTTTTCTTCCTTCAATTTTAAACGAATCAACTCCGGTTTCAATTATCTGATCAATAAATTCTATTGTGCATAAATCTTCTGGGGATAAAATATAATCCTCGCCAACGATCATGCTTTTACCGATTGTCGAATCAAAAACCTCATACTCTCTTCTGCACGGTTGAATGCATTCGCCGCGGTTTGCGCTTTTATCAAAAAGATGGTGACTCATAAAACATCGTCCGCTTACAGCAATACACATTGCACCGTGAATGAAAACCTCAATTTCCAGATCAGTCATTGCTCTTACTTTTTTTATATCTTCCAGAGTGCATTCCCTGGCAAGGACAATTCTTTCCGCCCCCAGATCCTTGAAAAATTTAGCAGAAAGAGAATTTGAAACTGAACTCTGTGTAGAAATACAAAACGGAATTCCGATTTCCTTACAAAGCTGAACAACTGAAAAATCCCAGCAGATTATTCTGTCAACTTCTGCTTCTTTTGCTTTTACAATTATTTCACGAAGCTGCTCTAATTCATCTTCATAAACAATTGTGTTTAAAGTAAGATAAGTTCTAACATTTCTTTCTTTACAATAAGATGTAAGTTCGCGTAGATTATCAACCTTAAAGTTTGATGCTTTCGCACGCATATTCAGTTTCTCAACACCAAAATAAACTGCATCTGCACCGGCATTTATAACTGCTGTAAGCATAGTTTTATTACCGGCAGGAGACATTAGCTCTGGTTTGTGTGATTTCATTTTTTTAAGGTAAGAATTATTCTGAAAGAATAAAGAAGACTGCCCTCAAAATTTAAGAGCAGTCCAAAAACAAAGTTAAGATTTCTCTTCCCAGACTTTAGCTATTTCAATGATTACTTTAACAGCCACTTCCATATCCTGAATTGCAACCCATTCAAGTTTTGAATGGAAACTATGTTCACCGGCAAATATATTGGGACAGGGTAAGCCCATAAAAGAAAGACGTGAACCATCCGTTCCTCCGCGAATCGGATTCATAATTGGCTCAATGTTAAGGTTTTTCATTGCCTGAATTGCATAATCGGCAACCTGTGGATGTTTATCCAGAATTTCTTTCATATTTCTGTACTGTTCAGTTATTTCAAAATCCAGTTTTGCCGCCGGATATTTTTTAACAGTTTTTTCAGCAAGATCTTTTAAAATTGTTTCGTACTCTTTCAGTTTAGGAGTTTCAAAATCTCTTATTATAAATTTTAAGGTTGCAAGTTCTTCATTTCCTTTAAATTCGACACAATGAACATAACCTTCACGTTTTTCTGTTGTTTCGGGAGACAGTCTGTCTTTTGGTAAACTTTCCATAAATTCAGAAGCAACCCTGATTGCGTTAACCATTATTCCTTTAGCATAACCGGGATGAATATTCTTTCCATGAATTTTTATCGTGACAGCATCGGCACTGAAAGTTTCTGATTCAACTTCACCTCTGCTTTGTCCATCTATTGTATAGGCATATTTTGCGCCATATTTACCAACATCAAATTTCTCAGTTCCTCTGCCAACTTCTTCATCGGGAGTGAAGCATATTTTAATTGGTCCGTGTTTTACTTCAGGATGAGTCAGCCAGTAATTTACTGCATCCATTATTTCAGCAACACCGGATTTATTATCCGCACCAAGTAATGTAGTTCCATCTGTTGTGATAATATCATACCCGATCATATTTTTAAGATCAGGATTTTCACTTGCAAGAATAACCTGGGTAGGATCCTTTGGAAGTTTAATATCACCACCCTTATAATTTTTATGAATTACAGGATTAACACCGGCTCCGCTAACTGCCGGAGAAGTATCAACGTGTGCAATAAAACCTATCGCCGGAACATCTTTATTTGTATTTGAAGGAAGAGTAGCCATTACATAACCGAACTCATCCATATGAGCATCTTTTAATCCCATTTTTTTTAATTCAGCAGCAAGATCTTTTGAAAGGATTTTCTGTTTTTCTGTAGAAGGGAAAGAAGTGGAATCGTCATCAGATTGAGTATCATATTTTACATAATTAAGAAACCGGTCAACACAAGTAAATTTATATTTGTCATCAAACATGAGAACCTCTGTTTTTATTTTGATCAATAAAATTATCGAAAATCGCTATGAGTATCAACTTGAAAAATCAGTGTCATAATCAAATGTACTATTTATTAACGATTTTTTTTAACAAGGACACCGGGTAACAAGCGATAATTTTTATGAATTAATATTATTTTTGAATTAATTAAGCAGCGGGAGGAAAAATACTACTTCAGAAGCATAATTTTGCGGACTAAAAACGTATTTCCGGCAGAAAGGGAAACAAAATAAATTCCGGAACTCAGTTTTGAACCATCAAACTGCATTTTGTAAAGTCCGGGGCTCATATAACCACTTTGCAGAATTGAAACTGTCTGTCCAAGAATATTGGTTATACTTAAACTGACATCAGCCGATAAAGGAATAAAAAATTCTATTGTTGTGGTTGGATTAAAAGGGTTGGGATAGTTCTGATAAAGCTGAATCTTATCGGGTACTATCGGATAATCCTGAACAGAATTAGGAGAGGAAAAATGAAGAACAACATTTCCCACACTTGTGGTTAAACTATCTATTATTATTTTATCACTAACCACATCTTCAAAGCCTATTCTCTGTCCAATAAGATAGTAACTTCCATATGGGAGAAAATTTTCCCGGAAGTTTCCATCAATTTGCGAAAAAGCATACGTTATTATGTTATTCTCAACTGATTGGGCATAAATTACTACATCAGTAAGAGCACTGTCCCTCTTCGCTGCTACCTGAACAACACCAGAAATTATTCCTCCTCCAAGTGATGAATCACGGGGCATGTAAATATCAAAATTATTCAGAGCAGAATTTATAAAAATCGAATCTGCATTTTGCCAGAAACTAGGATAATTCCCGAGCGAATCATAATATGTTGGTACAAAATAATCTGAAAATGCCTGAACATAATAATAATCAGGATCGATAATATCATTTACATTATAATTACCATTTGCGTCTGTGAATGCAGTATACGTATCCATTACAGCCGGCGAATTTGTTTTAACATACTTTATCTTACTCGGCGTATGTGTTCCGCTTCTGACCACTATAATTCCTTTTTTTAATGGGTAGACTGAAGTCGAATCGAAAATTGTTCCGGATACGGAATTCTGTGTGGGAGTTTTTCTGACAAGATTAAGATTTACGTTAGTTACTGCATTTGTATCAATAAATACCTGCGTTGCACTAAGGGGATCAAACTGCTGATCATAAAATGAAATATAAAATGAATCATTTCCTGCCGCTATTGAATAATTCCCGACAGGTAATTCTGCAGAATAATTTCCATAAGTATCAGATGTGGTTTGGGCAATTACAAAATTTCCCCCGTATAAAAAATATACTTTTGCATCAGCAACAGGCAAACCATCAGAGGCTATATTCCCCTGAAGAGTACCTGAATAATAATTGTCTTCATAATAATCAATTTTCACTTTAAGAAATTCAACTGGGTTCAGACCATCATTATAGACAAACAACGTATCTGTAGTCTCTTCATAAATATAATTTATGTATCCGGCAAGAATACAATCCATCCTCATTGTATCGCCCGGTTGAATCGTAAACGGGTATCTCCAGTTACGATCGAACCTCACAAAATAGATATCATTATTATATGAAATACTGTCAATAGTAAGAGGTGCATCACCAATATTTATAAAATAGGCATTTTCTAATCTGTGGAATATATCTGTAAATTCTAATTCTTCAGGATAAAGCTGCAATATAGGCTGGGCATTGGCAGACAGATAAATAAGGAAAAATAAAATTCCGGTGATGAATAGTTTCATTCTTATTGTTTAAGTTGATTAGAATAATTATAATAATAGTAATATAATTTAATTAATAGTGACATATAACAGAAACATCTCTTGAACGATCCCAAATTAAATTACATCAATTTTACAACCAATGAATTAGAAAGCCTTTTTATTGGGGCAAAAAACGGGGTTTCGGAGTCGTTCAGCAAGTTATCCGCAATAATCAGGGATATCGCTTACAGTTATTTTATGTCTAAGATGAAATACGGAAAAATAACAAATAGAGAGGATGTGGATGATCTGACTAATAATGTATATTTATCATTTGCCGAACAGTACCATAAAATTGAAAACCTCGAAAACTGGCTAAGAAGAGTCCTCTTTTTGACATTTGTTAATTGGTACAAAAAATCAAGAAAAAGAAAGACTTTTGAACTTGATGAAGCGTATTATATGGAACAGAAAACTGAAAATCCGGAGATTAAATTAGATGCCGAAAAAGTTATTTCCGTTCTTAACACACTTAGTGAGGAAAAACAACAGATATTCAGATTAAGATTCTGGGAAGATTTGAAATTTGCCGAAATTGCCGAAGATATGGGTAAATCTGAGGATGCAGTAAAAAAAATGTTTTACAGGACAATTGAAGAACTAAAACTTAAATTCTGATTTTGTCCCTTTATTTAAAGGGCTTTTACTAATTGGCTATAAACTTGAACAAATATTAAAGTGATGAATCCAAAAATAAAAATATTAGAGTTGCTTGAGAAAGTACAATTATCGGATAATGAACAAAAGGAGCTTGAGACTCTTGTTGGAAACGATCCTGATCTCGGGGAATTTGTAACTAACTACAACAAATTGTCTAAAGTGATTATCAGCTCCTCCCATTTAAATGAAGATGAAATTTCAGATTATGTTCTTTTAAAAACGGGGTTACCCCTGATAATAATTCGATAGTTAAAAGAATCCCCTTCATTGAAGCGCACTTAAGAAAATGTAAAAAGTGTTCTGAAATATTTAAAGATCTCAATGGTGAATTTGCTGAAGTCGATAGTTTTTTGGCAGAAAAAATATCTGCTGGAAACGGAAATAAAGTTGTTAGTACCAATCTAGACTCAGAAGTGAATAAGCAAAAGTTTATATTCCCTCGTTATGCTTTTACTTCAATAATTGCTCTTGGGCTGGTTTATTTATCTCTCTATATTATTTCTTCTTTTACAACACCGGAGTTTTATAAAGATGCTGCAATTAATAGTGAATCTGAATTTTCAGTAAACAGGGGAAGAGCAACCGAAGATTTTCAGAACAGCCTAAAAGCCCTTGATAAAAATAACTTTGATGAAGCTATAAGTTACCTTCAGAAAGATATTAAGAATAACCCTGATGATGAGACAATATTCTATTCTTATTATATATTGGGATTAGCTAACCTGGAAACCTCTGAACATGATGTTCTTGGATTGTTTCCGGGATATAATACTAATAAAACTGAAAAAGGTGTTGAATATTTAAAGGAAAGTATCAGAAAAAATGAATCGGGAAAATTCATTAATATAAAACTGAATTCCTATTTTTATCTTGCAAAGGCTAGCCTTATGCTTAATGATAAAATATCTGCCGAAAATTATCTTAAACTGGTTATAAGTGGAAGAGGAAGTAAAATGGAAGAAGCACAAAAGCTTTTGGGTGAACTGGAGTAAGTTGTGTTAAATGATTATTCAAAAAGTAACAATATTATTTATCGCTCTTTTTATTTCATTCCTGAAACCAGCAGAAGTTGATTTATCCTCCGCCGGAACTTCCAGTACATCATATTCCAATTCTCCGGATTCTTTAAAATCAGAAATCCGCAAAAATGGATGGACCCCACAGGTACTCTCTTCGTTTCAATATTATTTAATCAATTCCAATCTCTCACCTGAGAAAGATTTAGAAAATATTAAAGATATAAACAATAATTATAGAAAAACTTTCCTCATTTCCCTTCTTCTTAAAAAGCAGAATAATTTTACAGCGATGTACGATTCTCTCTATTCATGCCTGAACACAATTCCACATTATCTTCCGTACTTTAACGAATTGGTATTCGCTGCAAATTCAACTGGTCAACTTTCAGCACTCGAAGCTAAAATAGAAACGATTAATAACTTTCCCGATCGTGAAAAAAATTATCTGTTTGGACTGATATATTATAACAAGGCGGATTACGAAAATGCGAGGATTCAGTTTGAAAAAAGTCTGAGACAGGATTCCACAAATAAATTTATATTATATCAGTTATCTTACACATACCGCGGATTGGGAAATTACAAAAAAGCTTTGAGCCTGGCACATCAATCAAAAATTTATGCAAATGGAGATATTAATTTTCTGGTAAAGGTTTCACTTGCCGAGGGTGCACTTTACTTCCTTTCCGGAGAATATGATTCAGCAGATAAAATTTACAAAGACACCTATCAATTAAGCCTAAAAAATAATCTTAGGGAAGGAGAAGGATTATCTCTTGTCGCCCTTGGTATAATGGATGATATTCAGGGTTTTATAGAAAAAGCCAGGGTTAAGTATAATGAAGCGTTGGAGATTTCCATAACGATTCTGAATATTGAACTTCAGGCTTATGCACTTTCAGAACTGGGGGTATCTTTTAGTTATACCAATGAATTGATTGAAGCAAAAGCGAACTATTTAAGAAGCTATGACCTATATAAAAAAACCGGGAATAAACTTCGTCTTTCCCTGCTCTCAGGTAATATCGGAAAAATTTATATGTCAATATTCAATTACGAAAGTGCAATAAAATACTATCAGGAAGGTATAGACTTTGCAGGTGACAACAAGCGGGCAATAATTTTAAATTCAACAGGATTAGGTGACGCTTTCTCAAATCTTGCTAACTATTCTGAAGCTCTTAAATACTATTCTCGTGCCCGGGAACTCTCCAGTGAAATGAATGAAATAGAATTGAATATTAATGTTAACACTGGACTTGGAGCTTTAAACTTCAATCTTGATAAACCTAATAATGCTTTGAATTATTACAGACAGGCTGAGATTGAATGCAGTAAAATTAATAATCCATTTTTAACTGCTGATATTTATGAAAAATTAGGAGTAATTTATTCATCATTGGATAACTTAAACACTTCCGAAAAATATTTCACTAAGGCAAAGGAAATTGCTGGTAAAAACAATGCAGCTTATACAGAAATCTTAGCCGGAATCGATCTTGCAGAAATCCTGGTTAAGAAAAAGAATTATGTTAAAGCATTTATTGTTCTTAATGAGGCATCAAAAAAATCCTTATCTCACGGATTTGCCTATCTTCAAGCCAGAGCTGAAATTCTTAAGGGGAATATATTTGAAAAGAAGAATGATTTCGATATGGCAAAATCTGCATATAATAATGCTTTGATAATTACTAAAAATCTTAACGAAAAAAATCTCTTGGTAGAAACCTATTACGATTTAGCGAAATTATTTGATTCGAAAAATTTAAATGAGGCAGCAGAATCTTATTATTTATCTGCAATCAAAATCATTGAAGATGTTTCACGACCTTTATTCAGTCAGAATGACGTACAAATTTCTTATTTCTCAGAGAACAAAAATATTTACGATTCTTTTGCCGAACACTATTTAAAACAGAAAAAATATGAACAGGCTTTTGAGCTTATAAATAAATCACATTCGCGAAATATGATCCAGAATCTTAACAACCTTAAACTGCAATCGATGATTGAAGACAGTACTGTTTTAAGTGCTTTATATGACTATGACTGGATCATTCACTCAGGTATTTATGATAGCGCTAAAACAAAAATAGCAATGAATAAAATGTCCCGGCTTAAGGGTTCTTTAATTGATAAAAATCCCCGGTTGGCTCCTTATTTAAATATTGATAAGTGGCCTTCATTAAATGAAATCCAAAACTCACTAACAGATGACGAAAATTTAATATCTTATTATTCGACAACTGATAAAACATATGCATTTTTAATTACACGAACTTCCTTTGTACCATTCGATTTTAACCTTTCTAAAAATCAATTGAATGATCTTATGATCAATATTTCACCTTACTTCGAAAGAAGTAATGTTAATACTGATGCTTTCTATAATCAGGACCTGTTTTCATTTAATGCAGAAGCATCATATAAATTTTATAAAATGATAGTGGAACCAATTGTAAAAAATATTCCGGAAGATAAAAGAATAATAATCTCTCCTTCAATTGAACTGGTTTCATTTCCATTTGAATTCCTGGTAACTGATTACAATAATTCTGAAAGTCCTTATGATTACAGGAATAAAACATATCTCATTTCCAAATACGATATTTCTTATTCACCTTCTGCCACGGCATTTCTTAAACAGCAAAGTAACGATTTGAAAAATGATGGTAAAGTATTATTAGTTGGTGATCCGGCAATAAACACAGGCACGCAAGAATTCGCAGAACGAAGAGGAATGCTTGATGATACTCCCGGCATTCCAAGGAATCTTGCTTTCCTTCCTTTAAAATATTCAGGAGAAGAAGTTAACAGTATTGGAGAAATTATTAATGCAAATACAATACTTCTCAATAATAATGCAACAGAAACCAATTTTAAACAAAATGCTGAATTAAGTAAAATTATTCATCTTTCAACACACTCATTTTTATATAACAAACAGCCATTAATATTCTTCTCAAATTCCTATGACAGGGAGAATGACGGCTTTCTTGAGGCAAGCGAGATTGTTCAGTTAAAATTAAATAGTGACCTTGTGGTGCTAAGTTCGTGTAATTCAGGTTTGGGAAACATTGATGAATCAGAAGGGATTCTTGGATTTACAAAAGCATTTTTTGAAGCTGGAACAAAAAGTATTGTAGTTTCTTTATGGGATGTTAATGATAAATATACAGCAAAACTAATGACTCTATTTTATGATAAACTTAGCAGAGGTTATGATAAGTCAAAGGCATTAAGACTTGCTAAAATGGAATTTATACGGAAATATTCTCCCAATCCCTATTATTGGAGTGCTTTTGTATTATCAGGAAATATAAACCCTGTAGAACTTAAACAGAATAGGGATATGTCACTTTCAATAATAATTTTAATTTTAATTATTTCCGCGGCGTTGTTAGTAGTACTTATAATAAAAAGGAATAAACTTAGTTCTTCTAATAACCTCTAGTCATAACTTTTTCTAGGTCTGCTTTTATCATTAGTTTAACAAGATTATTAAACTTGGTTTCTGCTTTCCAGCCCAAGATTTTTTTTGCTTTGCTAGGATTCCCTATTAATAGATCTACTTCGGTTGGGCGATAATAGTCCGGATCAATAGACACAATAGGTGTTCCTTTTTTTAGTTTATCAGAAAAAGAAAATTTATAATCTGATTTCAAAGCTGAATTCCCTATCAATTTTTTTCCTCTACTCCAATCAATTTCTTTGACGATACCCTTTTCATCAGCTCCGTTACCTTCCCACTTCAAATCAATACCAACTTCCTTAAAAGCGAGTTCCGTAAATTCTTTTACCGTGTGAGTCTCTCCGGTAGCAAGCACAAAATCATCAGCATTTTTGTGATTTAAAATTCTCCACATTCCTTCACAATATTCAGGTGCAAAACCCCAATCGCGTTTTGCATCAAGGTTACCCAAGGAAAGTCTACTTTGTAAACCTGCTGCAATTCTTGAAGCTGCCCTGGTAATTTTTCTTGTAACAAAGGTCTCACCTCTTCGGGGAGATTCATGGTTAAATAATATTCCGTTCGATGCGAAAATATTATAAGCTTCACGATAATTTACAATTATCCAGTAACCATATAACTTTGCAACTCCATAAGGGGAACGAGGGTAAAAAGGAGTTTCTTCTGTCTGAGGAACTTCCTTAACTTTTCCAAAAAGTTCACTTGTTGAAGCCTGGTAGAATTTAACTTTTCTTAATCCAACCTCTCGTATCGCATCCAGAAATCTGAGAGTTCCAAGTCCATCAACCTGCGCAGTATAATCCGGAATTTCAAATGAAACTTTTACATGACTCTGAGCAGCAAGGTTATATATTTCATCCGGCTCAACTTTCTCAAGAAGCCTGTTTAATGCACTTGTATCAACCAAATCACCGTAATGAAGAAAGAGTTTTTTATCAAGAATATCTTTATTACTATATAGATGATCTATCCTACCTGTATTAAATGAACTACTTTTTCTTATAATTCCATGAACTTCATAACCTTTCTCAAGTAATATTTCAGTAAGGTAGCTTCCATCCTGTCCGGTAATTCCTGTTATTAATGCTTTCTTCATTTGATATTCTGTAATTCTAAATTATTCTTAAACCAAAAATATGCTTTTTCTATACCATCACGTAATGGTGTTTTATATTTCCATCCAATATTATTAATTCTTGTAACATCCATTAACTTACGCGGAGTACCATCAGGTTTAGTTTGATCATAAATTATTTTTCCTTTATAGCCTACAACTTCGGAAATAATTTCTGCCAGTTGATTAATGGTGAGGTCTTCTCCTGTTCCAATATTTATATGTGTAATCCCTTGTGCATACAATTCTTTTGCATCAATATTTTCCATCAGGAAAACAATAGCCTCGGCAAGGTCATCTACATAAAGAAATTCTCTCCTGGGCTTTCCACTTCCCCACAACGTTACCGATGGTAAATTATTTTGCTTTGCCTCATGAAATTTTCTGATTACAGCAGGCAAAACATGTGAGGTTTCCAAATTAAAATTATCATTTGGACCATATAAATTAGTGGGCATAACAGAATAGAAATTTGAACCGTACTGCCGGTAATAGTTTTCACAAAGTTTAATTCCGGCTATTTTTGCTATCGCATATGGTTCATTTGTAAACTCGAGATAATCTGAAAGCAAATATTCCTCTTTCATTGGCTGCGGTGAAAGCTTTGGATAGATACACGAACTTCCTAAAAAAATTAATTTCTCTACTTTATTTAAATAAGCTGCATTAATAACATTTGATTCAATCATCAGATTATCATAAATAAATTCCGCACGATATGTATTATTGGCAAGAATTCCGCCGACTCTGGCAGCAGAAACAATTACAATTTCAGGTTGTTGTGCAGCAAAGAATTTTTCTACTTCGATTTGACGAATAAGATTAAGTTCAGAAAGATTTCGTGTAATAATGTTTTTATAGCCCCTGGCTTCAAGTTCTCTTTTTATTGCTGATCCAACCATACCGGAATGTCCGGCAATATATATTTTCTTATTCTTATAACTGTTCAAAATAGTACTTCAGATTCAAATTATTTTTTAATGTACGCAGCAATTTCATCAACCACAAATTTTTGCTGCTCAGGGGTTAACTCCGGATATATGGGGAGTGCGATAGAATGATCAGCTGCATTTTCAGCAAGTGGAAAATCTCCTTTTTTATAACCAAGTGATGCGAAACATTCCTGAAAGTGGAATGGAACAGGATAATAGATTTCATTTCCAATTCCTTTTTCAGTTAAATGTTTTCTTAAACCATCTCTATCTTCAACCAAGATTATATATTGGTTATAAATATGATAATTCTTTACACCGCTATTTTTATAAACTGCTTTAGGCAGCAATACTCTATTCTTATCATTAAATTCCATTTTGCCGGCTGCTTCAGCAAGTTCAGCTTCAGCAAACAATTTATTATATGATTCTGCGTTATTTCTTCTTTGCGCTGACCAACTATCCAAGTGGGGTAGTTTTACATTTAACACCGCCGCCTGAATTGCATCAAGCCTGAAATTTCCGCCAATAATTTTATGATAATATTTTGGTTTTCCACCATGAACACGAAGTATTCTTAATTTTTCTCCCAGGTTAGCATTATTTGTGACAACAAGACCACCATCTCCAAAGCAGCCAAGATTTTTACTAGGAAAAAATGAATAGCATCCGATGTCTCCGATCGTTCCAACATGTTTTCCATCTTTATACTGAACTCCAATTGCCTGGGCTCCATCTTCAATTACCTTAAGGTTATGCTTACGGGCAATTTCCATAATCTTGTTCATTTCACAACTTTGTCCGTATAGATGAACGGGAATAATAGCTTTTGTCTTATCAGTTATTCTTTTTTCTATGTCATTCGGATCAATATTAAAAGTAACAGGATCAAGTTCAGCAAAAACAGGAACTGCATTCATTCTTGATACTACTCCCGCTGTTGCAAAGAAGGAATAAGTAGGAACTATAACTTCATCCCCGGGTTGAATATCAAGTGCCATTAGTGCAATTAATAGAGCATCGGTTCCAGATGAAACTCCTATTGCATATTTACAATTAAGATATTCACAAAAAGCTTTTTCCATTTTTTCAACTTCGGGTCCAAGAATAAAATATTGTGACTCCGCAACCCGAATAAGTGCTTCGTCCAATTCATTTTTAATTGATTGGTATTGTTTTTTGAGATCTAACAGCGGCACATTCATTTAATGTAACTCCATTTCTATTTTTTCATTTCGGTATAAATAAAATCCTTATCTATTTCTTTGAGAAATTTTCCATTTAAATCTTTTTCGGAAATGATAGGATTATTAACCCGCCAGTCAATGTTTAACTGCGGATCGTTAAAAATAATTGTTCGTTCATTTTCTTTATCGTAAAAATCAGTGCATTTGTAAAGAAATATTGCAGTATCAGAAAGCACCGAAAATCCATGAGCAAATCCCGGAGGTATCCATAACTGCGAGTGATTTTCTCCAGATAACTCAAATGCTACGTGCATCCCGAAAGTCGGAGAACCAAATCTTATATCAACAGCTATATCTAAAACTTTTCCTGCAATTACCTGGCAAAGTTTTCCCTGTGCTTTGTCTCCAACCTGATAATGCAAGCCTCTTAAAGTACCCTTTACAGATTTAGAAATATTATCCTGCACAAAATCTGTTTCAAGATTCCGTTCTGAAAACCGGAGTTTGTTAAAGGATTCTAAAAAAAATCCTCTTGAATCCTGATAAACATCCGGTTTAATTATTAAAACATCCGATATGGTAGTCTCTATAATTTCCATTTATAATTAACTATGATCTTTCAGATATTTTTCCAGATAGTCCCGGTACAATGAATTTGGCATACTGGAAATTTGTTCTTTAAATTCTTTTCTATTTATATAATTCATTTTATAGGCTATCTCTTCAATACAAGCAACCTTTAATCCCTGTCTTTCTTCAATTACACCAAAAAAATTTGAAGCCTGAAGCAAAGCGGTTGGATTTCCGGTATCGAGCCACGCTATTCCCCTGCCAATTATTTCAACACCCAAATTTCCTTTTTTTAGATAGACATTATTAACATCTGTAATTTCAAGTTCACCTCTGGCTGATGGTTTTAACCCTTTTGAAATTTTAATTACATCATTGTCATAAATATAGAGACCAGGAACTGCGAAATCAGATTTTGGTTTTTTGGGCTTCTCCTCAATAGAAATTACTTTACCGTTTTTATCAAAATCCACAATACCATATCGTTGTGGATCATTTACACGATATCCAAAGATTGTTGCTCCATTTTTGTGTCTTTTCAAAGCCTGGTACCAAAAATCCAGGTAACCGTAAAAAATATTATCTCCCAGAATTAAGCTTACACTATCTTTACCTATAAATTTATCGCCAATAATAAAAGCTTCTGCAATACCTCTGGGTTCATTCTGAACAGCATAACTTATATTTAATCCTACCTGAGATCCATCTCCAAAAAGTTGCTTGTATAGTGGAATTGTTTCTTTGTTGGAAATAATAAGTATTTCACGAATTCCACCAAGCATTAAAATGGAAAGCGGATAGTAAATCAGAGGTTTGTCATAAATCAGAGTAAGCTGTTTACTATAAACTTTTGTGATAGGATAAAGACGTGAACCTGAACCGCCAGCGAGTATAATACCTTTCATTTGCTAATTTCTTTTTTGATCGAAAAAATTTAGACTTCTTTAACTAAACCGTTTTCTAATTTATATTTTTTACCCGACTTCTCACAGAAGGCAAAGCCATTATTATCAAAAATTAGTTTCTTTCCTGCTTCACTATACCAGCCTTTAATTTTTGCCGGGTTGCCTACAACAAGTGCAAAATCAGGGACATCTTTGGTTACAACTGCACCAGCACCAACAAAAGCAAATCTTCCTATTGTTATACCACAAACAATTGTTGAGTTTGCTCCAAGAGAAGCGCCTTCTTTGACGAGAGTATTTATGTAAAACTCGGCTCCAACCTGTGGATATTTTGAGCGCGGGTTAAGAATATTTGTAAAAACCATTGAAGGACCACAGAACACATAATCTTCAAGTTCAACACCCTCGTAAACAGAAACGTTATTCTGTATTTTTACAAAATTACCAATTATCACATTGTTTGCTATGTTTACATTCTGACCAAGTATACAGTTTTTACCAATTTTTGAACCAGACTGAACATGTGTGAAATGCCATATCTTACTATTTTCTCCAATTTCAACATTATCATCAACTACTGCGTATTGATTTACGAAATATTTTTTGTTTTCCATAACTATTCCAGTACTTTCCAGTTTAATTAGTTTTTATTTTTTCGCTCAGACACACTTGTGCTTTTTCAAGTATTTCCAGAACTTCTAATGCATGAATCCCATCAGTCAGGGGTTTTTTATTGTTAAGTATACATTCAAAAAAATGCTTCTGTTCCTCAGCAAGTGGCTGAAGGTTTTCAAATTCTATTATTTCAAAATCATCCTCAAATTTTTGAAGTGCTCCGTTAATATTTCTGAAACCTTTGGGGTAGAATTTCAGTTTATCTGTCTTCAGACTATCTTCAAAGACAAACATTCCTTCTGCACCAATTACAACCAGTCTCTGCTCTTTAAAAGGATGAAGCCAACTAACAAAAATATGAGCGTAAATATTCCCAGGATATGATAAATAAGTTATTGTAGTATCTTCAATTTCATTTTGTAAAATATCAGCTCCTTTGGCGTCTATATAAACGGGATTGCTTTCCAGCAGAAATTGGATAACGGAAATATCATGCGGCGCAAAACTCCAAAGTATATTTTCTTCACTTCTAATTGCACCAAGATTAAGCCTGTTGCTATATATATATTGCAGCTTTCCAATTTTGTTACTCTCGATCATCTCCTTCATTTTTTTAACAGCAGGATGATATAGTAAAACGTGACCCTACCATCAATTTCATTCCAGTATTTTCTGCAATATCAACCAATTCCCTGGCTTCAGAAGAAATTAAAGTAATTGGTTTTTCCACCAGAACATTTTTGCCATTCTCCAATGCTTCTTTAGCAATTTTAAAATGTGTTTCGGCAGGAGTAGCTATTATCAGAGCGTTAATATTAGGGTTATCGATTAAATCTTCAAGTCTGGTTGTGAATGGAATGTCTGCAGATATTTCCGCAATTTTTTCCGAAGCTTTTGGATTAAAGTCACATACAAATTTTAATTTATCACCCAGCAATTGGTAAGAAGTCCGAACATGATTTATACCCCATCTGCCCGCACCTATAATCCCTAAATTTATCCCGTCAACCATACTAAGCCTTCTCTATCTTTATATTATCAATAATCCCATGTCTTGAGAACGCATTCCTGCTATCTACTATAAGATTTGAATTTTCAGCAATCATTTTATAATCATAATCGGTATGATCAGTACTTAAAACAACAAGATCAAATTTTTGAAGATTTTCTTTTGTTAATTCTATTGATTCCATATCGAAATTATACTTACGAGTCTTTGGTAGTTTAGCTACAAATGGATCATTATAAAAAACTTCACTTCCTTTTTCGCGGAAAAGTTCTATGAGTCTCAATGAAGGGGATTCCCGCATATCATCAATATCTTTCTTATAAGCAACACCAAGAATAAGAATTTTCGAACCATTCAGAGATTTTTTGACCTTATTCAGGGCTTCACTACTTTTATCTACAACATAATACGGCATATGAGTGTTTACTTCTCCAGCGAGTTCAATGAAACGCGTATGCATTTCATATTCACGTGCTTTCCAAGTTAAATAAAACGGATCAATAGGGATGCAATGTCCTCCCAATCCTGGGCCCGGGAAAAAAGGATGGAATCCAAAGGGTTTAGTTGAGGCAGCTTCTATAACTTCCCATACATCAATACCCATTTTATCAAATACCATCTTTAATTCATTAACCAGTGCTATGTTTACAGAACGATAAATATTTTCTGTAAGTTTTGTTGCTTCAGCAGCCCTTGTTGAAGATACCGGAACAGTTTTTACAACAACATTATTGTACAAAGAACAGGCGATTTTTACACAATTAGGGGTAATACCTCCTACAACTTTAGGAATTGTTGCCGTATTAAAACTTGGATTGTTTGGATCCTCTCTTTCCGGTGAAAATGAGAGATAAAAATCTTCTCCCACTACAAATTTTTTCCCCCCTTCACGCTCACCGGCTTTTTCAAACAAAGGCAACAAAATTTCATCAGTGGTTCCGGGATATGTTGTTGATTCAAGAGATACTAATTGCCCCTTCCTAAGATATTTTGCAATTGTTTCCGTCGTGTTGATAATATATGTCATATCAGGCTCACGGTGTTCATTAAGGGGAGTAGGAACGCAAATGATTACCGCATCAGTTTCAGGAAGTCTATCAAATTCCACTGTAGCTGAAAATTTTTTAGAGGTTATAACTTTTTTTATCCTTTCGGCAGAAATATGTTTTATGTAGGTTTTACCTTCACTAAGATTTTCAACTTTTTTCTGATCCAAATCAAATCCAATGACCCTAAAACCTTTGGAGGCAAATTCCAACCCAAGGGGAAGCCCTACATAACCTAATCCAATTATCCCAATTACCGCAGATTTATTTTGAATTTTTTTTAATAATTCCATACATATCCTTTAATACAATTTAATTTAGAGTAAAAAATAATATCAAAAAGCAAGCCGGGTTGCAATTAAAAGCGGTATTCTTGTATACCTTAATTTCATTTAAATAAGGCGTAAATTTACAGAGGAAAGTTGAAAGGACAAAATTGAATTAGAATAGACTATTGACCTAAAACAGGTAAAAATCCCATTTCAAAGCAATGTTCCGCTAAGAATAAAAATTGCCACCATAAAATATATTATCAATCCAACTACATCGACAATAGTTGCTACCAGCGGGGCACTGGAAGTTGCCGGATCTGCCCCTAATTTCTTTAAAATAAATGGTAACATTGATCCAGACAAAGTCCCCCACAAAACTACCCCTACTAAAGCTATAGAAACTGTAAGTCCGATCAGAAACCAATGGGCACCATAGACATCCGAAGTTGCCTGCCATATAGAAATTCTTAAAAAACCGATTATTGCCAGTATAAAGCCAAGTATAACACCTGAAATAATCTCTCTCCTCATAACAAAAAACCAATCTTTTAGCGAGATTTCACCGAGGGAGAGAGCACGGATAACAAGTGTAGATGCCTGAGAACCTGAATTGCCACCACTCGAAATTATCAGTGGAATAAATAAACTTAAAACAACTGCTTTACTGATCTGATTCTCAAAAAGTCCCATTGCAGTTGCTGTAAACATCTCTCCAACGAACAACAAAGCAAGCCAGCCTCCACGTTTTTTAATCATTTCAAACAATGATATTGATGAATATGCCTCCTCAAGAGCGGTAACACCTCCTAATTTATGAATGTCTTCTGTTGCCTCTTCTTCTGCAACATCAAGTACATCATCCACCGTAACTATTCCTAAGAGCACACCGAAGGAATCTACAACAGGAAGGGCAATCCGGTCATATTTCTTAAATATTTCAACCGCAGTTTCCTGATCATCATAAACATTCAGGGCAGTATAATTTTCATCCATAAGATCGAGAACCCTCAAGTTTAACTCGGCAAGAAGTATTTCACGGATTCTAACATCATCAATTAATTTCCCCTTTTCATTAATAACATAAAGATTGTTAATCGTTTCTTTATCATTTCCATTTTTTCTTATATAGTCAAGTACACCTTCAATTGTCCATTCCGGTTTTACCGCAAGATAATCTGGTGTCATTAACCTTCCAACACTATCTTCCGGATATCCTAGCAGTGTACGTGCTATCTGCCTTTCTTCAGCAGAAAGCATCATCATTAACTGCCGGGCAGCACTACTTGGTAAATCTTCCAATAATGCTGTACGATCATCAGGAGACATTTCATTTAATATTGATGCTACTTCCTCTTTACCCATGGCTTTAAGCAAAGTTACCTGCATATCAAATTCCATGTATTCAAAGGTATCTGCTGCCAGGTCATAAGGAAGAACGCGAAAAACTACTGCTTGTTCATTTTCGGTAAGTTCAGAGATTAGTTCGGCTATATCGGCTGGTGACCAGTCACTTAAAACTTCTTTGAGAGTGCTAAGCTTTCGCTCCTCTATTAAGGATTTTATTTCCGGCCGTAATAATTGACTCAGCATTTTATCTCTCCTAACTTTAAGTGAACACTTTATTTTTACATATTCTTTGTCTTTAAATAATATTTTAAGAAAAGTTATAAAAAATATATTTTAATGTTTGAAAAAACAACGCATTGGTATTTATTATTATAGTTACATTTCAAAAAAGATCAAATATGTACAAAATATTAATAGATGAAAACATTCCATTTGCAGAAGAAGCCTTTAAAGAATTTGGAACTCCGAAATTATTACCGGGCCGTGATATAAATAAATTTACAATAAAAGATACTGATATTTTAATAGTAAGATCGATTACCAGAGTTAATGAATCACTCTTAAAAGGAAGCTCTGTTAAATTTGTAGGAACAACAACGATTGGAACAGATCATATTGATTTGAAATATCTCGAAGACAGGAAAATCGGTTTTGCTAATGCTCCAGGCTGTAATGCTGATTCCGTAGCGGAATACGTTTATTCCGGAATAATAAAAATTGCTGCTGAAAAAGAAATAAAATTAAAAGAGAAGACAATAGGGATAATTGGCTGCGGAAATATCGGTAGTCGTGTAGCCGCAATTGCAAAAAATTTCGGAATGAATACTTTGCTGAATGATCCCCCATTAAAAAGACAAACAGGGGAAAAGTATTTTGTCCCATATGAGGAATCTTTAACTGCAGATATAGTTACATATCATGTTCCTTTAATAATGGAAGGTGTAGATAAAACATTTCACATGTTATCTGAAAAACAGCTAAAAACTTTTAATAATGATAAACTAATTTTAAATACTTCCAGGGGAAGTGTTGTTTCAAATGATGACCTGAAAAAGTTCCTGGTTAAAAAAAATCACAGTTTAGTTCTTGATGTTTGGGAAAATGAACCGGCAATTGATATTGATTTATTAGAGCATCTAAATTTTGCCACTCCACATATTGCCGGTTATTCATATGAAGGAAAAGTGAATGGAACAATAATGGTTTATGAAGCGTTGCGTAAATTTTTTAATAAAAATGGAATTGGTTGGCAGCCAATATTGCCTGATGTCGAAAATTCAATTCTGGATTTTCCTCGTTCTGAAAGCCTTGAAAAATCTCTTAACAAAATAATCACCAAAATTTATGATATAGAAAATGATGATATTAATTTAAGAGAAATAGAAAAACAGTATGAAAATGAAAGAGGAATGTACTTTGATCAATTAAGAAAAAATTATCCGGTAAGAAGAGAATTTAAAAATTACACTATAAGGATTAATAAAAATCTGAAAGAGGAAATAAATATTTTGAAGGCTCTAAGATTTAACTTAATTGTGGATTAATTTGAATGATCAAGTTTAAACTCCAAAGGAATTACCATCTGTGTTTTAACCGGTTTCCCTCGTATTAAGCCGGGAGAAAATTTAGCATAAAGAATTGTTATGCGGGCTACATCATCACAGCCGTAACCAATTCCGCTTTCTACCTCTGCTTTGGTTACATCTCCATTCTGATCAATGAACGTCCTTATTTTCACTGTGCCTTCGATGTTATGCTCTTTGGCATATGCAGGGTAAACCAGTTTTTTCTGCAATTGAGCAATTCCTCCGATTGGTTCCGGCATAACTTCAGCGCTTAAATAATATGCAGGATCATCTTCATAGTTGTTTTCTTTTATTGTTGGCGGAACAAGCATTTCTTCGGTTTTTTTGACTCTGCTTTTATCTACAACAGTTTTTTCCGGAGTTTTATCGGCTGCAGCAATCTCAGTATTTTCTCCGGGTACTTCTTTGACAGGTTGTTCTTCAATTACCCTTTTGCCTTCAGTAAAATCTTTATCAGCAACCCAGGTCCCGTTATCATCAAAATAAGAAGTTGGTCCCTCCCTTTTTCCATTTTCAATCGTAAAAAGTTCTTTCATTTTCCCATTTTCATCATATTGTTTTACCAACCCGTCTACCCTACCGTTTATATAGTTTACTTCCTCTTTAATCTTACCATTTTCAAAATAAAATTTAGCCTCACCATCACGTATATTTCTTGAGAAGTTAATTTCCGATTTTAATGAATCATTAGGATAATAAGATTTTATCAATCCTTCCTGAGCAAAAGAAACTGAAAGAAAAATTGCTAAAAAGAAAATCGTTTTCATTTTCATCTTGATAATTTACAAAAACAGAGTTGATAAGTTAAAAATTAATTCTTTATTATAAGAGGTAGAAATATAGTAATGAGAAAGGTAATGATGCCTAAACTAAAAATAAAATAACCTATTTCAGTATCATAGTTTAATAATCCCATCTGGTTCAAAATCCAGTTCCAGTCGTGGTAAACTTTATTTCCCCCAAGCAAATGGAGTTTACGTGCGCTCGCATCAGCGGCATAAACACTAATATTAATTAAGTTCTGACCCAGCCAGAGTAAAGCGAATTGAACTCCTGTAATATAGTTGTTCCTTAAAAAATAATAAGCAATAATAGAAGGAAAAATAACCTGCATTAAAGAGCCGCCCAAGGTGTATATAAATTTTCCAAAGATCATAAAAAAAATATGACCGGCTTCATGGATTACAAGATCGGCATTATCAATAAATGTATAATGGCCTCTGTTAAGTGTGTAATATAAAGCAATTGGAATTATTATTAAGGAAGGAATCCATCTTTTCAGGATTGATTTAGATATATGCTTTTGAAACTCCAATTATGAAATTGCTTGCAAATTATTTTCTTTTACAGACTTTAAGGTCTTTTTTTCAGCTGATTTATTAAATACTACTTTAAATATTGTACCTTTTTTCTTCTCACTTTTTACAAATATCTCAGCTTTATTTAATTCAACATATTTTTTAACCAGTGCCAAACCAAGTCCATTGCCTTCAAACTCACGCTTATAACCCATATCTTCCTGGGAAAATGGTGTGAACAGTTTTTTCATGTATTCATCTGACATTCCTATACCGGTATCTTTAACTTCAACATTAATTTTTCCAGGTTTTTCTTCAGTTATTTGAACTTCTATTTTTCCTGTCTGAGTATATTTAATTGCATTCCCAAGCAGGTTCTGAAAAATCTGGTTAAGGGTATATTTATCCCCGCTAATCAGAGGATCATAAACATGATTTGTAAAGGTTAAGGCAAGTTGCTTTTCCATTGCGAGTGATTTCATTTCATCAACGAGTGTTTTCAGGTCATTGCTTAAATTTATAACTTCAAATTGCGCCGAATAGTTACCACTTTGAACTGAAGAAAGATTAAGTATCATATCTATTGTTCTCTGCAATCTTCTTCCGGCTGAATGAACTGAGTCGAGCAAAATATTAATATCCTCATCTTCGGATGATAGATCTTCAGCGAGCATTGGTGTAGCTGTTAAAATAACGTTTAAAGGAGTTCTGATTTCGTGCGACATTTGAGCAAGGAATGCACTTTTTAATCTATCCGATTCCTCAGCTTTTTCTTTTGATATTATCAGTTCCTTTTCAACTTTTTTACGTTCAGTAATATCAATAACCTGCTGAATAATGTGGTGCGGGTGATTACTTTCGTCTCTGGTTAAAACTGATTCGACTATCGCATGAATGATTGTACCTTCTTTTTTGTGCAATTCTTTTTCAAAATATACGTGCGAAAGTTTACCTCCTATAAGCGCATTATGCAAATGTTTATCATAGTCTATGTATTCTTCAACTGTAATTTCAGAAATATTTTTCCCTTCAATTTCTTCAGGAGAATATCCAAGTGTATCGCAAAACGCGTTATTACTCCGGATTATTTTTCCTTCAATAGACATAATAACCATGCCTATCGGAGCTCTTTCAAACAATAGACGGAACTGTTCTTCACTTTGCCTTAATTTGTGTTCTGCAAGTCTCCGCTGATTTACTTCAAGATTTAGTTCTCCAATTTTATCTTTTACAATTGTTTTTAATTCCTTGTTTAAGCCCGAAACCTGGGTATTAGATTTATCAAGATGATATACAAGAAAATTTATGGAAGAAGCTATAATTCCTAATTCATTATTGCTGTTATATTTAGCTCTGAATTCCATATTTCCGTTTGCAATATTTTTTGCCGCGTAAGCAATAATTTTAATTGGTCGTGTGATAAACAGTTTACTAGTAAAAAACAGTATTAAAAAACCGAATAACATTAAGCCGGAAATTACAGTTCCAACCGTAACACTTTTCTGGTTTAAATAATCATTAATTTCCACAGCACCTAAACCCAGATAAACATTATATGCTTTACCTAAATGATTTATTATCTTTGTTTTAATCTGATAAAGAGAGCTACTTTCATCAAATTTTCCTTCACTTTCTGAATGTAAATATGAATTTAATGCAGCTTTAGTAAGATTGAATCCACTATACACCCGGCCGGAGTCAAACGTGATAACGCAATAATCTATTTTTTGATTTTTCGATAATGGTAAAAAAACATTTTCTATTATCCTTTTAGATGAGTCGGCAGGAAGAAGATTTTCTTCGACAATTTCTTCCGATAATAATCTTGATTTGAATTGGAATTCTGTAAGCTTCTGAGTTTTAATTTCATTCATGAAGAAAAAATATAAACCGTATCCTAAACCTATAAAAAGAAGAAGCATGGTTAAATTAACCAGGAAGCTCAGTTTAAATCCTACAGAATTTGTTTTTTCCCTGTTTGCCATTTTATAGTTTATTCAAGATTTTAATTATAAGAACCCTTAACGAACAATCGTCTCAATTTCAACATTTGTGCCATCGGATTTTAACAATGTAAAGACATTTTTAAAGAAATGTGTTGCCTCATAATGAGAAGCTAGCATCAAATAAGAAGGGAGAATTTTAAGCGGTTACCAGTATTACTTCAACAATAACATCTTTTTTGTTAGTTGAAAATTCCCTGAATGCAAAGTATAGAAATAAACGCCCGTTGAAAGATTATCCGGCTTATAATTTACCTCATAATTGCCTGAATGCTGTAATCTATTCACCAGTGTCTTCACTTCCCTGCCAAGTGAATCATAAATCTTAAGCGTAACAAATGATTCATTCCCGATTGAATATTTTATTAATGTATTCGGATTAAAAGGGTTTGGGTAATTTTGATATAATGTAAATGAAACCGGTATGTTTTTAATATTATCTCTTACATCAAGAATAGTTCTATCAATTACGGACGACCATACCTGATAAATTCCTGAATAGTCTGCCATCCAGAATGCATTCAGATAATTATTGTTTGATATTAGCACTATATGATCACCCTGATATCCTGATGAAGCTCCAGGGATCGGTGATGGTTTGAATGTTGTATTTTTTATCTCAAACTCTTTCCAGGTATCTCCCCCATCATTCGATTGTGTAATGAAAACACTAGTTGAATCGGAAGTAGTATTTCTATCATCATAAAAAAGAATATTCAGATTTCCAAGATCATCAATATCGAGATTAGGAAAATATTGTATCTTGCCATCATTTATGGGATCCTGGTTCACACGGATTCCTGCTGACCAGCTGAGACCATGATCTGTTGAACGGTGCAGAATAATATCCGGATCACTTCCTGCAGGCGGATTGTTTTTTTCGGTAGTAATTATATAAAGCCATCCATTTCTCACACCCCCGCTTTTATCAATTCCAATCTGTGGCAGTCCATTTACTTTTATGTTGTCTTTTTCCGGAAGCAATCCTGTTATTCCATTCATATCAATTATATTCTGGTTAACGGTCCATGTAGTACCACCGTTAGAAGATTTAGCAAATCCTATATAATCTTCATGGAAAGGAGAAGTTTCAGTAAGCCCTGCCCAGCAAAGATAAAGTATACCATCGTTGCCAATAGCAACAGATGTTCCGGTACTGTATGAAGGCGGATTGGGATTTACCTGAACAGGTTGACTCCAACTGGCGCCATTATCAGTTGAATATGAATTTTGAACAGTACGAGGGAGATTGACGATATCTACCCATGTAAGATATAACCTGCCATGAAAACTGCTTTGATCTGAATTATCGATAGCAAGTGTTCCTTTATCTTCGCTCTGATTATTTGTAATTGTATAGGAAGGAGACCAGGTTTCACCCAGATCATCAGAATAATTTGAGAACATACCCGGAAATTGAATACCAATGTGTGTGAGTATAAGTCTTCCGTTATCTGTAATTGCCACACCCGGATCACCACCGTGATTTATTATGGATGGTCCTGTACAAGTATCATTTCCGCCCCACGTATATCCTGCATCTGTAGAAATATATACTCCTTCACTTCTAAAGATGGGATTTAAGTTAATTGTAACCGCACTTGCAAAAATAATTGAACTGTTTTGGGGATTAAGAGATGCAACTGGTTCAGTTTGTGTAATTGTGCTTGGATAAATTCTGAATTTCGGAACATCCAAAACTGTCTGTGCAAGTATAGTAATATTCAACACCACAAATAAAAATAAAAATTTAAAATTCATTAAAATTCCTGAGCTTTATAAGTTCATACGTATATTAAGTCCTGAATAAAAACTTCTCGGTTCGCCGGGTTCATAATACCTGCCTAAATAATCATTAATATTAACGAAGCCAACATATTTTTTATCGAAATATATTATAAACACCTGCATAAAATACTGCACTAAATAATTCACTCTGGTATGTTATTCCCCCCATAATGTTCCCGTAAAAATATGCCGGGGAGGTTTCTGAATTTGCATCATTTACAAAAAGTTTGGTAATATAATCACAATCCCACTGGAGTAAACCGGATAAATCATCATTGATTTCAAATTCATAATTAAAAATAAAATTTACAATCTGCTGAGGGACTGATGGTTCATAGTTACCAGAGTAATTAATTTCCTCACTGCCTGATGGTGTATAATTAACTGTTTTATAACTATCATATTTAAAATTTGTATAAGTATAATTAACCAGTAATTCTGTTTCGTCAAATGGTTTTGTTTTAACCCCTATTTCTATTCCATCTCGTTTAACTTTTGCTGCATTTTTAAAAAACACTCGTTCATTAATAATAAAAGGCACAATTGCATCTGATATTATGTAATGGAAATATGTAACATCAAAAGTTACTTTTTTCATAAATTCTGATTCTTCGTTTACAAGATTGCCTTTTACACCTAATTCAAAATTTTGCGAACGCTGAGGATCAAGATCTGGGTTTAGAGTGTAAGAGGAATTAGATGTAAAAAGATTGTTATCCAGTTCACTCAGTGCAGGAAAGTCATAGCTTATTCCGTATGAAGTATATAAAGCTACTTCACGTAAAAGTTTATAATTAAGCCCAATTTTAGGAGTTAATCCTGTAAATACACGTGAAGAATCTGTTGAACCAAAGGGTATATACAAATCTCTTTTAAACGAACTTATGTCATACCTGCTTGATATAAAAAGACCAAGATTTTCAATCAAATCAAGATGATTAAGAAAATAAAAACCCACATTACTTACACTTGCATCATATGAATTTTCAACAGTTATACCCCGGTTTCCTGCGAGGTTATCAAACGAATTCACCGGACCGCTCTGAAATGCAAAATCAAACCCAGTTGTAAAGGTGTTTTTCATATTCAGAATATGACCTCTGTTCGTATATCTGGTTAAACTGCCAAGCGAGTAACGTGTAGAAAGAGTGTAGTACTCGTTATCAGCTTTGGTTAGCTCTTTAATTCCACCGTAAGCAGCAATTTCAAGTTCATTTTCATCAATCCCGCCAAAACCGGTCAGGTATTTTACAGCCAGTCTTCCTTTTTTTGTAATCCTTCTGAAATCCTGGGCAACAGCCAGCGGACTAGCCATATAAGGATCAGTATCATATTCTGCTTTGGTTAGCGGGCCTGGTAGCCTGTTAAATCCATCTACATAATTGCCGAGCAAGGTTATACTGGATCTTGTACCAAGATACCCTTCATAAACAGCATTTACCAGATGCTGATATTCCTGGCTATGTTTCCTGTAACCATTAAGATTCCGGTAATAATAGGAAAGAAAAAATCTGTTTTCACTATTCTTTAATCCCATCTTAAATCCGTTTTGCCTGAAACCGAATTTACCAACCTGGTTATATGTTGCCGCATAATCTTCATTAAAATAATAATCGGTTTTAAAATCAATTACTCCTCCGGGTGCATTTGCATATAGAGAAGAGAGATTTCCCTTAACTACTTCGACACCGGCTAATGAAGTAAAATCGATTGCATCAATGACAGTTTCACCGTCAGCTTCAGATTCAGGAATTCCATCCTGCAAAATTCTGATCCCCCTGATACCGGTATTTGATCTGTTTCCAAATCCTCTTATAGAAACTCTTAAATCCTGACCACCATACCTGGACTGTAAAAACAAACCAGGTACATCTGCCAGAACATTCCGGGCAGAGACTTTTTTTCCATAAGAAAGTTCCTGTTTCTCCACACTGAAAACAGAATAAGGAATATCTATTATTCTCTCCTTAGTGCGGGTACCTACAACTGTTACTTCCTCAAGTCCGTATTCAAGTGAATCAATTTTTTCAGTTTTGTTTTTTTGTTTATCCTGGGTTTTAATCTCCTGTGAGAAGATTCGTCCCGGTAATAAGATTAATAATAAGCAGGCAATAAGAACAGTAATATGAAGTTTCATAAGCAGGATATGATTAAATGAATAATTTCCACAGATAAAAATAAACAATATTACAGAAACTATTTAACCATAATATCTGGGTCTTTTATCTGAAGAATTACGGCATTCATCTGAACAACAATAATCGTATTTAACTTTGCAGTTGTGGCAGCATACAAATAATTTATCACAAAACTGGTTGTGACAATTGATATAATAAGATGTTGGTTCACCACAGTAGTAACAACCGGCAATATGCTGTAATTCCTCTTTGGTGTTGGGGTTGATTACCCTTCTTTCATCAAATACAAACATACCACCTTCCCAGTAGGTATCGGGATATTGTTTTATGAAATTTACTATTCCGCCTTCAAGCTGATACACATCTTTAAAACCATTCTCAACAAGATAAGCTGAAGCTTTTTCGCACCTTATTCCTCCTGTACAGTAAGTAACAATTGTTTTATCTTTTTGATTTTTTAATTCTTCAGCTACTTTTTTCCATTCTCTGAAATTTTTCATTGGTGGTGTTAAGGCATTTTTAAACCTTCCGATTTTACTTTCATACCAGTTCCGGGCATCGATAATTATAAAATCTTTTCCACCTTCATAAAATTCAAGAAGTTTATCCGGAGTTAATCTTTTTCCACCATTATTTAAGGATACTTCATCTAGCCCGCTACTAACGATTTCGGTCTTTAACCTTACATGCATTTTGAAGAAAGCATGTTCTTCTGCTTCGTCCTCTTTAAACCAGATATCATCAAACATAGGATAACTTTTAAGATGAGCTTTATAATTTTCAATATTTTCCTTTGTGGCGGAAACCGTTCCGTTTATTCCTTCTTCTGCAATAAACACTCTTCCTTTAATATCATTCTGCAGACACCACTGAAGATGTTCATCAACAATTTTCTGTGGATTTTCAACCGGGACGTATTTATAGAATAATAAAACGCGATAGTTCATTTTTGCTTTTTTGTTTTTCCTAAAATCGATTATAAAAATAGTTATTTGATTGGTTTTTGAAAAGGATAAAAGTGGAGAGATTATTCTATTTATTAAAATTTTCTATATAAGCATTAACATCAAACTTGCGCTTGCATCCGTTATAATTCATATATCTAATCTTTCCAAATACAGGTCTTTCTGTCCAGGCTCTGTCATGCACCCCTCCGATTGACCATGCACAGCCGGCATAACCATTCGGATCTCTGCCGTCGAGTTCATATTTATCATTTAAATGTATAGCTACATTAAGCGCATATTGCGGGGTCTTTGTCCATTCAAGAATTTTTTTTGCCCAGTACATTCTCATATACCCATGCATTTTTCCTGTTTTTATTAATTCCTTTTGCGCTGCATTCCAGAGGTCATCGTGAGTCTGGGCATTTTCGAATTGACCTTTAGTGTAAATGAATTCGCGCCTATCATTTTTATGTTCGTTCAGTGTATTCTGCGCCCAGTTAGGAAATCCTGTAAAAGAATTGTAGCCGGGATTATAAAAACAAAAATTATCAGAAAGTTCCCTCCTGACAATAAGTTCCTCAAGAAATGCTTTTTCTGATTCTTCATTTCCGCCAAATTTTTTTACTTCAAGAGCAATTCTCTGAGCCGATATATGTCCGAAATGTAAATAAGGAGATAAATTTGATTGTCCGTCTTTTGTTGGATCATTTCTTTCTTCGGAATATTTATCGAACTTATTTTCAAGGAAATTCTTTAGTGCTTCCATTGCGAAATTTTCACCGGGCTTTATCCAGTCAACTTCTTTAACATCGTGATTAATATTTAAAGAAGAATAATGTTTGTCCCAATCATTTTTAATTCCCGAAAAAGATTCTGAATTTTTTATTTTTTTATTATGAGGAAATTCAACAAGAAATTCAGGAAGATGCTGATGAATTTTCGGACGAATAGTATAAGCAGCAAATTCCAATTTATCAGAAACAAATCTGCAGGGAACAATATTGTGGGCATCCACTTTGTAGAAAGGGATATTAATTTTTTCTGCTACTTCTTTTTTCCATTTTCTTTTTATCCGAAGCGGATCAAAATCTGAAACAAGAATACTAACTTTATTTTGGGAGATATATTCAGGTATTTGTTCGGATGGAGTACCGCTTAATAAAAAGAATGGAATATTGAAGTTATTTAATTCTTTTTCGACCTGTTCTAATCCTTTAAGCATGAAACCATACTGCCGGGTGGTTGCTTCCAGGAAATCCGGAACAACGTTAAAGATTATACCAAACGGTTTATTTTTTTGAATAGCAAGCTGCTGAGCAAAAATAAGTGCATAATTATCGTGAACACGCTGATCTCTGCTCATCCAGTAAATTACAGGACCATTATTTTCATTACCTGCTTTTAATAGTTTAACACGGTGCTGAAGGGTATTCATTAAGTTTCTTATTTAAACAGATAACAAAATATTCCGGATTCTGGTTCAAACCGGAAACAAAATTTTTGTTAAGTAAATCAGATTATACACTTATCTTAATTCCTATAGGACAATGATCTGAACCCATCACTTCCGAGAGTATGAAAGCCTCTTTAACATTATCCTTGAATTCTTCATTAACATAAAAATAGTCAATACGCCAGCCTACATTCCTTTCACGTGCACGTGTAACCTGATCCCACCATGTATAATTCTGCGGTTCCTGGTTAAACATTCTGAAAGTATCAATATATCCGTGACCAAGAAATTTGTCTATCCATTCTCTTTCTTCGGGAAGAAATCCTGAAACTTTTGAATTTTCTTTAGGCCGTGCCAAATCGATTTCTTTATGTGCGGTATTAACATCACCGCAAATTATTATCTTTTTTCCCTTCTTTTTAAGTTTATTAACATATGCAAGAAATGCATCATAAAACTCCATTTTATACTGTAATCTTTCAGCCCTGGCCTTGCCATTCGGGTAATAGATGTTGAACAATGTAAAATGGGGATATTCTAAAATTAAAATTCTTCCTTCATTATCAAACTTCTCTATCCCAAATCCCTTTTTAATACTTATAGGTTTTTCCTTCGTGTAGACCGCAACTCCGCTGTAGCCTTTTCTTTCCCCGGAACAGAAATATGAATGATAACCTTTAACATTTTTAAGCTCATCAGCAAGTTGTTCTTCGTGCGCTTTCGTTTCCTGTATACAAAGGATATCAGGATTTTCTTTTTTCATCCAATCAAGAAACCCCTTTTTGTAAGCAGCTCTTATTCCGTTAACATTCCATGAAATTAATTTTTGTGTATTCATAATTCCCTATAATTTATTTTTCGACAGGTATTGCCAGTACAGGTATTCTTACCCGGTGTCTTAATTCATCAACAGTTGATCCGTATATAATATCTTTCACCATTTTATGCCCGTGGCTTCCAACTATGAGTAATTCAAGTTCTTCTTTTTTCGCTATCCGGGCAATTTCATTCTCTGGTTCACCGCCTCCGATTATTGTATGTGTTTTAAGATTTTCTTTTTTCAGTCCGGCAGCAAAGTTATCCAAATATTCTTTCATCTCAACAGCTCTTTTATCGGCAACCAGGTCTCCGATAAACCTGCCTGTTACTGTTTCAACACAATGAAGCAGATAGATTTCAGGACTTAATGATCTGACAAGTGGAAGTGCACCTTTAATAATTTCTGTATCTCTTTCCAGGTTTCCCTCAAGAGCAATTCCTATTTTTTTGTAAATATCAGGAATAACTTTCTTTGCCTCAAAAATTGAAAATAAAAATGATTTTTTTGCAATAACCTTTTCAAATCTTTCCTTCTTCAAATACGGCTCAATTGTTATCCACAGTAACAACAAAACCATAAGAACGCTGAAGGGAATAAAAGCAAATTTAATAATAAGTGCCACTATTCCGGGTGTTGAAATATTTTCTAGTGTAAAATCATAAACTAATTTTAAATTGAGAGCAATAATAAGTGCAGCAGAAAACCAGGCAATTATTCTCAACAAATTCTGAGAGGCAAACTCTTTCATTTGTTTTTTACTGCCGGTAAAATGCAGCAGGGGAATAAGAGCAAAAGGAAGTTGTAAGGAAAGGACAACTTGTGAAAATACTAGTAGCCCGTCTACAGATTTATCACCTGAAATCTTAATTACAATAAGTGTTGGAATAATAGCAATGAAACGGGTAATTAATCTTCTAAGCCAGGGTCTGATCTTTAATCCAATAAAACCTTCCATAACAATCTGGCCTGCAAATGTACCTGTAATTGTAGATGACTGCCCGGCAGCAAGCAGACCAATACCAAATGCGATGGGCGCCAGTTTATTTCCAAGCAGCGGTGCAAGTAAGGCATGCGCATCAATAATTGAAGCAACCTCTGAGTGACCGCTGGTAAAAAACACGGCCGCTGCCAGAATTAAAATAGCAGCGTTAACTAAAAATGCTGCATTTAAAGCTACCACCGAATCGATAAGATTAAATTTATTTGCTTCTCTCAATCCCAAAGATGTTCTTTCAATATTACGTGACTGCACCAGCGCAGAGTGTAAATAAAGATTGTGAGGCATTACAGTAGCACCAATTATTCCAAGCGATATATAAAGTGCATCTGTGTTCATTGTTGTTGGAATGAACCCTATCACTATTGCGCCAAAATCAGGCTTAGATAAAAACATTTCAAAAGCAAAACAAACTCCTATAGTGGCGACAAGCGCAAGAATAAAAGCTTCCATCTTTCTTATTCCGAAAGACATCAGTAACATCAGGATAAGCACATCAAAACTGGTAACTACAACTCCCCACAGAATCGGAATACCGAAAAGAAGATATAGTCCGACTGCAGATCCGATTATTTCTGCTAAATCTGTTGCAGCAATTGCAACTTCAGTCAGAATCCATAATGTATAATTGATAGTTTTCGGATAATGATCGTGGCATGCCTGTGCTAAATCTCTTCCGGTTACAATTCCTAATCTTGCCGACAATGTCTGAAAAAGAATTGCCATTAAATTTGCAAGAAGAATTACCCAGATTAATTTGTAACCGAACTGCGCACCTCCAGCAAGGTCGGTTGCCCAGTTTCCCGGATCCATATACCCGACAGAAACCATAAAAGCCGGCCCTGTAAAAAGGAATAATCTTAACCAGAATTTTTTTTCTTTCCTGGTATCAACCGAAGAATGAACTTCAGCTAAAGATTTATCCACGAGGCACCATTCTTAATAATTCCATTCTTAGTTTTTAATAAGTTCAACAAAAATATTCTCGGCAATTTTGTGGCTTATGTTCCAATCTTTTCCTTTAACTTTTATCATCATTGATTTATCAAATTCCCTTATTGCTTCTATTTCAATTAATTCATGCAGCTTTATGCCAAGTTCAGCGATATAAATGAGGAATTCTTCATCAAAATCATTTACCCTTATTACCTTTCCTTTTTCATTTTCTTTAAGCAATGATAAAGGAATATTCTTTTTGAGTTTAGGCACTTTTCCTTCTTTTGATGGAATCGGATCACCGTGCGGGTCATATTCGGGAAATTTAAGCATTACTTCCATTCTGTCTATAAGTTCGTCCGAAGAAGAATGTTCCAACCGATGAGCTTCATCGTGAACTTTGTCCCATGGCATTCCAACTATCTGGTTCAAAAATACTTCCCAGATTCTGTGACGTCTTACCATATTCTGAGCAAAAGCCCTTCCCTTTTCAGTAAGAGTTATGCTTTTGTACTTTGCATAGTTAACATACTTTTCCTTTGAAAGCTTCCGAAGCATATCCGTAACAGCAGCATTTGATATCTGAAGTTTTTCAGCTATGATATTGGGTTTTATTTCACCATTATCATCTTTGTGCTTGTATATAACACTTAAATAATCTTCTTTGGAAATATTTTTCATTACATCTTTTATTTTAAGCAATGGCGGGAATAAATTTAAGTAAGCTTAAATTTAAAATCAAGCTTATGGAACTTAATTCTTGATAACAAAAAAACCGGAAAAAATTAATTCTTCCGGCATTAAATAAATAGTAAATATATAACCAAGAATCAGCTCATAACCATTCCTGAAACCTGGTTCGCAACTCTCTGATTATACTCGTTAGCAAGTCTTTTATGATTAACTATATCTACAATTGTACCGATTAAGCAAAGACCTCCGGTAAAAAGATAAAGCAAACCCATCCCCATCTGGTCGATCACAAAACGCTGAACACCTGAAATTCCAAGAAAACCGATAAGAGTGAGCAGA
This sequence comes from uncultured Ignavibacteria bacterium, assembly GCA_963815785.1. Lineage (GTDB taxonomy): Bacteria > Bacteroidota > Ignavibacteria > Ignavibacteriales > Ignavibacteriaceae > DATFVA01. The sequence continues at coordinate 198,875 of CAWFHZ010000005.1, forward strand.
AGGATAGTTTGTGGATCTTTTCTTCTTGAATTATAAATATTAGCAAACTGTCGTGTCTGGTCATCATTAAAATCTTTCACCAATCCCTGGATGTAGTACAATTCTTCCTGCTCAAGATTAGGCATTAGTTGTAAAAGGTTGATCATATTGATATTCCCTATTAATTAATAAATAAAGTTTTTTATTAGTAAATGAATTCCTGGTTAACTCAAAAATCCTTCGGATTAAGACGGCAAATGCAAAAATTCCCAAAGGATGTGCATTAATTGATTTATCAATCTGCAAGTGTAAAAGGTAATGAATTGATCTTCCTAATCCGCAGCCGGGACAAAAATCAATTCCCAAGTTTTTAAAAGGACAAATTGTATAGTGGGATGTGTCTGTATTAATGAATGCAAGAAGTAATAACCCTGAAGTCCAGATCAGAGCTTCAATATTCAACAAACGGATAAATTTGGCAAAATATTTTTTCATCCGAAGATAACATAAAAGAATTAGAGAGGAACTTCAATAAAAATCTGATGACCGGTCGGATTCTTTCTTCAGGTATTCATCAAGGCTGAGTATTGTACTAAAGTAATGGACATTTTCAAATTTTGTAAGGATATCTGCATTACCATTCATATCAATTCTCCCACCAACAATAATTTTTTGAGCAGGAAAACGGCTCTTAATTACTTTCAGTACATCTATTAACTTCATTATGTTTATATAAAAGCTAAATGATAGCCCGACAATCTCAGGTTTTTTTAGCTCAATGTATTTCACAATTTCTTTAGTCGGGGTTGAAGCACCAAGAAAATACGTCTCCCACCCGTTTAACACAAAAATGTCGGCTGCCATTCTTGCACCCAGCTTATGATACTCCTTATTAATACATGCAACTAGAGCTTTTTTATTTAGTTTTTTCCGAGGGGTAATTTTTGATGAGCAGTAGTAAAGAAGATCCTCCGTTATTTCAGTGCCAAGATGCTCATCACCAATTGATAAATTATTCTGATCCCACATCTTGCCGATCTGATAAAGAGATTTTTGAAAAATATCCGTGTAAATTTCCAGAATACTGGTTTTTGCATTCAACAGATTATCAATAATTTTCCTGCATTTTTCCTTGTCGCCTTCAAGGAGTCCGTTAAAATAATCGAGATAAAAAACTTCTCTAATCATAATTTTAATCTATTTACTTTATTTATATTAGTTATAATAATCATAAACGAATTTCTTTCCTTTAAAGTTCAACAAAGAATAATTAAAATGAAAGTAAAATGTGAGATCATTTCAGGATTCAATTCCTTTTCGGGACAAAATTCCTTTTAAATAATAATGCTTAACTTCTTTCATTTCTGTAACCAGATCGGCAAGTTCTTCTATCTCCCGGGGACAATACCTGCCTGTTAGTATAAGTTCCACTTCCTTCGGTTTATTTTTAATAACCGAAACTATTTCCCCTGTTGTAAGCAATTTAAAATAAACAGCAACTAATACTTCATCAAGAATTATTATTTCAAAAGCTCCGCTAAGCATTATGTTTTCAGCTTTCTTAAGTGCTTCTCTAGCAACTAATATTTCCTCAGAGGAAGGAAGTTTATTTTTGTAAACAAAATCATCGTTTCCCTTTTGTTCAATAGTTATCCATTCTTCCAGAGTTTTTAATGAATTTATTTCACTGTAAGGATATTCTTTCATGAATTGAATCATATATGTTCTAAAGCCAGCTCCGGCAGCCCTTACTGCCTGACCAATAGCAGCCGTGGTTTTACCTTTTCCATTCCCGGTATATACCTGAACAAATCCTTCTTTAAGATTTCCCATATTTTACTCCAGTGATTTTACCTAAAATACGATAGTAATCTGAATTTATAAATCTTAGTTTGAAACAGATTTACAATTTTAAATCATATTGAACTTAAAAAATATTTATAATATCAATATTTAAGTAGTATTTCACTTATTTAACTTCGGCATGATATTTAATGTATGTAACTGGTTAGTGTTAACGAAAAATATTTTGTTAATAATAAAAGGGTTGATAAGATGGAGATAATTTCAGATTCAATGACAATCATTCTTTCAATTTCTCTATTGATTGTTTTTCTTGTTGTAGGGTTTGGCTTTACAAGAGATAAAAATAAAATAAATTAATAAGACCAATAGTTTACTCTTAAAATTTAGTACTTGATGTAAATTGGTTTTTTAATTTCTTAATCGTGTGTAATTTATAAACTTTGCATATCTATAATACATTAGTCTAACCTGAAAATTTCAGGGTACAAAAATGACATTCCTCGAAATAATAATTCTATTTTTAATTGCGGGTATTGCAGACTCAATTGGCCATGTATTAGTTGGGTTTACCAACGGCAGTGGCTTTTTTTCTATTGCTTTAGGATTTATCGGAGCTTTGATAGGAACATGGATAGCCAGAAAAATGGATCTGCCGGAAATATTTATTATTAACGTTGGCAAGTTTACAATCCCATTGGTATGGGCCATTCTCGGAGCAGTTGTTTTCACAACAATACTTAATTTAATCCCACCCCGAAAAAGACAATAAATAGTTCTTGATTATTCATTTCCCAAACATTAGTTTCCCTTTAAGTTTTATTAAATAGGAAAAGATGGGAACACATCATAAAGGACCGAAAAAAGAAGTAACCGCATTGAACACATATATTAAGTTAGTGCGTGCAGTCGAATCACTTAATCAGCGTTTATATCCATTTTTAATAAAAAATAATTTGTCTGAAAGTCAGTTTTCAGTACTGGAAGCATTGTATCATCTAGGACCTATGTATCAGAGGGAATTGAGCGACAAGTTGCTGAAAAGCCCGGGCAATATTACAATGGTTATTGATAACCTTGAAAAACGAAAATATGTAAAACGTGAGAGGGGGGAAATTGACCGGAGACATTATATTATCCACCTTACTTCCGGGGGAAAAGAGTTTATCGGGAAAATCTTTCCTGAACACGTTAGTACAATTGTTCAGGAATTAAATGTGCTGAGTGAAGAAGAACAGTGTCAGCTTCAAAAGATGTGCAAAGAGATTGGATTAAAAACTGAATAAATTAATTTTGCTTTACTTTTTTTATTTCACCCAGAATTAATGGTAAAACTTTTCCTGCTTCACCGTAAAAAGATTTGTCCGCAAGAAAAGATATTTCCGTTTCCTCAATATTTACTTCCACAATAAATGCCCCACTCTCTCTTGCAGAATAAATTAACGATGCTGCCGGAAAAACAACCGCTGAAGTGCCAACCACAAAAAAAATATCGCAATTTCTGGAAGCATTTTCTGATGCTTTAAATTGATCCTGCGGTAAATATTCACCGAACCAGACAATGTCGGGTCTTATTAATCCGCCGCATTTTAAACAAGTTGGAACCTTTCCGGCAAAAGGAAGTTCTTCATTATAAAATGTTCCGCACTTAATACAATAATTTCTTTCGATGTTACCATGTAGTTCATAAATATTTTTACTTCCCGCGCGCCGATGCAGATTATCAATATTTTGAGTAACTACAATTACTTCCTTAAAATGATTCTGCATTTCCGCAATCGCTTTATGCCCGGGGTTAGGTAGAGATTCATGAATAATTTTTTTTCTGTGTGAATACCATTCCCAAACCATTTCAGGGTTTCTGAGAAATGCATCAAAGTTTGCAAGCTCTTCGGGTTTAAGCTTATTCCATATTCCGTCTTTACCCCTGAATGTTGGAATCCCGCTTTCTGCAGATATTCCGGCACCTGTGAAAAATACAAGGTGTTCTGCCTCAAGCAACTTATTAATAAAACTCTGAGGAATATCTGTCATCAACTAATCATTCAGATCATTCAACAATTGTTTTGCTTCAGCTAAAACCTGGTCATCATCCTCATCTTTTTTAGGTGTGTCTATAACTTTCTTCAGGTAATATTTGGCTTTATCATATTCATCGTGTTCCAGATAAGACTTCCCTAGTTCAAGGTAGAACATTCTGAAATTCGGGAATATATTCACAGCTTTTTTCAATTCTACCAGAGCGGAATCTTTATCAGCCCAGCCAAGTCCAAGAATAGCTCTTGCAGGTGCCCATTTTTCACTAACTTTTGCGTGTGTTCTGCCAAGAATATAATGTGCAAGAGCCTGAGTGTAATCATCACCATTACCAAGTTTAATGGCTTTCTCACAATCTTCTTTGACTTTATTTACAATTCCACCAACTGTAAATACACCTTTAAATAAAGCAATCCGTCCGTTAACTACTGCTCTTCTTACGTACACAACAGACTGATCTTTTGCCAGTTTAACCGATCGGTCTGAATAGCTGAGAGCTTTTTCAAATTCTGCAAGTTGAGCGTCTTCCTGGTCTCCGTTTGAAGACGGCATATGAACACCGATATTTACATAAGCACGGCTGATTCTCCAGAGTATCTTCCAGTTATTCGGCGAAAGTTTATCTGCTTTTAGATATGAATCGAGAGCTTTCTCGTTCTGGTATTCTTCCGTATATCTATCACCGTCTTCGATAAGTGATTCTACTGTTTGTCCGTTTACTAAAACTGTTATAAACAGGAAAAATAAAAACGAAAAAATTGCAGTAATTAATTTTTTATTTTGAAGCATATGAATCCTTATAATTAGTCAAACAGAGATTTATTTATTTCTTCATCCATTCCAGGAGTGATCCCGTGGTTGAAGAGATCTGTCGAAACCAGATTAATGTACTTAGTCCATTTACTGTCATTTTTCTGTTCATTCAGAATGGCATTTTTATATGCATTCACTTTTGCACTAAGCTCATCAGCCTGATAAAGTGTTATTGCTTCAAGAGTTTTGGGAACTACAGGTGAGGCATATTCGAGTTTACCCTGATGACTTAGAATTACATGCAGCAGGCAAGTCTTAAGGTCTTCAGGGAAGTCTTTTATCTTTTTTGATTCTTCGTTTACAAACATTGCTGAAATTACAATATGACCCAGTAACTTTCCTTTATCGGTATATTCAAAAACCGGATCGTAGCTAAGTTCTTCGGTCTTTCCAAAATCGTGCAGCATAGCTCCGCAAATAAGAATATCCCTATTAATCTCAGGATGAATATCACACATCAGGTCGCATATTTTAATAATTTCAAGAGTATGTTCAATTAAACCATGAATGTAGGAATGATGCCATGATTTACCTGCCGGAACATTTGAAAACTTTTCGAAATTTTCATCTGAAAAAATTAATTCCATCAATTTCTTAAGATGCTGATCTTTTATAATTCCAATCCTGTCGATAAATTCTTTTTTCATTTCTTCCAGATTGCGATTTGAACGGGATTGAAAATCAGCAGGAGAAACATCATCAGAATTTGAAGCTAATTTTATTGAAGTGATTTTTATCTGGGCATTTCCCTGAAACTCATCCAGGCTCCCGCGTATTTTAACAATCACACCGGGTTTAATTTTAGAAGAAATAAATTCAAAATTTTCCCATACATTCCCATTCAGAGTCATTGTCTTATCTCCCAGATCGAGCGCGAGATATTGCTTATTAGATTTGGTTAATCTAATCTCATTCTTTCTAACGATGAGAAAATGATCTACCGGATCACCTCTTTTTAACAAATTTAGTTCAGTCTGGTTAAGCATGATATATTTTACGAAATTACTTGTACAATACTTTCTTTAGGCAAGTGAGCAATCACTGATCTGTTGAGCAATTCTATTGAAACAGAAATTGTTTTATCATTTTCACTTTCCCGGTAAGTCCCTTCAACTCCCGCAAAAGGACCTTCTTTTATTTTTACTTTTTTCCCGGGAACCAATCCGTTCATTACGTAAAAATCTCCATCGTACGAAAGCATCTTTTTAAGATTATCAATCTGCCACTCAGGAATAACAGCCGGTCTACCTCTTTCACAAACGCATCTTACAACTGAATATTGTTCAAGTGCAATTATTCTTTCTCTTTCATCTGCCTTAACAAATATATAACCGCGTATTATCGGTTCTGTTATTTTTTTCTTCCGGTCACTCCATTGTTTAACAGTAGTTACCGTTGGCAGATAGTAATTTATTAAGTTAAGTTTCAGTTGTTCTGCAGCCTTGAATTCGCTTCTTGGCCTGGTATAAAGTGCATACCAATATTTCTCAAGTTCATTTTTATTTTTTTCAATATCCATTCTATTTACTTATGATTGCTTTCCTTCCAATAGAATAATATGTAAAACCTAATTCTTCCATCTTCGAAAGATCATATAAGTTTCTTCCATCAAAAATTACCGGTTCTTTTAACATCTTTTTAATCAGCTGATAATCAGGCGTTCTGAATTCATTCCATTCTGTAACAATGATTAATGCATCTGATTTTTCAAGTGCAGCATTAGGGGTTTTACAGTACTCAATCCTATCTCCTAAAACTTTTTTAGTTGTTTCCATAGCAGCAGGATCATAAGCTTTTACTTTAACTTTCTTCTCCAGCAGTTTTTGAATAAGACTTATTGATGGTGCTTCACGAACATCATCTGTGTTTGGCTTGAAAGCCAGACCCCATAATGCAAAAGTTTTACCGGTTAAATTTCCTTTGTAATGTTTTTCAATTTTATTATAGAACCGGAGAATCTGGATTTTATTTATTTCATGCACTGATTTTAAAATTTTAAAATCATATTTATTTTCGTTTGCAGTATTAATTAATGCAATTACATCTTTAGGAAAGCATGAACCTCCATAACCAACTCCAGGGAATAAAAATCTCTTCCCAATTCTTGAATCGGAACCGACACCAATTCTGACTTTATCTACTTCCGCACCCGTGATTTCACATAAGTTAGCTATTTCATTCATAAAAGAAATTTTAGTGGCAAGGAATGAGTTGGCAGCATATTTGGTCACCTCAGCCGATTTTTCATCCATAAAATAGATCGGATTCCCCGACCGTACAAAAGGTTCATAAAGCTGTTCCATCAATTCTTTGGATTTGGAATTACTGGTTCCGACTACAACACGCTCGGGTTTCATAAAATCATCAACAGCCATACCTTCTCTTAAAAATTCCGGATTAGAAGCAATGTCAAATTCATAATCAGGAGCATTTTTTTTAATTGCATTTTTTACTTTTTCACTTGTACCTACCGGTACAGTACTTTTGTTTACTATTACTTTAAAACCCATCCCCGGATCTTCCTTAAACATTTTTCCCAAATCATCTGCAACTTTCAGTACATATTGAAGATCAGCACTCCCATCGCTATCCTGTGGCGTTGGAAGACATAGGAATATCAGCCTGGAATTATTAACTGCCTCTTTAAGCTCTGTAGTGAATTTTAATCTTCCCACTTTAATATTTCTTTCAAGAAGAATATCAAGTCCGGGTTCATAAATAGGAACTATTCCCTTTTTTAGTTTTTTGACTTTCTCCGTATCAATATCAACACAAAATACATTGTTCCCGGTCTCAGCAAAACAGGTTCCTGTCACTAATCCAACGTACCCTGTCCCAACAACAGTTATATTCAACTAAACTCTCCGTTATTTTAAAATGATATTATTAAAGCTTTTCTAATTCTGTTTTAAATTTTGAAAGCTCTAAAGGTTTATTAAAAATATTATTAATGCCAAGATTAGAATACCGCTTGATTTTTTGTTCCTGAAGATCATCAGCTAAAACAATTACAGGTATTCCGGCAGTCTTGTTTTCACTCTGAAGAATTTCAGCAAATTGTAATCCGTCCATCAGCTGCATCTTATCATTTAAAATAATTCCTGATGGGGTTTTAGCTTTAATTTGATCTATAGCATCGAATCCGTTAGCACTTTCTCTTATTAAATAAGATGGTTTTATTTCATCCATCAGGTTTCTGATTTGTCCGCCGAGGATTTTATTTATTCCAACAAGTAAAAGGTTTTCTTTAAAGAGGGGAAAAGTAAAATGAAATTCAGAACCGGCTTCAGGTTCAGAAAAAAACCAGATGTCACCTCCATGTTTTTCAATGATTTCACGACAAAGGATTAAACCTAACCCGGTACCTTTTTCACCACCGGTTCCCTGTGTTGAAAATATTTTATTTATCTGAAATAGTTTGTGCTTGTTGGTTTCAGAAATTCCTTTTCCTTTATCTCTTACAATAAATTCTATCAGTTTGTCATTAAAAGGAGATGATTTTATATCTATGCTTTTATTTTCGCCGGAATATTTAATGGAATTCTCAAGAAGATTTAATATTACTTTGGAGAATAAACTTTCATCGGCTTCAACATACTGAGATGCCGGAATGTAAACTCTTATTTCCACATTCTTTCTAACTGCTTCACCGGTTAAAGAGGAAACGCTGTTGTAAACAGTATTTCTCGTATCAACTTTTGATAGTTCAACACTGACTCTTCCGCTCCTCAAACGAGCCCAATCAAGTAAGTTATTTACGAGTTTTAGCTGTTTAACTGATGATGAATGAATGAGATTCAGGTATTCATTTTTTTCAGCTTCAGGCAATTTGGGTTCGGATAGTAAAATTTCGGAAAATCCAAGAATACTTGTAAATGGTGAACGAAGATCGTGGGAAAGAATTGCAATAAAATCATCTTTAGAATGATTCATTTCTTCAAGCTTACGAATTTCATCCCGTAAAATGGTTTCACTGCTTTTAAGATCTGAAATATTTTTAATTATGCCGAAAACATTTTTAAGTTTTCCGGAAGGTGCTCTTTCTGCCTTAACTGTTTCTCTCACCCAGATAATATTATTTGATTTACTAATAATTCTGTAGTCTGTGGTATAATGATTAATGGAATTATCACCCAGCATTTCGTTAAATATTTTTCTCACATGTTCCAGATCATCTTCATGAACACTATTATAAAGATTCCCACGCATTCCGTTAAGCTCTGCTGCATCAAGACCGGTAACATTCAGAACATTTTCCGAATAGGTTACGTCTTCAGTATCATCATTATAACTTAATATCCAGGTAAATTGATCCTCAAAGTCGCTGAAGTTGCCGGATAAGAATTCCACCGGCATTTGCTGCTCAAGATTTTTGTCCAATTTTCTTTTCAACTTTTTATTATTAGAAAAATCTGATTAATTATTATTTTTTATAAATAAACAGATAAAATATAAAAAATTATCCAGCCAGTATAAAAATAAAAGGTTTTATGATGGAATAGGTATGACAGAAAATGTTATTATCTGCAAATAATGAAAGTTTCAAACCTAATCAGGCTTCCGAAACTTTAGCGAATGTTCTTTTTATTCCTTTTTGATATTTAACTTTTGGATAACCAAAAATGAGGAAAATACCATTTCTGTTTTTCGGATTTATTTTATATTTCTTTTTAAGTGAAGAAGCTCCGCGTTTGAGAAACGGGTTTATGCTACCAATCATACAGGTACCAAGTCCCAGAGATTCTGCAACTAACATTGCATAGGTAGCAGGAATATATGCATCGGCGGGATCTGAATACGGCGAACCATAAAAATACATTGCAAGGGGTGCATTATAAAGAAGCCAGTCTTCACCTTTTTTATTCCTTTCTATAAGAAATTTTATTAATGGCTTTAAGAATGATTTCTGCATTTCATAATTTTCTTTGGATAAAAATGGTTTCCAAAAAGGGATTGTCAATTTTGAAAACATCCATTCAATACTTTCCAAATACTTTATAAAATCTGTTACAAAACTCTTCACTTTTTCTTTTCCTTTGAAGATAACAACTTCAACATCAGAAGGCGGAATTCCCATTGGTGCAGTTGAAGCAGCTTTAATTATTTTCTCAATTTGCTTCTGCTCAATGTCTTTGTCTTTAAAGTCTCTTATGCTTCGCCTTTTAAACATTGATGAATAAAGTTGATCGAAGTTTGCAGCAGTTTTAAACTCGGGCAGCGGGACAAAATCATCCATAGTTATTGTTCGTCCTTCAACTTCAATACAATCTTCGGGACAAACTGCCACACACTGAGCGCATCCAACACACCCGAAGAGCGGGTTATTATCAATTGTAATTTTCCCTTTCTTCATTGTAAGGGTGAGATCTTTGCAAACAACTGAACATAGCCCGCAATCACTGCACTGGTTGAAATCGATTTTTACAGTTGCATTATCATTTGTACGACTGGTTTTTAGAGACATTGCTTTCCCCGCAATAATTTTTCCTATTCCCGTAATTTATTAAGTGAAGATATTTTTAAATAATTGAATAAGCAACAGAAATTATAAAAATATTTCTGAAAATTTTTGATCACATATCTTTTTATACAAATACTTTTGCAACATCAACAATCAAAGAAGGATTATTGATAAGTGCAGTTGCAAAGAGTTTCTTAAGTGTTCTTTTTTCATACGGTACATTGGCAAAGCTGTGGGCAATGCTGTTAAATTTTTCATCTGAGAAATTATATATGCCGTTTTTAATTCTGTCAAAAGTTTCGTGACGTTTTCCCAATCTTTTTGCCCAGGCTTTATCGTAATAAAGTATATCTTCTAATTTGTTTTTCTTAACCGCTTCTGAAGCAATCTTACCGGCAATTTTTCCTCCAATCATTCCACTTGCAATACCTCCGCCGCTTAAAGGATTTACCTGCCGTGCCGCATCGCCAACTAACATAATACCCGGAGCAGAAATTTTAGATAAAGTAACACTGCAGGGAACTCCGCCGGCAATTTTAGCAAGAACAGGAGCCTGTGGATAATGTTTCTGCATAAAATCATTTAAAAAAGATTGAGCTGATTTTTTTTTACCAATTAATCCGCTTACGCCCAAACCAATATTTGCTTTGTTATTTCCTTTTGGGAAAACCCAGAAATAACCATTCGGGGCAACATTTTTTCCAAAGTAAAAATAAAGAGTATCCTGCTCAACAGGTATATCTGAAGCGGTAATCTGAACTGCACTTTCCATTTCTCTGAAATCAATATGTGTTTTTAATCCAGCCCAACGTCCGACCCTGGATTCAACTCCATCGGCGGCAATTACAATTTTTGCTTTTACTTCCTTTTGTTCACCTTTAAATTCGTATTTAACTCCGCTTACTTTTCCATTGTTAAGCAGTAATCCATTTACATACGCTCCGGTTAAAATTTCGGTACCTGCATCAGCTGCAGTCTGCGCAAGTTCGTAATCAAATATTCTACGTTCAAGAACGTAACCGGCTTCACCAAAATCTAAAATGACTTCAGTCCCGTCCGGTGCGTTAAAAGAAAATTTACTGATTGTTGCTGCAATCCATTTTTTATCGGGAGTAATAAATTCCTCCACTCCTGCTTTACTTATTGCTTCCCCGCATCTCACCGGATAACCCACTGTGCTGTCCTTTTCAAGCATCAAAACAGATAATCCCTGTTCAGAAGCAGTGCGTGCAGCTATGCTTCCGGCAGGACCGGCACCGACTACTATTATGTCGTAATTTTTTTTCATTCTATCATTTCTTTGTCAATCAACACATCATTTATTTGTTATCATTACAAAGTAGGCAAAATAAAGTAAGCAATAGGCAATTTTTAAATCTTTTCGTTTTTTCTTAAATATTTTTCAGGGAATTCAATCATATGATTTAAGAGTCTGCCGACTTCATCAGATTTATTAACCAACCTGGAATAGATCGTTTTATTGATGTAATTACATTTATAAGAAAAATCCAACCAAACCTGGGTTTCAGAATTTTCCATATCAGCGTCTGAAGTTTTGGATACAAAATAATTCTCATATTTTCTTTTTCTATATGCTTCTGCAATAGCTGTACAAACTGATCTTGAAGATCTTCGGATTTGATCTGTTAGAGAATATTTTTCTTCTTTTGGAAATTCTTTTGTTACTTCAAAAATCTCCATTGCCAAACTGAAAGCTTTTTTATAAACAGTTAAATCCCTGAATGATATATTCATTTGTAAATCCCTTTTATCATTTTTGATTGCCTACTGTTAATTGCCTATCGCCTACTGAACAAGTACACCTTCCTTCTTAAACTCAATAACCTCAATCGGGCAGCTCCAGACGCATTTTGCACAATTGGTACATCTCTCATCAATAATAAAAATCTCCGCTTCTTTTAATTCAATTGCGTCCTCGGGACAAATGCCGACACAGCAGCCGCAGTAATCACATTTATCCGGGATAATGTTGATCAGAAGTTTATCTTTTTTTGCCTGCCTGTATTTCATTATTGAAAATTATTAATTTATTCGGGAAATGTGGTTTTATCAAATAACATAATTGAAATCTTTTAAGAGTTAAATGAAACGTCTTCGTCTTCAAGATCCTCTTTAATTAATTGTTTTTCCCGTGAGAGTTCCCTGATTTCTTTCATAAGATCTATCTTTTCATCTTCGTCAGTAATTTGCGATAACCCTTTATTTAATTCAGATATTTTTTCTTCAACCTGTTTAAGTTTAAATTTTCTTACAGCATCAAAAGAATATTTTTTAAGGATTTTTTCATTAGATAGAGAAGGATTTATATCTTCCCAGCTTTTACTTATCTGGTATTTTTCAAAGGTCAGTTCTCTTGCGTACAATTTATGATCCTCATCTTCCAGCTTATCAATTATTGCACCTGCTGTTAAATCCTGATCCTGTAAAAAAGCAGAGTGGATAAGATCAGCTATCTCTTCGTGAACTCTGACTTTAAATTCATCTGGTTTAATATGTTGTATAATAAATTCAATTATTCCCCTGTCCCCTTCCAATAACAATTTGATTATTTCTTTCTCAAGACTAATCATTTCAGAAGAAATTTTTTCTTCCGACTTTAGGATTGTTTTTTCCTTTTCAACAACTTTCTTCTGCTGCCTGTCTATCTCCAGTGCGTTTTGCCGGGTTAAACCCGATTTTATTTTATCCAGTTCTGCTTCAAGTAATTTTTCCCGGAGGTTAAACTTTTTAGCAATATTTTTTATTAATAGGTTTGCCTTCAGATCATCATTAATCAAAGCAAGAGGTTTTACAAGATCACGGATTGCTTCAGTTGTCTTTGCCGGATCATCAAACATTCCCTGCGACTCATAATACTCTGACTGATATTCAAGAAAATTCTTTGCCGATTTTATTAACTCTTCAAATTTTTCTTTACCGTAATTATTTACATAAGAATCAGGATCTTCTCCTTCCGGTAAAGCAATGATTTTAATTTCAAAATCTCTTTTAAGGAGAAGTTCTATACTTCTCATTGCAGCTTTAATACCAGCTGTATCAGCATCAAAAAGTAAAACCACATTCTTTGTATATCTTGAGAGAAGCTGGACTTGTTCTTCAGTAAGAGCTGTGCCAGAAACAGCAACAACATTCTTAATTCCATTCTGGTATAGGGAAATTAAATCCATATATCCTTCTACCAGTATAGCTTTATCAATCCTTCTAATTTCATCTTTTGCATGAGATAAACCGTAAAGGATTCTCCCTTTGGTATAGATTAAAGATTCGGGTGAATTAAGATACTTGGCAGCGCCTTCTTTGTTTTCGAGAATTCTTCCGGCAAAAGCAACTACTCTGCCGTTGGGAGAAAAGATCGGGAAGATAATCCTCGACGAGAATTTATCATATAATCTTCCATCGGCTGATTTACCTATTAATCCCAGTTGAATCGATCTTTCGATATCAATTTTCTTTTCCTGTATAAAATGTATGAAATTATCCCATCCGTTAAATGCATAACCCAAACCAAATGCTCTCATCGTGCCGGGTTTAATTTTCCTGTTCTGAAAATAAGTTAAGGCGGCTTCACCTTCACTGGAATTAAGCAGGTTATTTGAAAAATATCTGGCTGCTTCAGTATTAATATCGTAGAGAACTTCCTGTTCAGTTTGCTTTTCTTCTGATTCCTGCTGATCATAGTCCAGCGGAATTCCAAGTTCTTCAGCCAGTTCCTGAACTGCTTCCACAAAAGAAATTTTTTCATATTCCATCAGAAATTTGAAAACATTTCCCCCGGTATGACAGCCAAAGCAATGAAAGATTTGTTTTTCTTCACTAACTGTAAAAGAAGGTGTTTTTTCAGAATGAAATGGACACAGCCCGAGAAAATTTTTTCCGCGTTTTCTCAGTTGTACATATCCGGATATAACATCAACTATGCTTGCGGCAGATCGTATTTCTTCTATTTTATTCTCAGATATTCTCATTTTTTCCTATAAAAACTGAACTTAAAAACCGGATATAACCAGTAGCTAAAGTTATAAATAGAATACTAAATTTACTTTAAATATTACTATAAAAAAGAGAGAAAGATTTTATCACAAAAAGTCTGTTCAACAGCAGATTACTTATTGTTATATTTGAGACAGGATCGGGTAGAATTATAAATAAGGAACTTTTCTTGGTAAAAAAGTATTAAAATAACTTTAAGAAATAACTACAATTTTCATGTACGAATCGATAAGCAAAACAAAAACTTACTGTAACAGTTTAACAAAATACTCACGTTATAAAACAAGAGTTGTTAATGTGGGTGATATCCCGCTTGGTGGCGACTATCCAATAAGAATTCAATCGATGACAATTACAGATACGATGAATACTACAGCAACAGTTGAACAAACAATAAGAATGGTTGAATCGGGTTGTGATTATGTTCGGATAACGGCACCCAGTAAACTTGAAGCACAAAATTTAGAGAATATAAAAAATGAATTGAGATCCCGGGGATATAAAGTTCCTCTTATTGCTGATATCCATTTCACTCCTAACGCTGCTGAAATTGCTGCCCGGATTGTTGAGAAAGTAAGAGTTAATCCCGGAAATTATGCAGATAGAAAAAAATTTAAGATTGTTGAATACACTGATAAACAATACGAAGAAGAACTCGAAAGAATCAGGCAGAAATTTACTCCGCTTGTAAAAATCTGTAAAGAATACGGAACAGCATTGAGAATCGGGACGAATCACGGCTCTCTCTCAGACAGAATTATGAGCCGTTACGGTGATACTCCCCTGGGAATGGTTGAATCCGCGCTAGAGTTTGTAAGGATCTGCGAAGATCTTGACTACAGGGAAATCGTTCTTTCAATGAAAGCAAGTAATCCGCAGGTGATGGTTCAGGCTTACAGGCTTCTTGTAATAAAGATGGAAGAAGAAGGAATGAATTACCCGACGCATCTCGGTGTTACTGAAGCAGGAGGTGGAGAAGATGGAAGAATAAAATCTGCACTCGGAATAGGAACTCTGCTGGAGGATGGAATAGGAGATACTGTTCGTGTTTCTTTAACTGAAGATCCAGAATTTGAAGCCCCGGTAGCTATTGAACTGGTTGAAAGATATAAAGACAGAGAAAATCATACAGAAATTATTCCCGTATCAGGAATACCGGTAGATCCTCTTATTTACAAAAGGAGAAACACTTTTGAAGTAACAAATATTGGCGGTTCGAACGTACCTGTGGTAATAGCTGATTTCTCTAACCGTAAAATAGTTCGCCCGGAAGATTTGTCAGACATTGGTTATACATATAACGCTCCCACCGATAAATGGAATATAAGTGATAGTGCTGCTGATATTATATTTACTGATAATAATGAAGTTCCGTTTGATCTACCCACAAATTTAAAGCTAATAGTTAATTATGAATCCTGGAAGAAAAATAAAAAAGGTTACCCGGTAATTACATCAGATAATTATTTAAGGGAAACAGAAAAATCACACATACTGAATTTTGTTCAGCTTACAATAGACGATATATATGAAAACATTTTAAATAAATTAAGTAAAGATAAAACTGCTATAATTCTATTAACCACTTCTAACAAGCACGGAATGGCAGAGCAAAGAAGAACCTTTTTCGAGTTAATAAATAAAGATGTCGAGAACCCTGTAATTGTGAAAAGAACTTATGAAAATATAGATATTGATCAACTGAGACTTTTTGCCTCTACAGATCTTGGTGGATTATTGATTGACGGTTTAGGAGATGGTGTCTGGATAAAGTTAAAAGGGAAATTAAAGGACGAAGAAAAAGAGTTTGATGATCACAACAAATTGATCAGAAAATTTGTAAATATAAAAGAGTCTTACGAAAAAGTAATAAACAGAACTTTATTCGGAATTCTTCAGGCTGCACGTGTCAGAATATCAAAAACAGAATATATCGCCTGCCCTTCCTGCGGCAGAACCCTGTTTGATCTTCAGATTACAACAGACAAAATAAGGAAAAGGACTGAACATCTTAAAGGAGTAAAAATTGCGGTAATGGGCTGTATTGTTAACGGACCCGGTGAAATGGCAGATGCTGATTACGGGTATGTTGGATCCGGTGTGGGTAAAATAACGTTATACCGCGCAAAAGATATTGTTAAAAGAAATGTGCCTGCTGATAATGCAGTTGACGAGCTTATTGAAATAATTAAAGAAGACAATATCTGGATAGAACCTCAGGATTAATTTCAGGGTACTGGCTCGATTGTTGATTATTATAGAACGATAAAGTATATTTAGAAACTTGATATGGATAAACTAATTTTAGAAAAACTTAAATTTCTCGATCTTGTTAAATATTCTGCTTCCCCGAAAACCTTAAGAGCAGAGAATTTATAAAATGCACTTCAAATATTAGAAGTGCATTTTTTTTTGATATGAAGTGTATTGAAATAATTAAATATTTAGAACAATGGGCACCAAAGGAAATAGCCTGGGAAAGGGATAATGTTGGTTTGCAGGTAGGATCAGTAGAAAGAGATATAAAAAATATTTGCCTTTGTCTTGATGTGAATCCGGCTGTAGTTGACGAAGCTATTAAAAAATCCTGCAACTTTATAATTTCACATCATCCGCTTCTTTTTAACCCGCTCAAAAAAATATCCATAGATAAAGATTACCGTTCAAAAGTTATAGAGAAACTAATTAAGAATGATATTACTCTTTATTCGGCGCACACAAATTTGGATTATACAAAAGACGGTGTCAGTTACCAACTTGCAAAAAAATTAAAGCTTCAGAATATAAACTTTCTGAAAAATCTTAATTCCAACCAGATTAAGCTTGTAGTATTTATTCCGGAAGAATCCTCAAAAATAGTATCCGAAGTCATCTTTAAAGCAGGTGCCGGAAAAATCGGGGAATATTCAGATTGCAGTTTCCAAATTCCTGGTAAAGGAACTTTCAGAGGTTCGCAAAAAACCAATCCTGTTATTGGAGCAAAAGAAAATTTTGAAACTGTAAATGAAATTCGGCTTGAAGTTTTAGTTGATACATGGAAAGTAAAAAATGTTTTATCTGAAATGTTAAAGGTTCATCCTTACGAAGAACCGGCGTACGATTTATATCCAATCCAAAATGAAAATTCGAATTTTGGAATTGGAGCAATAGGTTTACTTGCCACTGAAATGGGGAAAGATGAATTTCTGAACTATGTAAGTGAAAAATTGAAAATAAAAAATTTCAGATTCAGCAACGGCGGGGAAAAAAGAATTAAGAAAATTGCAGTCTGCGGAGGATCCGGAACTGATTACATCAAAGATGCTATAATATCGGGGGCAGATGCTTATGTAACTGCTGATATAAAATATCATGCTTTTCAGGATGCTGAAGGACAGATTTTATTGATAGATGCCGGGCATTATGAAACTGAAATTTTTTCTCTTGACGAAGTAAAGGAAAAACTTGAATCTTTTCTGAATAAAAACACTAAAGTTTATAAGTATAATAAATCGACAAATCCTGTAAAATTTTTTAATAATAAAAAGGAGAATGGATAAATTGGTAAATAGATTAAAAACTTTGTATGAATTACAGCAAATTGATGATCAACTTGATGAGCTGGAAGAACTTCGCGGGGATTTACCAAACGCCGTTCAAGCGTTAGAAGATAAAATGAATAGTATAAAGAACCAGGTTACCGAAAAAGATTCGAAACGGAAAGAATCCCTTGAAAAACGGGAGGAGAACGAAGAAGAAATAGAAAAATTAAAAGCTAACCAGAAAAAGTTTAAAGCCCAGCTTTACCAGGTAAGGAACAATAAAGAATACGATGCATTAACAAAAGAAATTGATCACACTGAAGAACAAGCAACAAAACTTGAAACCGAAAACGATGCCCTGGCTGATCAAAGTAAAACTCTTGCAGATGATATTGAAGTTCTTAAACCCCAGCTCGATGAATTAAATGATGAACTCAAAATTAAGCAAGCTGATCTCAAGGAAATAATAAAGGCAAATGAAAAAGAAGAAGCGAAGCTCAGGGCTCAACGGAAAGAAATAGAAGCACAGACAAAAAAACCCGATTACTCTGCTTATATGAGAATACGGAAAGCAAAAAAAGGTAAAGCAGTTGTAACCATAAAACGATCAGCCTGTTCCGGTTGCCATAATATTGTTCCTTCCCAGAGGCAATTGGAAATCAGAAGAAACAGCCGGCTTTTCTTTTGTGAATACTGCGGAAGAATCCTGGTTTCTCCTGAGATAGCTGAACTTACTGAAGATTAAAAAATAAGTGTTAGTTCAAAACATTTAAATCATCATTTTTCAGAGAATTCTGCAAATAGGCACCTCTACAAATCTTTTCTGCTGACTTAAGGCATTTAATTTATTATATTCGCTTCAGTTAAATATTTATCATTAATTTTTTTAATTAAAAATTAAGAGATTGAAAAGAGTTTAAAGAATAAAAATACGGTTCAGAACGGGCAATTGTTTTCCCCATAAATCGGGAAAAAGGAAAGTCCGGACTTCACAGAACAGAGTGCCGGGTAATCCCCGGGAGTTGTATGGAGAAATCTTATAACGACGGAAAGTGCCGCAGAAAATATACCGTCCCGATGAAAATCGGGATAAGGGTGAAAAGGCAGGTTAAGAGCCTACCGCAGTGATGGTAACATCGCTGGTCCCGAAAGGGATCCCGTTTTGCGGGACATGGCAAACCCCACTCGAAGCAAGGTCAAATATGGAGATTCATCTTTTAATAGTACGGAGTTGTTCGCTTCGTTATCCCGTTATACAAATGGGATAGTTTCTCCGGGTAGACCGCTAAAAACTTCTGTAGTAATGCAGGGTTAAGACAAATAATTGCCAATTCCTGAATAGGAATTACAGAATCCGGCTTACAGTTCTGAAAAGTATTTTGTTCTTTTATATTTCTTATCTCTTACAAAAGAGTATTATGCCAGAAAAACGCTGGAAAATAAAAGAGATTACCGACGACTATTTGATAAAGTCGATGGCAGACTCGCTCAATATCTCGGAGGTATTGACCAGGCTTCTTGTACTAAGAGATATTAAAACATTTTCTCAGGCAAAAAACTTTTTCCGCCCTTCTATAGATTCACTGCATGATCCTTTCCTTATGGATGGAATGGAACCAGCAACCTACAGGTTAATCCAGGCACTTACCGAAAACCAGCTTATTACTGTATATGGTGATTATGATGTTGACGGTACCTGCTCAACTGCTTTACTTTATCTTTTTCTGAAAGAACTTGATGCAAATGTAGAATATTACATCCCGAAAAGATTAACAGAGGGTTATGGAATTTCACCTGCCGGGGTTGAATATGTAAAGAGTCGCGGCACTGAGCTAATGATAGCTGTAGATTGCGGGATAACAGCAATTGAAGAAACTGAGCTTGTAAACAAACTTGGGATGGATTTGATTATCTGCGATCACCATCAGCCGAAAGAGCAAATCCCAAATGCTTATGCAGTTCTCGATCCTTTAAAACCCGTTTGTAATTATCCCTTTAAATATTTATCCGGTGCTGGTATCGCATTTAAGCTTGCACAGGGAGTTGCTGAAAGGATAGGGAAAAGAGAAATGCCGATGCAGTATCTTGATCTGGTTGCACTTGCTGCTGCTGCTGATATTGTTCCCCTGATAGATGAAAACCGTTCTCTCGTGAGTGAGGGCATAAAAATTATTAATGAAAATCCGCGCCCGGGAGTAGAAGCCCTGATATCAAAAAGTAATATACATCCGGGAAATTTAAATACAGGACAAATAGTTTTTACACTTGCACCAAGAATAAATGCTGTTGGTCGGCTTGGAGATGCAGAACGTGCTGTTCAATTAATGATTACAAAAGATAAGGAAGAAGCACTTAAGCTGGCACAGGTTCTGGAAACTGAAAACTATGAAAGAAGAAAAATTGATGTTGATACTTTTGACAATGCTCTGGAACTTGTTGAAAGCACAATAGATCTTAAAGAAGAACTTTCAATTATCCTGCACCAGGAAGCCTGGCATCCCGGGGTAATCGGAATTGTAGCTTCCCGTCTTGTTGAAAAATACTATCGGCCAACTATAATGCTTACCACAGTTGATGGTGTTGCCAAAGGGTCAGCCAGAAGCATTTCCAACTTTAACATTTATGAAGCATTGAAAAAATGTGAAGACTTGTTAATTCATTTCGGAGGTCACCAGGCTGCAGCCGGACTGGCAGTTGAAGTAGATAAAATAGAAGAATTTAAAATTAAGTTTAATCAAATTGTCAGGGAAACTGTTTCGGAAGCAGATCTTTTTCCGGAAGTTCATATTGACTCTAAGCTTAAATTTTCAGAAATAACACCTAAGTTTTTAAGAATTATCGACATGTTTTCTCCCTTCGGTCCTGGAAATATGAGACCGGTATTTTTATCTGAAGATGTAACAGTTGCGGGAAATCCAAGAATAGTAGGAAATGACCACCTCCTTGTTAGTCTAAAACAAAACGGCTGTGACAGGGTTTTTGATAGTATTGGATTTAATATGGGAGATTCCTGTGAAATCATATCGAAGAATGGACAATTATTTGATGTGGTTTATTCAATTGATAAATCGGTCAGGGATGGAAGAGTTTTTCCTCAATTTAAAATTAAAGATCTAAAAATTTTAGAAAATAAATAGGAGAATATTCTCAATGTCAGGTCACTCAAAGTGGGCAACAATAAAAAGAAAAAAGGGAGCGCTGGATGCGAAGCGCGGTAAAATGTTCACAAAATTAATTAAAGAGTTAACAATAGCTGCAAGAGAAGGCGGCGGTGATCCCGGCGCAAATCCAAGGTTAAGGCTCGCTGTAGATAACGCCAAAGCTGCTAATATGCCCCAGGATAATATTGAGAGGGCAATAAAAAAAGCAACCGGTGAACTGGAAGGTGTAACCTATCTTGAATTGACTTATGAGGGTTACGGACCTGCGGGTGTAGCAATGCTTGTTGAAGTGGCAACTGATAATAAAAACAGAATTGTTGCGGAAGTAAGACACTTATTCAGTAAGTTCGGGGGAAGTATGGGTGAAACAGGTTCTGTTGCATGGATGTTCGATAGGAAAGGAGTTATCTCTTTGCCTAAACAGGGCAAATCAGAAGATGATGTAATGGAAATAATATTGGATGCCGGGGCAGAAGATTTACAATCGGATGACGAATTTTTTGAAATCCAAACTCCCCTTGAAAGTTTTGAACCCGTAAGAAAATCACTTGCTGATAAAGAGCTTTTAATTGAAAATGCATCTTTACAATGGATAGCAAAAAATACAGTTCCTGTTTCAGGTGATGATGCTGAGAAAGTAATGAAGTTAATTGAAGCTCTGGAAGATAATGATGATGTCCAGAATGTTTTCTCAAATGCCGATATTGATGAAAGTTCAATAAATTAAAGCGAATAGAAATCGCTGGTGTAATAAATGATAATTCTCGGAGTTGACCCCGGAACTAATTTTACCGGTTTTGGGATAATTAATTACAATAAAAATAGTTTTAACCGGGTAACTCACGGAATAATAAAACTACCTCCCTCAAATCCCTTACCTCTTAAATTAGAAATAATTTATAACGAACTGAACGAACTTATTAAACTTTATAAACCTGATGAGTTTGCAATTGAAACGGCTTTCTATGGTAAGAATGTTCAGTCCGCAATGAAGATCGGATATGCGCGCGGGGTTTCAATACTTGCTGCCGTACATAATAAAATTCCTACCAGCGAGTATTCCCCAAGAGAAGTTAAAAAATCAATTGTAGGGAACGGCGCTGCATCAAAAGAACAGGTGGGATTTATGATAAAAACTTTGCTTGAAATTAAAGCAACAAAAATGAAATATGATGAGAGTGATGCTCTCGCTATAGCTCTTTGTCATGCTTTCCGTCTTAAATCGACTACAAAAAAAAGTAAAGACTGGAAATCATTTATAGAGGCTTTTCCCGAAAGAATTGTGAACGAATAAAATGCTAATTTTTAATTGATAATTGATAATTAATTATGATCGGATACCTGACAGGAAAAATAATTTCAATTAAGCCAACCCATATTTTACTTGATGTGAACGGAGTTGGTTATTCGGTTAATATCTCTATAAACACATTTGAGAATATCTCTGATAAAGAAATTGTTTCGCTATTTATTTATACAAACGTTAAAGAAGATTCAATAACCCTGTATGGATTCTTCACCGAGCCGGAAAAACAAATGTTTGAATTATTAATTTCAATAACCGGGATTGGACCTAAGTTAGCACAAAGCATTTTATCAGGAATTCAAACAGATGATTTAAAAGATGCAATTCAACGCGGAGATATTTCCAGAATAATTGCAGTTCCGGGAATCGGCAGAAAGACGAGTGAAAGGCTCGTGCTTGAATTAAAAAACAAAGTTGATCAGATTTCAGAAGCGGGAACTAAAGAAATTCCTTTCAGCGTAAAAAATGAAGCTGTGAGTGCGTTAACTACATTAGGATATAACTTAAAAGTTGCAGATAAAATAGTGAGAGATACTCTTTCGGCTAATCCCAAATTATCCCTGGAAGAACTTATTAAAAAATCACTTTCAGACCTGAATAATTGAGTTAAATTACCTCACACTCCAGAGAAGCTATCCCTGTAATCTCTGCATAAAGTTTATCCCCTCTTTCAACCTTGCTTACTCCGGCAGGAGTACCCGTAAATATTAAATCTCCTTCATCAAGTGTCATCAGTGAAGAAATGTATTCAACAATCTGAACCGGGTTGAAGATCATTTTGTTCAGTTTTTCGTGCTGTTTTTCGGTGTTGTTTACATTTAAAATTATTTCTTCGTTGAGGGTCAGATTATAATTTTCTTTAGAAACAAATTCTGAAAGAACTGCAGAAGTATCAAAACCTTTAGCAATCGTCCACGGATGCCCTTTCTTCTTCAACACAGTCTGAATGTCCCGAAGTGTCATATCAAGTCCAACACCATAAGCTAAAATTGCTTCATCCGCTTCTTTTTCGTCTGCATCTTTTATTGTTTTTCCGATTAACAAAACCAGTTCAGTTTCGTGGTGCATATCTGTTGAAAACGTTGGATGAAGAATTTTATCGCCGGAATAAATTACAGCAGATGTTGGTTTTAAAAAAATTACGGGTTTCTCGGGAACATCATTTCCAAGTTCTTTTGCATGTTCTACATAGTTCCTGCCTACACAAACTATTTTACCGATTGTATATGTCTGATCGCTGTTTTTAATTTTTATTTTTTTCATAGGATAAAAATAATTAATGATTCAAAATCTTTTTGTAAAGATAGAAAAATTTAATGAGTTCTATTAAGATGATCAGATCAGGTTTTTTGTTTTTTCTTTGTAGCTGCAGGAAACAGAACGTTATTAAGTATAAGTCTGTAGCCTGGAGAATTCTTATACAATGAAAGATCAGTCGGCGGGTCGCCTACTGCATGCTGGTAATCTTCAGGATCGTGGCCGCCGTAAAATGTAAAGGTTCCTCTGCCATAATTTCCATGAATATATTTTACCTGGTCTGTTCCCGGACGCTCAGCAAGAATAATGACTGATTTTTTTATCAACTCTTTCCTGAACATTGTTGTCTGCCCCATAAATCCTCTTATAACATTTGCATGATCCTGTGTAAGCATAGTCGGCACCGGATCATACTTTGCAGAAAAATCGAAAAGCGTAAAGTAATCGTTTGCAAAATTACCAACTTCCCCCGGCTGAATATCTATGTTGCTGTATTCATAAACATAAGGGTTCATCTCAAGCTTAAAATTTGTAAAAGCAAGAGTGTTTGAGAAATCCAGCTTACTTTGAGCATCCGGATCAGCCGCATCTCCATCGTACATTTCAGCACAGATATCAACGTTCTGTGCAGCAAGTGCAATATCGTATGAATCTGTAGCTGAACACATTGCAAATAAAAATCCTCCCTGACCCACAAAATTTTTAATATCCATCGCAACAGTTTTCATCATTTCAGAAACTTTTTTAAAGCCGTTTTTCTTAGCATCATTTTCATACATAACCTGGTTGTCGATATACCATTGAGCATTACTAAAGCTCGCATAAAATTTTCCGTACTGTCCCGTAAAATCCTCGTGATGAAGATGA
The DNA here is from genome assembly GCA_963815785.1 of uncultured Ignavibacteria bacterium. Classification (GTDB taxonomy): domain Bacteria; phylum Bacteroidota; class Ignavibacteria; order Ignavibacteriales; family Ignavibacteriaceae; genus DATFVA01. The sequence goes on from CAWFHZ010000005.1 coordinate 223,091, forward strand.
ATCCAGTCATATTTTGAAAGATCACCTTTAAGGATTTCATCATTCCATATTTTATCATATGGAATCTTAGCATATTCAAGAGCAAGAGTTACAGCATCATCCCAGGGCATAAATCCAGGTGGAACATAAACGGCAATTTTTGGAGCCTTCTCAAGCCGGACAACATCCATATTGTTATTTTCACTTTGTACGGTAGAGTAAATATCTGCTGCCTGTGATGTTGAAAGCAGATCGAAAGCCACTCCTTCAAGCCTGCACTCAACTGCAATCTTATCATCATAGTCTATCATAAATGAACCGCCACGGTAGTTAAGAAGCCAGTCGGATTTAATTCCTTTCTGAAGAGCATGAAAAGTTATTCCATAAGCTTTAAGATGATCTGTCTGCTGCAAATCCATATAGATTAAAATTTTTGACTGGGCAAGAACAGTTAAAGAAGTTAAAACGAGTATAAATAAAATCTTTTTCAGCATATCAAGTCTTTTCTTTTAAAAAATTAAAGGCGATTAAAATAATCGCCTTCATAAATAAAACGTATCATCAAAATGATCAAGCCGATTTTCTATCCGCATCCAGATAAATAGGTTCGGCACCTTTTTCAATAACATCTTTTGTAATAATGCATTTATCAACATTATCTTTATTCGGAAGTTCATACATAACATCAAGCATAAATTCTTCCACAATTGATCTTAATGCACGCGCACCGGTTTTTCTTTCCATAGCTTTTTTTACAATTGCATCAATCGCAAAAGGATCAAACTCAAGTTCAACATTGTCAATCATAAACAATTTTTTGTACTGCTTAAGAATTGCATTCTTGGGCTCAGTAAGGATACTTTTCATTGCTTCTTCGCTTAATGAATGAAGAGGCGCAATCACCGGAAGTCTCCCGATAAGCTCAGGTATCAAACCAAAACGCAGAAGATCTTCAGGTTGTGCAAAAGCCAGGAGATCATCTTCAGAAATTTTACCTTTTAAATCTTCACGTGAAAATCCCATTTTATTTTTATTGATTCTCGAGGCAATAATTTTATCTATTCCGTCAAAAGCACCGCCAACAATAAATAAAATATTTTTTGTATTAACATTTATTAAACTCTGCTCAGGATGTTTTCTTCCTCCTTTTGGAGGAACACCGGCTACGGTTCCTTCCAGTATTTTTAGTAACGCCTGCTGAACACCTTCACCTGAAACATCTCTTGTAATTGAAGTGCTTTCACTCTTTCTGGCAATCTTGTCAATCTCATCAATATAAACGATTCCTTTTTGAGCGCGTTCAAGATTGTAATCCGCAGCCTGAAGTAAATGGACAAGAACTGTCTCTACATCATCACCAACATAACCGGCTTCTGTAAGAGTAGTAGCATCGGCAATTGCAAAAGGAACTTCAAGAATTTTTGCAAGTGTTTGTGCAAGAAGTGTTTTTCCAACACCGGTCGGACCTATTAATAAAATATTACTTTTCTCAATTTCAACATCATCAAGTTCAAAGAATGAACCTTTAGAAGCAATTCTTTTGTAATGATTATGAACAGCAACAGATAAAACTTTTTTGGCTCTATCCTGTCCTATTACATATTGATCAAGAGTTTTTTTAATTGTTTCCGGAGTAGTAATCTGGGTGGATTTCGATTTGACATTTGAATAAGCAGCAAGATTATTTCTAAGAATATCCACACTGCTTGAGATGCATATATCACAAATATAAACATCAGGTCCGGCAATCATACTGCCGACTTCGCTTCCATCGCGTCCGCAAAATGAACATTTAACGATTTTTTGACCCTGTTTTTTTCCCATCACTTAACTCGCTTTGTTTTTTAATTTAATTATCTCGTCCCTTGCATCATCAAGATATAAGGAACTCGGAAATTTTGCCAGTAATTCCTCATATTTCTCAATGGCTTTGGACGGGTCATTTAAACCAAACTCATAAATTTTTCCCAGCAAATATAAGGCTTTATCCGCATAAATGTTTTTACTTTCCTCACCGGCAATGCTGGTAAGCATTTCAATTGATTTATCATTATTTCCTGCTGCAAGCTCCATTTCCGCTTCTCTTAGTTCAGCTACACTTTTAAGCAAAAAAGCTTTCGGATTCTGTGCAACAACCTGGTATTTTTCTGCAGCCTCATTAAATTTTTTCTGATCTGCAAGAAATTCAGCTTCAGCAAATCTTACTAATTCAGACGAATCATTCATAGTAGTGTTCAATAAAAGAGATAATTCTATGGCATCATTCGCATAATCATCACCTAAATTGGTCAATATCTGTACCAATTGATTTTTTGCTTCCTTAAAATTTCCTTTATAAAAATCTATGCGGGCTAATAAATATTTACTGCTGTTTTTCTGATCTTCAGGTATTTTTGGCCTGCTGATTACTTTTTGAAAATAATCTGCGGCTTTATCAAGATTACCATTTATCAACTCAATTTTACCTGTTTCCATTTCAGCCTGAGATCCGAAAACTGAAAATGGAGCATTGGTAAGAATCTTATCGAAATATTCTTTAGCGGCGGGAAGATCACCCTGGCTGTAAAATTTTAATTCCCCAAGCCTGAAGTATGATTCAAGTGAAACATCTGAATTGGGATACAGACTGATTATTTCATTATAAGCGTTTACTATTTTATCAATTTTATCCGGGCTTATTGAATTAAATTTATGATAGGGTTTCCATCCTTCTCCTACATTTTCTTCAACCTGTGCTTCAAGAGTTTTTGCGTAACCAAGTTTTGCATTTGAAATAATCGGAGAGCCTGAAAACTGATCAATGATATCAGTATAAAACTCTGCCGCGGTTTTATAATCGCCCTCACTGTAAATAAGATCTGCAAGCTTAATAACATTTGCACCCTGCAGTTTATTTTCTTTATCCAGATCGAGATAGAGATCGAATGCTTTCTGATAATTTTTGTTTTCCACGTAAAATCTTGCAAGCAGGTATTTTATGCTTTTATTATCACCGAGGTTATCTTCAAACACTTCAATCGTTTTCTGCAGAGCGCCGGGCTTATTTATAAAATTAAAAATTTTATTCTGCACGTTAGTAACCTGTTCGGGTACTTTATTCAAAATGAAAACATACTCTTCTGCGGCTTCTTTAAACCTCATAGTAAGTGCATAAAGTTCTGCAAGCTGGTAGGAAAAAATCACAGGGTCTTTGCTTTCAGCTTTACCTTTCTTCAGAATTTCTATTGCTTTATCAAAATCCCTTCTGTCCAGCACGTAGTTTGAAATTATCCTGTAGTTCATATCATCGGGAGGAAGTTTCTGCAAAGCCTCATCCCAAATCTGGTAAGCATTTTCGGTATTTCCCATTAAATAATAAGTTGAGCCAAGAAGTCCGTACATATTAGCATCGGGTGGAATTTTCTGCATTCTTTGCTGAATAATCTGCAAAGAGCCCTGGTAATCTTTTAACTGGAGATAAACATTATTGAGGGCTTCAAAATACTGGAAGTTATTAGGGTCCTGATTGTACAAATCCTGGTAAATTGACTTAGCCTTTTCAAGCTGACCCGCCTGAAGATAACCCTGCCCGAGCATATAACGCTGCTGAAATGTTCCGGCATCCTGTGCAAACAGAAAGCCGTTTATAAGGAATAAAAAAATGAATAATCTTCTATACATAGATTGAAATATTGCCAAATTAAGCCGTGTTATCAAGGGGATAATTGTGAGTGGGGGTACGATATTTATGTTGGAATGTTCCATAACTTATTTTTCAATATTCTTTATTGCTTAAATTCAAAACAAGGACTAAATTGCAATCAATTAAAAGCATCGGGAATATCCGGGGAGATAAAATGCTAAAATCAAATAAGTTTATTCTTTCTACATTTTTACTTGCCATTCTTATTCTTACTGATTGTAATGATACTTCTGTAAATTCTATTCCTTCAACGTCATTTTTCCCGATTAAAGTCGGCAATAGCTGGACTTATAATTATGAATATTATGATTCTCTCGGCAATTTACTTGATCAACGTATTATGAAGGAAGAGATTGTAAATACGCGCGAAAAAGATGGTTCAAATGTTTATCAATTAAATTCGCCTTTTAATCCCAAAAGTCCGGCTTGCTGTGATTACAGGTATTACTACAAGTATGCACCTGATGGAATACACTGGGTAATTGCAACAGATTCAACGGGATTGTGGGTAAGTGATTATCTGCGATTTAAATATCCCTGTTTTGTAAATGATTATTTTGTCCACGGGCGGAATGCAATTGATACAACATTTGTTGTCTCAACCAATGATACTGTAGTATGTGAAGCAGGAAAGTTCAACTGTATTGTTTACAAAGATTTTTCTAAACATTATGGTGATAGCACAACAACAGTAATCGGGTATTCAAAAACATATGTTGCCGAAGGAGTTGGGAAAATAAAAGTTGAGTTGTATTCCATGAACAGTCAGCAGCTGTCTTACAAGGAAATAGATTTTTCTTTGATTGGATACGATATTGAATGAAAAATATTTTCCCTCAAAACATTTTAGCAATAAACTCGCCAATAAAATAACCTGCGGCGGCTATTCCAAAACCAACAACAAACATATCAAATCCGCTGCGGAAAATTCCTCTGCCGGTAAAAAAGCTTCTTGCCGCACCAACACCAAAATGTGCAAGCATTGCAATCGTAAATGCGGTCCACATAGCAGTTGCACCTGTGAAAAAGAAAAATGGAAAGACCGGGATTAATGCACCTACAGCAGTTGCAGTTCCCGTAATCCAGCCTTCGCGTAAAGGACTCATATTCGCTTCCCCTATTCCCAGTTCAACTCTTACTTTTTCTTCAAGAGCCTGTGCGGGATCTTTCATTACTTCGGTTGCAAGATTGGTAGCATCCTCCCTGCTCATTCCTTTTGCTTCATAAATGAGTGAAAGCTCTTCTGTTTCCAGTTCGGGCATTAAAAGAATTTCTTCTTTTTCCATTTTCCTTTCGTGATCGTAAACTTCCTTTTCACTTATTGCCGCAAGATATCCTGATGATCCCATTGAAAGCGCATCAGCAATCATTCCTGAAATTCCGGAAATTAAAATTATATGCGGCGCTACGGCAGCACCAATAACTCCTGCTATTAATCCGAAGTTAGCAGTAAGCCCGTCATTAAAACCGTAAACAACATTTCTAAGTAAACCGCCCGATTCCGAACGGTGCCACGGTTCCTCGCTTGTTCCTTTAATATCCATCAGTTTGTTTGCGTGTTCGGCTGAATCTTTTGCGAGCTGGAGAGCAATATCTTTTGTTTCTTTATCAGAACTGGATTTATGCAGGCTGAGGTATGATTTTACTTCTTCAGCTTCTTCGTTCATTAAGGCTTTAGCTAAAATCCATGGACCGAATTTATTTGAAAGCCATACGAGTGATTTTGCTTTAAAGGATGGCTGATCTTCTTTTAGTTTTACGTTGTGCTTTAATAATAAGTCGCGCCATACTTTGATATGTTTTTCTTCCACAACAGAAAGCCTGTGATAAATATCTTTCTGTTTCTCATCGCTTTCCATTCCTGATAAAATTTTGTAAAGGAATGAAGCGTCTATTTCCTCCTGAAGATGACCTTTCCAGACAGAGACTGATTTTTTATCAGACATTTGTTTTCCGTTTTTTGAACTGTAAAAATACGAATATTGACTTTGGTTTGAAATGAAAATAGATGAAGGGTAATAGATGTGCCGGATTTTTGAATTCTGGCATATCTTAAAAATAATTAGCCCCGACTTTTAAGTCGGGGATTAATGGTAGTAAAAATTATTTGGCTTTAGCCACATCAAACAAACTATGAGGCCAAAGCCTCACTATAGCTCCAATCTATCCCCCGGGCTGAAGCCCGGGGCTATAGAAAATTTAAATTTTATAACGTATTTATATTAATACCACAAATGAAACTGAATTAAGAAAGTATCATTTTTAATTGAAGGGTTTTCCATCTGGAAACGGTATTGCGGACGTAATTCAACAAAGCTGTACGGATGAAATTCAAAACCGACTATCAGCCTTGAAATATCATCTTTTGTTCTTGAAGTTAAAGGATCAAACCTGTCGTATCTTACAACAGCTTCCAGCCCTTTTACAATTCTGTAAGCTGCCTCAATCATCATTGCTGTTGATGATGAATCCTGTTTTACATAATTTTTTGCAATATCATATTCTCCCATTAATGTAAAATCACCAATACCAATTCCGGCATAACCGCCATACATCTGCACTTCGGGAAATTTTACTCCAGATGAAGCAAATACCTGCTGCTTAAAAATTGAAACTGATCCGCCAAACATCAGGGCGGCTACATCAGAAACAGTAGGATAGAATTCAAGATTTGCTGTGTAAGAAGGATCCGTAACAAAAATATTTGGTGAGCGTGAATTCCCGACACTCGCTGTAATAAATGCAAAATCAGAAATGTATTGCCCTATTTCAATTCCGCTTTCAACATATCTCGGGTCAAAGATCAATCCTCTTTTAGAAGCTCCGGGTGTAATTAGTCCAAGATCACCGCCGCGGGTATATGCAGTATGGTCATCCGTTCTAATGCCATAGTTTGGAGTAAAACTGCCTCCTTTTATATAACCATCATTTGGTAAAATATGGGCTACTCCGTACGCTTCCCATATCTGCCAGATAAAATCGTAACGGGCAAAAACATTAATCTTTTCGGAAATATCAACATTGGTATAAACAGACCCTGTCATTTTCTGAAAATCAATCCTCTTGGTAGAATCCGTCATATAAAGCAGAGAGTTGCCTCTGAAATCAAGTCCATACTGAATATTCTCACCAATATTCTGACTCATTGGAAACTCTTTACTTGGTCTTTCCATTGGTAAAACATTTTTCCCGAAAACCCATCCGCCTGAATTCCTCATCAATCCGCCGGTAGGATTAACATGACAATCTGCGCAGGTTCCGCCCATTCTGAGTGCATATCTCGGCAGAGAATAACTGTCGGTAACCAGAATAAAAAATAATAATGAAGTAATAATAAAATTGAGCAGTTTCATAAACCTCCACGGAGAAATGAATTATTAAATTGATTTTAATGTTTAAACCTAACGAGTACTTATAATAAAATCATCACATTACTATATTAATGCAAATTTTTACGTAAGTAGTAGATACAAATGTAAAAAAGTGCCGTAAATTATATAATTACCAATTTTTATTTATCGCTTTAAAACTATGCAATTACATTGCGAAACAAGGCTGTGTTAGTTACTTTTAATATCTGTTTTTAAATGATTAAAATGAAAAGAATATTAATTCTCGGTTCAACCGGCTCTATAGGAATAAATACTTTAAATGTAATAAGGAATTTTCCTGAAAAATTCAGAATAACTGCTCTCACAGTAAATACCCGGATTGATTTGCTTGAGCCACAGATAAAAGAGTTTAACCCGGAATTTGTAGTTGTAAAGAATAAAGAACTTGCTGAAGAACTCAGAAAAAGAACAGGCAAATCCACAAAGGTGCTTTCAGGAATTGAAGGATTGACCAAAGTAGCTTCTGAATCTGATTATGATATTTTAATCGGCGCTATGGTTGGTTTTGCAGGACTTGTTCCGACAATAGAGGCAATTAAGCGCGGAAAAAGAATTGCGCTAGCAAACAAAGAAACACTTGTTGTTGCCGGTGAACTCGTTAATGAATTAGTGAAACAATATAAATCAGAAATAATACCGGTAGATTCAGAACATAGTGCAATCTTTCAATGCATGTCGGGAGAAAATCCCGCTGAAGTAGAAAAGCTCATTTTAACTGCTTCCGGAGGTCCGTTCAGAGAAATGAGAAAAGAGGATTTTGAAGAAGTAACTGTTGAGGATGCACTTAATCATCCAAACTGGAAGATGGGAAATAAAATTACAATTGATTCAGCAACTATGATGAATAAAGGATTAGAGGTTATCGAAGCCCATTGGCTTTTTAATCTTGCTAAAGAAAAAATTGATGTTGTTGTACATCCCCAATCCATTGTTCACTCTATGGTTCAGTTTGTCGATGGTTCTATAAAGGCTCAGATGGGTTTACCGGACATGAAATTACCGATACAATATGCGCTGACATACCCGGAAAGATTACCGAATTCTTTCCCGCGAACCAGCCTTTCTGAAATTTCTACATTAACATTTTCAAAACCGGATCCAGAAAAGTTTGTTTGTTTACGTCTTGCCTACGAAACCCTGGAAACCGGCGGAACAGCACCATGTATTTTAAATGCGGCAAATGAAATCGCAGTGGATAAATTCCTGAAAAAGGAGATAAAATTTTCCGATATTCCTGCTTTAATTTGCAACGCGCTTGATCATTTTGATAATCATAAAAACCCGGAACTTCAAACTATTATTGAGCAGGATAAACAAACAAGAGAATATGTTAAAAATCTCGTTTAATTCCGGCGGGAACAATATTTGCTTGACTGCATCTAACTATCTTAATATAGATTTTGTAAAACAGGAGAAACTCGCTTAATGGAGTATATTATTTATTTTGCTATAACGATCGGCATACTCGTTTTTGTACATGAGTTCGGTCATTTTGCTGCAGCTAAACTAACCGGAATGCGTGCAGAGGTTTTTGCCATTGGTTTTGGAAAAAGACTGTTCGGCTGGAACAAATTATCCGGATTTTCTTTCGGTGAGCTACCTAAAGATTTTGATGGTCAGGGAAATACTGATTACCGTTTATGTCTCCTTCCACTCGGAGGCTATGTTAAAATTGCAGGAATGGTTGATGAAAGTTTTGATACTGAATTTGCTGACAAAGAACCTCAGCCGTATGAATTCCGTGCGAAATCGACGTGGAGAAAAATTATTGTTATTACCGCCGGCGTTATAATGAATCTTCTTCTTTCGCTGATAATTTTCTGGGGCGTGAATTATTTCCAGGGCAAGCAGGTTATTACAACTACAAAAATCGGATATGTTCAGCCTGGCAGCACAATCGATTCACTTGGATTCCGTCCCGATGATAAGATACTGGCAATCAATGGAAAACCCGTCAATAACTGGGATGATATAAGAGCAGCAATTTTTGTTAATACACTTGGCCAGGATGTTAATATCAAATTCAAACGTGGTAATACAACTGAGAATATTGTTATTCCAAGAAAAGTTATACCTGATAATGAAACAGGGGAACGGTTCCTAATCCCTGAGGGATTTCAGCCGGCAATTGGCGAGGTAACAAATAATTCGCCCGCGGAAGAAGCCGGCATTAAAAAAGGTGATGTCTTTCTTGAGCTGGACGGTAAGAAGATTTATAGCGTACAGCAGACAATTGATATTATTTCAAGCAATAAGAATACAACAATGCCGCTGGTTGTGGAGAGAGGAAAAGATACAGTTCAATTATCTGTTACTCCTGATAAAAGCGGTTTGATTGGTGTTGGGCTGGTTACAAATCCGAATGCTCCTGTGGAATTTAAGACGTACGGTTTCTTCGATTCATTCTACTATGGCTGGATGGATATAGTAAATATGACAAACCTTACATTTAGTATGGTTGGAAAAGTAATCGGCGGAAAAGTTGCATTCGGAAAAGCTTTTGGTGGTCCAGTTAAAATCGCTCAGCTTGCTGCAAAATCAGCCGATACAGGATTTTTAAATTTCCTCTTTTTCCTTGCCCTTCTAAGTTTAAGCTTAGCTATCATAAACATTATGCCTTTTCCTGTACTGGATGGGGGACATCTCATAATAATCCTGATTGAAGGAGTGACCAAAAGAGAAATTCCTATAAAAGTTAAAGTCGCCATTCAGAATACCGGGTTCGTAATTCTGTTACTATTGATGGCATTTATTATTTACAACGATATCGTAAATCTTTGATTGACTTTTTTATAAACAAAAAAGCCCGGGTTATATATCCGGGCTTTTTTTTCTAAGTTTCAGAAGACAATGAGTAATAGAATAAGATTGTCAAATAGGTTAATTAATTTTATAAAATCTTTCGCCCGAAGTCATTGATATTCCACAACGTTTTGGTGCATCAGTAGCATAAGTATTACCGCATGTCGGGCAAACATAATATGTTAGCGGTAAAGTTTTTTCCTGGTTATTATTAAGCTTATCAAGTGCTTCCTTATACAATTCCTTATGTTTTTTCTCGGTCTGGTAAGCATAATTAAAAGATATCAAGGCAATCGTTACCTTACCATCATTAGCAGTTTTAATAAATTCCGGATACATTGTAGCAACCTCATATGATTCTCCATTTATTGCATCCTGCAAATTTTCCCCGGTAGATTTTACCTCAAATTTAGGGCTAACTTCTCCCATTGATTCACCCAGCTGTTCAAGAGCTGCTCTATGATTTCCTGCATGAATTCCTTCGGATTTTGAAGCGGCTTCAAACAACAGTGCTATATTAGAGTAGCCTTCCTTCTTTGCTTTTTCAGAATATGCCAGATATTTAGCGCTCGCTGTTGTTTCACCTTCAATAGCAGCTTTTAAATTTTCAATTGTCAGTTTTACATCTTTTTTCTCAAAATTAAATTTGAACCCGAAAACTGAAACAGCTAACAATAGAACAATTATTAATTTGGTTTTCATTTATAAGCTCCTTTTTTATTTGAATAAATTTTATAATCAAACATAAGCTGCACCGCTAAAACTTATCTTAATGAATTCTTAAAAAATGCTTAAAAAGGGAGTGATTAATGAACACTATTTTCTGATGGGAAATAAAGCAGGAAGTTTGTTTGTTTACCGGGGATACTTTCAACTTTTACAGTTATATCCTGCAGGTCGCAAAGTTTTTTACAAATGGCCAGGCCGATCCCGAATCCGCCTTCCTCAGAACTCCTTGATTCATCAGTTCTGTAAAACCTATCGAATATTCTTTTTATCTGCTCATCGGTCATTCCAATTCCGTAATCTTTTAAGGAACATATAATATTCCCGTTTTCTTTCCATAAATTAATATCAATCGTGCTGCCGGGGTCGGAGTACTTAATTGCATTTGTCAATATATTTTCGAAAATGATTTCCATCATTGATGGATCTGCTTCAAGCTTAAATTTTTCTTCATCCTGCCTGTTGATAATTAATTTTTTATCCTCAAGCAAGGGAAACAATCTCTGCAGTACAGTATCAATTTTATCCGAAATAGTAAATTCAGTTTTAATCGGAATTATTTTACCAGTGTCATACCTCGCGAGCAAAAGAAGCTGATCTATAAGAATCGTCATCCGGTCAGTTTCTGAAATACAGTATTGAATTTTTTCTTCGTAATGAGGCGCTTCCCTTGGTTTCCGTATCAGTACTTCTAGAGTTCCTTTAATTACTGAAAGAGGTGTCCTTAATTCGTGCGAAGCATCAGAAGTAAATTGTTTCTCTCTTAACAATGCATCTTCCAGCCTGTTCAGCAGTCCGTTTATTGTAGATGTTAATGAGTAAATTTCATCATTGTGCGGGGGAAGAGAAATTCTATCTTCAAGGTTTTCCTTTGTAATTTTTTCCGCTGTGTTAATAACATTATGTATCGGGGCAATACTTTTACCGGCAATAATCCTCGTTGTCATAAATAATATCAGAAGAATTACCGGGAAAGAAATTATTAAAGCCTGGCGAAGATTTGTCAGTACAAGTGCCGATTCCTCAAGAGGTACACCCACTAAAAGAAATCCGATAATCTTTTTATCCGGACCTAAATAAGGTAACTGCAATTCTCTTATTGGAGAACCGGATAATTCCGAATCAAAATAAATTTTGCTTTTTATTCCATTTTTAAATTCAAGCGAATCATTTACCAGGTTTCCGGTTTTCCTGGTAACATTTCCCGCGGCATCAGTAACCTGCACAAAAGTCGGATTTACTTCTATTTGTCCGTGTTCTCTTTCATTCCATTCAAAAGGATTTGCAAAGATTGTTTTGCCGTTTGTTACAACAATACTGTTCTTCAACTCATTTATTTCAAGATCAAGATCGGAATCGAGATGAGAGTAAACGGTATTAAGCACAATAATATAGATGGCAGAAAATAGACAGGCAATAAGAAGAGCGGTTGCAACCATATACCAGGTTGCAATCCGGTTTCTGAAATTAAGTTTCATTTTACTTCACGCATAATGTAACCAACTCCCCTTACTGTTTGAATCAGATCATTGGAACTCTCCAGCGCAAGTTTCTTTCTAAGGAAATTTATGTAAACATCAATTACAGATGTATCAGATTCAAAATGAATATCCCAAACATGTTCAATAATGCTTGTACGCGTACACACCCTCCCCTGGTTTCTAAGAAGAAATTCAAGCAGTGAAAATTCCTTTTGAGTCAGAACGATTTCTTCAACGCCTTTAAAAACCTGGTGGGTGTCCGGGTTCAATTTGATATCACCGACTGAAAGCAATCCCTGTTCAGAATTTTTGGGACGCAATTGCACCTTTATTCGTGCGAGAAGTTCAGCAAACTGGAAAGGTTTTTTTATATAATCATTGGCACCTGTTTCCAGCCCGAAAACTGTGTCCTGAACTGTATCCCTCGCAGTAAGAAAAATTATCGGGATATCCGGTTTTTCTTTTCTTACCTGTTTAACTATTTCAATACCGCTCAAAGCAGGAAGCATCCAATCGACAAGCAGAAGGTCATATTCATTTACCATAGCCAACTCCAGACCTGTCCTTCCATCGGAGGCTACATCAACAGCATAGTATTCCTCTTCCAGTCCGTCCCGTATAAAATTTGCAATTCCTTTTTCATCTTCTATAACAAGAATACGCATAATTATTAATGATTAGTCATTATCTTTTGTCGAGTTAAAATCCTGTAAATCAGTATTATCCAGGCCAAGGTTAAACTGGACACCTGCCGCGTGTTTATAAACAAGCTCTCCGCCGTAATAGCCTGTTCTGGCAATCGAAAGAACACCAAGTAAAAATAAAGCAAATGCCGTCCATTTTAAAATTCCGGTATATTTTTTTAGAGCCACAAATGATATTCTAGCCACAGCCGCAATTGCCATAATCCAAACCGACAATTCTGCTGCTCCTTCATGAGTTTCTAAAGCCTGTTTTAAAGGACCAGCTTCCGTTACTCCTTCTCCGGCAAGATTACCGGAAATATATGCAGCAACCACACCAAGAGTACCGAAAATCATAAGATAAAAACCGGCTTTTGAAAAAAAATCCTTTTTAAAAAATAGTCCTACTGAATCAGCTAATAAACCGAATATTAGTAAGGCAATGGGAAAGTGAACTATCATTGGATGTAAATGTTGTGTGTCAATCATTGTATTCTCCTTTTTTTTAGATGCAATTTATTTTTACTCCCTTAAATCACGCTAAGAGAATTCTTAAAAATCGCTTAAAAATTAGTTGACGCTGTTAGTATTACGTTTACAACAGAAATTATTAACGTCTAAATTTCCGCTTATCCTCACATAAAACCGGTAATAACAAAGAAAGCCTCCATCACTGGCAATAAGGCTAATTTTGAGTTGCCTGTTTAACAGATTGCAAAAACAGGCAGGTAATTTTCTTTTAGTGACATTACGATTATATTTATGACTGATCTTACACATGATATCAGGTTAAAAACAGATGCTGTTTTTATAAATTCCAAAGGTAGAAAGTCTGACGGAGAAAATATTTCAAGAATAAACAGAAATAAGGCTTACCGTATTTCTCAACTTTCAGGTTGGTCATTTTATGCGGTAATAAACCTGGTTGCAATGTTTTCATTTGAATCCTTCACATGGCAAAAGGGTGTTTTATTTCTCTTTATTTGTGTAATGGGAATTGTTTCTACACATTATCTGCGTTCTATTATTAAACGCCAGGGATGGCTGAATTTTCCTTTAAAAAAAATAATTCCAAGAGTGCTAGTTTCCAGTTTTTTAATAGGAGTTGTATTATCAATATTGTTCTTCTCTATAAATCTCACCGGCAGCTTTTATGATATGTCCAAATTTAAACCTGCTACCCCGGTAATTTGGGTTTTCAATCTAAGCAGTGTAATACTGTTATGGCAGCTCATATATTTTTCTGTGCATTTTTTCCAGAATTATAAAAAAGTTGAAATTGAAGCTCTCATCTGGGAAGCCGCAGTAAAAGATTTCGAATTAAAAACATTAAAGAGCCAGCTTAATCCTCATTTTATGTTTAATGCATTAAACAGCATAAGGGCATTAATTGAGGAGGATCCAGCTTCTGCAAAAATAGCTGTTACAAAACTTTCAAACATCCTGCGGTATTCTTTAAGAATAGAAAAAAGCGAAACTGTTACTCTCGAAGATGAAATGCAGACTGTTGTTGATTACCTCGATCTGGAAAAAATAAGATTTGAAGAAAGATTAAATTATTCAATTAACTTGGAAGAGAATGCAGCACGAACGGAAATACCGCCGATGATGGTACAAACGCTCGTTGAAAACGGAATTAAACATGGTATTTCGAAAATAACTGACGGCGGTAAAATTTTTGTTAATTCATTCGTTGAAGATTCAAAATTGCATATACAGATTTCAAACACCGGGCAGTTAAGTGAAGAGGATCTGAAAAATGCAACCGGATTCGGCATACAGAATACAAAGCACAGGCTGAATTTATTATACGGGGAAACAGGTTCATTTAAAATTAATAACATAAATAAAAAAGAAGTTTTTGCAGAAGTTATTATCCCAACAGGAGGAAAAATAAATGAAAGCTTTAATAGTAGATGACGAACGTCTTGCGCGGACAGAACTACGCAGACTGTTAAATCCATTTAAAGACATAAACGTAGTGGGCGAAGCGATAAATGCAGAAGACGCACTTGCAAAAATATCTGAACTTAATCCCGAACTGATATTTCTTGATATACAGATGCCGGGTAAAAACGGATTTGAAATGTTAGAAGAACTGGATAGCGTTCCGACGGTAGTTTTCACTACGGCTTATGATGAATATGCTTTGAAAGCTTTTGAATTCAATGCCATGGATTATCTGCTTAAACCAATTGAACCGAAAAGATTAGAAGATACTGTAAAACGACTTCTGGAAAAAAACAAGAAGGAACAAATTGATGCAGACCAGACTCCTGTTCTTACTGAAGAAGACCAGGTTTTTGTTAAAGACGGTGACCGCTGCTGGTTTGTTAAACTTTCCACTGTAAAACTGTTTGAATCGGAAGGAAATTATGTGAGGTTATACTTTGATGATAACAAGCCGCTTATTCTGAGAACACTTAATTATCTTGATGAAAGACTGGACAGTAAAGCATTCTTCCGCGCAAACCGTAAACATATTGTAAACCTTAAATGGATTGATAATATTGAACCCTGGCTGAACGGCGGTCTTCTTGTGAAATTAAAAGGCGGAAATAAAATTGAAGTTTCGCGAAGACAGGCAATAAAATTTAAAGATATGCTAAGCCTTTAATTGAAAATTGATTATTGAGAATTGATAAATATAATGATTCCAAGTTTGAATAATTAAAGGTGCCTGATTTTCTATTCGTGGTTTTGCGTCTTTGTGGCATTTTATTTTGCCGCAAAGACACAAAGCTGCCAAGAATTAAATCTGACTCCCAATAAATCAATTCTTTTTTTCTTCACCAACTTTTATAAAATCTCTTATTATTTTTTTAAATTATTATTTCTGGATTCAGATAAATTTAAAAGGAGAAGAGATTGAGTAACAACATTCCCATAATCCCGTTAGAAGATTTCTTTAAAAACCCCGAAAAGACCGCTTACCAGCTATCACCCGATGGTTTACACCTTGCACTTATGATGCCCTGGGAAAACAGGCTGAATATTTTCGTTCAGAAGATAGGCTCAAATGAAATAAACCGGTTAACATCAGCAAAAGAAAGAGATATTGCCGGGTATTTCTGGACAAATAATAGCCGGATTGCTTACGTGCAGGACACTGGCGGCGATGAAAATTTCAGGCTCTACGCTGTAAACATCGATGGTTCAAATCAAAAAGATCTTACTCCTTTTGAAAAAGTTAAAGTTGAACTTGTAGACGAGCTAAAGGATAACGATGATGAACTTCTGATAGCAATAAACAAAAGAGATCCCCGGATATTTGATGTTTACAGAATAAATGTAAACTCGGGGCAAATGGAAATGATTGCTGAAAACCCCGGAAATATAACAGGCTGGATGACTGATCATGATGGCAAATTAAGAATTGCTACGACAACCGATGGAGTGAACACAGGAATTCTTTACAGGAAAAACGAGACCGATGAATTCAGAGTAATTGTTACTACAAATTTTAAAGAAACTCTTGCTCCGGCAATGTTCACTTATGATAATAAATTTGTTTATATGCTTTCAAATATAAACCGGGATAAGCTTGCTATAGTTAAATACGATATTGAAAACAATAAAGAACTACAAGTTATATATGAGCATCCTGAAGTTGATGTTTCGGATCTTCTAAGTTCGGATAAAAGAAAATTAATTACGGGAGCTTCTTTTGTAACTGATAAACGCCACTATTATTTTTTTGATGAAGAAAGGAAACAGCTTCAAAAAGAACTGGAAGAAAAACTTCCCGGTTACGAGATTGTAATTTCAAATTCAAACAGGGATGAAGATAAAATCTTGGTAAGAACTTATAGTGATAAATCAAGAGGCGCATATTACTATTACGATTTAAATAACAAAGAATTTCAAATGCTCACAGAAATTAGTCCGTGGCTGGATGAAAACCATATGGCTGATATGAAACCAATAGAATTTGAATCTCGCGACGGACTGAAATTACATGGATATCTAACTGTACCTGAAGGTGCAGAACCAAAAAATCTTCCTGTGGTTGTAAATCCTCACGGAGGTCCGTGGCACCGCGATGCCTGGGGATTCAACCCTGAAGTTCAGTTTCTTGTAAACAGAGGTTATGCTGTTTTGCAGATTAATTTCCGCGGTTCAACTGGATACGGAAGAAAATTCTGGGAAGCCAGCTTTAAGCAATGGGGAAAAACTATGCAGGATGATATAACCGATGGAGTAATGTGGCTTATAAAACAGGGAATCGCTGATGAAAAAAGAATTGCTATATACGGTGGTTCTTACGGAGGTTACGCAACACTGGCAGGATTAACTTTTACTCCTGATCTTTATGCCTGTGGAGTTGATTACGTTGGTGTGTCTAATCTTTTCACTTTTATGAAATCTATCCCGCCTTACTGGGAACCTTTTTTGCAGATGTTTTACGAGATGGTCGGAAATCCCGAAGAAGATAAAGAGCTGCTCGAATCTTCTTCTCCTGTTTTTCACGTTGATAAAATTAAAGCTCCTTTACTTATTGCACAGGGAGCCAATGATCCACGTGTTGCCAAATCAGAATCGGATCAGATAGTTGAAGCACTCAAGAAAAAAAATATCGATGTTCCTTATATAGTAAAAGATAATGAGGGTCATGGTTTCCATAATGAAGAGAACCGGTTTGAATTTTACAGGGCAATGGAAGAATTCCTGGGCAAGCATTTGGAAAGAGGTTAAATAATCCTTCAAAAACCAATATTCACTGTTTAAATTCCCGTTATTTAACACGGCTTGATAATCAACCCTATTTACAGTATTATTAATCGTACTAATAAAAGGTTTATTAATGGCACATGTTATAACTGCAAATGAATTGAAAACAAAAGGGATTTCGATTTTGGATAAAGAAACTTCCGATGAAATGGAAGTTATTATTACAGTACGGGGAAAAAACAAATATGTAGTTGTCCCAATTGAAAAATACAATTATTTAAGAGAATGTGAGCTTGAAGCGGCTTTACTGGATACCAAAACAGACATTAAGAAAGGAAAATTCGTAAAGGAATCTGTGGAAAAACACATAAAAAAATTAGCTCGTGGCTGAAATAATTTATACTAAAAGTTACTTAAGGCGTGCTAAAAAATTCTTCGGGAAGCATCCTGATTTAATATCTCAATATGGAAAAACACTAAAGCTCCTGGAATTAAATCCTACGCACTCGTCATTAAGGCTTCACAAACTTCAAGGTAAACTAAATGAATTATATTCGGTATCAATCAATATCTCTTATCGTATTTCGATCTACTTTTTAATTGAAAAAGATCAAATAGTTCCTGTTGATATCGGAAGTCACGATGAATTATACTAAAACCGAAATGATATTCAGCTTAGCAAATCTCTAAAAGTCCTCCCCGTTCGATGATGGTACAAATCATAAGCAAGTAGTAGAAAGAAAATCAAATACTCCGTAACCAGGACAGGAAAATATTCATGCCAGACTTTTCCGAGTGGTGAAAAATTGGAAAGGTTAATTGTAAAAAGAAGGCTTAATACAGAATAAAATCCTGTAAAAGGATTTACAACCCCGATCCAGCCGAGATACCAGGGATAAAGCGTGGGAGAAAAGATCAGCAGTGCCAGAAGAACACCGAAAACCCCTTTCACAAAATCTTTATAATAATTAGCAATATAACCGATGGAAATAAAAAGTAATATGCCGCATATCAGCCTTGCTGTTTCTCTGTCAGGAATAAATGCAGTTAATAGGTAGTACACAGAAGCATTAAATTCCCACTTACTCAGATAATTTGACAGAGCATTTGTTACAGACAGGCTTCCATTTATAAAAGGAAAATAAAACAGAGCAGATGTGAACACAAAGATCAGAATGAAATAAATAAATTTCTTTACCCTTAATTTCTTAACCAGGAGAGGTATCAAAAAGACAGGATATAATTTGGTTAGAAATGAAAAAGTAAAAGCAAAAACCGCTGCAAGCATCTTCTCTTTTTCTAAAAAGTACAAAAACAAAATCAGAAACATAATACCAACAACATCAATATGTGCATTAATAAAAAATTCCATTATGGGAAGCGGAAGCCATGCATAAAGAATTACATAATTAAGATTTATCTTTTTTATAGCCAGAAGTTTTAAAAGGAATATCATCGTAATAATTTCACATAGTAGATAAATCAGTTTTAATCCCACTATGCTGTTTCCTGATATAACGTATGAAAGCAGAAAAACTATTTGTGCCAGTGGTGGATAGATTGTGGGAATATCTTTAAACGTAATTTTTGTGTACACGTCGTCTCTCAGATTTTCCAATTGTTTTGCATCGGGGGAATACTGGTAAGGATTATATCCATTGTAAATTACTTTACCTTCCCAGATGTACCTGTAAACGTCGGGTGAAGTTGTTGGTGCTGAAGGAATTAATGTAATACGAAACAAAACTCCGAACAGAATTATAATAACCGGGACAGTATATTTTGCCGCTTCAGATTCATTCTCGGAAAATATTTTGGTTAACAAAGTCAGAGGTTTCTTTGAGACCGGATGAGAAATTTTTATAAGATAAAATGCAAAGAAAAAGAAGATAAAGACTTCGAAATAAATGAACATATAAAGTCCGGTATCACCTGTCCCATTATTAAGGATGAAAGATATATAAAGTACCTCTGTAAAAAGTGCAGCCGCAATAAGCAGTAAAAATGATTTCCGGTTATTTAATTTTAAGAGATGCAAAATTGAACCGGGATGATTAATTAAATAATTCCCAGCCAACACCAAACCTTATGCCCCTTCTGAACATTGGGTAATAAGGAACTATATAATAAGTATTGTCAAGAAGATTTTCCCATGTAAAATAGGCAATGGCTACTTTCTGTATTTCTCCGGCAAGTGTAAAATCAATTGTAACAAACTGATTTGTAAGATCCTGCTCACGTCCGGAAATAAATATTCTTTGTTTAGAATTATAGTTAAATGCAAAACCCGTTTTCAGATTCAGATTATCCTTGAAAAATAATCCGTCGAAATATATTCCGCCGGTCGCTTTAATTTTGGGAGCTGCTACGGATACAACCGGGGAATTTCCAAAAGAGTTATGCTTCGAAAGATCATAAAACGAACTGGCTTCAAGCAGTATCTTCCACAGTTTTAAACTTACACTTCCGCCAATTTGAGTTGCGCTTAGATCAAGATAGTATTCTTCATCTGCTGTGAATGGAGACGGATCAACATATAAAAAACTTTGGCTACGATTTATAAAATCCAGACCAAAATTTAGATTTTCATAATTAAGTTTAGCTGATATCTCTATTGTGTTTACATTATCGCTGAGGTTAATTGATTTATAATTAGAATAACCGCCGTATAATTTCAGGTAATCCAGGGGATTTAATGACAGATCAAATCCCAATCCATTATAACTTTTTGAATCTCCGTTAGTGATATTCTGAAACTTATAATAGACAGAAGGAACAATTGTGCTATCGATCAGATTCAAACTAAATACGGGAGCTAAAGTAAAATAGCTTTGGTTATAATCCAGATTCGAATTCGGTACATAAAAATTTGAATTGGTTTTTTCATACTGTGCAAGAATTTTCAAATCGGCAAATGAAAGCGTAATGTTCTGTCTTAATAATGCACCGGTTGTTTTATTTTTATCTTTTGCTGGATAAGATAAAAAATCAGGAGGGTTACTTACTTCATCCTTATTAAAATGATAATAAATACTCAGGTCGGTTTGTGAATTTGAAACCGGGTTTGCAAATAATCGCAGACCAACATTGTGCTGAAGAATGTTAGTTCTTCTTTGGTTAAAATAAACAGGTGCCTGCTGTTCATCGTAAAGGATAGTATTTATACTGGTTGTGAATTGGCTGATGCTGTCAACATTTACTCCGCCATTTAATCCTGCATTGTAATCGTTGTAGCTATAATTTGCTGTCAGATTGATATTATCCGATAAAAGATATTTTAAGTGCGCTTCTCCCTGCCAGATGCTGAAATCACTATTTATATAACTTATGTCGGCTTTGCGGTTTGAAATACCGAACGTGAAAAGAAAATCTTTAACTACAATAAAGTTAAAGATGGCATTGATAAATGCTTCTCCGTTTGCACCCTCGTAATATTTAATTCTTGTGTAAGGTTTTTTGGAAAAGATATCTCTCTTTAAAAAATTAACACTTACCGGATTACTGGCAGGTCCGAATAAAAATCCTCTGGGGGACTGAACGATCTCAATGGAATCAATCATTTCCGGCTGCAAGAGATTCAGATTGAAATAACCTGAAGTTCTGCTATTAGCAAGTATCCCGTTTTCAAAATAACTTATATCACTAGTCCCATATAACATCAGTTCATTCGGATGTCCGACAAAACCATAGTTCCTGAGAAAGCTCATTCCAAAAGGTGAAAACAAATCGCCGGTGTACCGGTAATCAAGAAAATCAATCTGCTTCCTGTCAATGAATTCACTTCGGGAATAAAAAGGGTTTTGATAAAGAGGAATTAATGAATCGACTTTTGCAAGCTCTTTTTTAGTGCTGAACAAGCCTGTTGTATCAGTTGCAACCGTATCAATCAATCCTGTTTTTGTTGTATCAATGTAAACAGAATCTTTAGTCTGGGGATAAATTAATCCAACAAGAATAACGATTTGAAAAACAATTAACCTTAAAATCATCTGGACCGGGTTGCACTCTTTTAATTTTACTAAGAGAAAAAATAAAGAAATAAGAACTAAGCCACAAAGCCTTATATAGGGGGTTGGGAAGATCAGGATTATTTTTTAAAAACAGCCTGATCTATTTTTGTTTAGAATTAAAAATTTATAAATTTCGCAAGAACTTATTTAATCAATTTATAGAGAGGATCCACTATGGCAAATTCTAAACCAATGACCAAAGGTCAGATACTCGACCATCTGTCAAAGAAAACCGGAACCACAAAAAAATTAGCCGGCGAATTTCTTGATGAGTTAGTTGCATTATCTTATAAAGAAGCCAAAAAGTCTTTCGTTATTCCTGGACTTGGCAAATTGTTAGTTGTTGACAGGAAGAAAAGAATGGGAAGAAATCCTGCTACAGGAGCTACAATGGTGATTCCTGCAAAGAAAGCTCTTAAATTCAGAATTGCAAAACAGGCAAAAGACGCTGTTGTTCCTCCTAAAAAGTAATCTTGATAGTAAATGCAAAAAGCCCGGTTAATCCGGGCTTTTTAGTTTTAAACACTTAAATATCATTTCATATGATGCATCATTGTTTTGGTTCCCATCATCTTCGGACTAAGGTAGGGTATTCCGAGATTCATTCCTCTAAGGATAAAGATAACAGCAAGAATGAAAGCGAACACAGGGACTGCTTTACTTATTTTTCTTCTTATGTTCAGGTTGATAAGTTTTCCGAAAAGCGAAACTGCAAGCATTGCCGGGAACGTTCCTAATCCAAATAATATCATAAAAAACATCCCCGTTAATGGTGAGCCGGTTGCGGTTGCTCCTGCAAGACCAATGTAAACAAATCCGCAGGGAAGAAACCCGTTTAAAAATCCAATTAATAAAAATGAAGGCAGACTGTCTCTTTTAAAAAGATTACCGATCATTTTCTTCAGCGGTTCAGTAATCTTTAAGATGATATTCATTCCAAGGAATTTGTTCTTATACTTTACAGGAATAAAAAGCAAAATAAGGATAATTACACCTAATGCGATTGAAAGGCTCTGCTGGTATCCCCAGGCAACAAATCCTTTACCGAGGAAACCGAACAATAGTCCCAATAAAGCATATGAAATTATTCTTCCTGAATTATATAAAATTCTCCCGCTGAAAAAAATAAGATTTGAAGATTTGGGAACCGGTAAGGCAAGTGCTATTGGTCCGCACATTCCTATGCAGTGGAGGCTGCCGAGAAGACCAATTGTCAGTGCCGTTAGTAGTTCCATTTAGTTTATCATAATTGATTTTTCTGAATAAAAATCTTTTCCTTCCATTCCCCATTCAACTTTTATTTTCCATAATCCTTTATCAAGTTTTGCTGTGCTGATAAACTGTTCATTTTTATCAGAAACCGCAACAGGAATTGTAAAATCTTTTTTAGATGCTGAAGGACGATAAAAATAGACAGTGCCCGAAGCTTTTTTAAAAAACACTGAATCGGGAAATGTCAGCTGGACAGAATTATTAATGAAAGAAATCCCTACCTGTTTAGCCAATTCAGTGGTGTTATTAATTTTATCTATTTGTCCCTGGTATTTCAATTCTTTGCCGTAATAATTTTGGGTTACCAGGTCAACATCCTGGTTCATAAAAACATAAACCAGCCCGATAAGAATCATCATAAAAATTACAATTGATAAAAATATCCCGGTTCCCCAGTTCCATTTAATCTTTTTCATGGTGATCACTTTCTTTATGTACTTTTATTACCGGACCAAGGAAAGATGTATTAAGAACATTAATTTGTTTCCCGTCTGAATAAATCCCGATGTTCAATGGTGTATTCATCGTTTTCAGTTCATCCTGATCCAGCACAATCATAAATTTGCCGTCGTAAATTTCCTGTGGTTTTAGATCAATCGGTTTGCCTATTAATTCTAACTTCCCCTGAATGTTTTCAAGTTTAAGCTGAATATGAGTTTCTTTGTAAGTCTTATTAACAATGTTAACATCATATAGATTGCTTACTTTATCATCTGCCTGCTTTTGATAAAGCATACCGGGAGTGCGTAAAATATTAAAATCATAATCAGTTCTTGCAGAAAGCAGATAACCAAGAACACCGAGCAATACAACTAAAAGAATTGAATAAAAAATCGCTCTAGGTGTAAATCTGAATTTTGATTTGTTTTCTATCGAATTTAAACTTGCATATCGTATTAATCCTCTCGGACGTTTAACTTTATCCATTACCTCATCACAGGCGTCAATGCAGGCGGTACAGTTAACACACTCAAGCTGTATTCCGTTACGAATATCAATACCGGTAGGACAAACATCAACACAGAGATGGCAATCGATGCAGTCTCCAAGATGAGATTGATCCGCTTCTTTTTTTATTTTTCCTCTTGGTTCACCACGCACATTATCATAAGCAATAACCACAGAATCCCTGTCAAGTAAAACTCCCTGGAGTCTTCCGTAGGGACAAACAATTGTGCACGCCTGTTCGCGGAAATATGAAAATACCCAGTAAAAAACTCCCGAGAAAAAAAGAATAGATATCAATCCCTGAACGTGCTCTGCAGGAGGATCGGTTACAATTTTAATAAGATTATCCATTCCAATAAGGTAGGAAAGAAATATATTCGAAATAAAAAATGCGATCGCAAAAAAGATAACGTACTTAGTAATTTTTTTGAGCGTCTTCTTAGAATTCCATGGTGCATTAGCAAGCTGCTTCTGCTGTAGCCAGTCGCCTTCCAGCCAGTATTCAATTTTTCTGAAAACCATTTCCATAAAAATTGTCTGGGGACAAGCCCATCCGCAGAAAACTCTTCCAAACACTGCAGTGAAAAGAATAATGAATACAATTATCGCTATCATTGCGATAACAAAAAGATGAAAATCGTGAGGACCGAAAGGAATACCGAAAAGAATAAAATTCCTGTTTAAGAAATCAAACAGCATGAACTGGTGTCCGTTTACTTTTATAAACGGCATTCCCACAAGAATAACCAGCAGAATAAAGCTTACAATAGTTCTTGCATTATAAAATCTGCCCGAAGGTTTTTTAGGATAAATCCAGTTTCTTTTTCCTTCTTTATTTACAGTTGAAAGCTGATCCCTGAATGAATCTTTCGTTTCAATTATTTCTGATTTCTCTTCCGTCATCATTTCATCCATATCTGAAAATAACTATCCAATATTATTGATTCACCTGCAAACTATCTCCCTGCCAGATTGTTCCCTGTGGTTCTTTGGGGTTCGCAGGTTTTGTTCCCTGCAGGGAAAGCACATAACTGGCTACCTGCTGCATTTGCTTCGGGTTTAATTGAGTCTGCCAGCTTACCATTCCTTTAGCCGGCACCCCGTACTTAATTGTCGTAAACACATTCTTTATTCCTCCGCCATGTATCCAGTATTTATCGGTTAAATTTGGACCAACAACTCCCCCCGCATCCGGACCGTGGCATGGAACACAGTTAGATTTGAAAATATCTTTCCCTGATTCAAGATCATTTTGATCAGTTAGGCGGGATACATTTTCTTCCGTAACAAATGCACCAGTAGCTTCAAGCTGTGCTCTCTGAATCATAGCTGCCTGCATTTCTGCCTGGTATTCATCCGCCTGGGATTTACCGGCTGAGAATACTTCGTAATTAAACAGATAATAAACAGCGAAAATAATTGTAGCGTAAAAAAGATAATTAAACCATGGCGGGACTTTATTATCGAGTTCTTTTATTCCATCATAATCATCTTCCATCAAAATTTCATCTTCTTTATCCAGCGGTGCTGCTTTGGTCATCGCCTGTTTTATTGTCTCCCATAAACTTGCTTTACCTGTCTCTTCACCGCTTATCTCTTTCTCTTTTATTTCTTCTGTTCCGAAATAAATAAAGGCTGCAATGATTGCTATAATTACTACAAAGAAAAGTATAGCCAGAGCCTTATAATATGCAGGTCCGATAACAGGTTCAGCAACGGTATCTGCCTGCTGGGCAAAAACAATACTGCTCTGAAGAATTAGTGCAGTAATTGTTAAAATTGTTTTTATTAAAAATTTTCTATTTATCTTCATTAACATCACCTGTAAAAATTTTTTGCTGATTATTTTCAGTATCGAGAGGAAGTTCGCCCATCCTCTTAATGTATTCTTTATCTGCCTTCAGTACCCAGATAATCAAAACTGCAAAGAATACAAAAAAGACAATAAGAGAGAAGAGAGGATATGCAGCAATTCCCTCGATTGATTCAAGATATTTACTAGCCATTTCCATAATTCAATTCCTATTTCATTCCGGTTGAGGGATTACCTTTGATATCTGTTCCAAGTCTTTGCAGGTAGGCAATCAATGCTATTATCTCTTTATTACTCTCTGCAGGAACACCATTCTTCTGAAGATCAGCTGCTATTTGTTCTGCCTGGTTTTCCAGGTCTTCGTTAGCCACATTTTCATAACCTTCTCTGTAGGGAACTCCCACTGATCTCAGTCCTCTGATTTTTGCACGGGTATCGGAAGTATCAAGAGTTTGGGTTAGCAACCACGGATAAGAAGGCATAATTGAACCCGGAGACATTTGTCTGGGATTCTGCATATGGAGATAATGCCACATGTTAGGGTACTTTCCACCCTCCCTGTGAAGATCAGGACCCGTTCTTTTTGAGCCCCAGAGGAAAGGATGATCATAAACATATTCACCTGCTTTGGAGTATTCACCGTATCTTTCTGTTTCAGATCTGAATGGCCGGATAAGTTGTGAATGACAGTTATTACATCCTTCTCGTATATAAATATCTCTTCCCTGCAGTTCTAACGGAGTATAAGGTTTAACGCTGGAGATTGTAGGTATATTTGATTTAACAAGAAACGTGGGCAGGAATTCAACCATTCCGCCAATTAATATTACTACTGTTGAGGCAATGAGAAAATACATCGGTTTTCCTTCAAGCCAGCGGTGTCTTGTTCCTTTCGCGAACCTGTCATTTATTTTTAATAGTGCCGGGGCTTCAGCCTTCTCTTCAGCTTCAAACGATCCCTGTTTTGCAGTCTTGATAAGATTGTAAACCATCATTATTACACCGGAGAAATAGAGTAATCCTCCTATTGCCCTTATAATGTACATTGGAATTATCTGAAGTGTTGTTTCAAGAAAATTGGGATACTGCAATAATCCGAGCGGAGTAAATTGTTTCCACATTAATGATTGAGTAATTCCCGACCAGTACATTGAAGCCGCATAGAATACTATTCCAAGCATTCCGATCCAGAAATGTGCATTGGCAAGTTTCTTTGAGTAAAGTTCTGTTTTATATATCCTCGGAATCAGCCAGTACAGAATTCCAAATGTTAAAAATCCGTTCCAGCCAAGGGCACCAATATGAACGTGAGCAATTATCCAGTCAGTAAAATGCGCAATTGCATTTACATTCTTAAGTGATAACATCGGTCCTTCAAAAGTTGCCATACCATAAGCAGTAATTGCAACAACCATAAATTTAAGAATGGGATCTTCACGGACTTTATCCCAGGCACCTCTTAAAGTAAGAAGACCGTTTATCATTCCACCCCACGACGGGGCAATAAGCATAATTGAAAATGCTGTTCCGAGAGATTGCGCCCAGTTGGGTAAAGCCGAATAAAGCAGATGATGAGGACCGGCCCAGATGTAAATAAATATTAAAGCCCAGAAGTGTACAATAGATAGCCTGTAAGAATAAATGGGACGGTTGGCTGCTTTTGGAAGATAGTAGTACATTAATCCGAGGTAAGGCGTTGTAAGGAAGAACGCAACTGCATTATGTCCGTACCACCATTGAACAAGTGCATCCTGTACTCCTGCATAAACCGGGTAGCTCTTAAGAAACGTAATGGGAACTTCAATAGAATTTACAATATGAAGTACAGCTACAGTTACCCACGTTGCAATGTAAAACCAGATCGCAACATATATGTGGCTTTCTCTTCGTTTAAGAATTGTTCCGAACATATTTATTCCGAAAACTATCCAGACAATAGCTATAGCGATATCAATAGGCCATTCAAGCTCAGCGTATTCTTTGCTGGTCGTAAATCCCATAGCAAGCGTAAGCGCCGCAGCAATAATAATAATCTGCCATCCCCAGAAATGGATTTTACTCAGCAGGTCGCTGTACATTCTTGCTTTGCATAAACGCTGGAGCGAATGATAAACCCCCATAAAAATCGCGTTACCAACAAAAGCAAATATTACTGCATTAGTGTGAATAGGACGAATTCTGCCGAATGTTGTATACTGCAGATTGAAATTGAGTGATGGTATAAAAAGCTGGGATGCAATTGTAAGTCCCACAAGCATACCAATCACTCCCCAAAAAGCAGTGGCTATGGCAAAATTCTTTACGATTTTATTATCGTAACTGAATTGTTCTAACTGCATAAATGCATTCTCCTTAGAGTGAATAGGGAACTATTTTTTCTTTTTTTCAAAATCTTTTTCGGGTTTTTCTTTTTGATCTTCAAAGAGCATTCTTACTGAAGGCGTATATGTATCTTTATACTGCCCGCTTTTTACTGCCCATAAAAATGCGGCTAAAAAACCAACTGCAACAAGAAGACTGAATCCTATTAAGACAACAATTACCGAGATAACAAGCCTCTCTTCCCTGCAATGAAATTTGTCGTAAGTGTTGTAAACATAACCACCGAGATTGAACTCAAAGGCATCAACACTGCTGCAATTAAAGGCGACAACATTCCTTCAATTGCAAAAGTTAGTCCCGCCGCGTTATACAAAAATGAAATTATAAAACTTGCAATTACAATTCTTACACTTGTTTTAGAAAACTTAATAAATTTTGGAAGAAGATTTAATTTTTGGGCATCAAGTATCGCATCACAAGCCGGTGAAAAACTGCTGATGTTTTCGGTAACAGCAATTCCGACGTTGCTTTTCTTTAACGCTCCGGCATCATTTAAACCATCACCAATCATTAACACAGTATTATTTTCTTTCTGCAGATTTTCTATATAAATCAATTTATCATTTGGTGTCTGCCTGAAACGAAGTTCGGAATCTTTTTTAAAAATATTTTGAAGCCTGGTTTTTTCTCCTTCATTATCTCCGGATAAAACAGAAATTTTATAATGTGAAGATAAATCTTTAACTACTTTTTCAATTCCCTCGCGATAATTATTATTTATTTCAAAGTATCCGACAGTTCTTTCATTGAAAGAAAGGTAAACCCTGGGAGTTTCCTGCTGAGGAAGTTTAAAATTTGCCAGTGAATCATCAACAAAAGAAAGAGAGCCGAGCTTAATTTTATTCCCTAAAACCTTCCCCTCAATTCCCAGGTTTGAATATTCCCTGAACCCTGAAACTTCAGGCTCATCATATTTACTAAGTGAATTGTATATTGCCGAACTCAACGGATGAGTAGAATTTTTAGCCAGGGATTTTATCATTTCCATTTTGAAATCATCAAGTGTATCTCCGACAAAGTTAATCTCACCGTCTCCAGCTTTTGTAATGGTCCCTGTTTTATCAAAAACAATCGTATTAATTTTTGCAAGATCTTCAACAACCGAACTATTCTTTAAATAAAATTTATTTCTGCCGAATATTCTGACTGTGTTTCCAAACGTAAACGGAGTTGAAAGGGCAAGAGCACATGGGCAGGCAACTATAAGTACGGCTGTAAATACGTTTATCGCAGTGTGTATGCTTGTCTGCAGCCAGAACAAAGCCGCAATAACAGCAATGATAAGAACCGCCGCTGTAAAATATTTGCTGACAACATTGCTGATTGTTGTGAAATAACTTTCATCTTTTTTGTTAAATGATTCGTGGTTCCATAATTGTGTTAAATAACTCTGTGATACTTCTTTCACAACTTCAAGTTCAATTGAACTGCCAATCTGTCTTCCGCCGGCATAAATTAATTCGCCCAAAACTTTTTCCACAGGTGCAGATTCACCGGTTACAAAACTGTAATCAATATTTCCTGTCCCTTTAAACAAAATTGCGTCCGCAGGAATTATTTCGTTGTTCCTTATAAAGATTCTGTCGCCAACCTTAAGCTTAGCAACGGGAACAGACGTTTCTTTATTATCTTTTTTAATTGTTACCCCTAAAGGAAAATATGACTTATAGCTTCTCTCAAAATTCAGTGTTTCATAAGTCTTTTCCTGGAATAACTTCCCGATCAGTAAAAACAATACCAGTCCGCTCATCGAATCAAAATATCCCGCCTGGTTATGAACAACAACTTCAAAAACACTTCTGGCAAACAAAACAAATATTCCGAGTGAAATAGGAAAATCGATATTAACTATTTTCTTTTTTAATCCCTTGTAAGCCGAGCCGAAATACTCGGAAGCTGAATAAAAGAAAACCGGTAAAGCAAGAATTAAATTCAGGTAGGCAAAAATGGTTCTGTAATAGCTGTCGGAAATATCAATTGATAAATATTCGGGAAAACTTAACAGCATAATATTTCCGAAACAGAACGCCGCAATACCTATTTTATAATAAAGATGTTTCCTGTGAACATCTTTTTTCTCATCTGTGCTGTCAAGCTGAATAAGCGGTTCATAACCGATAGAAGCTAAAAGTTCTACGAGTTCCCTCAGGCTTAGATTCGAATGAAAATATTTAACAGAAAGTTCTTTTTTCAGAAAGTTTACATTTGACTGGCTGACTCCGGGATTAATTTTATAAAGATTTTCCAGAAGCCAGATACACGAACTGCAGTGCATTTGAGGAATATAAAATGTAATTGAACTGATTTTATCATTCCTGAAATCAATTAATTTTTGAACAGTCTCAGGGTCATCAAGGTAATCAAATTTTCTTACTGGCAAATTTTTTGGTGAGATTCCGGGTGTGTTTTCCAGGGTGTAATAATTGCATAACTGTTTCTGATTCAGAATTTCATAAACGGTTTTGCACCCGAGACAGCAGAAATACTTATCATCAAAACACATGACTTCCATCTCTGCAGTCATCTCCGCAATGGAAACACTTTATTTCTTTTTTAGTAATATCCTCTGATTTCATTCAGCTTAAAATGTAAATAATATAATTCGGGAGAATCCTTCTAGATTAAATAATTTTTTTCATTGGAAAGTTGGCAAATGACAGAAATTATGCCATCGAAATTTAATATATAAAAAATTAAATAGAGGATTTATCCGCAATAATTCAGACTTTTTATTCTTCTTTTAGAAAATAATAATTTTTTTCTTCTCATAGTCGGGAAGCGGATTTTATTTTGGAATTCCTTACGATTTTTTGCAAATTTGAAACAATTAAAAAGAGATTTTAAATGGCTTACCTGATATTCAAACTGATCCACGTTTTTGCTGTGATATTTTTTGTTGGCAATATAGTAATTGCTGTATTCTGGAAAAATCACGGTGACCGGAGCGGCGACTCTAAAATAATAGCACACACAATCCGGGGCATAATAAGAGCTGACAGATTCTTTACAATGCCTGCGGTTGCTTTTTTAATTCTTGCGGGATTCGGTGCAATGGGAATCGGGTATATTCCATTCGAAACAGGATGGATCCTCTGGGGATTCATATTAATCGTAATTTCTGCAGCAGCTTTTATGGCTAAGGTTGT
The DNA here is from genome assembly GCA_963815785.1 of uncultured Ignavibacteria bacterium. Classification (GTDB taxonomy): domain Bacteria; phylum Bacteroidota; class Ignavibacteria; order Ignavibacteriales; family Ignavibacteriaceae; genus DATFVA01. The sequence continues at coordinate 254,078 of CAWFHZ010000005.1, forward strand.
TCCCGCACAAAAAAAATTATTAAAGATTGCAGAAGCAGATCCGTTTGACAAACAGCTTTATGATACAGTATCAAAAGAGTGGAACCTATGGGGAAGCATTGCAACACTTGCTCCTATTATTGCAGTAATTCTTAATGGTACTTAAAACACCTGTTTGATTTACCTTAGATATGCCAGATCTTTAAGATCTGGCATATCTGGATATATACTCAATAATTATTTTAATAAAATCATCTTAAAAGCCTTTATGTAATTCCCGGACTTAAGACGATATATGTATACTCCGCTTACAAATTTTTCTGCATCAAAGCTTACTTCATAATTTCCGGCATCCTTTATCTCATTCACCAGGTTTTGAACTTCTCTGCCTAATACATCAAATACAGTTAACTCTACTTTCTCTCTCACAGGTATTGAATATTTTATTGTGGTTTCCGGATTAAATGGATTAGGATAATTCTGTTCTAGTAAAAATTTTTCCGGCGCTGTTAAGTTAACTTCTGTTGTCTGTGAGTATTTATAATTTCCATTAAAATCTATTTGCTTGAGTCGGTATTTGTAAGTACCTGTGGTAACATTTTCATCTGTAAATGAATAAGAATTCGGCTCAGTAGTGGTTCCATATCCTTCTACATACCCTATCTTCTCCCATTCTGTTTTGAGCGCTTCATCGAATCGCTCTACTTCAAATCCTTTATTGTTTGTTTCTGTTGAAGTTGTCCAGTTGAGTTTTACACTTTCATCATCTGTTTTTGCTGTGAATGATGAGATCTCAACAGGTGTGTAAGTTGTATCAATGTATTTATAAATAAGACCTTGGAAACCAGAGGAATATCCCAAATTTGCCATTGGAGATTGTAATTTTCTCAACCCTATATTTCTTAACTCTAAAATCTCATTCCAGGTATTTCCCCCATCAATTGTTTCATATACCCCATCGCCAATTATAAAACCATGGGAATTTGATAACCAGCCAAATGATCTGATTACATATTGTGAGCTTAATTGAGTAAACCAATTATTTCCGTTATCAGTTGATTTATAAAGTGTCAACATTTCAATGGTAAAACCCATATTTGCTGTAAAGTAAATATCTTTCCCAAAGAATGTTGGTATATCAGTTCTTTCGGTCCAGCTATATCCTCCATCTGTCGTCTGCCAAATATATCTTGATGTTGTCCAGCCATTTAATGAGTCTTCAAAAAAAATACTCGTAAAAGAGTCAGTGCCTATATTTAACATCTCAGACCAATTCTCACCAGCATCAGTGGTCTTAAATATTCTTGGTCCACCTACGGCCCAGCCCGTTTGGTGATTGGTAAAGAAAATTTTAGCAATTGGGTTTATTATACCATTTGTCTGATACCAAGCAGCCCCACCACTTGTTGTTTTATAAATTTTACTATTTGTTGAACCAATGTACCCTGTAAGACTATCTGTGAATAACAGACAGTAACCGCTTGGACCAGGCGCAGGCTGCCAGTTAATACCCCCATTGGTAGTCTCGTACAAATTACCATTCAGTCCAGGACTTATGACAAATCCTTTTTGCTCATTTGTAAAATAAACATCCGATAAATCATCATTTATTATGGATTTATGCCAGCTATCTAAGTTTCCCTCTGCTTTATATATTCTTAATCCAGAACCTGCATCATAACCTATATTCTCTTCATTAAATAATTGTATCTCATACTCACCCATATAATTTGAATATACAGAGTCAAGAATAACCCAGTTTTGTCCACGGTTGGTAGTCTTCCACAAACCGGCTTCATTCATAGAAATATATCCTGTATCAGTGTTAATATAGCTGATACAATTTATTGCAAATGCCTGCAAGTCTCCTCCATCAATCCAGGTATTCCCTCCATCACTGCTGTATATATTTTTAGCTGATGGATGATCAGGGCCCCCGTAGCCTGCTGCGGCTATATGCATACTATCAATTACATTTATACAGAATAGAGGATAACTATCTCCAGCTTGTATTATTTCCCAGTTGTTTCCTCCATTGGTGGTTCTTAGTACTTTTCCATCTCCTGCTATCAATCCATAATTTTCATTTAGAAAATCAATCCACCAGTAATTATTAGTGTAGCCTGGAATTGTAACTGTTTGCCAGCTTATTCCTCTATCTGTTGTTTTTATAAGTGAGTTATTTGTTCCGCAAGCCCAGCCGAGAGTATCATTTATCATCTGCAAGCCCCACAAGTCACCTGTTACTCCACTTGTTATTTGAGACCAGCTATCTCCGCCGTCTGTTGAACGGAGAATTAAACCGCTGAATCCGCTTGCTATTACTATTTGTCCGTTAAAGGAATTTACTTTTAGTAAGGGTGTTGTTGTATTTGTTTCTTCTGTTATCCAGTTAAGTCCGCCGTCAGTCGTTTTAATCAGAGCCCCTAAGTCACCAACTGCCCAACCGGTATCTACATTTACGAAATGAATTCCTATATAATCAACTCTTGGTACTTTCGGGTTTAGCTCTGTCCAAACACCTGTGCTTTGTAAAGGAAATAATCTTCGTTTTTCATCAGCAAGGTCTTTACCTGAATATTTTTGTTGGTAAGTCTGATAGCCGTTTTGCAACTCAACCCCACGGCGGTATTGGACTGGGATTATATCTGTTGTGTCCTGTTGTTGTGCGGTACTTAAACAATTCGGCAACAGAATGATCAAAAAGAGAAAAGAGATTTTTTGTTTTAATAAGCCCATTTTAAAACTTCCCTAAGAAATTTTGCAGGCAAAATAGTTAACTAATCAGCAGAAAGCAATCTGATGGTTCTGCTCTTATACTTTTATTATCATTAGCCCCGACTTTCAAGTCGGGGGTTAAATGTAAAGGAAAGAATCTCACGGCTTTAGCCGCATAAAATGCCTTATTAGTATAGTTTTTTTATGAATGCCTGCCTACCGGACAGGCAGGCTCTATGAGCATTTTCCTCTTGGTGTTGTCACTGTGTTACAATAATTAAACCTCTACGAGGTTTTACACTTAAGGAAACGCTCATACATTTTCGGATCATCGCAGATGATCTATTATTGTAACAACAAAACAAACAAAGCTGAACCAGATCTTCGTAGATGGTCAATAAAACAAAAATCTCTATTGCTTTAGACTTGCAGGCGAATTGCACTATAATTGGCTTTCAAATGCGTTCTAAATGCGCTTCAGATGCGCTATGAATAGGCTTTTCTTTCTGCCAAATTACTATGCCATCCCTGTTTTCTCAGCATCATCCCCAGATTTAGTAAACCCATTTATTTCCTATTTTTTCTTGCACTCCTAATTATTATTTTAATCAATCCAAATGAAACTACTTTACACATACCTTAAGAGTTACTGGAAGCTTATGCTGCTTGCTCTTCTTCTTGCGGCAGTAAACCAGGTTTTCTCTCTTCTCGATCCTTACATTTTCGGCAAGGTAATAGATAATTACGCAACAAAATTTGATTCTTACACAACTTCACAATTTTTAAAGGGTGTGGGACTTCTGCTTGCTGCTGCTGTAGGTGTTGCATTTATATCAAGAGTGGCGAAAAATTTCCAGGACTATTATGTAAATGTAATTACACAACGCCTCGGCGCACAAATTTATACCGACGGCATAAAACATTCACTCGAGCTTCCCTATTCAAAATTTGAAGACCAGCAGAGTGGAAAAACGCTTGGTGTTTTACAAAAAGTAAGAACCGATGTGGAGAAGCTGATTTCGGCTGTTGTTAATACAGTTTTTACAACCTTAGTAGGAGTAATATTTGTAACAGTTTATGCAGTAAATGTTCACTGGATTATTGCACCTATATTTTTTGCAGCTGTTCCGATTCTTGGAGTTGTAAGTTCTGTTCTCAGCAGGAAAATTAAAAAAATACAAAAAGTAATTGTGGCAGAAACAACTTCGCTGGCAGGTACCACAACTGAATCACTGAGAAATATAGAACTTGTAAAAAGTCTTGGACTTGGCAACCAGGAAATTAACCGTCTTAATTCTACAACAGATAAAATCCTTCAACTGGAATTAAAAAAAGTTAAATACATCCGGACACTGAGTTTTATACAGGGAACGGTTGTGAACTTCATTCGCACCACGATTTTATTCTTTATGCTATATTTAATTTTCACAAAAGAAATTCAGATCGGACAGTTTTTCACATTAATGTTTTATTCATTTTTCATATTCGGACCACTGCAAAGCCTTGGTGATATTATAAACATTTACCGTGAAGCTGAGGTATCACTTGATAATTTCGATGATCTTTTAAAACAACCAGTTGATGAAAAACCTAAAAATCCGGAAACAATAAAAAATGTTCAATCACTTGAATTCAGAAATGTAAGCTTCAAACATCAGAGTGCGACGGGCTAAAGCTTTAAGTGATATTTCATTCAAAGTAAGAATGGGAGAAACAATCGCATTTGCGGGACCTTCGGGTGCAGGTAAAACTACTCTTGTTAAACTTCTTGTCGGGCTGTATAATCCGCAGGAAGGAAAAATTATTTATAACGGAATTCCGGGTGATAAAATTGATCTGGATGAACTGCGTGAGAAAATTGGATTTGTTACGCAGGATACCCAGCTTTTTTCAGGAACAATAAAAGAGAACTTACTTTTTGTAAATCCCGGTGCAAGTGATGAAGAATGCTTCGATGTTCTCGAAAAGTCTGCTGCGGGAAATCTGCTGGGAAGAGCGGAAAAAGGACTCGATACTATTATCGGGGAAGGCGGGGTTAAAGTATCCGGCGGAGAAAAGCAAAGACTTTCAATTGCACGTGCGCTTCTCCGTCATCCGCAGTTATTAATTTTTGATGAAGCTACCTCTTCACTCGATTCTTTAACCGAAGAAGAAATTACTTCGACAATAAAAGATATTTCCGATCGGAAAGATCTAATAACAATAATGATTGCTCACCGTTTATCTACTGTAATGCATGCTGATAAAATTTATGTCCTCGAACGCGGGCAGATAACCGAATCAGGCAGACACGAAGAACTTCTTGAACAGAAAGGATTGTACTATGCTATGTGGCGTCAGCAGATTGGAGAACGCGAGAGAAATAATAACCTGCACAATTACAAATCAGCAGTAAATTTTGAAGAGGATTAGGCAAGGGATTTCGATATGAAAACAATTCATTGCATTTTAATTTTATTTATCGCTTATCAGTATTCAATTCATTCGCAAATTATAACAGATCTCATAAAACCAATGCATTTACAAGCCGGTAAAACTGATTCAGTTCTGATCAGCGATATTTATTATTCTGAAAATTATGATGTTAGTTTTCTTCCGAATAAAATTATTAATGTCGGTTATAATGAGGATAAAGAAATTCTCACTCTTAGTCCTTCAGAAAAATTTGAAGGTCTTGGATTAATCGATTTTAAAGTCAACGATTCTCTTTTTACAATTCCTTTCTACTCGGAGATTGTGCAGAATCATATATTTCAATTAAAACTAAAATATCATCCCGAAAAAGTTAACCTGTTTGCAAGTTTCAACGGGTGGAACCGGGAAAATCTCCCGATGAATTATGATAAAAAAAGTGATGCCTATTCGGTTTCTGTCCCGCTTGAACCGGGGAGTTATCAGTATAAATTTTATGTTAAAGGAAATGAATTTTTAGACCCGGTAAATCCGGACAGTATTCCTAATGGACTTGGGGGATATAATTCAGTTATAAATATTCCTGATCGTCATCCCGAAAAGTGTTACTTGTTTTTAGATGGTTATAAAGCTACCGATACTCAGATTGGTATAAGTTTTCGTTATAGTAATAACAAATACCGGTCTCCGGTTAAGCGTGATGAGATTATTGCTCTGCTGAATAATCAGTCTGTATCTTCCAAACAGGTTACAACGGTAGGAAATACTTTCATAGTTACTTTTGAAAAGGATAAACTGAATGGTGAAAATGTAATCCGGACTTCCGTAAACAGAAATGGTCTGCCTTCAAACATTCAGACAATAAGATTTTATAACGGCAAACCGGAAGGGGATAAAAGCCACAGAACTGATTATGATGACATCATCTATTCAATCATGGTTGACCGCTTTAATGACGGTGATTCAAGCAATAGTATCCCGGTTGTTAATCCTAATCTCACTCAAAAAGCAAATTATTTCGGTGGAGATCTTCAGGGAATTGAAGAATAAAATAGACGACGGTTATTTTGATTCACTAAGCATTAACACTCTATGGCTTTCTCCTGTTGTTGATAATACGGACAGTGCCTACAGAGAATATCCCGAACCACACCGTTATTATTCAGGTTATCATGGGTATTGGCCTGTTTCTTCAACCAAAGTTGAGGAAAAATTCGGAGACATGAATTTACTGAAGAAGCTAATTGAAGATGCTCATAAACACGATATTCATATTCTGATAGATTATGTGGCAAACCACGTTCACGAAGAACATCCATTCTTCAAAAAACACCGGGACTGGTTTGGTCAGCTTAAGCTGCCTGATGGGAAATTAAACCTGCGTCTGTGGGATGAATACAGATTAACAACATGGTTTGAACCATTTCTTCCAAAATTTGATTATGTAAATTCAACTGAAGCACTCGATACTATGACGAGCAATGCAGTGTGGTGGATTAAGGAAACCAATGCAGATGGTTTCCGGCAGGATGCAGTTAAGCACATTCCAAATATTTTCTGGCGAACCTTAACGAGAAAAATTAAAAGTGAAATCTCTGTTCCGGACCACAAAGATATTTTCCAGATTGGTGAAACTTTTGGAAGTTATCAGCTTGTAAATTCATATGTAAATAACGGGCAGCTTGATGCCCAATTTAATTTTAACTTATACGATACTGCAATTCCCGTATTTATCGATTCGACAAGATCCTTCAAATCACTTGATGATCAGATGCAGAAATCCTTTTCCGTTTACGGCGTGAATAATTTGATGGGTAATATTATGGACAGCCACGATAAAGTCCGCTTTATGGCTTATGCCGATGGAGACGTCTCTTTAAACGAAGCCAATGCCGCAGATATTGGCTGGAATAATCCGCCGGAGGTTGATTATAAATCAAGCTATGATAAAATGAAACTTTACCTTTCATATATTTTAACCATACCCGGAATTCCGATAATCGATTACGGAGATGAATTCGGAATGACCGGTGCCGCCGACCCTGATAACAGGAGAATGATGAGATTCGGCAACCGGCTTTCTGATTGGGAAAAAGAAACATTAAGTGATGTGCAGAAACTTATCAAGATCAGAAAAGAAAATTCTGCGTTGCGGTATGGTGACTTTTATACACTTGAAGCCGATCAAAACATATATGCTTTTATTCGTTCAGATTTAAATGAAAGAGTTCTGGTAGTGATGAATAAAAGTAATTCTTTGTTAAGTACTATGCTTGAAATTCCATCAGCAGTCAAAGCGGCTACTATTTCTGATTTACTTTCAGGAAACACAATTCAGGTAAATCAACGTAAAGTTGATATTCAAATGAAACCGTTAGGTTATTCGATTTTTAAGTTAAATGAAAATTCTAAATAAGGATTATTGATGCAGATAAAATATATATTACTATTTCTATTAACAGGTATTTTATTAATTTCCTGTGGAGAAAAAAAAGATAACCAGCCATCAAGAGAACTGGATACAAAAATGAATAATATAGCAGAACAATATGTTAAAGTAATTTTAAAAGTAGGTAAATTCGATCCGGATTATGTTGATGCCTACTATGGACCGGATAACTGGAAACCGGATAGTACTTATAACGCGGATTCAAGTGCATTAAAGCATCTCAGTGCGGAAACGGATGCTCTGCTGGATAGTATGGAATCCTTCGGCAAATATAATGCAGATGAAATGCAGACGCTGCGCTACAGGTTTTTGTACAAACAAATGCTTGCCTTAAAAACTAAAATATTTATGCTTGAAGGAGGTAGTCTCACATTTGATCAGGAAACAAAGGCATTGTATGATGCCGAAGCGCCTCACTTTTCAGAAGAACATTTTCAAAAAATAATCAATCAACTTGATAAACTACTCCCCGGTAAAGGAAATGTTACAGATCGTTTTGAAAAATTCAGATCGCAATTTATTATTCCGAAAGATAAGCTCGATAAAGTTTTCACAGCAGCAATAAACGAATGCCGTAAAAAAACGCTGGATCATATTCGGCTTCCTTCTGATGAAAACTTTAAAGTTGAATATGTAACAAACAAACCCTGGGGCGGATATAACTGGTACAAAGGAAATTCATACAGTGTAATTCAGGTAAATACTGATTTACCAATTTATATCGATCGTGCAGTTGATTTAGCCGCTCACGAAGGTTATCCCGGGCATCACGTTTACAATACTCTGCTTGAAAAAAATCTTGTTCGTCAAAGAGGCTGGAACGAATTCACTGTTTATCCACTGTTCAGCCCCCAATCACTTATTGCTGAAGGCACTGCCAATTTCGGTATTGAGATGGCTTTTCCCGGCGAATCAAGAATAAAATTTGAAAAGGAAGTTTTATTCCCTATAGCAGGATTAGATTCTTCACAGGCTGATGAATATTACCATGCACTTGAGCTTGTTGATGAGCTAAGTTATGCCGGCAACGAAGCTGCCCGCAATTACCTGAACGGAGATTGGAACAAAGATAAATCAGTTGAATGGCTACAGAAATATGAATTGATGAGTAAAGAGAGAGCCGAAAAGAGATTAAGCTTTATTGACAAGTATAGAAGCTATGTTATTAATTATAATCTCGGTAAAGATATAGTTAAAAATTACATTGAGAAAAACGGCGGAACTAAAGATAACCCGCAGAAACGATGGGAAATTTTCGAAAGGATAATTTCAACTCCGCAAACTCCATCCGGTTTGCAGGAGGGATTAAAATAAACTTTTTATTCTTTTAGGCTTGATTTAAGATATTCAAATTCCTCTTTCCCTATTATAACCTCTCTGAAGATTTGGGATATTTTCTCTTTATTTAGATTTTTAAAATCCTTTTCCAGCGGTGTAATTAATACTCCACCGATATCAATAGTTGCAGGACTTACAAGAATATTTGCTTCACCTTCCTTAAAGTACGCTTCCGGTCGATGTTTCCCGCGGAAGAATATTATTACCCTCCATCCCGTTTCTTTATCATAAGAACAAAGGACATTCATCATAGGTTCTAAATGATTAACCGAAATGTGAGAATATATTTCATATATTTTCTTAAAAATATTTTCTATATGCTGGGATGAGTCGGATTCAATTGATATGAATTTTCTTAATCCATCATTAACTGCGAATACTGAAGCTACTTTATTCTGAATTTCCTCACCATATTCATTTTTTAAACCTTCGTAATCATTTTCAACCGGCAAAGAATATTTTTTACAAGCCTGGAAGTGTTGATGGACAGGTACGGAAGCACCCGCCTCCGGACCATTATAAATCAAAGCAAAATCAGAAAAATCTTTACTGATCTGTAGCAAATACTTAAACGAATTAATAATTCGCTGAGGAATATGTTCTTTACGGCTTATTGTAAGATGTTCGTGAAAAATCGGGTACGGGTTACAGAGAATATTGTATTCATCTTTATAATTTATCGCTACTTCACCCTCCGGAAGATTTTCTAAACAAAGAAGACATTTTATATTTTTTAACCTTTCTTTTGAAACAATTGCTGTTGTTGAATTTATCCTGCGGGGATTATGCTGAACATGTATTTCGTACCCATCAAAAAAAACTTTTTTGATTTGAACTGACTCAAGAGACAGCAACCCTTCTTTTAACAATGGCCAGCTTTCAGCCTGCTGTTTATAAAGCAGTGAAACGGCTTCATTGTATTTGTTTTCATCTATTAATTTCTGAAGCTCATTTTCGGCAGCATTTCTGCTGCTAAAGTTATTTTTGTTTTTTTTCATTTAATCTCTGCCGTGCCTGTATTTCAAATGTTCTGATTGTGTCTTTGTAATAATTATATTTATTCTTTTTGTCAATTGACAGTCCTGCATCCGAGTTACCCTCCCATCTTCTGCAGAAATAAACTGGTTCATAGATTCTGCTTATTTCATAAGTTCTTGAAACCGCAATAGCTGCAGAATAATCTTCACCATAGCTAACATTTGGAAATTTTATTTCTCTTATAACCGGTGTGTAAAATGCACGCGGTGCGCCGAGACCATTTATTCTGAGAGCGTTATTTCTGCCGTTTGCCGGAGTCCATTCTCTATGATCGATGATTCCCGGCGGAATTTCATTTAAATTAAAATCAGTAAGTTTATATGAGCCGATCACCATTGCGCTTTTCTCTTCGCTGAATACATTAATAATTTTTTGTAGGCTATGTTTGTCAGCATAAAGATCATCACTATCAAGCTGTACAGCATACATACCGCAATGCTCGTTAAATATTGCTTCATTCCAGCAGCCGCCAATTTCCAGGTTTTTGCTGTGCGGTATTATGTGAACAATATTACTATTCTTTTCACAATAAGTTTTCAGTAACTCAGTTGTCCCGTCAATGGAATGATTATCAACTATAATAATATTGAATGGAAAATCCGTCTGCTGTTTTAATACTGAATTAATTGCCTCAGCTATTGTTTTTTTCCTGTTCTTCACAGGAATTATTACAGACGCCTTGTAAGCGAATTCCTCGTTAGTAACATTAACTCCGCTGAATTTTGGTTCCAGGTAAGCACCGATTTCTTTAAGATGTTTTGTAGCTGCTTCCTCCATTTCTATTTGAATCTTCCTGTTAGCAGGATCCACATAATCAAAATGTTTATCACCTGTCTGTTCGGAAAACAAATTTATCGAATACAAATATTCGGGAATTTTTACTATAGAATAATGCCGTGAAATAAATAACCTCAAATCATATAATCCCGCATAAATAAAATCATTCTTGTTTTCTTTTAAAAAATCCTGAAGAACAGATTTCCTTAGAATGATAACATCACCGAAATCAAAATCATCTCTGATACTTCCCTGCTGATAATTGTTAACAGGATGCCGGGAGATTCCATTTTCTATTTTCTCATAAAAATCGGAATACAATCAGTGAGGCATTAGTTTCATTAGCTACATCCAGGAATCTGTCAAGTGCAAATTTTTCAAAAGTAACCTCACCCGGTATTAAAATCAGAAGAATAAATTCTGTGGTTGTTTCATTAAAAATAGACTGGAGGATTTTTGTGCTTGAAAAATTTTCTCCGGAAATAGCCCTAAGGGTTTTGGGAATTTCGACTAATTCATCTGCGATTAAAAATATTTCTTCAATTAAATTTGTAGCTCTAAGTGAGTTCGTTACTTCATGGATATTTTTATCACCGTTGTAAGGCATAAAAACTGTGAAAGGAAAACTCATAAACCCTCCCGCGGTATGAAACAAATTATTCGTTTAAAAGGGGGTAGAACATATCGAGAAAATAAAGCCGGTACAAAACCGGCTTAAAAAATTCAGAAATGATTGCTATTCAGGAATTGTTATGCTCTCCTGATCCAGAAGTTTATGTCCGGTTTTATCAGTTATATGTAAAGAGTATGTACCGGGGGCTAAATCTCTGAAAGCAGTTCTTGCCTTCTTAACGCAAACACAATTGTCACTTGCGGTATTGGAGTTTGAAACCATTAAGGTAATCTGATTTTCTTTTTGGTTCATATCCATATTTAAAGTTGAATTACAGTAAGTACGGACATCCATAGTTACATAAACCAATCCTTTTTGCTGGTCGATAATAACATTATCCACTGTTTCACCTGTATAAACATCACCCGAAGTTAAATCAGACTGCTGTGTACAGGCATCAAAACGAGCTGGATCCATCGAAACCATTTTGGAACTGGAACAGGCTGCAAATAAAAGAGCGCTGAAAACAAGTATTAAAATATATTTCATTTTATCTCCTCCGTGTTAAAAATATTCCTGATTTATTAAGTTATTAAAAAATAACACTTTAAGTTTATTAAATAGTTAAGTCTGTCACAAACAGCTCTCTATTTATATTTCTGAGAGTTAACTAAAAGAATGCATTACCGCATAATCAGGTTAAATCCTGGTAAAGCCTTATAACCTGTTCGGTTACTTTTTCAAGATTAAATTTTCCAAGAATTCGTGTTCTTCCTTCTTTTCCAAAGGAATTACGTACTGCAGGATTATCAAGCATTTTACTCAATTTTATTATCAAATCATCTGTGTTTCTTCTTTCATAAAGGTATGATGTAACTCCGTCAACAGCTATATCAAGCACTCCGTCAGAAGCGGAACAGATAGTTGGCTTTTCCATTGCCATCGCTTCGGTAAGTGCCAAACCAAAGGCTTCGGCGTGCGAAGGAAAAACAAAGATATCCATTGATGCCAGCGTCTCAGGAATATCTGTACGGTAACCTGCAAATATCAGGTTATTTAGGTTTAGTTTTTTTGCCAATAATTTAATTTCTTCAGCATAACTATCTTCACCACGACTTGCTTCACCAACGATTATGAATTTAAGATTTTTGTACTTTTTATTTAATTCAGCAGCTGATTTAATAAATTCTTCATGTCCCTTACCAGGACTGAACCGGGCCATCATTCCAATTAATATCTCGTTTGATTTAATATTAAACTCATTCCTTATTTTTTCACCGGATGTTTTTTCGGGATTAAATTTTTCAGTATCAACCCCGTTTGGAATCAATACAATCTGATCATCTCTCAGGGGGGTTGTATCCAGCAGGTTCTTTTTTATAATGCTGCTAATTGCAATTGTTCTGGTTACATAACCATAAAGACGTTTATGAAGAAAATCTTTTTTAACAATAAATGAACCAATATGTTTTGTGAGAATTAATGGAATTCTTCTGCTCAATAATTGGAGAGAAGGAACGAGTAACCAGAGATCTTTTGAGGCGTGTGTATGGATAATATCAAAATTCATTTTTCTGATAATTAAAGAGATTCGAATTGAAGAAACAGGATGGAAATAACTTCCAGCATTAACCGGGTGAATCAAAATACCGAGATTATTAGCTTCAATATGAATCCTTGATTCGGCTGCACATAAAAGTTCAACGTGTATTCCGCGCTTCATCAATTCTTTTATTCCTGTGAGAGTTATCATTTCCATACCTCCCCAGCTTTTAGATAAACAAGAATATAAAACTTTCATATTATCAATAAATTTTATTCAGCCTGGCGTTGTGAAAATAGTGAAGAAGAATCTCATCGAATGAATGCCCTTTTTCTGCCATAACAGCCGCACCAATCTGGCAAAGCCCCACACCATGCCCCCAACCTGCACCATAAATTACAAACTTTCCCGGAATGTTATTATCTATATTTTGTTTTTCAATAACTAAGGCAGAACTATAAAGATGAGTTAACGATAGAAGTCTTCTTATCTCAAGCTCTTTACCAATTATCAGTTCTTTTTTGGAACCCACCACTTTCAATCTTATAAGTCTTGATGAATCGCCTCTCTCAAGTGGAATAAGGTCTATAATTTCGCCAAAGTCTGATCCGCTGTTTTTTGAAATAAGAGCCGCAATTTCATCCTGGCTATATTCAATTTTCCACCGGAAAAAATCTGTCGTCTCAAGGTCGTAATCAATTAAAACCTGTGAGAGAATCTTTTCATCCCTGGTGTTACAGTAAGCCGGAGGATTTCCTTTAATCCATTTTTCCGCATTCTTTTCAAAAGAGAAATTCAGGTTATAATTTTCAGGTTCAAACTTATAATCAACTATTGAAGAAAGATACTCATGTACAACCGGCTCCCATACATTATGAAAAGATTCAGTCAGACCTCCACAACTTTTCGAGAAACGAGCATCACAAATTTCATTATTAAATGTTAACACAAGACCGGAAGTCTCAGCAACTGCCTTTCTTGCCGACTGTGTTGATATTTTAGTAATGCCCTGGTAACGCTGGCAGTGGTCATCAGCGCAAACATCGAATAATTCATGCTCTTCACGGTCATACCATCTGATATATTCTTTTTCTGTTTGTAAAACTGACGAATAACCTTCCTTTTTCTTCTTAATTGATTTCGATTTTTCAATCTGGGCAAGCAGCCAGCTGCGTGAAACAACAGCAAGTGATTTTAACATCTGCAAGGATGATTTTGCGTTCATCTCCGAAGAAACAACACTGGTTAAGTATTTTTCAACAGGAATAATATTTATAACACAAATTTTATCATCGTCTTTAAGCAATTTTAATGTGCCCTGGAATCTTTGCTTTTCTTTTCTCTGCCAATGAAATCTTACCCCTATGGTTACATCATTAATTAAAAACGATTCAATACTGATATCTTCCGGTTCAAAAATTATTTCTTTTTCTACCTCAAGCAGATCATCACCCCGTTTGCATTTTATTTTTCCATTCTCAATTACAGCTGAGAATCTACCACTAAAAATTTTCTTGTTACCTTTTACTCTAAAGTTACCGTAAAGATCAAAGTTAATCTGCTTCTCAGTTATAATTCCAACTCTTATAGTTGGTTCATTTTGATATGCGGGCATACACAGATCCTGTTTTAATAGATGTAACTGAAAAAGAAGTTAAAATATACAAATTAAGTAAAAATGTTGGTAAGGTTTAATTTTGGGTGTATTAACTAAATTGATTTAAAATAAATCAGATTGATAAATAACATAATCCTTTTCAATTAGTAAATGATTAATAAACTTTTTAAGTTATTAAAGAACTTTTTTCTTCTCAATTAGAATTCCCTTTAAATGTTATGAAAAAAATACAGAGTAAAGTTGTTAACCTGATTGGATTTCCAATGGATCTCGGCGCTGACAGACGCGGAGTTGATATGGGTCCTTCTGCTTTGAGGATAGCCAATTTAAAAGAAAAGCTTGAGATACTGGGCTATAAAGTTATAGACAGCGGTGATGTTTTCATCCAGAATATGGAAAGACAAAAAATTACCAACCATAAACTAAAGTACCTGAATGAAATTTTAAGAACATCAAAAATTCTTGCCGGAAGAATTGAAAAGGTTCTGGAAAAAGATCAGTTTCCCTTATGCCTTGGAGGTGATCATTCAATGGCTATAGGAACTATTGCCGGAATATCTTCATATTGCAGAAAAAACAAATTAAATCTTGGAGTAATCTGGATTGATGCACACACTGATATGAACACTGATGAAACATCGCCTTCCGGAAATATTCATGGAATGCCCATGGCAGTAGCAGTTGGATTAGGTAATAAAAAACTTGTAGATTTCTACGGGTTTTCACCTAAAGTAAAAGCAGAGAATTGTGCGTTGATGGGTGTAAGAAGTATCGATCAGCTTGAAAGACTGAATATTAAAAAGATGGGACTTCCTGTTTATACTATGTCTGATGTTGATAAAATTGGTATTCATAGAATAATAAGCAGAGTGTTAAAACAGTTCAAAGAAAAAGTTGATCATATTCATGTTAGCTTTGATCTGGACAGTGTTGAACCGGGTATTGCACCGGGAGTAGGTACACCCGTTCCCGGTGGTCTTAGTTATCGGGAAGCACATTTACTAATGGAATCAATTGCCGAATGCGGGTGTATGTCTTCTCTTGAAATATCCGAAGTGAATCCTATTCTTGACCGGAAAAACCGGAGTGCAGAATTTGCTGTCGACCTGGTTGCATCAAGCATGGGTCAAAGAATACTTTGATAAAAATAATTATACACTTAGAATTTGAAAAATAAACCTCCAATCCCAAAAGCAGCTGCAAGAAAAATTGTTCAGGAAAGAAGTCTTGAGATAACTGAGTCTGAACTAAACAAGAAGTCAGATTCCATTATTAATAAGCTGACTGACTCGGATGATTTTAATTATGCCAATAAAATATTCACTTATTATTCTTCATCGCGCACTTTGGTGAATACAAAACCTTTGATAGATTTTGCTGCAGGCTGTGGGAAATCTGTTTTTCTTCCTAAACAAAATTCTGGTGGAAGCAGAATGAGAAGGTTTCAATTTTCATCATTCGATGATCTTATCAGCAGCCATAACGGATTTTTTGAACCGAAAATCGGAATAGAGGAAGATTTAAGTGATATTGATCTGATTATTGTCCCTTCAATTGCTGTATCTTTGAAAGGAGAAAGAACCGGGTACGATTTTAAATATACCCCGCTTCTCAGAAATTCATTCTCTCCTAAATATTCTCTTGTTTTCGAATTCCAGCTTTTTCATAGAATTGAATTTGAAAGACAGGATATTCGAATTGACAGAATTATTACTGAACGACGCACTATTAATACAAGGGAGTTTTAACCAATAATTTTTAAATATGCCGTGAAACATTCTCAAATAATTATTCTTACATTTCTACTTCTGCTTATTGTGGCCGCAATAATGATGAATCTGCTGAACATCCTTATGATTGATCCCAGAGAATTATTTGGATATGGTCTGATATTCTATGGCATAGCAACAGTTTATACAACTTTTGGCGAGGGGAATAAATTATTAATATTTATCGGAGCAGCTCTTTTTCTTACCGGAATTGCGATTTCGATGCCTGTTCATTTCGATTTTGTCAAACCATTAAACTTATTTGTTCCTGCTTCAATGTCAATTGCCGGTATCAGTCTCTTCATAGTTTATTTTGATGATTTAAAGAACAAATCAATATTAATTGCTGCAATAATACTTACAGCAGCCGGAATAATATTTATAATGAATTCCAGATCAATCCAATTAAGCATATTCGGAGAGTCAATATTAAAAATAACAGAAGTCTACTGGCCGGTTCTTCTTATTATTTCGGGGATTACATTTATTCTGAAAAGATAAGAGATTTACTGAAATGATCCTGTTAGAAAAACCTTATTCCCGGGATTCGAAGCCCCGGAAGAAGATTCTTGTGTAAGTAAAAATTCTGTAATGTTTTGCTGCCCGGATTGAGGAATTTTAAAAGGGAAATATTGAACCCTCCCTGTAGGATTAAATACTCCAAGTGAAAAATATCCGCCGCTGGGTAACTGCATCCATAACTGGTAAGTTGTATTTTGTCCTAATGCAGGCATATCAGAAAGCTGGAGATATCCTTTCCCCTGGACACGGCTGAGTATTAGCTTTCCTTTTCCTCCCGGGTTAATTCCAGTTCCCTGAAGATTAATAATTTTAACATCCGCAGATTCAAGAAGGCTTTGTATTTCCTGCGTGTTGCTGAATTTAACTGACAGATCATTAACCTGCTGTCTTAAATTATCGTTTGTATAGTTAAGGTCCTTAATATCTGAAGCAAAATTAAGATACAAAGCTGCTATTATCAGAAGAAGAATTACAAACAAAGAAATTACCATCCATAAATTCATTCCGGATTTTTTACCGGGATATTCGGTAGTAGGATATCTTTTTTTGTAGGCTCTCTCGAAACTTTTTCCACGGTCCTTGGTTGATGTCTTCCTGTAATACGGAGATTCTGTTGTTGCGGTTTTATATGGTGATCTGTCTTTAGTAACCACCCTATCATAAGTCTTAATCTTTTCTCTTGTGGGAACCCTGGGTTCGGGTTTCACTTCTTTTGGTAATTCATCCTGGTTTTCTTCAGGTTCCTCTTTAAAATTTCCCTCAATAACTTTTTCCCTGGTAGACTTAAATGATTCAAATGTGTTGCGTGTTGGTGTTACAGGTTCAAAATCTTCCGGCTTAATCTCATCCTTTTTTTCTTCTACTTTTTGCTCAGAAACTTCTTTTTCAATTTCGGGTACTATATTTTCTTTTTCCGGTATTTCAGGACTCTTCTCTTCAATAATAAACTTTTCTGGTTCGGCGGACTCTATCAATTTTTCATCAAGGGTAGGTGATTTTTTATTTTCACGGGAATTCTTATAAAAGCTATCAGCTATACCCGAGAAATTGGTTCGGCTGTTCTTGGCTCTGATTTCATCTTTTATCCGGTAGAGTTTTCGGGCAACTTTATCCTTTAATTGAGGATCCGGTTTTTCCGCATTGAGAATTATAGGCAGCATTGCTGCTATATTCTGAAACTCTCCCACACTTGGGGGCAGTGCACCGCCGGAGTTAATAAATTCATTCAATTTAGATTGATCAACCCTGTCAAGACATCCCAAAACACCGGCGAAAATAAGTTCTCCTGCTTCCTGTTTTGAAATCATTTCAGAATCCTTTCGCCAGGTTTTCTTTAAGATTTGTCAGTGCTATCTTAATCTTTGATTTAACAGTGGGGACCGGGATATTCAATTTTCCGGCAATTTCAGATTCCGTCAGCCCTTCAAAGAATGCAAGATGAATTACATATTGCTGTGCGTCTGTTAATTCCTCCATAGCTTTCTGCATTTTTATGGTTAGTTCCAGAGAATCTTTTAATTCGAGTGGCTTTGCGGCTGGATGTAATGTGGGAAGTATATATTTATCTTCATAGTCTTCCGTGTAGGATTCCAGATCCATTCCGCTGCGCTGTCTTCTTACAGTATCTACAGCTTTATTTCGTGCTATTGTAATCAGCCAGGTAAAAACATTTCCGGTTTCAAAATCAAAGAAATTAATTTTTCTCCAGATAATTACAAAAACATCCGATAAGACTTCTTCAGCAAGTTTCTCGTCTGCTACTATTGTTTTTATAAGAGTGTATAGAATTGTAGAATAACGATTGTATAAAGCTTCCAATGCTTTAGAATCATAGGAAGCAACTTTTTTCATTATTTCTAAATCACTTATTGTTGTACCGGATGACAAATTTGCCCACTACTATTAGTTATATGTTAGTGCAAAACTATTATTAACATCGCTAAAAAGCAACGAGGTAAATAATTCATATCAAGTAAATTTTTATCCCTCAATTTTCATCCTGAAATTCCGTTTTAATTTAAGCTTACTATGATATTTATTATCTTTACAGTTCAGTAAAATAATCAGGATTATATGACTTCAGGAGAAATAAGACAGCAGTTTCTGGATTTTTTCAAGAATAAAAATCATCGGATAGTTCCAAGTGCACCTGTTGTTCCTTTTGATGATCCGACACTTTTATTCACGAATGCCGGAATGAACCAGTTCAAAGATGTTTTCCTCGGCAAAGGGAAACGGGATTACAGCCGTGCTGCTGATACTCAAAAATGTATCAGGGTAAGCGGTAAACACAACGATCTTGAAGAAGTAGGAAATGACACTTACCATCATACTTTTTTTGAAATGCTCGGCAACTGGTCGTTTGGAGATTACTATAAAGCAGAAGCTATTGAATGGGCATGGGAACTTCTTACTAAAGTGTGGAAACTTCCAAAAGAAAGATTGTGGGCAACGGTTTACAGAACAGATGAAGAAGCACTGGAATTCTGGAAAACAAAGACTGATATAAATCCTAATCATATTCTCAAGTTCGATGAAAAAGATAATTTCTGGGAGATGGGTGAAACCGGACCGTGCGGTCCGTGCTCGGAGATTCATATAAATCTTGGAGATGATTTTGATAACCCTGAATATGTAAATGCGGGTTCTGCTGAATGTATCGAAATCTGGAATCTCGTTTTTATTCAATATAATCGTGATGAAAAAGGGAAACTTCACGATCTACCATCAAAACATGTTGATACAGGGATGGGATTTGAAAGAGTAAGTGCAGTTCTCCAGAAAAAGAATTCGAATTACGACACTGATATATTTATGCCGCTGATAAATAAAATATCAGTATTATCAGGCGTAAGCTACAATAAAGAAGAAGACAAAATACCAATGCGGGTTATTGCTGATCATATCAGGGCTTTAACTTTTGCTATTGCCGATGGTGCTGTTCCCGGCAATGAAGGAAGAGGTTATGTTTTAAGAAGAATTTTAAGAAGAGCTGCCCGGTACGGAAGAAAAATTAATCTTCGCCAGCCATTTCTTTTTGAACTTGTGGATGTTCTTGTTGAAACAATGGGAAGTGTATTCACGGAACTGAAAGAAAAAAAGGATTACATAAAGAAGGTTATAAAAGCGGAAGAAGAAAGCTTCAACATAACTCTTGATCGCGGAATAGAATTATTTGAAGAATTGATAAAAGGATTGGGAAAAGATAAAGTAAAGATTATTCGAGGAGAAGATGTTTTTAAATTATATGATACATTCGGATTTCCTGTTGACCTTACTAATATAATGGCAAAAGAAAACGGCTTTTCAATAGATGAAGATGGCTTTAATGAATTAATGAGGCTCCAGCAGAAAAGAGGAAGGGAATCTTCTAAAGATAAATTTGCTTCTGTAAATATTTCTACCGGTGATCTTAATTCATTTGAGATTATTGAACCGGCAAAATCCGAATTCACCGGTTATGACGAGCTTGAATCTAAAGGGAAAATTGTTGGCTATAAAAAAGATAACGGAAACGAACTTGTTATTCTGGACAAAACTCCTTTTTATGTGGAAGCTGGCGGTCAGATTGACGATCTCGGAAAATTAATCGTTAAGGGCAACCCTGTTGTTGTTATCGATGTTACAAAGGTTGATAACAAGACTATTCATATAGTTGAAAGTAACAAACCGGGAATAATCTCTCCGGGAATAGAAGTAATTGCCCATGTAGATGAAAAGAGAAGATGGGATATAATGCGAAATCATACAGCAACTCATTTTCTGCACGCTGCGTTAAGAAAAATACTCGGGACACATGTTCACCAGGCTGGTTCTTACGTTGGTCCCGATAGACTTCGTTTTGATTTTACACACTTCTCAAAATTAAGCGATAAAGAAACAAAAGAAATTGAATCGCTTGTTAATGAAGAGCTGAGAAGAAACATCCCTCTGCAGCATCACAGAAATATTCCGTTTGACCAGGCAAAGAAAATGGGAGCATTGATGTTCTTCGGCGATAAGTACGGCGATAAAGTCAATGTTGTTCAGTTCGGCGAATTCAGTATGGAATTCTGCGGCGGAACTCACGTAAAGAATTCATCTGAGATCGGATTGTTTAAAATTATAAGCGAGTCATCAATTGCCAGCGGGGTAAGAAGAATTGAAGCGGTTACTGGTTTGGGAGTGGAAAATTATATTGAGGATCAGCTTCTTCTCCGTAAACAGGATGAGGAAAAAGTTGAGGAGCTGCTTGATGTAAAAAAGAAACTTGAGAAAGAGATATCAGAATTAAGAGTTAAAAATAATCTTGGGCAGTTAGATCATATTCTTTCATTATCTTCTGAAGAAAAAGGAATAAAGATTTTCAAAGGGAAAGTTCATGCAGATAATATGGATGAGCTGAAATCTTACGGCGATGAAATGAGAAATAAGATACGTTCCGGCATAGGGGTGTTAGTTGCACAAATTGAAGATAAAGTCGGTATAGTTGCAGTTGTCTCAGATGATTTAATAAAAGAGAAAAAGCTAAGTGCCGGAAAAATCGTCGGTGAGTTGGCAAAACTTGTTGGCGGCGGCGGCGGCGGACGTCCTCATCTTGCAACTGCAGGAGGAAAAGATGTTTCCGGAATTGTCGCGGCTATTGGTAAAGTTGAAAAAATAGTTGGCAGTTTTCTTAATTAATTTTAGAGGGAAAAATAATGGATCATAATTTAGTTACAACTGCATTCACCATTGACGGCTACAGAATAAAACAAAACCTTGGAGTTGTAAGAGGTATTGTTGTCAGGTCACGTTCTGTATTCGGAACAATTGGCGCAGCACTTCAAACTATAGTCGGTGGTAATATTACTTTGTTCACCGAGCTATGTGAAAAAACCAGAAATGATTCTTACGAACTGATGATTGCTCATGCCATGCAGCTGGGTGCAAACGCTGTAATCGGTTTCAGATATGATGCCAATGACGTTATGAACGGCGTTACCGAAGTGCTTGCTTACGGAACTGCTGTTGTAATAGAAAAAATTTAATGGCTAAAGTTAAGGTAAAATACATTTGTTCAAACTGCGGGTACGAATCACTGCGCTGGCTTGGCAAATGTCCTGAGTGTGAAGAGTGGAATTCGTTTACAGAAGAAATATTAGAAACCAGCCGCCGCAAAGCCTCCCCCGTAGCACGGAAAATCCCTGTGCCAAAAATAAGTGAAATTTCAGCAAATGAAGAAGAAAGAATTAAAACCGGTATAGTTGAGTTTGACAGGGTACTTGGCGGAGGATTAATGCCCGGATCAGTTATTCTGCTGGGCGGAGATCCCGGGATTGGAAAATCAACACTCGCGATGCAGGCTGCATCCAGAATAAATGATAAAGTACTTTATGTTACCGGTGAAGAATCTTCAAAACAGATTAAGCTGCGGGCTGAGCGCCTCAAAGTTAAATCGAATGAATTTTATGTACTTGCCGAAACAGATATGAATACAATTATTGCCGCTGTTAAAAATGTGGGTCCTGCAGTTGTAATTATTGATTCTATTCAGACAATGTACCGGAGTGAATTTGAGAATTCTCCCGGAACAATTACACAGATAAGAGAATCAACTTCACTATTAATGGATGAAGCAAAGAGAAATCACTTTAGTGTAATAATTATCGGGCACGTTACAAAAGAAGGAATGATTGCCGGTCCGAAAATTCTTGAACATATAGTGGATACAGTAATTCAATTCGAGGGCGAATCCGGTCATTCTTTCAGAATACTCAGAGCACAGAAAAATCGTTTCGGCAGCACAAATGAAATCGGGATATTTGAGATGAACGAAGAAGGATTAGCAGAGGTTAAGAATCCCAGTGAGCTTTTTTTAAGTGAAAGAGGAAAACAGATTTCGGGATCGGTTGTTACAGCAAGCATTGAAGGAACCCGCCCGATTTTACTTGAAGTTCAGGCACTCGTGACTCCTTCGAATTACGGAAATCCTCAAAGAGTAACCACCGGATTTGATTACAGAAGATTATCTATTCTCTTAGCTGTTCTGGAAAAACGGGGAGGTTACCGCCTTAGTGCTAATAATGTTTTCTTAAATATGGCAGGCGGAGTAAAAATTGATGAGCCGGCTGTTGACCTGGCAGTCTGCTGCAGTGTAGCTTCAAGTCTTCTTGATAAACCTGTGGATAGCTCAACTGTTGTAATTGGTGAGGTAGGACTGGGTGGCGAAATAAGAAGCGTCGGCAATATTGAAAAGCGGATTGCAGAGGCAGAAAAGCTTGGATTTAATAAGATCCTGATACCCTTAAATAATAAGAAATCGCTAAAATCAAAAAGCCCGGTTAAAATAATTCCAATAAGTTCACTTTCTGAGGCTATAGCCAATATTTTTAAATGAAAAACCTGTTTGGCTAAAAATCACAAAATTGCGCCCTGTAATACTAAGCCCATCTAATAGTATACAATAAATAAAATTTTCTTTGTTTTTTTCAATATTAGTGCTATTTTTCACCGCGGATTAAACCCCGTGGTTATTTTATTAATTATTTTTCAGAGGTAAGATTAGTGAGTACTAAGCTTTTTGTTGGATCACTTCCCTGGGGAGTTAATGATGATTCTCTTCGCGCTGCTTTTGAACCACACGGTACAGTAGTTTCTGCGAAGGTCATCACTGACCGCCAGACTGGTAGATCCAGAGGTTTCGGGTTCGTTGAAATGTCAAATGAAACCGAGGCAAATGCTGCTATCTCCGCTTTAAATGGTTCAGAACTTAGCGGTCGTAGTATAATTGTCAGCGAAGCAAAACCCAAGAGTTAATTTTCGGTTAGCTTTCTGTTTTTCCGGGCGCTCTTTTTTACAGAGCGCTTTTTTATTTTAAAGAGAAAGGGTTTGGGTCCAGACTTTTTACTTACCTACCTGTCCTTTGGCGGATTAAAGAGGTTATGTTTCTATTTCTTTTTTTACCAAAATATACGCTCTTTTGCTTTCATGTTCATATCCTTTATATGGATATCTGATTATAACCTCTAAAACATTAAATCCTACATTTTTTAGTATTGTTAATATTTTATCTGCATCAAAAAAACGCCAACTTGCATTTGCTCCTTCTACTTCTAAAAAATTATTTACTTTAATTGTTTCTTTCCCAACATGAAAACTAAATAAACAATAACCACCATTTTTCAATATTCTATACCATTCATTAAATGCTATTTTAACATCTTTGTAAGTAAAATGTACAATTGAATAAAATGCTAATATACCATCAGCAGATGAAGAACTTTTTCTCGATTCAAGCATATTATCAATTTCAAATTTTATCTTTGGGAAATTCTTTTTTGCCAAAGCAATAGATTTTTCAGCAAAATCCAGACCTATTATTTTAAATTTTTTCTTCTCGTAAAGATATTTTGTTGTCTGTCCGGATCCACAACCAAAATCATATACTAAAGATTTCTTTGAAATTATTTCTGAAAATCGATCTAAAATATTTCGATCAAAAGGTTTACTGTTTAATTCATCTAAAAAATTTTGAGAATATTCTTTTGCCGTTAGGTTATAGCAATTTTTAATTTCATCTAAATAATTCCTTTTCATACTTCTCTATTATTTTTCTTGCAAGATAATGACTATGAAGATTAAAATACATCTGCTTATGATTTAGTCCTGCAAAGGTGGTAACTTTTTACTAACCATTCAGCCTTTGGTTTATTAAAGAGGTTAGGCATGACTTTATTTAGGTAAAACAATAGATTTTGAACCTTTAATTATATCTCCGTTCGATGTTACATCTTTTGCAGTGAAGGGACCAACTTTTGTTTCAATATTTTCAAACCATTTTCGACCTAATTCATTAATAAATTTATTTAAATATTTATCCGCTCGATCACTATAAACAGGCCACCATACCAGTCTTGGAATATTAGAGCCTTTTATTTCTATATATCTATTTACAGTTAAGTACACAAAACAATCTATTGATGAATAAGAGTTTGTTAAAATATTGCATACCAATGCAAAAACTAAATCTGGTGCAATACCAGTAAAACCATCATTAACAAGAAGTAAAGTACCATTTGATGTTTTGAAATTAAAATATTTTTTTGTTTCTCGAATTTGACGGTTAGCTTTTTTAAGTATTCGAGAAATGTTTGGTCTTGTAATTCTGACAAATTCAATAATAAACCATTGGGGAACCTTACCAGAACCACCGAGCAAAGAAGGTTTCCAGTTGGGATTTTCTCTTAATAATTGTTCTATTAGTTCTATAAATTTACTTTTAAATGTTTCAGAATTTGTAAATTCAGTTTCAACTTCTTTTAATTCTAATACAACTTGCTCTTGCTGGTATAAATAATCAGCATTTTCAAATTCTGGAGATTTATGCAAAAGACTGGAGATAACTTTTCCTCCAGTATCAATAATAAATTGATTCCAAGTTTCTTCAACAGGTAATGGATTATGAGGGCCTACATCCCAAAAATTAGGAATTTTCATTTTAGTGCCTAATGGTGTTGCAAATAGCCCGCGTCCGGTTGATTTGCGGGTTATGTTTCATTCGCTATTCAAATAATTAATTTCTTTATCCTTAAAATTAATTCTCCACTCCTCTATTATATCGGGTAGTTTGTTTTTGAATACATTTTCTGAAGTGAAATAATAAACTTTTTCTACATCTAAAAATGCTCCCCATATTGCATCAGATTTATCTATTATTAAGATAGCCTCATATATATTATATAGTCCAGGAACTGCTGCTTTGATGATTTTTTTATCTATCGTATTTATGTTTTCGTCATAATGAATGTCGCCAAAATATTTTAAATACTCTTCCCATAGTTCACATTTTAAAAGCCGATACATTTTGGTTAATACGATATCATTGATAAAATCAAATCTGTAAAAAACATCTTTTTTTAATTTATAATCACCGCCGAAATGTGCCCGCATTCCGTGATAATAAAGGCAACCAGTATCTTCATCAATTTGAATAATATCATTGGTTTTGAAAAATCTTAAAATACATTCTTTTTGGTCTCCATATTCTTTAAGACGAAATATTACCTCATTAGCTGTGTTAAAATATGCCTCTCCAGAAATTCCGCCAAAATGAGCGCCGTTTGTTGTTTCTATATCAAATTCAAAATGATCCTTATATACCTTTTGTATTTTCAAAGAGCCATAATATGACATAACAACAGTCTCAACACTCCATTCGCCCCACCACCTATTTTTTGTAATCCATCCAATTTTCGAACAGATAATATTCGCCAAATTACTGGGAGATTTTTCTCTTAAATCAATGTAAGAAATAGTTGAGTATAACCCGGGTATTTCTATGTCATCAAATCTCGCTGGAAGAATATATTCGCTTGATTCAATGAACGCTCTTTCTTGCATAGATCGTCTTTCGTGATTTGTCCACAATTTGTCTTTGTAATGTTTCGAAATAAACATAACAGTAAACTTTGCCTTATTTTTATAAACGTCATTTAAATATTCAAAAAGATTTTTTCCCCACAAATTTGTTTCTTCAAATTTGTCATAAAATACTTTGACGCCATAACTTTTTAATAAAACAGCAACTGCTTCAACATATTCTCTGTCTTCGCCAGCAAATGATAAAGCTACATTATAAGTATATAAATCTTCTTCCATATATGGTTTCACTAATGATGAAATATAACTATTACTTATACTGATTGGGTGGTTTACAATTCGGCAGATATTCACCAAATAAATTCTCATATATCATCCGGGTGTGCTGTTTGTATGTTTTATCCACGGTCTGCATTCCCTGTATAACCCGCAATTATTTTTACTTGTTACAACTTACTTTTTCTGTTTTGTAAATTCAATAGCTGCAGCAGAGATATGCTTATTTTCTTAAATCCGGCATATCTAAAGATTTAAAACAAAAATGAATTCAACCCAACCCTGAAATTATTCTCTCCTTTATAATTCAGTTTCCACGCAAACTCAACCCGGAATGGTATAAGTACCTGCGATAATCCGAATCCTATTTCATAAAAAGGATGTGGAAAAGTTTTAACACCTGCAGGCAAAATTGCAGCGGTCTCTTTTCCGACTTCAGTATAGGCTGCATTAAAAAATGTGTTCAGTTGAATTTCCCAATCCATTAGTCCCGGAATTCTTAAAGTGCGGAATATCAGATCTCGAAAGTCATGTTCAAGGTTTACCGTAACTACCCGGCTGCCGAAAATTTCATTTACATTTAATGTTCTGAAAGCAAAATCCTGAAACAGGATATCAATATTTCCGCGTAAAGCATATAATGACTGGTATTGCAGACTTCCCCTGTTGTACATTCCCATTAACCTGTACGACAAATGTTGAGATTTAAAAGTATTAACCGTTCCGTTTACTTCCAGTTCATAAGTAGTATAATCAAGTCCGCTTTTCAGAATTTTTTTATCTGATAATTCAATATTTCCATTTAATATTATGTGAGATTTTCCGCGCGAAATTCTTCGTCTGAAATATCCGTCTTCAATATAATCCCTGAAGTCCAGCCTGAATCCGGCAGTCAGTGCATTTATTCGTGTCTCATAAACCGACTGGTTTGCAGGGTAAACCCTATCTTTGTTAAAAAAAGAAAAATTGCTGTTAACCGCAGCACTATTGTCTGTATGATTCTTAAAGCCGGCACTTAATGAAAGGACAGGAAAAACTTCTCCCGATAAATTAAAATCAAATCCTTTTGTGTAATAGTAATCCCTGAATTCATATTTTGAAATAAGAGAGAGCAGAGAAGGAATCAGCTCACCATAATGATCAGATTCACCGAAAAGTATTTTTAATTTATTATAAACATTCACGACTAACTGAATATGTTCTGTAATTCCCGAGAAGGTATTCAAGAGAAAGATCTTCTTTAAATTTTTTATCTGAAAATCCATAAGAAAAATTCAGCTAAACCGTTTAACCTTTTCTTTAAAGCATCATCAAGAAAAAACCCGTAATCAATTGCATTACCTTCCACTCGATTGAAATGATACATACCCAATGGAGTACTTACAGCAAAGTTGTCTGTCAAATCAATTTTAGAAGAAAGAAATGAAAAACGATCCCAGAAAGTTTTGGGAATACTTTCAACACTATCTATCCGTTCATACGCACTTTCCTCTTCGGGAGTATTTGGAATTGTTTGAATTGAACTCCAGTAGGTGGAATCTTTTTCGTCGGCATCCGGCACGACTTTGATAACAGCCTTATCAAAAAAATCATCCTGAATTACCGGATTAATTTTATAATCATATAAAATTGTGGAAAGTTCAAAACCAAACCTTACAAGATTTAAATAATTTGCTTTAACCATCAACCTGTAATCCACAGGCATCACTATTGAATCTGAAAAAGCAGAGAATTGCTGAAAGACAGAAACAGTATCGAAAATTCCGCCTGTGTTTGCAGCCCTGTTAAGCTGAAGATCAACTTCTATAAGATCAAAACGATCTGCTGTTATATAAACATTTCCCTGAAATCCGGGATCGTGCTGATTATCCGGAGTAAGATGAATTTTATAAACTGATGTGTTGTTGATGGCGAGAGTATTTTCTATATAGAAATAATAATAGCTCAGCGTGTTATCCGCTAAAGGACCGGGTAAATCTTCACCGAGAAAGTTTACAGTTTCATCATAAAAATTCTGAATAAACCTTCCCCCCGTAAGAATATTTATTGAAGGGGGAAAATTTGCCGTCTGTTTCCTCGCTATATATTAATTCTTTATACTCACCAGGTTTTTTATAAAAGCCTTCGCTCTGATTTTCTAAAATTCCCGATATTTTAAATGGCACTGTATCGCTTTCGGCAAGGTTTATTCCTACACTATGACTTCCTGAGCTGACATCTCCCTGGGTTTTAATTATTCCTTTCGTGTAAGCTTTGAATTCATAGCTGTCCAACAGGGAATTTCGTTCCTTCTTACGAAGTATAGCTTTTCTGATTATTTCCAGTGCGGGATTTTCTCCGGGCAGAACAGTTATCTCAGGTAAATTTATATTAGTAAGTCTTAATCTGAAGTTTACATTATCTTTACTCTCCGAAACATTAATTGTTAAAGTATCGGAAATATATCCAATGTATGAAGCTATCAACGTGTAACTTCCGCTTTTAAGTTTAAGTTCATATCTCCCGTTACTATTTGCTGAAGTACCCGAGGTCGTTCCTGTTATTCTGATATTAGCAAAGGGCAGCGGGTTACTCACATTATCAGTTACCGTTCCTTCAATCAAATACTTCTGGGCAAAAGTGATGCTAATCGAAAAAGTGATTATTAACAGCAGGGAAAATAATTTCATTCGAATTTGTTTAAATTAGTTAAACTATATTGGGACATAAATATCGGTAAATCATGCTTAATATTATAGGAATTTTACGGGAAGCAATTAATAAAAAAGGTGAAAAGAGAGTTGCTGTAACACCTTACTATGCTTCTCAAATAGTAAAAAAAGGACACAAACTCCTGGTTCAGCCTGCTGAAAATCCGGAAACCGGGGAAATAAAAAGAGCTTTTGATGATAAAGAATATGTAAAGGCTGGCGCTGAAATAAAGGAAGATTTATCCAGTGCTGATATAATCTTTGGATTGAAAGAAATCCCGGTAAAAAGAATTCTGCCTGAGAAGGCTTACTATTTTTTTTCGCATACACATAAGGGACAATTAAAAAATCGTGAAATGTTGAAAACACTTATTGAACTAAAAACAACTGTAATAGATTATGAGCTGATCAGAAATGAGAATAATCATCGTTTAATTACTGCCTTTACATATAATGCCGGTTATGCCGGGATGGTCGATACATTGTGGACGCTTGGTTTGAGACTAAAGATAAGAGGGATCAGCAGTCCTTTTGAAAATATCCCGCAGGCAATAGAAGGAGAAGATCTTCAGGCAATTAAAGATATTGTGAAAGCAACTGGCAGAATAATCTCTAAAAAGGGTACGCCGGAAGAAATTCCGCCGGTAATAACCTGCTTTCTTGGTGTCGGAAAAACAAGCACCGGGGCCAGGGAAATATTTGATCTTCTTCCGGTGCAGGAAATTACTCCTGATCAGATCGGGGAAATTTTCTATCACGGTTCCAGAAAGAAGATCTATAAACTGGTACTTGATGTTCACGAAATGTACAGGTTGAAAGCAGGCAAAAGAGGTAAAGTTGAAAATTACTCAGGTATGAGCAAACGACAAAAAATGCATCATTACCTTTCACATCCCGAACTGTATGAATCAAATCTTGATAATATCCTTCCATATGTAACCGTGCTTATGAACTGTATAATTTGGGAACAAAAATATCCACGGGTTCTATCCAAAAAGCTTATGAAAGAATTATATAGCCGGAATAAAACTTTAATAGCAATCGGAGATATTACGTGCGATCCGAATGGATCAATTGAATTTTCTAAGGAGACGTGGATTGACAACCCCGTTTATATTTACAATCCAATCAGCGAAACCATAAAAATGGGATTTGAAGGAGATGGTGTCGCAGTAATGGCAGTAACTAATTTGCCATGTGAATTTTCAGCCGATGCTTCGAGACAATTCGGCAAGGATTTATCAGTTTTTCTCGATACAATTATATCAGCCGATTATAAGAGTGAGCTTGAACAATCGGGTTTACCGGCGGAAATAAAAAGAGCAGTGATTATCTGGAAGGGAAATTTTACAGATGATTATTTATATATGAAAAATTATATCGTCTGAAAATTAATTCAACTCCGTTTCAGTTTCAGTAAATGTAATACCGTATTCTTCCAGCTCTTTTAGAACTGGCGAATAAATATCTTTATAAACAGGAATGATGACGCCTCTTTCCTTAATATTTTCATTCGCAATTAATTTAACAGCAATACCTACGGGTAATCCAACTGTATAAGTCATTGCAGTATTCAATTTGTCTTTACCTTTCTGAACCATCGTTGAAATTATTTTTTTCTTTTTGTTACCCGTCTGATAAATTATCTCTGTCTGAAGAACAACCATATCCCTGTCGTTTTCTTTAAATTTCCATTTTTTCAACAATAAATCCAGAAGAATCTGTGCAGAAGTTGCAGATTTAATATTAATTTTTGTATCCGCAAATAAGTCAAGCCACTTAATTTTTTCTAAAACTTCAGTATCAGAATCATTACCAAGAAATTCCGTCAGGTCTTCTTCATCTGGTTTGCCGTTTGGTGAAGGAAGAGATGCACGGACCCATTCTCTCGTTGTTAAATTTTCAGAATTTGGAATAGTGTAAGTATTATCGGTAAGATCAAGTTTTACCAGTGCATTCCACGCTTTACAAAATCCCGGTCTTCTCAGTGTCCCGCGGTAAAAGTCTTCAACAGCATTTAAATTATATTTTTTAATGTAAGAAACAGAGTCTCTGTTCGGATATGCTTCAAATGATCCTAAACCGGGAACTACAATATTTTCAATATTAAGGAATAATTTTCTGTACGGAACAAATTTTACAGAAGAATTTTCGAAATAGCGTGCATCTGATTGTCCTGCAAGAACAACATTCATCGGGCTCCAGGTAATTTTATAGTGCCAGGGATTATCATCGCACTCAGGAGAAACCAAAGCTCCGCAAAAAGATTTTAATGAAGTAATGCTTCCCCCTGCTTCTTCAACCTTCTCCTTTAACTGCATTGCATCCATATGGTCAATTCCCGGGTCAACGCCCATTTCATTCAGAAATATTAACCCGTTTCTTTTTGCTTCCTCATCCAGACTCATCATCTCAGGAGAAACATAGGATGCCGTAACTAAATTGGTTTTATGTCTTAAACATTCTTTTGCAATTATTTCATGCATTGATGGCGGAAGAAAAGAAATTGCAATATCTGCATTTGAGATTTCTTCCGTCCTTTGATTATCATCTAATGCATTAAATTTTATAGCTCTGCCGGACGGATGGTTTTGGACCTTTTGTTCAGCAAGTTCAAAATCAAAATCACCAACAGTTACTTCCCAATCCTGTTTTGAAGAATTATTAAGCAGGTAATCAATAAGAGCTGTTGCAGTTCTCCCGGCACCAATAGCGAATATGCGTTTCATTTTTTTAATATGTTTTTTTTATCCATTAAAACTAAGAGTTTGGAAAATAAATTACCAAATCAAAATTGATATTAACCACACCTTTTTATGTTTAATTATGACAGGAATAATCCTATTTTTAATTTTTGGAATTACTGTTAAAGTTATGTGAGGATATTCAATGAGCTCTAAAATTCTTTTTGTACCATTATTTATTGTTCTGTACTCTCTTCTTTTATATCCACAGGTTAAAATAAATTATGATGAGTACAATCTTGATAATGGTCTGCATGTTATTCTATACCAGGATAATTCAACCCCGATTGTGGCTGTTTCTGTTATGTACCACGTCGGTTCAAAAAATGAAAAGCCGGACCGGACAGGATTTGCTCATTTTTTCGAACACCTTATGTTCGAGGGTTCACCAAACATCGGCAGAGGTGAATATATGAAAATGGTTGAAAATGCCGGTGGTGAATTAAACGCAAACACTGATTTCGATAGAACTTATTATTACGAAGTTCTTCCTTCTAATCAATTAGCTTTGGGATTATATCTTGAATCTGAAAGAATGCTCCATTTAAAGATTGACAGTGTTGGGGTTGAAACTCAACGAAAAGTGGTAAAAGAAGAAAGGAAGCAGCGTTTAGATAATCAACCTTATGGAAAAATATGGGAAATTACTTTTAAGGACGCATACAGGACCTCGCCATATCGCTGGATGCCGATTGGTTCTGCTCAGTATATTGACAAAGCAAGTATCGATGAATTTAGAAATTTTTATAAGACATATTATGTGCCGCAAAATGCCGTTATCTCAATTGCAGGAGATATTCAGATTGATAAAGCAAAAGAATTAATTAAAAAGTATTTTTCCGAAATTCCCCGCGGAACAAAAGAAATTTACAGACCGGATGTAAAAGAAACCTCACAGACTGCTGAAGTGATAGATACAGCCTACGATAATATTCAGCTTCCCGCCATAGTCGAAGCTTATCACATACCGGAAGTTGGTGCAGAAGACTATTACCCGATCAGGATGTTAACCACACTTCTTTCCGGTGGACGAAGTTCAAGACTTTATAAAACTTTAGTTGACAGTACACAGAAAGCGGTTTATGTGGGTGCTTTTCCTGCAGCCCTTGAAGATCCGGGTTTGTTTATCTCGCTAGCCATTGCAAACCAGGGTGTGGATTCAGATGAACTTAAAAAATTAATTGATGGGGAAATTGATAAAGTTAAAAACAAACTAATCAGTGATGAAGAAATGCAGAAATTGAAAAACCAGGTTGAAACAGATTACGTCAATCAAAATGCAACAGACGCCGGAATTGCTGAAAACCTTGCTTACTATTATACAATTTATGGAAACACTGGTGCAATAAACACTGAACTTAATAAATTAATGAATGTTACTAAAAAAGATATAAAACGCGTGGCGGATAAATACTTAAAAGATTCCAACCGGCTTGTACTTTATTATCTTCCTAATAAGAATGGGGGGCAGCAATAATGAAAAAATTAATATCAATACTTTTTGCAATATTACTAGCTACTCCGCTTAATGCACAGGTTAACAGAAGTAAACCTCCGGAACCAGGTCCCCCGCCCGAAATAAACTTGGTAAATATGAAAAATTTGAACTCCCGAATGGATTAAAAGTTTTTATTGTGGAAAATCATAAGCTCCCCAGGGTATCTTTTTCCCTGCAAATCGATAGAGATCCGATTCTTGAGGGTGATACTGCCGGTTATGTGTCTGCCGCGGGACAACTTTTAAGAACAGGGACAACAAACAGAACAAAAGATCAGTTAGACGAAGCAATTGATTTTATCGGTGCATCGCTGTCAACTTCTTCAACCGGGGTTTATGGTATGTGTCTTACAGAACACATTGATACTTTACTCGATATAATGTCTGATATAATTCTTCATTCAGATTTTAAACAAAACGAACTTGATAAGATTATAACAAGAATGAAGTCCGATCTGGCAAGTCAGAAAGATGATCCTGATGCAATTGCGGGTACTGTAAAAGATGTAGTTGATTTTGGTAGGGACCACCCTTACGGCGAGCCTGAAACAGAACAGACAGTTGAAAATATAACACTTCAAAAATGTAAAGAATATTATCAGGAATTTTTTGCACCAAAT
The DNA here is from genome assembly GCA_963815785.1 of uncultured Ignavibacteria bacterium. Lineage (GTDB taxonomy): Bacteria > Bacteroidota > Ignavibacteria > Ignavibacteriales > Ignavibacteriaceae > DATFVA01. Next base: position 288,020 of record CAWFHZ010000005.1, read on the forward strand.
ATTTCTTATCTCGCTGTAGTCGGAGATATAAATGAAGCACAAGTAAAAGAGCTAATAACAAAATATCTGGGAAAATGGCAGAGAAAAGATGTGCCGGAATTTAAATACAGCAATCCGCAACCTCCCTCTCAAACAACTGTTGCCCTGGTTGATCGCCCGAATGCAGTGCAATCTGTTATTAATATTACTTATCCTGTTCAATTAAAACCCGGAGACAAAGATTTAATTCCGGCTTCATTGATGAATACTATACTTGGGGGCAGCACTTTCAGATTATTTCAAAACTTAAGGGAAAAACATTCATTTACTTATGGAGCTAATTCGAGGCTATCAAAAGATGAATTTGTAGGCAGCTTCGATGCATTTACAAATGTAAGAAACGAAGTTACAGATAGCGCAATAACTCAGATTCTTTTTGAGATGAAAAGAATTAAAAATGAATCCGTCCCGGACAGTGAATTACAAATAGTTAAAAATTTCTTAACGGGTAATTTTGCTATAGCTCTTGAAAGTCCTCAAACAATAGCATCATTCGCAATAAATATTGATAAATATAATTTACCTGAAAACTACTATTCAAATTATCTAAAGAATGTTGCCGATGTAACCCCGGCAGAAATCAAACAAGCTGCCGATGAGTATATCAAGCCTGATCACTCAAACATCGTTGTAATAGGAAATGCCGATCAAATAAAAAAAGGATTAAGCCAGTTCGGGCCAATTATTCTCTACGATAATTATGGTAACCAAACTGATACATCTCTTTCGACTATTCCCGGCGATATTTCCGCAAAGGATGTAATTGATCACTACATTAAAGCAATCGGGGGCAGAGATAGTCTCGCAAATGTTCATGACAGAATTACCATTATGCGTGGAACTGTGCAGGGCTTTAATGTCTCCACAACCATCTACCAGAAAGAACCCGATCTGCTTGATCAGCAAATTAATGCGGGCGGCATGGCTCAGGAAATTATCTTTAATGGGAAAGTGGGAATAAAGAAAGCTGCCGGACAGGAAAATAATATTGAAGGAAATGAACTTGAAAAACTAAAGTTTGAATCTTCTATTCATTTTCTGCTTAACATTGATTCTCTTGGAATACAACTGAGACTTGCGGGGATTGAGAAAATTAAAGGAAAAGATGCATACAAAATAGAAATGATCCTGCCTTCAGGTACAAAATGGATCCAATATTATGATCCTGAAACAGGATTAAAAGTTAAAGAAACAAAAAATATAACCACACCCCAGGGAACTTTTACCCAGGAGAATTTCTACAGCAATTATAAAGATGTAGATGGAGTTATGTATCCTTTTACAATTAAACAATCCATAGGAAGTCAGAATATAGAATTTAAAGTGAGCTCAATTAAAATTAATACTGGTATTCCTGACGAAAAGTTCGAACTAAAATAAAGTGAATTCAAAAATTTCTGTTATCGTTTTTGATCTTGGAAACGTTCTGCTTCCTTTTAATTATCAGCCCGCGGTAAAGAAGCTTGAAAGAATTGAAGCGGGGCTGGGTGAAAAGTTTCTTAAATTTTACAATGAACATTATGAGTATCACAGGTCTTTTGAAAGAGGTGATTTGCCAAAAGATAAATTTATAGAAATAATGCTGACTTCTCTGAACAATAAAATTGACGAAAAAACTTTTTGTGAATATTATTCGGACATTTTTTCGGAAAATAAAGAAGTAGTAGATTTACTCCCGGTATTAAAAAAGAGTTATACCCTGGTGCTTTTATCAAACACAAATTTAATTCATTATGAATACGGCTGGAAACGATATGACTTTCTTAAGTACTTTGATAAGTTAGTTACATCATACGAAGCTGGTGCAGTAAAACCTGAAATAGAAATTTATATGGCTGTGCAGTCATATACCCAAAAAAGTCCTGGGCAGCATTTATTTATTGATGACATACCTGAGTATGTTGATGCAGCAAAATCAATTGGATGGAATGCCTTCCAATTCACTGACTATAAAAATTTATTAATGGAACTTAACAACAGGGGAATCTTCCCGGTCACAGACTAACTTTTATGAATAAAAATATTTTATTCCTAGCAAGGGCATACCTGTATTTTTTTGCGTTGGTATTATTTTTTTCTCCGGGGTGTAACGAAGAAAAATTGGAAACTCAACCTTCCGAAATAAAAACTATTGCCAAAGATACAGTAAAACCGCCGCCGGTATTAAAAATTATTTTTACCAAAGAACCAATTAAAAGTGTTAATATTTTATCCGAGTTAACGGATAAATTCGGGGATGCAGGGATGAGACAAATTCTTGCTATTAACCGGCTTGATACAAGACATATTGTAATCGGTGATTCAATTTGTGTCCCCGATACTTTGCCCGATGATTTTCTTTTCTTTTCACCCTTTACAAAACAACTTGCAATCCTTGATTCAGTCCCGAAAATTTTAATCTTTTCCTATCCTGTACAGGCTTTTGCTGCTTATGAAAACGGGTTGCTTGTAAGGTGGGGACCAACAAGTATGGGTAAAAGAACTACTCCTACTCCTGTGGGACTTTACTTTACAAACTGGAAGTCGAAAGAGACTATAAGTACAGTTAACAAAGAGTGGATTCTGCCCTGGGCTTTTAATATTGATAATTTTAACGGGATTTCAATCCATCAATTTGAATTGCCCGGCTTTCCTGCAAGTCACTCCTGTGCCAGATTATTGCAAACGGATGCTGAATGGATTTATTACTGGGCAGAGCAATGGATACTTACAAAAGATGGCGAAAAAATTAAAGCTTACGGAACACCTGTAGTTATTTACGGTAAATACAACTATCATTCTATACCACCCTGGGGATTATTATCAGAGAATTCTAAAGCTGATAAAGTAAATGAAGATGAATTAAACGCAGTAATTAAAAAATATCTGCCAACAATTATAAAACGAAAAGAACATAGAGATTCTTTGATAACTGCAATGAAAATTGATTCACTTGCTTCCGCCGGTGGTCGTTAGTTAATTTATCTTTTCTGCAACAGCTATAATACCAGAATATTAATCTCACCTTTTAATTATTCTTATATTTGTATTTTGAAATTGAAATGTAAAGGAGCAAAACCATTAATGGGTTTAAGTATTGGAATTGTAGGACTGCCGAATGTTGGAAAATCGACTTTGTTTAATGCTCTGACAAAAGCACAGAATGCTGAAGCAGCTAATTATCCATTTTGTACAATTGAGCCGAACAAAGCCATTGTGCCCGTGCCGGATGATAGAATAGAAAAACTAGCAGAGCTTGTAAATCCGGCAAGACTTGTGAATAGTACGGTTGAGTTTTTTGATATTGCAGGACTCGTTAAAGGTGCGAGTAAAGGGGAAGGTCTTGGAAATCAATTTCTCAGCAACATCAGGGAAACGGATGCAATACTTCATCTGGTAAGATGTTTTGAAAATGAAGATGTGGTTCACGTAGATGGAAGCATTAATCCGATAAGAGATATTGAAGTAATCGAAACAGAACTGCTTCTCTCCGATATTCAGACTTTGGAAAAAAAGATTGATAAGCTGCAGAAACTTGCCAAGGGAGATAAACTTGCTAAACAAATGCTTGATGATGCTGATAACCTGCTTAAATACTTAAATGAAGGCAATTCTGCATATTTATTTCCCGATCGGGACAAAGAATCTGTTAAACAATTATTTAATGAACTAAGGTTAATGACCTCTAAAGATGTTATCTATTGTGCAAATGTTGATGAATCTGAGTTAGTAGAAGATAATGAATATGTGAAGGAAGTAAGAAAATATGCTGCGGGAAAAGGAGCAGATGCAGTTAAAATATCAGCAAAAGTGGAAGAGGAAATGGTTGGTCTATCAGATGAAGAAAGACTTGAATTCTTAGATTCATACGGGGTTAAAGAAAGCGGACTTGAAAAAATAATAAGAACAGGATTTCATACACTTGGATTAATCAGCTATTTCACCGCGGGACCAAAGGAAGTAAGAGCGTGGACCATTCATAATGGCTGGAAGGCTCCGCAAGCAGCCGGAGTAATTCATACTGATTTTGAAAAAGGTTTCATTCGTGCCGAAGTTATTGGCTATGACGATTATATTAAATGCGGATCGGAAGCTGCCTGCAAAGCCGCTGGTTTGATGAGAGTTGAAGGAAAAGATTACACTGTTATAGATGGTGATGTTATGCATTTTCTCTTTAATGTATAATGATGGATAAATCATCATAATAATTATTTTTACTTTACAGAATTAATTAAACAATATTAGTGTGCATTATGGATTTTAAAATTATTCACGATACAAAAAATCACAAATTCACAACCACGGTGGATGAAAATGAATGCTATCTGAATTATAATCTCCCCCGCAAAAATGTTATCGATTTTTATTTCACTTTTGTTCCCGGAGAAGTAAGGGGGAAAGGAATTGCTGCCAAATTGGTGGAAGAGGGATTGAAGTATGCGGAAAAAAACAAATTAAAAGTAATCCCCAGCTGTTCTTATGTTAGTGTTTATATACACAGAAATGAAGAATACAAGGTTCTTCTAGAATCGGAAGATTAAGAAACTCAGGGTAAATATTGCAACCGGAGTCGGTAATGAATGGGAAAAGAAAGCTGCCTTAATTCAGGCAGCTTAAGAGTTATTTCAATTTGGCTTCAAGCATCATTTCAACACTCTTTAATGCCTTAGAAACCGGGCATGCACCTTTTGTATCAGCAGCATGTTTTTGAAAAGTATCATTATCGATTCCATCAACATCACCGATTGTTTTAATGTCAATTCTTGTTATTGTAAAACCTTCCGGTAGTTTTTCAATATGAACTGAGTCCTCAGTTTCAATAGAATTCACTTTAAACCCGGCTTTTGACAGCGAATTTGCCAATGCCATAGAAAAACATCCTGCATGCGCTGCACCCAGAATTTCTTCAGGATTAGTTTCATCACCAGATTCGAACCTTGATTTCGCATTATATGCTGTATTCTTTAAAACACCGGTTTCTGTATTAAGTACTCCTTTTCCTTGCATCAGATTACCGCTCCACCGAGCACTCCCTTTCCTAACAGGCATAAGCCCTCCTTTTAAATAAATAATTTAATGAATGTCGTTTATAATAATAATTTTCTGCCAAACTTGTTAAAACTCAGATCACTTATATGTTAATAATTAATTGCAGATTGAAAATTTAGAAAAGAAACAGAAACTTCATTTTCATCTTTCCAGATGCAGTTTATGTTTTTAGAATAAATATTAATAAAAATTCCGTTTTATTATAGCTTAACCATGCATTTTTACAAATTTAAAATAAAGTATCCCGAAATTACTCGACGTTTTTACTTAATTCTTTACGGGAATTTTCATTAAGGATAAAACCTGATTCCCAAACCCACATCCAAACCAGAATCAAATTCAGGGGCAAGCGCTACAAGCACACCTATTTCAAAAAAAGCTTCTATGGGAGTTTCTCTTGGAACAAAATTTACTCCCACCACACCTCTCGCACCTAATCCAACATTACCTTTAGATCTATGATATTTTCCATCATACCAGAAACCGTTTCCTTCTCCCACCCCAATCACTCCACCAGGACCGGCATATAAATTAACGATTTGGGTTTTAAATGCATTAAAGTGCCAGAGATAATCTACACCAATCCTTGGACTTCCGAAATAAGATGCTCCAATATCTACAACAAATGCATTTTCAGGTTTTGTCCAGAATTTCAAAGTTGCTCCAAGCGGGTCTCCAACCATAATCCCAAAACCAAATTTTTTACCGGGGGAAGAAAACGATTGAGCATTCAAAAAACTAAAGGTCCCTATTATTAACGCTATAAGAATTATATATTTTTTCATTTTTTTAATTATCCTAGGTTTTTTAAGAACTATATATAAATTTTCCAAGGAGTTTCATTTTATAAAATCGATACGGTCACAAATTGTTACCACTTTTGTATTATACATTTGTTATTCGTCTCACTTTCCTGGAACACAAATTAGCTTAACTTGAATTCAAGTAAAATATTAGTTAATCTTATTATAATCCAAACAGTTTAATTTTATAAAAACAAGAAATGCTATGAACAGTAATTCTGAAACACCAGTTATTTCACAAAATAAAAGAATTTTCAAAGACCGAAATATTCTAATCGATAAATTTAAAGCTGTAAGAAATTTTTTTAATACCCTTTGCGAGCCTTTGAAAACGGAGGATTATGTAATTCAGTCTATGCCCGATGTAAGCCCGACAAGATGGCATCTTGCACATACTAGCTGGTTTTTTGAGGCATTCGTTTTAACTAAAGCAATAAAACATTATAAATCGCTTCATCCTCAATACAACTTTTTATTCAACTCTTATTATGTGCAGATAGGCGAAAGATTTACAAGGGCACTGCGCGGAATGCTTTCAAGGCCGACGGTTGAAGAGATTTATACTTACAGAAATTATGTTGATAAAAATATACTCGGTTTTCTCGAAAGCTGTACTGAAAAAGAACTGGGAGAGTTTGGTCCTGTCATAGAAATTGGAATACATCACGAGCAGCAGCATCAGGAATTAATGCTGACTGATATAAAACATGTATTTTCAATGAATCCTTTATATCCTGTTTATATAGATAAGTATCCTCCTGTAGGCGGTTATACTCCCAAACTTGCCTTTAAAAGTTTAAAGAAGGAATATATGAAACCGGTCACGAGGGAAAAGATTTCGGTTACGATAATGAATTCCCGCGACACAAAGAATATCTGAAGTCTTTCGGCATAGCAAAAAGATTAATTACTAACAGTGAGTATTTAGATTTTATGGATGACGGCGGATATAAGAAACCTGAGCTCTGGCTTTCTGATGGATATGCAACTGCAGAAAAGGAAAACTGGCAGGCTCCGATGTATTGGGAAAAGAAAGATGGAGATTGGTGGAACTTTAAACTAACCGGGTTTCATAAAGTTGATTTAAACGAACCTGTTTGTCATATCAGCTATTATGAAGCAGATGCCTTTGCGAGATGGGCTGGTTACAGGATGCCGACAGAAGCTGAATGGGAAACAGCCGCAGACGAATTACCTGTTGAGGGCAATTTTGTTGAAAATGAATACTATCATCCTGTAATTGTTCCGGAAGATGATGAAATGGGGTTAAAGCAAATGTATGGCGATGTTTGGGAATGGACGATGAGCCCGTATATTCCTTACCCCGGTTATAAAACATTACCCGGTGCACTGGGTGAATATAATGGTAAATTTATGTCGAACCAGATGGTTCTCCGCGGCGGTTCATGTGCAACATCAGTAACTCACATCAGAAAGACTTACCGAAACTTTTTTTATCCACAAAGCAGATGGCAATTTATGGGCCTGCGTTTAGCAAAGGATAATGATTAATATTTATGTATTATTCTACAAAAATAGAAGAAGAAATTATACAGGAAGTTCTTGAGGGTTTATCTAAACCAGTTAAAGAATTGCCAAGCAAATTATTTTATGACGAACTGGGATCTAAACTCTTTGATGAAATAACCAAACTTAAAGAATACTACCCGACCAGAACTGAAATGAAAATAATGGAGGATAATATTGAAGAAATTGGAAGTCTTCTTGGTGAAGGGACTGTTTTGGTAGAGCTTGGCAGCGGCAGCAGCAAAAAAATAAGATTGCTTCTTGAAAATATTCCCGGACTTGCTGCATATATTCCAATTGATATTTCCAAAGAACATTTGTTACATTCAACAGAGATACTCTCCGGCGATTATCCTGAATTAGAAATAATACCATTTGTTGCAGACTACACGAAAGATTTTATTTTGCCTGAGATTGGTAAGTCTTATGATCATATATGCGCATATTATCCGGGATCAACAATCGGGAATTTTAAGCCAGCAGAAGCAAAGGAATTCCTGGGTAGGATTTCAAAACTTATCGGTAAAAACGGCGGTCTAATTATAGGTGTTGATCTAAAAAAAGATAAAGCTATACTTGAGAAAGCATATAATGATAGTAAAGGGATTACCGCACAGTTCAATTTGAATATATTAGATCATATAAATAATGAAACCGGTGCAAAATTTGAAACTGATAAATTCGAACACCTTGCTTTTTATAATGATGAAGAGGGCAGGATAGAGATGCACCTGCTAAGTAAGGAAACTCAAGCTATAAAATTGAATGGTTCAGTAATTGAATTAAAAAAGAATGAAGACATAATAACTGAATATTCGTATAAATACACAGTGAAAGAATTCAGTGAACTCGTATCTGATCATTTCGAAGTAAGAAATGTCTGGACTGACAGCAAAAAACTCTTCAGCATTCAGTATCTGAGAGTTAAATAACAACTCAATTTATTTATTAGCTGTGATTTTCTTTATCAAGATCTACTCTACATTTCTGCTCAGCTTTTTTATTGCCCGTTGCTTCATATATCTTTACAAGATTCTCTAAAGTCAAAACTCTGAAATATTTTTTGCCTTCATCATTTTTATCCATCTTTGAATAACAATTTGTGAGAATCTGTTCCGCCCTTGAATACTGCTTTATTCCAACCAGGCAAACACCCAGTAAAGCTCTTGTTGTTGTTATCAGCCAGTGATCAGGAGAATAAAGTTTTTCCCGTATTTTCAAAGCCTCATTAATAAATGGCAAAGCCTTTTTGAAATTTTCCAGTTTAATAAGAGCTTTTGCGTATATAACGCGGGAATATGCAGTAAGAGCATTTATATGAGGTAAAGATTTATCAAGTGATTCCATTGCTTCTCTGGAAAGTTCAGCTGATTCTTTAAAATCACCACGTTTTGTTAATTCGTCTGCAAGATTTAATTGTGCTAACATCGCATCCGGATGATCTTTGCCCTGAACTCTCTTTTTTATTTCAACAGCTTCTCTCTGTGCAGTAATTGCATCGTCCAGATTTCCCTGCACTTCTAGCGTGGTTGCATAGTTACTTAATGCACGTGAATAGTTTACACTTTCCTTACCGTCAGTTTTTAAAAATATTTCCAGAACTTCTTTAATGTACTGCGATGCTGTATTCCAATCACCTGTCTCCCCTGCAACGGTACCAAGATTACTTAAAGATCTGACTACCCGGGCATCCGTATCACCATATATTTTTCTGTATGCATTTAATGCCTCGGTCTGGTATTTTTTTGATTCATCATATTTTCCCTGGTTATAAAGCGAGCTTCCAAAATCGCTTAATGCTGTTGCTTCATCAGAAGAGATCTCTCCCCCATTCACCCGGAATATTTTTAAGGCTTCTTTGTACAAGGAGTCAGCTTTTGAATAGTTGCTTTTAAGCTGGTAATCGTAGGCTAACTGCTCCATTACTTTTGCCGTTTGAGGATCATTTAAACTAAAGTTTTTCTCACAGACAGCCAAGGAATTTTTAAGATATTTTTCCGCATCGTCGTATAACCCAAGTCCGATGTATGTTGTTCCAATGGTATAAAGTACTGAAACTTTGATATCGGGATCATCAGAAAGTTCTTTATCAATTTTTTCTGAAGCGTTCTTTAATACATCCACAACTTTTACGTCTTTACCTTCCACTTCCGGATTTGGTGCAGCAAAAATATCCTGCATAAAAGTATTTATTCTCTCGGATTTGCTTGCTTCCAGCTTAGCTTTATCTCTTTCTTTTGCAGCTATGCTAGCCTGCCATGCAATTCCAAGAATTCCCGCAATTAATAGAAGAACAGATATTGCAGACATTGCAACGCCAGTTTTATGTCTTTTAATAAATTTACTTAGGAGATACCCCATCGTATCATTTCGGGCAATTACAGGAAGACCATCACTGTACCGTTTAATATCTTCAGAAAACTGTTCGACAGAACCATAGCGTCTCCAGGGTTCTTTTCTGATTGCTTTTAAAATTATATTGTCGATGTCTCCTTTCAATTTTCTTTTAAGATGTTCAATAGAAGTGCCGCGAGAGTTACTTACTGTTTCGGCATTAATTTCTTTAACTGAACCATCCTGTTTTATTAATTCTTCTGATGATTCAACTTTTATGCTCGGTTTTTGCGGTTCTTCAAAACAAACGACTTTATGTATTTCTGTGGGCAGGTAAGATTTGAACCTGTAAGGATTATGACCGGTTAAAATTTTATACAATAAAATTCCCAATGAATAAACATCACTCGTTGTTGCAATATTTTCTCCTTTTACCTGCTCAGGACTTGCGTATTCAGGTGTTAACTGCCAGTATCCGGTTTTAGTTAAATCTCTGCCTGCATCCGGTGAATCAGAGCTTAGAATTTTTGCAATTCCGAAATCAAGCAACTTTGGTTCACCTTTTTCTGTTACCATAATATTAGAAGGTTTAATATCTCGGTGTACAACCAGGTTCTGATGCGCATAATGCACAGCACTGCATACCTTTGAGAACAATTCTAATCTTTCAGATAAAGTAAGCCGGTTTTTATCGCAGTAAACATCAATAGGTTCCCCATCTATATAATCCATTATAAGATAAGGGGTTCCGTCATCTGTAGAACCGGCATCAAGAAGTTTGGCTATATAAGGATGGTCAAGATAAGCAAGTGTTTGTTTTTCAGTTTTAAATCTTTCAGTTAAGTATTTATTATTTAAACCACTTCTGATTAATTTTACTGCAACTTGTTTTTTAAATTCGGCATCGTCTCTAACGGCTAAATAGACAATCCCCATTCCACCGGCTGCAATAACTTTTTCTACTAAATAAGGCCCAAGTTTTCTACCGATAAAACTATCTTTTTGTTCATTTAAATTTATTCCGGGATTATCAAGAAAATCTCCGGCGGTTTTAATGGAATGAATGAGCGAACGGACTTCAGAAATTATTTCTTCATCACCTTCAGCGGATTCGGTTATATAGTCTTCTTTTTCAGTTTCAGGAAGATTTAAAGATATTTCAAAAATCTTCTTTATTTTTTCCCATTTTAGAGGATCCATTTTCAATAATCAGGTTTTATTTATTTCTCTGAAAAGCCATGCCTTTGCGATATTCCACTCCCTTTTTATAGTTGAATCTGAAACGTTTAGAACATTTGCGGTTTCTTCAATTGTTAATCCTGAAAAAAATCTGAGTTCAACAATTTTACTAAGCCGCTGATCAAATTCTGAAAGCTTTGAAAGAGCTTTATCAAGTTCAATAATTTTCTCATCAGAACCATCTAACAGAATTATTCCTTCAAAAAGAGATACCCTGGTAAAATCTCCTCCTCTTTTCTGTGCGATTTTTTTTCTTGCATAATCAACAAGAATTTGTCTCATCGAGTTTGCAGCGATAGCAAAAAAGTGAGCCCGGTTTTGCCAGTTCAAATTCTGATCACCAAAAAGTTTCAGGTATGCTTCATGAACAAGTTCAGTAGTCTGCAGCGTAATATTTTTGTATTCTTTCCTGAGATAGCTTGAAGATATCCGGTGAAGTTCTCTATAAACAATTGGAATAATCTTTTCCAGTGCAACTTTATCGCCTCTGCTGTATCCTTCAAGAAGCAAAGTAAGATTATTAGAAGAGGAATTTTCCATAAGTGGAAGAAAAGATAAGAATAAGGAAAGAAATAATAAATATTATAATACTATTAATTTTTAAATAATTAGTTAAGGGCAAGAACAATTTCTCGGTCTTTCTTCATTCCATCGGCTGCATTCCCATCGTTGCCCATTCTTCAAACGACGGACCATATATTCCGGGAACTTTTAATCCTGCCATTCTCATTAAAACCGTTAGCTGACCTCGATGATGAATCTGGTGTTTTATAAGCGAAGTTAAAACTTGCTTTTTCCTCCAGGTTTCGCCGTACATTGGAACTTCATCATTTAAAGATTCATCATTCCATTCTCTTTTAATAGCTTCAATAAGGGATCGGGAAGAATCTTTATAGGCATTAATAATTTCCGTTGATGAATCTGGAACAGATTCATTTTCATTAATTACAGAAATGTTTAACCCTGTTTTGCTCATCATTTCACTCAATGTAATTGTTACATGCCAGGCTAATCTGCCGGGAGTACGGACGTGGCTTCCGGATTTAAAATCCAGTGATTGATCGTTAAGGTTTTCTAATACCTTAAGAGTTGAGGTGCTTTCAAATTCCCAGTCATCCAGGAATTCTTTTATTGAATTATACATATTCTCCCCATAATTAAATGTCAGGAAAGATTTATTAAAATATCTTTTAATTTTTTAAGATTCATTTCCCAATCTGATTTTTTATTTCGTTCTTTTTCAACAACTTCGGGAGCTGCATTGTTAACAAACTTTTCATTTGCAAGTTTTTTTTCAATTCCGATTAATGATCCTTCAAGCCTGCTGATCTCCTTCTGAAGTCTCCCTCTTTCTACATCAAGATCAATCAGCCCTTCAAGCGGAACATAAATTTCACAGTTTTTCAGAACAGTTGAAGCACTTGCTTTAGGTTTCTGCATATTTATATCTGCTTTAATTTCCTCAACTCTGGCAAGTTTTTTTATATAATTAATCTGGTGATCTGCAACAGAAGATGACTTGATAAAAACTTTAACCTGTTTGGATGGAGCAATATTCATTTCTCCCCTGATTGTCCGGATTGAAGTAATAATATCCTGAACAAATTCCATTTCAACTTCCGCTTTTTCGTCTATCACTTTTTCATCAGCTTCAGGGTAAGAAGATATAACAATACTTTCTCCGGATTTTCTGTCTTCAATCAGATGCCAGAGTTCTTCTGTTATAAAAGGCATATAAGGATGAACAATCTTAAGAATATTTTCAAACATCAATAAAGATCTTGTGAGAACTGCTGATTTAATCTCTTCATTATCAGAGTATAATCTGTTTTTTGAAAGTTCTATATACCAGTCGCAGAAATCATTCCAAACAAAAGCATAAACTATTTTCGAAGCATTATTAATCTCAAACTTATCCAAAGATTCTTTTAGCTGAAGTAATGTTTTATTGAACCGTGAAGCAATCCACTTATCCGCAAAATCAATATGCTTGTTTACCAGGTTTTTATTAACCGGAATATTTTCCCGATTCATTAATAGGAATCTTCCAGCGTTCCAGATTTTATTTGCAAAGTTCCTTCCAAGTTCACATTTTTCCGTGCTGAATAAAACATCCTGTCCCATTGGAGCAAGATAAATTACTGTAAAACGCAGAGCATCAGCACCATAATCTTTTATTACGTCCAGCGGATCAGGAGAATTACCGAGAGATTTACTCATTTTTCTTCCCTGGACATCTCTTATAACAGATGTGAAATAAACATCACTGAACGGAACTTCCTTTTTAAAGTGAAGTCCTGCCATTATCATTCTTGCAACCCAGAAGAAGATTATATCCGGGGCGGTAACTAAAGTGTTGGTTGGATAATAATAAGCTTGCTCTTTTTCTGTTTTAAAAACTGCATGCGCCCAAAGCCAGCTTGATGCCCACGTATCAAGAACGTCGTCATCCTGCTCTTAAATTGGTTGAACCGCAATGTGGACATTTTTCGGGTTTCTCTATAGAAACAATAGGGTTTTTACATTCAAGATTGCAATGATCATCTCCAACGCAGTACCAGACAGGGATTCTATGTCCCCACCATAATTGTCTCGAGATACACCAGTCGCTGATATTTTCCATCCAGTGCATATAGGTTTTTATCCAATGGTTAGGATAAAATTTTATCTTTCCTTCTTCAACAACTTTAAGAGCCGGTTTTGTAAGTTCATCCATTTTCATAAACCATTGCTCCGAAAGATAAGGCTCAATTGGAACCCCGCCTCTTTCAGAATAACCGATCTTTGTCTGGTAATCATCAATCTTTTCAAGAAGGTTTAACTCTTCCATCTTCACTACAACTTTTTTACGTACTTCATACCTGTCCAGGTTTCTTAAATCATCCGGAACATTATCATTCGTTGTTGCATCTTCTTTAAAAATATTAATTGAATCAAGATTATGCCTTTTGCCCATTTCATAATCATTTATATCATGGGCGGGAGTTACTTTAACAGCACCGGTCCCAAATTCCATATCAACATAATCATCTGCAAAAACAGGAATCTCTCTATCAGCAATGGGAAGCAAAACCATTTTCCCGATCAGTTCTTTGTATCTTTCATCGTTAGGGTTAACGGCAATACCCGTATCGCCTAGCATTGTTTCGGGACGCGTTGTTGCGACAGTTATAAATTTATTACTGTCTTTTACGGGGTATTTAAAGTACCAGAGTTCGCCGCTCACATTTCTGTAAATAACTTCTTCATCAGAAATAGCAGAACGTGATGCAGGATCCCAGTTAACCATTCTGTAACCGCGATATATTTTTTCTTCATTAAAAAGCTGAACGAATGCTTTGATTACTTCTTTATAATATTCATCATCCATCGTAAAACGTTCGCGATCCCAATCGCAGCTAACACCAAGTTTTTTTAACTGCTGAATAATTATTCCCCCGTATTTTTCCGTCCATTCCCAGCAATGTTTTAAAAATTCTTCTCTGCCGATTTCTTTCTTATCAATTCCCTGCTCTTTAAGGAAGTTGGTCACTTTTGTCTCTGTAGCAATAGAAGCATGGTCTGTTCCCGGAACCCAGCATGCATTGTACCCCTGCATTCTTTTTGTGCGGATAAAAATATCCTGCAAAGTATTATTAAGAATGTGCCCCATAGTGAGCATTCCGGTTACATTAGGAGGTGGAATTACAATTGTGAATGGTTCTTTCTTATCATCAATTTCTGAGTGAAAGAACTTATTATCCAACCAGTATTTATACCACTTATCTTCTACCGAAGCGGGATTATATGCTTTTGGTATTTCGGTCTGGGACATCAATTTCCTTTAGTTTTACCTGAATTTGAGTTTCAAATATAAGGAATTTTTGTTTGAGGCTGTGCGGAGAAATTGTGGGTAAGGTTATTTTCATAACTTACAAATTCTTCTTTCTTTCGTTACCATTCCGTTACATTCAAATACTTAATTTTAATCCTGAAAAAACAATAACTTTTTAAAGGAGCTAAAATGAAGTGCGGAAAATTTTTATTCAATTCACTTTTATTATTTCTGTTTCTCTCTGTTATTTCTTTCGCGCAGGATAACGATATGATGAAGAATGACAAAATGATGAAAAGCGATAAGATGATGGATAACAATATGTTGGTTTCAACAAATAAAATGGAGGTGGCAATTAATGGCTACGATCCGGTTGCATACTTCACAGTTGGAAAGGCTGAAATGGGAAAATCAGATTATAGTTATAAGTGGAGGGACGCCGAGTGGTATTTTGCGGATAAAAATGATATGCAAAAGTTTATGAATAATCCTGAGATGTACGCACCTGAATTCGGTGGATATTGTGCGTACGCTGCAGGCAGAGATGCACTGGTACCAAGCGATCCGACTGCATGGACCATAAAAAACAATAAGCTATACCTCAATAAAAACGAGGATGTGAAAATATTATTTCAAAAAGATATTGATAAGAATATAAAAATGGCAAATAAAGAGTGGCCGGGTTTATGTATGAAAGAAGGGAAAAAAGAAGAAAAAATGATGGATAATAAAACGGATAAAAAATAGAAGAATAAATAGTTAAAACTGTCCTCTCCTTAAGGCGATATGACCTGAAAATTCAGGAATATCGCTTTTTTTATTTTTCCAAAATAAATCAATCTCCCTTTAAAATATTTTCCTTGCTTGATCGTCTTAAAAAGTGATCACACTTTATTTTCAGAAAGGATGTATTAATGGAAATACTTATCCTCAAAACGAATATTAATTCAAAAAACGATTTTACATCAGTAAAAGATAATCTTAATGATTCATATAAAATAAATGAATGTACAATAGATCTCGACGATCAGGACAAAGTAGTCAGAGTTATTGGAGATGGTTTTAAAATTGATGATGTGATTAGCAAATTCAGCAGTCTCGGCTACTATTGCGAGGAACTGCCCGATTAAATAAAGCTGGTCATTAAAGAGATATTCTAATAAATATAATATTGATAATCAGGAATCTTAACCTGAATCCCATGATACGGTCCTTCAAGATCACTCCATTGGTCGCCTACTGTTCCAACGATTAAATATCCGTTGGAAGTGAGTTCAGTTCTTTTAGCGGATTTAAATTTTAAAGCAGTACTTCCATAGTATTTTTTATCTTTTACAATAAGAGTATCAAACGTTGTGTAACCGGCGTTTAACAGGTTTTTTATTGTCGCATCATATTGATAGGATTTTCTTCCTGTTATAAATATTATCCTAAAGTTTCTTTCTTTAAGATAGGTGTACAGGTTCAGAACTTCAGTAATCGCCGGAGCCTTTGCGCTATCAATCCACATATCAAAATATTTTTCAACATACCCGAAATCCCATTTTCTATTATAAGAATAATTTGAAAGTGCAGTTTCATCCACATCAAATATTACTACAGAATTATCGCCGGGAATTATTTTCTCAAATTTATTTATTGCTTCATTAACTGCAGATTCTGCTTCTTTATCAAACTGCCCGCTCTCCTGGTAATTTATTAAAGCACCTTTAACAAAACTTAAGTTAACCAGGTATGTTGGCTCAGAGGCACATCCATATAAATACAATGATGCAAAAACTATTATGAATAGAAAGAGAAATTTATATTTAGGTCCCATTGCAATTCCCTGTCCATTATTAAAAAGGGAATAAAATAAAAGCAAATTCCCGGTAAAACACAAATCTAATAATTATAACGTTTCACCAAAGAAAAATAACAGGGGTCTCGACAACCTATCAGCCCAGGCATTTTCATTGTGCTCAGCACCTGGTGCATAAAAATAATCGATATCTGTCCCAATAATATATCCCATTTGTGTCAGCAGAGAAAACATTTTTTGACCTCTTATTAATCCGTCCTCCCCATGATCAATGTAAATTTTCAATCCTTTTTTGGGCAAAGAATCATTTTTAACTGTATCAAATATTTTATCATTATTATAATAAAATGAGCTCGACAGACAACCAGCCATTGAAAAAATATCCGGGCGTTTCCAGGCAATTAAAAATGAAATCAGCCCACCCATAGAAGAACCGATAATCGCTGTGTCTTTTGAATCACTCAATGTTTTATAGTTAGAGTCGATAAATGGTTTAAGTTCCTCTGTAACAAATTTTATATACTTATTTCCTTTTTCTGAATCACTGTACTCATCAAGCCGGTCCTGAGTGTTGTTAATTCCAATAATAATAATTTCCTTCATCTTTCCTTCGTTAATTAATTTTGTTACTGATTCATCAACCCGCCAATCCATTCCGGCAAAGGATGTTTCAGGATCAATCAGATTTTGTCCATCGTGCATGTAGAGAACAGGATACTTTTTTTCAGGCAAAACCATATAAGACGGTGGGAGCCACACGAATATATTCCTTTTGTTATCTAAAAAAACAGATTGGAAATTTTTATGATACAGGACTGTTCCAATTATCTTTTTCTTTCCTCTGAAGTTCTTATTCATTTTCTTCCCGGAGGATTTCTTAGCATGGGTTCGAATTTTATTTTGATTTGTGACCATAAACTTTTGAAATTTTTCTGAGGTGTTAAAAATAGAAATACTTTACGAATCGACAAAAATATTGATTCACGTCAAAATTCCATTAGAATTCCTTCACTATAAATAGCATATTTAGATTATTTTATGGATTTTAAACGACATACTTTTATACTTTTAAGGAGATTTGGTTAATTATGGCAGTTATCAGACCATTCCAGGCATTAAGACCCACAAAAGAAAAAGCAAATATCGTTGCAAGCGTACCATATGATGTTGTAAACAGGAAAGAAGCAAAAAACCAGGCAGAAGGAAACCCGTTAAATTTTCTAAGAATAACCCGTTCTGAACTTGAACTTGATGATAAAGTAAATGCATATTCGGATGAAGTTTATAAAAAGGCCAAGGAAAACCTTGAACGTATAAAAAAAGAAGCTCCGCTGATTACTGAAGAAAAACCACGTTTCTATTTGTACAGACTTGAAATGAATGGTAAAGCACAGGTTGGAATTGCTGCTACATTTTCTGTGGATGATTACGAAAATGACGTTATCCTTAAACACGAGAAAACAAGAAGAGAAAAAGAAGACGATCGCACAAATCATATTGTAACGACAGAAGCTCAAACAGGAATAGTGTTTTTAACTTATAGAGGCGTGGATGAAATAAACAAAATTGTAAATGAAACAATGAGTGATAACAAACCCGAATATGATTTTACTTCTTCCGATGGAATAAAACATACAGTCTGGATTGTTCCTGAAAAATATAACGATAAAATTGTAAATGAATTTAAGAAAATAAAACATCTGTATATTGCCGATGGACATCATAGGGCTGCGAGTGCAGCCAGGGCCAGAAATGTTAAAAAAGAACAGAATAAAAATCACAGCGGAAATGAGGAATACAATTATTTCATTTCGGTAATTTTCCCGGCAGAACAATTGAATATTCTTCCTTACAACCGCGTTGTTGTTGATTTAAATCATCTTTCAAAGGAAGAATTCCTGGATAAAGTGAGTGAAAAATTTTCGATTGATAAATCCGGGAAGAAAGAACCGGATAATCGCAGAAATTATGGAATGTATCTCGATGGGGAATGGTATATGCTCAAAGCCAGAGATTCGATTCTTGCAAGTAATTCACTTTCAAAATCAGTTGCTGAGACGCTGGATGTAAGCATTCTGCAGGATTTTCTTTTAAATCCTATTCTGGATATTGATGATCCGAGAACAAATAAGCGGATTGATTTTATCGGCGGTATCCGCGGAACCAGGGAGCTTGAAAAGCTTGTAAATGAAGGTGAGGCAGCAGTTGCATTTTCACTTTATCCTGTTTCACTTAATGATCTTATAAACATTTCAGATGCAGGCGAAATTATGCCGCCGAAATCTACATGGTTTGAGCCTAAATTGAGAGATGGATTATTAGTTCATACAATTTAATTTTATATCTTTATAATAATTCGAAAATAAGAAGGGAAGTTTACAAATATGGAAAAGAGAATCTATAATTTCAGTGCTGGTCCGGCCATTTTACCGGAAGATGTTTTGAAGGAAGCACAGGAGAATTTAATGACTCTCCCCGGCGTGGGAATGTCAATATTAGAGATAAGTCATCGTTCGAAAACTTTTGACAAAATAATTGCTGATGCAAAATCAGACCTGAAAGAGTTGATGGGAATAAGCGATGATTATTCAATTCTGTTTTTACAGGGCGGCGCCAGTTTACAGTTTTCAATGGTTCCGTTAAACTTAATGCCTCCGGTAAATAAAGCAGATTATATTGTTACGGGAAGCTGGTCTAAAAAAGCAGTTAAAGAAGCTAAACGAGTTGGAACTGTTAATATTTCAGCATCAACGGAAGAAGGGAAATTTAATAGAATACCTAAACAGGAAGAACTTAAATTGGATCCGGGGGCTTCATATGTTCATTTCACATCTAATAATACAATTTACGGAACAGAATTTCATTATGAACCCGAAGTAGGAAAAGTTCCCCTTGTCTGCGACGCTTCCTCAGATATTCTTTCGAGGAAAATTAATGTTAATAAATATTCCTTAATTTATGCAGGTGCACAAAAAAATATGGGACCTTCGGGCGTTACATTTATAATAATTAAAAAAGACATGGTTGAGAGAAGCAGTGATTCCCTTCATACAATGCTAAACTATAAAACACACGTAGATGCTGATTCTCTTTACAACACTCCGACGGTCTTCGGCATATATATCATCGGGCTTGTTACGAAATGGCTGAAGAAAAACGGCGGGTTGGATGCAATGTATAAAACGAATAAAGAAAAAGCCGATCTTCTTTACAAATGCATTGATGAAAGCGGCGGATATTATAAAGGTCATGCTGAAAAAGACAGTCGTTCATTAATGAACATCACCTTTAACCTCACTTCTGAAGAATTGGAAAAGAAATTAATTGATGAAGCTTCAAAAAGTGGTTTCAGCGGATTAAAAGGACATCGTTCAGTTGGCGGACTAAGAGCTTCAATATACAATGCCTTTCCAAAAAAAGGAGTTGAGGACCTTGTCAGCTTTATGAAGGATTTCCAGAAAAAGAATGGTTAATTCTAATTTCTAACTTTTACACGGGAGATATAAATGAAAGCATTATTGATTTCAGCAGTCGGACTTCTATTGTTAATCAGTGCCTGTTCTAAAGAAGAAAAGAAGCTGGAAGTATTTAATGCTGAAGCATTTGCTTACGATCTCGGGAATAGCTGGGAGGTTGATGCCACAACGCGCGTTAAAGGTTTTAAACAAAATGAATCTGAAAATAAATTTACTGCAACACTAAGTTATAATATTGATCTCGTCAGGCCAGCAGGAGATACATTAAAATCTCTGATAAGTAAAACAGAAGATAAAGTAAATGACGAAGCCTTTATAGATGCTCCTGTTGAAATTCAGTTTGATCTTGATTCTACTTATACTGACGGCGAGTATAAACTTATATTTAATATTAAAGATGCTGAAACAGGCCAGACTGCTTCAGCATCTGCTTCCTTTAAACTGCAAAAGGAAGAATAGTTAATCTTTTTCAAATAGTAAGATTGATTTCATTAGTTTGCCTTCATTTTCACCCTCAAGTGAAACAAGCATTGAATCATCTGAAACCTGATTATAAGTTATTGTATGCGGATACCCCTTCGTCATATTTTCAAATACAGCCGATGAATCTGTGACAGAAGTAAGCTTAAATGTTTCCGGGTTATTATCCGGACGAATTAAATAGTAAACCTGATTATTGCTTTGTGCTATTCTCATATTCTGTGTGAAAACACGTTTTCCATTTTCATCTGTTGTATAAGTAATCCCTTCCATTATTCTGAAATTCTTTTTATGCCAGCTTTCGTATAAACTTGCATCCCCCTGCTTTCCTCTCCAAACATTTTCCATCCAACTTAATTTATTAAATCTCCCAAGGTCTTCGGTTTTTTGCTCTTGTGTCCCACAACCTATAAATAGAATACATAGAAATATCGCGAACAGCAAAATTTTTATTTTAATAAAGTACATCATTCTCTCAGTTTGTTTACTTATAATTAAAATTTAAGTGAAGATAATACGATAAGCTTGAATTGCAAAACAGAAAAGTTTTAGCGTGAGTTTAAATTGATACTAAGATTTTAGTTATTGCTAAAATATTTTTCCGGGATAGGTTTTCTGCCGGAGAATCCTGATTCAACATTGTGATAAAATTTTATATTATCTTCATCACTTTTCCAACAAAGAAAAACTTCTTCCCCGTTAATAATAGCCGGAAAATCAACTAACCCGATTGCAAAATTCCAATCTTTATAAAAACACCCTATTTCCTCAAGTTCAGCCATAAATCCGTTTAATTCACTCACCAGTTTTTTAACCTGCGGATCATATTCATTTATTCCGTCATTATCCTCGGTGAGAAGCCTGATCTCACGGGATGTATTCAGTATATCGTCCACAATTTTTCTTACAAGAGGAAGTGTCCTGTGCGCTTCTTCCGGACTAAAATGTCTTGTAGCAGTAACCATAAAATGTAATCCCTTCGAACTTTTAACACTGTTAAAATTACAATTTTATTTGTAGAAAAAAAGTTAAAAAAGTATAAATATTTGTAAAATTTTTGTCCCGGACATAACATCCTGCCTAAAATTAAAAATTTTAATTCAGTAAATTAGGATAACTTTAATTATCTGAGCTGATCCCATAAAAATGTATAGAAAAATAATTATCGGTACTGCATTTTTCCTGGCTGCTAGTTTAACCTTTATCATAGGTTTTATTCCTAAAATAAATAGCTTTTCTTCATCATCAAATGACACACTTTCGTTAAAAGAAAATCACAAATGTTCTTTTCCCATAATAGCCGTGGGCGATCTCCAGAGGACATCTGCCTGGGAGTATTTGGCAGGGAGAGAAAGTAATGATAGGGAAAGAAGAAAAATAATTGATAATATTAGCCGGCAAAACCCTGGTTCTGTAATTTTACTTGGGGATATGGTATTTGAAGGTGATAATATCGATCACTGGAGATACTTCGACAGTCTTATGATCCCTCTTAAAGAAGAACATATTCCTTTATTTCCCGTGATAGGAAATCATGAATATTGGGGGAAAAACCGGATTGCGCTTCAGTATCTGGAAGAAAGATTTCCTGAATTAAGCAGGAGCCACTGGTATACAGAAACTTGCGATAGTATTGCTTTAATTTTTCTAGATTCAAACGACCACGAATATTCAGACGAACAATGGCAGCAACAGATTGATTGGTTTAAAAATAAACTTTTAATTTACGATAGTGATCCTTCAATTGAAGGAATTCTTGTCTTTGCGCACCATCCCCCATATACAAATAGTACTTATAACGGGCGATGAAATGCAGGTCCAGCGTGGATTTCTTCCCGCGATTTTTGAATCAGACAAAACTCTTGCTTTTATTACAGGGCACGTTCACACTTATGAAAGATTCATTGAGCAAAAAAAAACATTTATAGTTTCAGGCGGCGGAGGCGGTCCCAGGGTTAAACTTAAAACCGGATCAGATGCACATAATGATTATTATAATGGTCCCTCTCCAAGACCATTCAATTATTTAATAATAAATAAATTAAATGGTAGAATAGATATTACTGTTCGGGGAGTAAAAAAGGGGAACAGTTATTTTTTTAACCTGGATCAATTTACACTTCCTTTTTCAAAAGGCGGCAAATCTGGTTAACTTATCCTGAATCTTTTAATCCTTATCTGCTTCTAACAGATGAAGAGATTTTATTGAAAAACGGAAAAACTGATGAACTTTAAAAGAAATTAAAAAAATTTTGCTTGAACAGGGAATAAGCTACCAGCAATATATTAAGAATAATACAGAAGAAATTACACGAACCGATCGCGATAAACTTGATAAAAGCTCAGCTAAAAAATTAGATTATAAAATACTGAACTTAAAGAGAAGTTTAAGAATATCTAAATCTTATAAAATAAATGAAGATCTTAAAAAATTTATTAATGGAATAGATGAACCTCAGTTGTGGATGGTAATAACTGAAAACTGGTGCGGCGACTCAGCACAAAATCTACCTTACATTGCAGCCATAGCAGAACAAAATCCTCTAATTCAACTAATAGTACTGTTGCGGGATTCAAATCCGGAAGTTATGGATCAGTTTTTAACAAATGGAACAAGAAGTATCCCTATCCTTGTGGTGATTTAATGAATCCGGTGAAGAATTATTCAGATGGGGTCCGCGTCCCAAAGCAGTAAGTAAATTGATTAATCAATGGAAAGCGGAAGGACTTGGAAAAGATGAGTGGATGGAGAAATTACATTCCTGGTACTCAAAAAACAAAGGCGCTGAAATAGAGAAAGATTTGACTGAATTGATAACGAAAGAGGAAATTACACATTAAAAATGATTTATAGAGACGTACTTTAAAAGTACGCCTCTACAATAATTAATTTTATTTTTCATTCATAAAGGGATATTTCCAATCTTTAGGCGGCACAAAAGTTTCTTTGATAGATCTTACAGTCATCCACCTTAAAATATTCATTGCGCTTCCTGCTTTATCATTTGTACCTGATGCACGTCCTCCTCCAAAAGGCTGCTGGCCAACTACTGCAGCAGTTGGTTTATCATTTATATAAAAATTACCTGCTGCGTTTCTTAGTTTATCTGACATTTTAACTAATACATTTCTATCCTGTGACCAAATTGCCCCGGTTAAAGCATATGGAGAAGTATTGTCGCAAAGTTCAAGAGTTTCATCAAACTTGTTGTCATCATAAACATAAATTGTAAGTACCGGACCAAATATTTCTTCTCTCATTGATTTAAAACCCGGATCAGTTGTAACAATTGTTGTTGGCTCAATAAAATAACCTTTTGAGCTATCACACTTACCGCCGGTAATTATTTCTGCATCTTTCGAATCATTTGCAAAATCTATATAAGATTTAATACTCTCATATGCGCCTTTATCAATTACAGCAGCCATAAAATTTGTGAAATCTTCTACATCGCCCATTTTTATTTTCGATACTTCAGCAGTGTATTTCTTTTTAAATTCGCCCCAGATTGATTTAGGTATATACATCCTTGAAGCGGCAGAACATTTTTGTCCCTGGTATTCAAAAGCACCTCTTATAGCAGCAACAACCAGGGCATCAACGTCAGCAGAATTATGAGCAAAGATAAAATCTTTGCCGCCGGTTTCTCCAACTATTCTCGGATAGTATTTTGAATTCTGAATATTATCACCAATAGTTTTCCACATTCCCTGGAAAACAGCAGTAGAGCCTGTGAAATGAACACCAGCCAAATCAGGACTTGCCATAACCGGATCACCAACCTGGCTGCCTGAACCGGGAATAAAATTAATTACTCCCTTCGGTAATCCAGCTTCTTCCCAGAGTTTCATCAGGTAATACGCTGAGTAAACCGCACTTGATGCTGGTTTCCACAAAATAACATTTCCTACAATGGCTGGCGCAGTTGGCAGATTACCTGCAATAGAAGTAAAGTTAAATGGAGTTACAGCGAAGACGAATCCTTCAAGCGGGCGGTATTCTAGCCGGTTCCACATTCCTTTAGGAGAATAAGGCTGTTCTCCCATAAGCTGAGTCATATAATGCGTATTAAATCTCCAGAAATCTATTAGTTCACATGCCGAATCAATCTCAGCCTGATATGCAGTTTTCGATTGACCCAACATTGTAGCAGCATTAATTGTTGAACGCCATGGTCCGGAGAGAAGTTCGGCGGCTTTATGAAAAATAGAAGCCCTGTGTTCCCAAGGCATTTCAGCCCAGGTTTTCCTTGCTTCAAGGGCTGATTTAATCGCCATTTTTACTTCTTTTTCACCAGCCTTATGATATACGCCTAACTTCTTTGAAAGATTATGCGGTACCAGTATATCAGCAGTTTTTCCCGATCTGATTTCTTCCCCGCCAATAATCAGGGGAATTTCTATTTCCTTTGATTGTAATTCGGCTAATTTATTCTTTAAATCCGATTTTTCCGGACTACCAGGAGCATAATTTAATATTGGTTCATTTATAGGAACCGGTAATTTGAAATAAGCATTTGACATTTAATTTCTCCCTAATCGTTAAGTATCGAAGTTTAATTTTATTAAAAATTCTGAACTATAAAATTAAGCCTTTACGGGTTCATCTTCAATGAAGAATAAAATGCTTTATACCAAAACGACGGGAATAATTTAAGTTAACTTGGTGATGATACTGAAGGTTTGAGCAGAAAATAAAACTCAGTTTCTTTTCCGATTTCTGAATTTACAAATAACTCACCACCGTGGAGATTTATAATCGATTTAACAATGGAGAGACCAAGCCCTGTGCCTCCTGTTTGCCTGCTTCTTGAAGTTTCAACCCTATAGAATCTGTCAAATACTTTTGGGATGTCTTCTTCAGGAATTCCCTCCCCCTTATTTATAACAGAAATTCTTATTTTATTTCCGGATTTATCTCCTGTTATTTTTATTGGTTCACCTTCATAGCCGTATTTTATAGCATTCTCAATAAGGTTTGTCATAACCTGTCTCATTAAATCCGGGTCCAATTCAATTTCAATTTTATCATCAACCTCCATCACCATCATATTATTTTTGTCTGAAGAAAGATAGCTCAACGAGTTTAAAGTCTGTTCAAGATATTCAGATAGATTAATCTTTATTTTGCTTATTTTAATCAAATTATTGTCAAAACGCGATACAAGAAATAAACGTTCAACTATATTTATCAGCCTTAAAATTTCCTCGTAATTGCTATTAAGAATTTCCCTGTATTGTTCCGGGGTATTAGGGTGACGCAAGGCCACTTCAACTTCACCTCTCAAAATGGTTAATGGTGTTTTTAATTCGTGTGAGGCAGCTATTGAAAAGTGGTTCATGTAATCCAGCGAAGTTTTTATCCTTTTGATCATTCTGTTCATTGTAAACACTAGTCTTCCATATTCATCATTAAATTCCTCGCCGGGAATTTTTTCATCAAGATTCTGGGTAGTAATTTCATCCGTCTTTCTTATTATTTTATCAATTCTCGAAAGAGCTCTGGCTGACAGAATAGAACCGCCAACAATTGAAAGTATGAAGAAAAGCGGGGCAATAATAATATAAATATCAGACAGGTTTGTTAGAGTTTCTGAAATCAGGTGTGAAGGATAAGCTACGGTTATTTCATAATTATTCTTTTTTAAATAAGCAGCACGGATAGGATATTCAGATAGATGATTGTTTTGAATATCTTCTATCATAATTTTATCTTCCCGAACGGCCGGAAAAGGAATTTTTTGATCGATCAGGTTTTGGGTTTTAAAGAGCATTTTATCATTTAATTCAACCTGTACGTAGCTGTTACGCGGATTTAATGCAACTGCTTCAAATATGAGGTCGTATATCAATTCATCCGTAGAAGAATAAAGAGAATCCGGTTGGAAGCTGGAAAGATCAACTTCACTTTCTTTCACAAAGTTGTAAATCATTTCAGCTTGTTTGCTTATCGAATGATCGAGGTCTTTTTCAAGGCTCTGTTTCAGATATAGAAAAACCGTAATACCTATTATTAATTCCAGGAATAAGAACAGACCGGAATACCAGAGAGTAGCCTTAAATCTTGTAGATTTAATATAAACTTTTAATTGCATTAACTTTCTCAACTAATACTCCGTATTATAAACTATTCCTGATCTCTATACAATATTCAAAAAAAAAGGAGAGCCAAACTGACTCTCCTTGCCCTCCTTTATTCTACCGGGTAATCATTCGCTCTATTTAACCAGTCATAAATTTCCAAGAAAAGGCATACGTAAATCTGAAAGGAGGTATTATATATTTATTATTTTAAAATTAACCCTGAAGCATTAATATTTTCTTAAAGAACTATTAAAAATTTTTAATTATTGTTCTTTAATTAAATATCCAACACCACGAATTGTTTGAAGAAGTTGGGTATCGAATTGTTTATCTATTTTATTCCGTAGTTTATTGATATAAACATCAATAACATTTGTATCGGAATCAAAATGATAATCGTAGACATGTTCTGAAAGTAATGTACGCGAAATTACACGGTTTTTATTTCTAAGAAGGTATTCAAGAATAGCGTATTCTTTTGGAGTTAGTGTAATTTCAATTCCCGCTCTTGAAACTTTATGTGATTGTGTATCGAGTACTAAATCCCCTGCTTTTAATTGAAGAGTTTTACTTCCCTCCTTCCGCCTCAATAAGGCTCTTATGCGGGCAAGCAATTCTTCAAATGCAAACGGTTTCGTCAAATAATCATCTGCACCCGAATCAAGCCCTTCAACTTTATTTTCAATTGTATCTTTAGCAGTCAGCAACAGAATAGGCGTATATATTTTCTGACCCCTGATATCCTTCACTAATGAAAATCCATCTTTCAGAGGAAGCATTACATCCAGTATCATTAAATCGTATTGTTCAGTAGAGGCCAATTTAAATCCATCTTTTCCATCATAAGCCAGGT
The DNA here is from genome assembly GCA_963815785.1 of uncultured Ignavibacteria bacterium. Lineage (GTDB taxonomy): Bacteria > Bacteroidota > Ignavibacteria > Ignavibacteriales > Ignavibacteriaceae > DATFVA01. Next base: position 315,498 of record CAWFHZ010000005.1, read on the forward strand.
CGACTGCATAGTATTCCTCTTCAAGCCCTTTTTTAATAAAGGAGGCAACTTTCTTTTCATCTTCAACTAATAAAATTTTCATACAGGAAAAATAAAAAAAAAAGGAGAGTATTACACTCTCCTTTACATAAACATTATAATTCTATGAATCTATTTTTTTTGTGTAGTATTATCTTCCTTTTTAGAAGTTTTCTTTTCCATTTTTTTATGATGTCTTAGCTCTTTTTTATTAACACTTTTTGTGGTTTCGGTCTTTGTCCCTTTAGGATTTTTAGTCTTCATTGTTTTTTCGACTTTTGTTTCCTTTTTAACATTTTCCTTTTTCATTTCAGTTTTAGGAGCTGTAGTCTTCGTCGTATGAGTCATTGTAGGGGTGGTGACCTTGCTTATCTGTGTTTTATTTTTCTTCTCAGTTGTATTAGTTTTACTCTGGGAATAAGTTAAAACACTCACACTTAAAAAAATTAATGCAACGGACAAAGCGAATATTAAACGGCGTTTCATTTTATTTTCCTTTCAAAAAAATAATTGTCAAACACAATTTTGTTTACACCATAAACATATTTTATTCAAATGAATATCTTCTTAAAATAGGATTAATAAATGTTAATCCATTTATATCTTTTATTTTCTAAAAATGAACAAAGCTTTATCACTTTATAATAGAAAAGTGTATTGTTATGTTTATAACGGTTAATTAAAACATTTTAAGGTAAGAGGGTTATGAAATCTAAATATTTACTACTTCCAATTATTTTAATAGTAGGCTTTACATTTTCATTTTTAATATTTGATAGAGAACCTGTAATACATACTTCCGGGGCATGGCAGGCATTACAATTCTGGAGCCAACAAAGGGCTTTTCCCAATAAAGATATTCCCACAGAGACTTATTTCAATCAATATAAACAGATATCTAAGTCATTAAAAAAATCAAATTTTATAAACACAGAGTCCTGGCAGACAATAGGACCTCATAATATTGGGGGCAGAACTCTCTCCTTAGCTTTTAATCCGCAAAACACTAATACAATTTTTGCCGGATCAGCAAGCGGCGGAATATGGAGAAGTTATACCGGTGGTATTGGTGCACAGGCATGGCAAATTGTTCCAACCGGCTACCCGGTACTTGGTGTAAGTTCGATTGCAATACCGGAGACTGATTCTAATACCATATATATAGGTACGGGCGAAGTATATAATTATCAAAACTCTTTTGGCGGTGTAACGGTAAGAGTAACAAGAGGATCCTATGGAATTGGAATTCTTAAATCTACTGATTATGGATTAACCTGGTCTAAAAGTCTTGACTGGAGCCGCGAACAACAACGTGGAGTTGAGGTAATACGGATAAATCCACTGAATATAAATACCATCTGGGCAGGAACTACTGAAGGGACATATAAATCTACTGACGCAGGCACATCTTGGCAACTTATGAATTCAACCATTATGGTGACAGATATTATCATCAATCCTTCTGATACAAATATGGTTTGGATTGCCTGTGGAAACAGCGGAAGCACAGGAAAAGGCATCTACAGGACAACCAATAATGGTTTAAATTGGACACAGTTGACTAACGGCGTAACAACTAGTTTCAACGGAAAAATTTTATTAGAAATTTATAGAGCAAATCCATCAACGTTATGGGCAAGTGTAGGTCTCGGTTCTGAAACAGGTTCAGGTACAAGATTGTTAAAAACAACTGATTATGGAGATACATGGACTACTTTATCAACTCTAGATTATGCAACTTACCAAGGATGGTACTCACATTTTGTTGGAATAAACCAAAATGATCCCTCGAAGATGATTGTTGGAGGTATAGATCTTTATAAATCTACTGACGGCGGGAGCAATTTTACACAAAAATCCTATTGGTATCTTTGGTACCTTGGTCAGGCAATCCCTCCCGGTCAGCCTGAAGGACCTCCGGACTATTCTCATGCAGATCACCATTGTATTTTATACAATCCTGCAAACCCGAACATAATATATTTTGGTAATGATGGAGGAGTTTTCAGAACAACGGATGGAGGAGAGACATTTTCAGGATGTAACGGCGGATATCAAACTTCCCAGTTCTATAATTATTTCGCAAGTTCGTACCAGGATTCACTAATTGCCATTGGCGGATTGCAGGATAATGCTACGGCTATCTACTGGGGAACTGATTATTGGAGAAGAGAAATCGGAGGTGACGGAACTTCGGCCGGAATTGATCCCTCAAATGACAACATAATGTATGGCACTTATCAGTACATGAGTTTACAAAAATCAACTAACCAGGGAAATAACTGGAACAATATTGCTCCTCCCGGTTCAAATATAAGTTTTGTTGCACCTTTTGTAATTTCTCCAATAAATCCGCAAATATTATATGCCGGAACTGATCTTGTTTATAAATCAACAAACAAAGGAAGTTCCTGGAGCGGTACAGGGAGCGGGACCTTTAATGGTGATCCCCTTTTAACACTCTCAATTGCAGATAATGACCAAAATTTTGTTTACGCAGCAACAGCACCTGTTGCTCATCCGGCAAATATCTATCGTACAACTAACGGTGGAACCAGCTGGGTAAATATAACTCAAAATCTTCCCAACCGTTACCCAATGGATATCGACGTAAATCCTGATGATCCGAATACTGCATATGTAGTCTTTTCCGGATTCGGGACTTCACATCTTTTTAAAACCACTGATGCCGGAAATTCGTGGATAGATAAAGGGGCAGGATTGCCCGATGTACCAACCAGCGCAATTGTTATCGATCCTGATTATACAGATAGAATCTATCTGGGAAATGATCTTGGAGTTTTTGTCTCCCTTGATGGAGGAGATACCTGGGAAACTTTTAGCGATGGACTTGTGGACGCAGTAATTGTTATGGATTTAAATATTTCTCCCTCGAACAGGAAATTAAGGTGTGTTACACATGGTTCGGGTGTTTTTGAAAGACCATTAATTTCCGGACCTGTCCCGGTTGAACTAGTTTCTTTCACTGCTGTCGCGAATAATAATAGTATTGCTTTAACCTGGACTACTTCAACAGAAACAAATAACAAAGGATATGAAATAGAAAAATCTGTTGATGGGAATAAATTCTACACAATAGGATTCATAAAAGGGGCAGGTACTTCAACGGAGAGCCATTCATATAATTTTACTGACGAACTTACTTCGAATCCCAATACAACACTTTATTACAAGTTGAAGCAAATTGATTTTAACGGCGATTTTACCTACAGTAAGGTTGTTAGTTTGGATATTGATCTACCCTTACATTTTAATCTTAGCCAGAATTATCCAAATCCATTCAATCCAACAACCACAATTTCTTTTTCAATTAAAGAAACAGGTAAGACTAGCCTTAGAATATACGACATATTGGGAAATTTAGTCGCTGAGATTTTTAATGAAACAAAACAACCCGGGGAATATAAAATTACTTATAATGCCTCTAAACTAAGCAGCGGTATTTACCTGTATGAACTTCAAAGCAGCAAATTTACTTCCGTTAAAAAAATGATTCTCCTAAAATAATATTTTCAATTATTTCTATTGCCTTTTTAAACCCGGGTTAAAAGCCCGGGTTTTTATTTGTACTACCACACATTTGTACTCAGAGGTAAAATCCCTATTATAATGAAGATGATAATAAAGTTAGGTAAAATTGTTCATTAAATAGACAGACTTAGAAAAACCAGAGAAGGCACAGTTTTGAAATATAAAAATCATTTCACTATAAAAAGCACGTAAATAATTAGTTGATTTAAACTTTTAATTATATGATCTTTGATAGTATCCACAATCAAAAAATGTTAAGCGAGGAATATGAATGAGTGCGCCTTCAATTATGTTTGCAATTAGTTTCGTGTTTGGTCTTCATATTTTATTCAATTTAGTTACAAATAAAGAAACTCCTATAGGATCAGTTATAATTCACATATTTGCTTTTCTTTCGGGATTTATGCTTGTTAATATTCCGGGGGACCTCTATAAGGGAGGAAACCTTACTGCAGCGGCAATACTAACCTGGATTGCGCTTTTTGTCGGGGCAGTATTTTTATTTAAAGATGTCTTATCAAAAAAGAAACCTTCAGCTTTTCTGGGTGTTATATACATTTTGCTTATTGGTGCCGGGGCATTATTTGTACTTAGTTATGCATAAAGTAAAGGTCTTTCCCTTAACCCATCAGATAAAAGGCTTGCTATGATGGTTGAAGATCATCCGTTTGATCATAATGATTTTGAAGGGATAATTTCCCGGGGAGAATATGGCGGCGGAGAAGTTATCGTATTGGATTAAGGAACCACCAGATAAAAATGAAAAATATTATTTTAAATATCTTTCCAGGTAATCATTGTAAACTTTCAACAGCAGCATATAACTACTCATATTATACGCAGCCCCATGCGCACCGGGAGGATAAATTCTTAAATCTGCATCTTTACCGGCGTCAGTTAATGCAGTAAGCATCTGCATAGTGTTTTGTATGTGTACATTATCATCCATCATAGAATGAATAATCAATAATTTACCATCAAGATTCCCGGCATATTCAATATCGGAACTTTCTTTATACCCTTCTTCATTTTCATCTTTTAACCCCATATATCTTTCAGTATAAATATCATCATACAATAACCAGCTGGTTACAGCTGAGTTAGCAATACCAACTTTAAAAACACCAGGATGAGTAAGCATTGTATATAAGGTTATATAACCTCCATAACTTGTGCCCATAATCGCAGACCGACTGGTATCTGCAAAGGGTAAAGCAGATAAATATTTTAAGGTTTCCACATAATCATTACTCTCCCATTTACCAAGATGCCCATAGACAATTTTCATAAATTTACTTCCATAATTTGCGTTCCCCCGATTATTTATATCTACTATGAGGTAACCTTGCTGAGCCAGCCACTGATTCCATCCATTTGAAGAGAATGCATTATAAACATCCTGAGAATTTGGACCGCCATAAACAGCAAAAACAATTGGATATTTTTTGGTTGGATCAAAGTCAAAAGGTTTTATGATTTCACCGTCAAGTCTGGTTCCATCACTTGTGGTAAAACTGAAAAGACCGGAAGGGGAATATTTATGCAAACTTATATACACAGATACTGATTGATTATCCTCAAGCGTTGTTATCTTTTCCCCATCAGTATTCCAGAGTTCAACTTGTCTTGGCAGATTTATATTAGAATAGGAATCGATATAATATTTTGTGTTTGGAGACAGATTAATACTATGAGTTCCTTTTGCAGTTGATAATTCCTGTTTCCCGGTTCCATCAAATTTTATTGAATATAAATGTCTTTCTAAAGGAGAATCTTCAGTGGAAGAATAATAAATTCTTTTTGTATGGATATTAAATCCCTGAACTTTAGTGACTGTCCAGTCCCCCTCTGTTACCTGGTTAATAATTTTTCCGAAATAGTTATATCGATATATATGCTGAAAACCATCTTTGTCTGAAATCAGGAAAAATTCTTTTATATTTTCCGGGAAATAGATCATATCTGTAACACCTTCGTAAAAATTATGTATATCAATCCAGGTGTCAGATTTTTCTTCATAAATTAAATCTTTCTTTCCGCTGGAGATATCAAAGAAAAAGATCTTCATATCATTTTGTTTCCGGTTTAAAGTAATCATTGCGAGCTGATGAGGTTCACTTGTCCAGTAAATCCTTGGAATATATTCTTCAGAACTACTTAACCAGGTTTTTACACCATTGAAAACATCTACAACCCCGATTTTTACTGAAGCATTCGTATCGCCCACCATCGGAACTCTGAATTTAACATAATCAGGATGCTGACCTTCATAATCTGTCATCTGAAATGTTGGCTCATTACTTTCATCAACCTGCCAGAAAGCAATATATTTACTGTCGGGTGACCAGTTCCACGCTTGAGTTAGTCCAAATTCTTCCTCATAAACCCAATCGAAATGTCCGTTGTATTTAGTTCCGGTTGCATCATCGGTAAGCTGCTTTTCTTCTGCTTCACTAATTTTATAAATAAATATATTCCCCTCACGTTCGAAACCAACCATAGCACCATCGGGTGAAAGTTCAGCTGTGCGTGCATCCTTCACCAGTAATTTTAATGAACTATCTTCCAGTGAATAAATATAGTAATCGGAAATACCTGAGTTTCTGTATATGGGTCTGAAGTTGGATTGAAACAATATATGTTTTGAATCTTTTGCCCAGATGAAAGATTTATAATTAAACTGCTTTCCGGTCGCAGGAAAAGTAAGTTCGTCAGTATCAAGAATTAATTTGTCCTCCAGAGTTTCGGGATAATACTCCCTTATTTCATTGTGTTTTGATGAGTCATTTTTAACTGTGTAAGAATAACTGTCACCGTTATTTATCCACACGACATTTCTCGGTCCGGAATTTCCACGGAGTAATCTTGATGAAAATATTGCATCCTGAATACTTAGATATTCTTGTTTTTCCTGACCGGATAATTTCACTTGCGAGAATGCAAGTAAAATTATCATTGAAATAATAAATCGGAAGTCACCTCTTTTTACCATAAAATATCTTTCTATCTTAGCATAAAGGATATTTAAAATACTGAAAAAGTTTAAATTTTATCATGCTTTAAACTAAAACCATTTGACTGTATTTAAAAGTGCCAGTTTCATTAAAGAAAATATTTTTGTTCTGGATTCCCCTTGCTGCAACCTGGATTATGATGTCTGTGGAAGGACCTTTTCTTTCAGCATTAATTGCAAGGTTAAGTGACCCAAAATATAATCTGGCAGCATACGGAGTTGCTTACTCATTCGCACTGATTATTGAAGCTCCGGTAATTATGATGATGAGTGCTTCGACATCTCTTGTCAAGGACTTTCATTCCTTCAGGAAACTGAGAACATTTACATATTGTCTAATTTCAATTGTAACAATAGGAATGTTAATAATTATCCTGCCGGGAGTTTTCTATTTCATTACATTAAATCTGATGAATCTGCCTTTGGAGGTTGCAACATTAACACATAAAGCGTTAATATTGCTAATCCCCTGGCCCGGAGCGATAGGTTATAGAAGGTTCTACCAGGGCATTATGATAAGGAATAATCTTACAAGAAGAGTTGCATATGGCACGGTTGTACGAATATCTGCAATGTCAATAACTGCTTTGATTATATTTTTGTTAACTGATGTTCAAGGAGTGATTTTAGGAGCTGCAGCACTTTCCTTGGGAGTAACCTGTGAAGCCTTTGCAAGCAGAATTATGGCAAATCCTATTTTAAAAACATTAAATGGGCAAGAGCATATTTCTTCAGATACATTATCTCACAAAGACATATTCAATTTCTATTATCCGCTTGCACTTACATCTGTGATAACTCTTGGAGTACAGCCGCTTGTAACTTTTTTTATGGGCCAAAGCCGTATGCCGCTTGAATCTTTGGCTGTGCTTCCTGTATTAACTTCTTTTGTGTTTATTTTCCGAAGTCTTGGTCTTTCATACCAGGAAGTTGTCATTGCTCTTTCAGATAAAGAGGGCATTAATTATAAATCGCTTAAAAAGTTTGCGATAATTCTTTCTTCTGTTCTGGTAGGAATACTGGCTCTGATTTCATTTAGTCCTTTGGCAGACTTATGGTTTCATAATATCTCCGGGTTATCTAATGAGTTAACAATGTTTACAAGAATCCCATTAATGATTATGGCAATTTTTCCGATGCTGACTGTACTTATCAGTTTTCAAAGAGCAATTTTAGTTGATGCAAAGAAAACCAAACCGATAACTTTTGCAACAGCAATAGAATTCTGCACAATAGTTTTAGCATTAATTGTAGGAGTTAAATTTTTGTCTTTAGTTGGCGTTATTGCAGCAACAGTAGCTTTTGTAATTGGAAGAATAGGCGCAAATATCTATCTGATAATCCCATCTATAAGGATTATAAAGAATTATTCAAAAATTGAACAGAAGCTAATCTCGGTAGACAGTTAAAAGATCATCTTAACATACTCTTTAAAACTGCATTGGCTTTGTCAGGCTCATTATTCATTTTGTAAGCCTGAGCCAGTTGTGAATATATGTCTTCAAGTTCTCCTGCATTAAACTTGTCTGAGCTCTGTCTGTTTCTTTCAAGGCTACTGTTAAAAAATTGAATTGCAAGAACAGGATTGCCCTTTAATAATTCAGTCTTACCTAATTTATATTCAATAAACTGATTTGCTTCGTATTTATTCGCTCTCAGATAATACTTTTCGGCTTCACCCAACCTGTTTAATTGTAAGGACATATCACCAGCCAGTTTCAGAACCATAGGATTATCCTCATCAGAGACAAGTATAGCTCTCAGCTCCTCCAAAGAACGGGCAAAGTTACCAATACTTAAATAATACTTGGCAATATCTATATGAGCAGTTGCCCATGAAAACTTGTGCAATACTACATACTGGTAAGCAATCTGTTCAATTTCATTTTTAGGTTCATAATTCAGACTGTCATCCGTTTTCGTGAATGGGGGTCTGCTTCTTAGTTCAAGTGTTTTTATCTTTCCAACCAAGCTGTCAAATTGAGTCACTGCAGATTCTCTCCAAAGCAAACTATCACTTTCTTCAATATCAGGACTAATTCCAAGGAGATTATATTTCTTTATTGTCTGAAACCACGACTTGGCTAATAGAAAATACCCTTCTATATTAGGATGAACATGATCAACAAGCAATTCAGAACCAATTAATCCATCTTCTGATTTCTGCCTGAACTGATTTCTTACATCACTAAACGCAACATTAAACCTTGTAACTAAACCTTCTATAATAATATTAAATTCAGAAGGCGCTCTGAATCTCAATCCGTCCAAATCTGTTGCAAGTGTAAATTGCTTACCAGCCTCATCAAATTTATTTAGTTTTTGGTAGCATTTTCCCAATTGATAATGGACATCCGCCGGGATCGAATCAATTGATAGAGATTCCTTAAATTTATTAATTGCTGATTCAGTATTGCCTTTCTCCATTTCACCAAGTCCCTGATCAAAGAGATGTCTACTTCTTGATTTTAAAGAATCACTTATATTCACTGAATTAAACGATACAAAGGGTGGTAAATCTTTTTGATTTGTAACAAGGGTTGAAATGATAACGGGTATGCTATGTTTACGGGCAATATTAATTACTTCTTCATAATTATCCCTGAAAGTATTCACTGCTGTATTATAATCGCTGCTGTTAAATCTTATAGAATTATTTGCCATTTCCTCCATCAATATTTTATCATTTGGCACTGATTGAGAACCGAAGAATCCGACAATTGAATTAATTATATTTTTCATCAACAGAAATGTTTTAAACTGTGAGAACCAGAGATAAGTTTTTATTATCCACCTATTTTTTCCAATGGAAATTGAAGACCCTACTCCATAAACGCCATAAAACTCATTCTGTCCCATATAAACAACAAAAAGATCGGGCTTGTAATCAACAAGTGCACCAGCAAATTCATCCACAGTAAAACTATTCGTAGCGGCGATAGCGGTATTTATAACTTCGATATTTTTACCCGGGAACGCCATTTTTAATCTGTCGCGCAAAAATTCTGACGGTATAGCGTTGTATTCATAAGGGAACCCCGCCATGGTAGAAGCTCCAAGGCAAAATACTCTTAGAGTATTAGGAGACTTATCTACTTCAAAATAATCGTGAGAGCCTTTTCTGTAGTAAAGCCTGTCTTTACCGAAATATCTTTTCCCTACCAATTGATTTATTGTATAATATTCTTTCCCGTTTCTATCAATAGCTGAAATAAATTTTAAATCATCTTCATAACGACTGACTCTTAAAATTAATTCCAGGATAATAAAAAGAATTAATGGAATCAAAATCAGAATTATTCTGAATATATTTTTTTTAGAGATCTGCAATGTTACTTGATTTATTCCTGAAAGAAAATAAAAAACGGTTTTCCAATTAAGGAAAACCGTTTATTATATTAAAGTACAAAATAAGTTGATTAGAAACCGAATCTTAATGAGAATACATTATTAGCATCAAAATATTTAGCTGGTACGTAGGCGTAATCAACTGATAAATCCAGACTACTGAATTCTTTTGTATTTACACCAACACCTACAGTATAATTCTGCCAGATGTTAGGAGTTAAATCAGTTGCTTGAAATGAAGCCAAATATCCGGCTCTTACATAGAGTAATTCTTTAAAGTTATACTCTAGTCCAAATTTGTAATCATCATACGTAAAATTATTATTCTGGAATGCTGCCGAAACCATAACGGAATTTTGTTCGTCAAAATGTCTCATGTATGAAAGTCCGATCCCAATTTCAGAAGGTAATTCTGCTGATGATGCATCGAACTGGTAATACGTAGGACCTCTCGAAGATCCCTGGTCATTTGCCTGAACGTATGTTCCGTTTCCGCTGAAAGTCATTGTAGGTCCTAAGTTTTTAACAACTACTCCTACACCAAAACCTTCAACACCAAACAGGTTGTTATATTCAACTCCAAAGTCAAAGCTGAACCCTGTTGCACTGGCTCTATCAATATTTTCACTTATTACATTGAAGTTAGTTCCGATGGAAATTCTGTCCGTTAGTCTTTTAGAATAAGTAAGACCTAGAACAAAATAACTCGGACTAATTATTTGTCCGGTTCCATCAGGCTGATCCATAGTTGTAACTGCTATATCTCCGATATTTAAAGAACGGAAGGATAAACCAATCGTTCCCAAATCGCCCAATCTACCGCTGACCGCAGCATAATTCATACTCATATCTGCAATATATTGACGGTATGAAAACATTGCATTTGCATCTGTTGCAGTTAAATCAACGCCTGCGGGATTCCAATAAATAGCTTCCAACCCGGAGACGGATGCAATAGCAGCTCCACTCATCGACAGATACCTTGCTCCTACCGGGATTCTCAATTCAGGAGCTCCGGCTGTTCCTGCACGATTTTGACCACTACCAAAAGTCTCCACAGCTGAGAAGCCTAATATTAGAAGGATCAATAATAGTCTTTTCAAATGATACATAATTCCTCCGATTAATATTAAAATTTAGAAGATGTCCCGGTTTTTATCGGGACATCTTTTTGATAAATCAATATACTTTCAATATTTGCTGTTCCTGTATAACTGCCAATTTTAATATTTTGGTAGTGCCTAAATCCGGCAAATCAATGTAAACCACATAAATGCCGCTCGCAACAGGATAACCCGAATCATTTTGCAGATTCCATCTATCGAACTGACTATTCACACTAGTCAATTGATGATTGATCGTCTTAACCAAAACACCACTTAAATCAAATATCCTGATAGTAGCATTTTTGGGTAGATGACTGAATGTAACATAATGCTGTTCCCTTGAGCTTTCTCTGTACTGATATCCATAGTAAGGATTAGGGAAAACATTTATTTTCTTTACTTCATCTTTAGCCTGATCGTTATTATAACCCATGGCCTTAGTAGAGAAGGTGAACGTATCCTGCCCAATCTGTATAGGATTGGCATAAGTAATAGTAACAACATCTCCATCCACTAACCTTGTAGAATATATAACAATGATCCAAGTTGCTTCGCTCGTCATTGGATCAGAAGTAGTTATAACTTTAGTCGGATCATAGTCAGTATTCACAATTACAACATAGTTTCTGTCTTCAGAATTCCAGGCTAAGAAAGGATCGGCAGCTAAATCCTGTGCACGATCTCTAAACATAATGTTCACTTGTTTTTGAGTATCCTTGTTCCAGATCTCAAACGGAAGTCTGATTAAAAATGGTTGGGCCACACCGGGATTAGGATTCATAGGATGATTGGCTAAACCAGCCGCACCATTTACAGTAGAGAATATTGTAGCCATCTGACCACCGCTGGCCACATACCGTATGTTCCTTCCATTTATAACAGTATCTGCTAAAACTCCAGTATATCTTAGTTCATAATCCTGCTGAAGTTTATTTATATCCGTGGTTCCAAAACCAAAACCATCTATTGCCCAACTTGATGGGAGTCCATATAACGTATAATCAGCAAAGATAGTTCTTGTAGCACTAGGAGCGCTCCCCGTTCTGATAACCGAGTTGGAACCTGCATTTAATGTATATGAATACGGAGTGAGTGGAGCCTGATAGCTTCCATTAAGAGCAACCTGAATCCCATCAAATATTGGATTCGCTCCTACTCCAACATTAGCGTTATAGCTGTTTGACGATCCTCCCGGACCTTCATAGAAATTACTCTTAAACCAGGTTGCCGGTGCATAAATATCAACACCGCTTAGTATCGTTTGTCCCTGGAGAATAGTTGCACCAGTAGTTAAATTTTTAACGTTCCACTGTTTCTGAGTAACGATTTTATCTGCAATTGGACCTTGCAGTGTATCGGTGCCAGATACATCAACCAGAACTCCACCATAGTTATCATCATACATAATGTAATTTGTAGCCATAGGAACCGTTGCAGGGTGAACTACAACAAGAATATCCTCGCCTCCTGCAAATTTACCATTTTCTGATCTGCTGCTATCACCATAAAAAATAGAATTATTTGTTCTGTTAATCGTAAATTTAATATCTGACCCATCGTTGTTACTTATAGGGTTATAAGTAGTATCTATAGTAACTCCGGAAGGTAAGAATAATTCTACACCATCGCACCAGTCACCGGATACCGTATCAACTACATTCACCGTATAATGAACATCCATAGCACCATCTACTTCACTCCAGGAAGCTGCCGATGTTATAGAAGAACCGGTTAAATCTTTACCTAATCTTTTTCCACCGCTGCCAACTGCTGTCCATGTATGATCAGCACTTAACTGGTATGTCTGGGTATCAAAAAATACCTGGTATTCATCACCAGTGATTTTGGAAGGATCAATAACTTTTACATCAATCGTTGCATCCGCAGTTCCTGCATGTGTAATGCCTTCTAAATTACCCTGTTCAAAAGTTAAACCGGGAGCCGGCGCTTGTGGTGTAACATTTACAATAGCAGGAGCTGATTCCAGAATATTCGCAGGTAATTCAGGATCCTGATTATAAGCTATAGCTGTAACCGCAAATGTGTAAGACAGCCCGTTGGTTAAAGGTTTATTAAATATTTTATCCTGGGTAACCTCTAGATATCTTTGAAGTCCGGCATTTTGAAGCACGACGATTGGTTTAGTAATTACCAAGCCCGTGTTTACATCAAGAACTTTATCAAATAATACTGTTACTGTATCTACAGCATCAAATGTGGCTATTCTAATTCCTTGTGTAATATCAGTTCCTCCCGGAGGCAATTGATATACAGAATATCCCTGGAATTTGTAAACACCATGTGATTGATTTTCTATTGCATTTACTAAGCTATCGGGTCTTCCCCAGTTCAGAATAACTTTATTATCCAGACCGAAAGCTTCAAGGTTTGGTTTAGGCATAAGCGGAATATCAAATAACTGATCAAATGCATATTGAGCAAACAGATCATTATACTTTAATACACTTATACTTGATATATTGTTAGTACCCAATCCCCCGATCAGGGCTAATACAACTTGAGCTGTATCATGAAGATTCATTGAGATCGGTCCATTAGTAACCATAATACGTCTGTCGCCCGGTCCATCAACAGTACCATCAATTTTACCTGTCCCGAGAACCGGATCACCATCAAGAAGGTAAGTTCCTACAGGTGTAACATCGGCAACAGAAGCTGGAAACGGATCGCCGGCAGGATACGGAGGGTCAGGTTTAAATCCTCTCATCAGGTTATAAAATTCCTGCGTACCTGTATATGTGAAAGCCGGATCTGACCAGGTACCACCAGCAGCAAAATATGCATACGAACTCATTGGTTTGGCATTAACGTATTTGTAACCATGTCTCCACTTAAGATCAAAAATCGCGCTGTCGTTTGGATTTCCTGTATATTTAGAAACTCCCTGAAGGAAATCATAACCAACAGCAGGTGGAGCTAAATTTATTCCCTGATAAACTGCATCAGTAAAACCGGAACTATATGCATACCCTAAATTCAATGAAGTATCGCAACCTGCAAAATCATCAGTTGAGTTACCAACATCAGGATCTGCCCATTGAACAATATACATATCATCAATATGAGCATCGGGAGGTGTTGTAGAAAGTCCTGCATATACAATATTAACTTTCTTAAAAATAATATTCCCAAGTCCTCCTGCAGCGGCATATGCCCAATATGTTTCAGATACTTCCAATCCAATTGGAGGGGAGCCATATTGTGCAGAGGAATTAGCATCGTTATATTTAATAAATAAGGTTTGGGAGGCCCCGGGAATTCCGGGAATATCAATATTAGGATCATACTGTCCATTACCATCTACATCTGTGTATGGGGCACCCTGATCAGCGGGCCATTCATTCCAATCGGTAGCATATTGATCTCTTAGAGCCTGTATATCAGACGATGTAACGGAAGTAACGCCGATACTGTTAAAATCAGCAGCATCCTGAGTTAAATCTCCGTTTTGATAATCAGGTCGAACTCTGTATAACCTTGTTATTGCTTCACAACCTGAGCTGTATGTATTTCCATTTACACGAAGTGAAGGTGAAGCACCATCACTAACAAATCCTCCCCAAACAATTCCTTCGGAGAAGATAGGGCCTGCATTAACTCCATTCGGAAAGGCTCCATTCCAGGACCCTCCTACAACCCAATCATGATAACCATCATTTCTAACCCAACAGGTTATTTGGTTTACATCTATCAGGCTCTGGCCCGGACCTGCAAGGGTTTTCTGCATAGGAGTATTTTTACGATTACCCTGATTATCCTTATTACTTGCAAAAAGATCAGTTGAAATTGAAAAGGATAATATCAGGATTATTAAAAAACTCAAATAATTAATTTTTTTCATATTAAATAACCTCCACAAGTTTATATTTTTCATGAGGCAACATTAGATTCTCCTTATTAATAATTAATCAAAACACCAACACGTAATTGTCTGGGCGATCCAAACAAATCATAACCATATGTCTGCAGGGCAGCTTGTCTATTATCGTAATTAAGTGCCTGATATAGATCAGCGAATCTCTGTGTGTATCTTTCGCCAGCTATTATTTGTTTACCATCAGTAGTATTCAGGAATCCATCGCTGTAGGCATTTCCGGTTTTCTGGTAAACATTAATTACGTTCTTGGTATCTAACAGATTTTGCGCATATACGTAAAAGTTTACATCTAAGTTATATATGCTAACTGTTTTATCTATTCGTAAATCGAGTGAATAATTCCAAGGTGTATTTGATGAGTTAGGAGGTCCTATTGGTCTTCTGCCTCTGGAATCCTGCACAGGGACTAAACCGCCAGTCCAGGCTGAAGCCTGACCGAGTCCAGTGTATTGTGCGTATGTGAATGGATGGCCACTATTAAAGGAGAAAAGAAGGTTTACACCTAATTGCTGTAATATTGGACCACCATCATCTTTACCAAATCTATAATCAAGGAAAATTGAACCTCTGTGTGCCTGATTGTAGGTTAAAGGAAGTAATACTGTAGGAACTTCTTTATTTACCTGTTGAGATCCAATACCGCTGTTTGAAAATGAGTTTGTGCCTGAAGCGTCAGAATACGTGTATGTTAATTCAGCTCTTATTCTTTCAACTCTTCTTAAATGCAAAGCAAATTCCAAACCTTTTGTTGTAGTGAAATCCTGATTTACAAATGCCTGGTAGTTACTCGGGATCCAACCATTAGCAGTATAAATAATAGAGTACTGAAGCTGACCTTTTATATCTTTATAGAAAGCGGTTAGATCGAAGGCAGCAAAGTCAGTAATCTGTTGTGAGAACCCTATTTCATACTGAGTTGTTCTAACGGGTTCAGGATTAAATGCTAGCGGGTTTGTGAAAAGGTTACTTGAGGTAAGAAATTGAGCAACCTGGTAAACGCCTCTGTAAGCTATATCCAGACTGGGTGATTGAACGAATTTACCATACTGTAAATGGAAAACTGTTCTGTCTGTTATAGGGAAAGAAAATCCAAGTCGTGGGGAAATGTAACTATATTTACTTCCATTCTGTAATGAAGAATCAGGAATAGTATTAGAGGAATCAACTGAGGGCTTCGAAGGATTCGTCCATGCCCAACTATCCATATTAATGTAGTCATATCTTAAACCGGCATTAATAATAAGATCATTCACTTCAATCCTGTCTTCGAGATAACCGGAACCTAAAATCGGATGTTTAGGAGCAAATTCTCCTGCATCGGTTTCATTTCCAAATACATCGAAACCATAATTATTATAATCTCTGAAAAGGGTAGATGCAATAAGGTTTTTCAAACCTGCGTTTGTAGCAGCCTGATCAGGATATTGACGTACCGTAGCTAAAAAGTTGTTTGCATCTGTCTCCTGGAATCTTCTTACGGTCCATCTTTGCAATGAACCACCAACTTTTATTGAATGTTTTTCAACCTGCCCTGTAAATGCAACCGATCCACCTATGTAGTTATTATGATCCTTTGTATATGATTGCAGGTTTCCATTAGCAGTACTGTTTCCCGGGGATACCAAAGGTGTTCCGGGTCTGTTAAATGGAAATCCGTAAAAATCATATTCCTGGGGTGGGGAAGCATATGATGGATATGTCCATCCATATTTAGCAGCTTGTGCACTGTCGTCATAAGCAAGAAAATTATCCCCAAAAACCGGGTCATAAGTTTTATGACGCGCATCGTAATAATTAACGTTTGCTTCAACGAACATATTCGAAGAAATTAAATAAGTGCCCTTCAGATTAAGTAGAAGATTAGAATAATCATTCATAGGTAATCTGGCAGTATTAAATAAATCTATAAGCGTGGTACTTGCAGTGTTGAATACACCTGCAGTTTGTCCACGAGTTCTTTGCCAGGTAAATGCACCAGCAAGTCTTAAAATTATAGGGTTACTATCAAATAATAGTGTACCGTTTCCTGTATACCTGTTGTCCATCACACCCGGTACATTACCACCATTCCATGTTAAATACTGATACTCATCCGTTTTACCGCTATAAAAGCCTGTATCATAAACTTTTGTTGTATCAAGTAGGGAACCATCAGAGAATGCTGTTGGATTACCATAGAAAAATTGTGGATTTGCATCACGACTAAAATTATTTTCACCGGATAAAAATATTTTAAGTTTATCTGTTGCTATAGGTCCGCTAAGTGTTAATACATAGTCAGAATAGCCATAAGAATAAGTTCCTAAGAATTTATCTGTTGAGTTAGCTTTTATTTTTCCATCTGCTGTCACATCATAATTATTTCCATTATAATTGCCGAGATTATCGGTTTCAGCTCTTACAGAAAAATGATATTTATCAGATCCGGTTTTAAAATCTGTGGAAACTATACCTGCATTCGCATTACCATACTCTGCGGTGTACCCACCTGCTTGAACCAGGATTTCCTGAAGTGCATCAGGAGTAACATTTACAAGAGATCCACCATTCCTACTTAGTACGTTCTTTACATCGGCACCTTCAAGAAGGTAACCTGTTTCATCAGATCTGCTACCACGAATGTAAGTTAGTCCATTTTGCTGAACAACACCGGGCTGAAGAGCAACAATTTTATTAACATCTCTAACCGGAAGCGCAGCAATATCATCAGCTCCGACAATTCTCATAGCATTAGTTGAACTTTTTTCAATAAGTGGTCTTTGGGAGACAATAACAACTTCACCAGTGGTTATTTTTGAAGAAGAAAGCTGGAAATCCTGATCGGCAGTTAATCCGGCAACCACTCTAACACCACTTACCGTAACATCCTGATAACCAATATAGGATGCTTTAATTGTATAATTTCCAGGTTGAACCTGGCGGATTATATATTCACCATTTATATCTGATGCTGCTCCAGAGCTAGTTCCTACAATAATTACGTTAGCACCGATTAAAGGTTCTCCGGTTTCTTTATCAGTAACTTTACCAGAGACTCTACCAGTCTGCGCTAATGCAAAAGAGCAGGAAAGCAACATCAAAAGTAAGATTGTATAAAATTTTCGAAACATGTTTATTCCTCCGTTATTTATAAACTTTTTTCTAATCATCTGTAAAAACTTTAAATTTTAAAGTCGACAGAGTATCATATACAACTGCAGTATATTTATGTGCTTTTTCAATAGTATAATTAAAAGTTTTACTCAGGGTATCAATACTTGCATAAGTTACATTAACCGTATAATCTCCGGGTGCAAAAGTACTGGTAGAGGAAAAATCTCCAAGAGTTAATCCTGATCCTGTATTTGCAGCCTGAGGACCTGTGATGTCAAAACTTAAAACTGTATCACCGGGTGAGCCATTAAAAAAAGTGACCAATGCAGAATCAGATGGTATATCAGGTGTCTGATCAATATACCTTTGAGTATTTTTAATGACAGTACTCGAAGCACCGGTTCCAACTATAAATATTCTAAATTTGTAATCTGTTTCTGTGGAGAATTGATACTGCTGATCAGACGCACTTGCATAATTTACGGAAAGAGTTTTACTTCCTGCTTGAACAGTCTTGTTTCCAGTTTCTTCCCCAAATCCTAATGTTCCCATAGATTGACCATTCAGAGAGAGAGTTGCAGTTCCACCTCCTGTAACCAGGTTTGTAAAATTTACCTGGCTGTTATACACAATTTGAGGTGGAATCGTTTGTACACTTGTATCTACACAACCCGTCACAAAAAATAGTAATCCGGAACATAGTACCAAAAGATATTTTACCTTATCGGGTATCCTCATATTTCCTCCTTATAGGATATTTGAAATTAATCATCATGAAACTTGAGCAAGAAAAAAATTCCTGTTCAAAAATCTTTAGTTGCATTTAATTTTTTAAAAAGAGGGAAATGACTTACCCTAATAAATCGGTATAAATGCTTCATTCTCTCTCTTTTTTATTTAACAAAAAACTCAAAGTTATATTTTAACTATAAGACACTTTATTAAGAGTGCCTAATCTTTTAATTGATAATTTAATGTAATTAGTGGGACTACTAAACGTCTTCATTGTCTTCATATTGGTATGGGGCGCTATATCCACGGTAACGGGACATACAGGTAAGAAATCAGTTCGCAAAAAAGAAGTAGTAACCAAGTTATCATTAACCTCGCAATAATCAGAAATTTAATTTAAACCTGTAATTTGCTTAAGTCAATATTGACTTAATAAAATAATTCATTTAAGCACTTTGCAAACTCTTAAAAAACCTTAATAAAGTCAATAGTTGTGACAAATAAAAATATGGAACTTATTATATAATAAGGACTTCTTATATTTGCTTTAAGTACTATTTTAAAAGAAATTTTAAAAATCATTAAAACCTGGTGAACATTTTAAATTCTATTCCACTAAATTCAGGTTCATACCTGCAAACGCCTCCTATGCAAATATTCCCTGCCTGCCTGGTTCCAAATAGTATACTTACATCAGTATGATCACCTATTTTATACCCGAACTGGATGAAACTCCAGAATTTTCTAAGCTTCCTTCCCGCTTCGGGCTCTTTGGTTTGTAATTCACTTACAACACTTACGCTGAAGTTCGGTGACCGTAAATATTCAAGAGTCACAGCATCATCATAATACTGTTCATTGGTTGAATTCACTGTAGTCTGCTGATGTTCAAGAGCAAGTTTAATTGTATTGATTTCATCAAAATAAAATCTGTTCTCCAGAATCGGGGTTACATTCTTTGTATCAGTATCTCTTTCTTCATTATATCCAAATGCGGCTATAGTCGTCCAATTATCATCCCAGTCCTGATGAGCCTGTGCATAAACTTCACGCAATTGTACTCTGGAAGATGAGTTATCAAATAAAGTTCTTTTGTAATATGACTCTGCCGACAATGTTTTTGTTTCCCCGTAATTGGCGCTAAAATAAGTTTCATCGCTGAGATTATAATTCACTTCTACCTGATATCCCTTCTCATCAGATTGGTTTAATGCTGACGGATGGCGATTTAGCAGAACGTATGTATACTCTTTCCTTACCGAAGGAGGAGTATTATATATGATGGTGCCGTCCTCTGATGTAAATGTAAAATTGTCATAGTACTTGTATTCACCAGTTATTGCAAAAGCATCATAATAAAAGTTCAAGCTTCCGTAAGCTGCCTGTCCAATCTTCCAATCATTTTTTTTATATGGATAGTAAACAACCTTTGAAGTATCCGGATTCAATAATAGATTCCGTACGTCCTTGTTCTGTTTAAATCCATACTCACCGTAAAAATCAAAATTCCAGATGCTGGGCATAATTCTGAATGAGGTAAGCATTGTTCTTGCTGCATTTTCAGTTTCCGGTAAATTAGAGGCATATGTTGCCCCCAGTTTTAATTGCTTAATCACTTTATACTCAAGATCAGCTGCGTGAAGAATATCTTTTCTTTCGTTATTCGCATTTGCCGCCATTCCGGTAAGGGCTGATAATGTGAAACCGGCATACCGCGCTTCTAGTTTTGCACCGATCAGATTATTATCTATCCTGATATTCCTGTCTTCATAACTTTTAAGTATCAAACCTCTGCCAAAGAGAGCATAATAATTTCCGACTACTATCTCACCACCCTGCTGAGCATCACCAATATCAACTTTTAAATATTTGTAGGCAATATCTGCATATCTGACTTTACCTCTGCTTATTGCCGGGCTCGGATCGTTGGGCTCATAAGTTTCAAATCTTAATCCGGCACCAAAAATACCTTTGTGATAATCCAGGTTTAACCAGTCCTCAAATATTTCAAGATGTTTATTTATATCATTTGAATATTCCAGCTGGTTTGAAAATCCTAATCCATCAGGAAGGAAATTATTCTCCTGGGCTTTAGTAAAAGTTGAACAAATAAAAAGTAAAATGGGTGTAGAGATAAAAAGTAATTTTCTATTCATTATGAATGTCCGGTAGTTGAACAAAGACAGGTTTATTTTTTAAAAAGCTCATCAATTTTATTTTTCATTTTAAGCTCATCCCCTTTCATATATCCAAGATGTGTATAGACTATTTTACCTGATTTATCAAGCAGAACTGAGTAAGGAACATTTTGCGCATAATATTTTCGGGCAACTTCTGAATTGGGATCTAACAAAACCATAAAAGGATATCTTTTGGATTTTACAAATGGTTTAACTTTAGCAACGCTTCTCTCATCGTCAATCGAAATAGCCAGCACTTTAAAACCCTTATCTTTATAATCTTCATAAAGGTCTTTGTATTTGGTCATCTCTTCAACACAAGGTTTACACCAGGTAGCCCAGAAGCTTAATAATACAGGACCTGAACCAATTTCATCATTTAAAGCTATATAGTCACCGTCTATATTTTCCAGTTTAAACTCGGGGGCTTTTCTTCCTGTCAGCTGCTCTTCTTTTTCCTGAGCCGATAAATTCACAATAAAAAGTAAAAGTAATGATAAGAATATTAACTTCATCATACAGTTCTCCAGTTTCAATAATATTTAAACTTGTAAATAACCCGGAAAAATGATTTTCCGGGTCTAATAAAATTTTCTATTTAATTAAAATCATTTTTCTAACAGAAGAAAAATTACCGGCACTTATTTTATAAAAATAAATACCCGAAGATAATTTCTCTGCATTAAAATTTACTCTGTAAGAGCCCGGTTCTTTTTCTCCATTCACCAACGTAGCAACCTCTTTACCGGTTATATTGTAAATCTTCAGACTAACATTTGCTCTCTTTGCAATATTATATGAAATAGTTGTGGATGGATTAAATGGATTAGGATAATTCTGCATTAATCTGAATTCATTTAATGAATTAATTTGGTCATTCACTGCAGAAGGCTCTGTTGACGCCGTTAAATTCATAATGGTTCTATCATTTGGATTATGCATTGTTCCTATTTGTATCTGTACATGTCCGGTTCCCGCTACTGACTGATCTGGCAAAAAGTGAACTGATATTTCAACTGTATCACCTGGATGAAAAGCTTCAGTGGTAACAACGCTATCAACATTCGGGGGATAGCAGTTTACATCAAAACAAAGTTCGGATAACCAGTTGGCAGGAAGTGCTTCTTCAGTTCTTACTAAAAACACAGTCTGATCCACTGCAGAAATGTTTACCACATGAGCGTATATAACCAATTCAGTAACACCGGGTGTTCCGTATATAACACTATCACCTCTTATAACTTCTATATCCTGTGCATTCACTGTAAAAACCGGGAACAATATTCCTAGAATAAACAAAACAGATAAAAGTTTTAGTTTCATACGTTTGCCTTTGACTTTATTATAATTTTACGTTTTATAAAAAAGGGGCGCCTGAGCGCCCCAAATTAATTATTTTAATATACTCATTTTTTTAACCGAAACGAAGTCTTTTGCTGTCATTCTGTAGATGTAAACTCCTGAAGCAAGGTTTTTGGCATTTAACTTTATTTCATAAGAACCAATGTTCTTAACTTCATTTACCAGGGTAGTAACTTCCTTTCCGGTAATGTCATACAGTTTAATTGTTACCGGACCATTTTGCGGAACAGTATATTTAATTGTAGTCGTCGGATTAAAAGGATTTGGGAAATTTTGGCTTAAACTAAAATGAACAGGTACATCAAATTTTACAGTTAAAATTTTACTATAACTGCATTGTCCATTTAAATCAACCTGTTTCAGCCTGTAATAAAGAAGTCCATTAACATTGTTATCTAATTTATCAGTAAAAGAATAACTGTGTGTTTCAGTGGAAGTACCGTGACCATTTACAAATCCCACATTAGAAAAAATATTTCCATCATAAGATCTTTCTACTTCGAAACCATGATTATTTATTTCACTGGCTGTATTCCAGAGAAGTACAACACCATCGCCTGAGGTTGTTGATGTAAAAGAAGTCATTTCTACAGGCAGTGGATTAAGATTTGTAAGTGTAAGTTTTGTTCCCTGTAAAATTTCTTTGTCATCATTATTCTGAATGAACGCAACCAGTTCACAGTTATCAACTACCCAGCTTGGATCCATTGTGAAATTCAGATTAATATCCTGAACATCACCTGAACTGAAATCCAATGGGGTACCAAGTTCATTAGGAGACATTGTCCTGCTTACAAAATTAACATGATCCTGTCCCTGCCAGTTAACCATTATCTCAGATTCAGTAAGTGCAAGTTGGAGAACTATATTGTTGAAAGGAGGTGTGGAAGCAACTTTATGAACTCTTACAGTAAGATTGTAATCATTTCCGGAATGGTTCCCGAATATTTCCAGAGAATACGCAGAATTTATCGGGATACGGCTTTCATAAATCGGCAGGTAATACTGGTACATGCTTAGTGTATGATCACCACCAACAAACTGCTGCTGTCCGTCAAAAACAGCTGTGGGAAATCCGTTAATTCCGTAATAATTATTACGTGCATCCGAATAAGCATACGCATACGGATCACCATTATGATTTTCAATTACTGCAACTGAGCAACCATTCGAGATTAAATCATCAGCTCCTAAAGCTGCGCCGGGACAATACTGACACCATGTACCTGTTCCTATTTCAAGCAAAACCATATCTCTTTCAGTGGTATATGTGTTAAACCATTTTAACATTGTGTCATTAGTCGGATCAAGATCACCGACAAGATTTGTAGTAACAGTTATTTCAAAAAGTTCATTGGCTGCAGCAGCTGTATAATCCGGAAACGAAACCGTTACTTCTTCGTCAGCCGCAAGAGAAACTGGTGAACAGGTTTGTTCATAAACAGTTGATCCACCAATTTTAATAGTACATGTAGCATCAAAGGTTTCACTATTTAATCCAAAATTCTTTAGAATTGCTTTGGGTGTAAATGTTGTTCCTGGTACATATTGATTTTCAACTAATATATCTTTTACCATTGCATCGTGTGAAAGCGGGGTAAAGAGGCTTATATTATCTATATACCAGTAATTAATGTTATAAGAATAACCACTGAAAAACCAGCAAATCTGAAAATCAGCTGCGCCAACATCACTGTTATTAATTGTTACAATTTCCTGGGTTGCTGGAATACTTCCTGTTGGATTTACTGACCAAACTATATTCCAGGCTCCGCCTCCTGATCTCGTTGCCACACCAAGGGTATAAGGTGTAGTATAATGATCAACCATGTGATTGAATTTAACTTTCAATGCAGTAACTCCAGTTAAATCAATTAAAGGAGAAATTAAGCGAGAATCACCTGTGAATACAGGACTGTAATTAAATCTTGCTTCGGGAGCCACACATCCGGCATTATTGGAATTATTGCCGGACCAGTTTGTTGTCTGTGCATCGATTGTCCATCCGGCAGGAGGAAAAGTACCGCTGAAATCAGTACTCAGATGCACCTGAGCAGAAAGCAGAACCGGAAAAAGAAAGATTGAAAGAATGGTATAAATATGTTTCATATTCTCACCCTGATTATAGTTTATAGAACGTCGGATCTATATTATTAAATATTAATCCGATTTGATTAGTATTAAAGATTTTTCTAGTAATCGGCTCCCGCCTGCAGAATTTCCTTTGTCTGAAGATTCTGAATAAAAACCACAACATGTAAATTCTCCGGATTCCAATTGGAAAAAAGATCAGCTTCCCAGTTAAGAGTAATGGGTTGTGATAAATTGATAAGTCCGGCAACGGTTATACCATTATCACTCGGAAGTATTTTTCTTAAAACATTATAAAATATTTTTTCACCATTTGATCCGGGTGCCTGATCAAACTCAATATCACTTTCGGTAACTATAGTGTTTAAAACAAGATCACTTAAAGAAACTCCGTTCAGATTTCCTGCCTGAACATCCAGGTTTACAAAGTAACTGCTATCGTGGTAACTTGCAGTAACCACTATATTGAATGGAGCTGTTTCGGTTAATCTCTGATCAATTTTTTCTTTTAATGTAACTGAATCCGTACCGGTAGTTTGTCTTAATATTCCATCAACCATTATAGTGGGTGCATTAGTTACATTATAAAAATTAATCCGGTCGTCGCATATGGTTTTGTTAGCAAGATAAAATGGATCAGCTGGTGAAGGCCAATATATCGGGAATTTTACTACGGCAATTTTTCCCTTATAAGTACCACTAAGAAATGATTCAATTATCTGGTTAGAAGTAACACATGGAACGCAGCTGACGTTTGCAAAATCTTCCAGCAATACAATTTTATTCGTAGAGATTGCAGATTGTGTAAAATTTAAATTTGCAGTTACTAATATTTTTCCGGTAGGATATGAAATGCTTTCCGGAGAAGTGGGCGGATTTGTATTACAACTGTATAAGACTAACCCCATCATCAATAATAAAAATATTCTTTTCATGTCGCTGCAATTCCTGTATTTGATATTTGAACTTCCCCTGCCAGCTAAAATTTTGATCATATCTTTTGTCATTTCATTACCTACCACCGGTTATCTGAAAATATTCAACTCATCTTAACATCAAGCTTTTTTTCACCCAGATAAGATTTTTCAATTTCTGCAAAATCGACCCCGCTATTCCACATATGATCAAATAATATTCTGCATGCTGAAGCGAGTTGTTTGTGTTCAATGTAAATCATTGTTAAATCATTTGAGGTTTTGATTGGCTGCTCAAGAGGAAACATAACTTTCTCATCATCAAAAATTAACATTTTGATAGGAAGACTGTCTACAACTCTTGCTTTTTCACCATCCCGTACCGACATTTTTACAGAATCATACAGCCATTCTATTTCTTCAAACTCTTTGAACTGGTAAATACCCTTGGATGTACCTCCTCGTTTTAACAGCTTGGCTTCTTCATCCTCCTGCTCTTTCAATCTTTCAATATTGTCACTGGCATAAGGTCCCTTATTAAAAGTAAGCATTTCAATTTTAGTGTTACTAACACTCTTGATGTACCTTTTATGAATTTGAGTCTTCTGTTCCATCACATCAATAAAATCCAAAGGATTAATTATTGCTTTACTATTTTCGAAAATAGGAGTAAAAACTTCAGATAAGCGGTCAATTATTTCCCGCTTTTGCTTTAGTTCATTTCTGTAGTTTTCATAAATTCTCTCCATTGCCAGCTTAGGTTCAATAGCCTGATACATTTTATTTTTTCCAAGCTTTTTTTCTGTGACGATATTCCGGCTAACCATCTTATTCAGAACTTCATAAATTTTTGTCCTAGGAATATCAACTGCATTCTGTAAATCTGAGGCTGTAAACATCCTTCCACTTAAGAGTGTCATATAGATTTTGGCTTCCCTTTCAGTGAGGCCAACTTCTACAAATTCCTGTAAATATTTTGAATTATCCATAAGGTAATTTCATACATTTACCATTAGGGGGTATAATTATTTTTAATTAACCCTTTAACGGGGTTACAACATAATAAAAAGCAAACATTGTGTCAAGAAGAATATTCAGGTTCTTTCCGAAACAAGTTGCCAGATATCGAAATGTTTAACATAGAACGTTTAAAGAATTCTTCATGAAGAGATGCATCGAGAGAAGATTTGGTATGATCGGAGAGCGTTCTAGCCAGTCTAATTTTAGGATAATGCAAAGTGAATTAATCCAAAATATGCTGTATAAATGGTTAAAATGAAGTTATTCTTTATAAAACCCTTCAAATTGTATTTTAAAAAGATTAATTAAAATCTTGGAGTGAACAATTGATGAATGATTTCTACTCTAACAGCAATTGTAACTTTCAGAAAGGAAAATAGTAAGTATAATAAAAAGGGTAAAGCAGGATTAATTAATTTAAGATTTAGATTAAACTCAATCCTTTGGATGAAATGATTTCAATTAAAAATTTTTTCAAAAAAGTTTGGACTTTTTCTTATCTTGTTCCAGTACTCAGTAAATTCTGACTGCGTAATAATAGTAACTGGTCCTTCATAAATTCCACCATCCTTGAACCCATCATATACTCTAACGGCAATTAAATTATCCGCACCATACTTGAAGGCATCTTTATTAAGAAAATATCCTCTCAACTTCTGGTAATTATCTCCAAGGTTTCTGAGATCATTCATTTTTCCGGTAGAGCCTGCAATTCTGCCATTAATATATACCTCATCAAGATCATCAATTTTACCTAACAACAGCACTAATTTTTCATCTTTAAACTTTTGGGGAACAAAGACTGTCCTCCTGTACCAGGCAAAACCATCATAATCAGGAAAACCCTGATTTTCCCAATATCCCGGAACAATAAGGTTTACCCAATTACTATCATCAAAATTATTATCTTTCCAGCCAAGGCTGTCGCCAGTGCTAAATTTCCAGGAACCCACGAGATTGATTCCGTTTTCAAGAGAATAATCGGGTAAATAAATACCCACATCTCCCCTGAGAATTCCACCTTCAAGTTCGTCATCGTATACCCGCACTGCTATTGTATTTTTATCGTTATAGTTTAAAAGCTGCATTGGTACAGGATATCTTCTAAAAACATCGTATGCCGATCTATAATCCGGTGGAAATGAACCTGAATAACCAACCTTTTTGCCATTAATAAATACCTGATCAACATCATCAACATATCCCAGAAAAAGGTAAACCACATCATTCTTATATTTTTCAGGAAGAGTAAATGAATTTCTGTACCAGGCATAACCATCGTAACCATGAAATCCCTGGTTTTCCCATGATGAAGGCACGTGAATTGTTTCCCAGTTTTCATCGTTCAAAACAGGAGAAGCCCATTCGGAGTTATCTCCAACAGAAAATTTCCATTCACCTGAAAGATCCACAAGCTGTTTCCATTCATTTCCTCCCGGCGGAGGAGGAGGCTGATTTCCTTCGGTCCAGCAACCGGCGAAGACAAACAGAACTGAAGATAAAACTATGGCTAATAATGCTTTTGATGATTTACTGTTCATACAAAATTTTTTATTAATTCAATAATATAAGAATTTTTTGTTATCAACTATCTTTCGGAAATATCTTCAGCACTTCCCGTATATGTTTTGTATAATGCAGTGCTCATCCTTCTTACTTTCAAATCATTATCAGTTTCAGAAAGTTTTTTAACGGCTTCCATCCCTTTGGGATTCCCGATGTTGTAAAGTGATAGTGCTATTAAAACTTTCGTTCCGGGGTCTTTTTCATTTTTTAATTCTTCGGTTAACACTTTTACAGCTTCATTTATTTTATACAGACCAGCCATGTATATAGAACTTTTTCTTAGTCCTGCATTACTGGATGTAATTCCATGCTTCAATGTTTCGATGGAATTAGGGGTCACATTTCTGTAGCTGTTTTCCTGTGCCTTTAATCCTGATCCCGCAGTTAAAATAAGGACCAAAAGAACTGCTAAAGTTGTTGATGCTGTTTTCATTTTTTATCTCCTTTAATTTTAGTGAAGAACTGTTTTTATTTAATCTCCACTGTTAAATTAAAGTAGCTATTTGCAACAGGTGTCATACACAAGTAAAGCATTGTAAAGAATTGTCATGGCTTAGCATTTAATAACAATTAAGCTGAAATACCAGAATCCAAGTCCGGGTTTAATCAACTGAAAATCCTAAATCCTGCCAGGCTCCAAAATAATCACCCAAAGTTGATTTAACCATTCCCCTGTTTTTGTAGGCACTTTCAAATTTCGGATTTAGCTTTATAGCTTCGTCAAAATCAAGAATTGCCTCACCATACTCACCAAGATCCGATTTAACCTTTCCCCTGTAGTAATAGGCATCCGAAGATGAAGAGTTCAAATCAATTGCTTTTGAAAACAACTCCATCGCTGCCTCATACATACACTGCCTGTATTTAATAATGCCTTCTTCTATACAATTGCGGCAAGCTCTTTTATCAATCTCTACTGATTTTTCAAAATCTTTCGACGCTCCGCTAAAATCTCCCATATCAGCTTTGATTGTAGCACGGTTATAATATGCCAGTGCATCTTCAGGGTTCTGATCAATTGCCATTGAATAATTCTCTATTGCTTTTAATAGATTACCCTTATCAGCATTTGTAGTTCCCTCAAGATTATAAAATGAAATCCTGCCCGCATTAGCCCCGTAATAATTATTATAATTCCTCATCATTCCTTTAGTTTCCATGTCCACCTCACTTATTACTAGTTTTCAATGAACAGGAGGGCTTATAAAAATCAAACAATCATTTACATTAGAGTAAATAACAAAAACATAGAGCGTTGATTGAATTTAACTTAAGTCTGATTCAGGTATGTCAGCGGCAAGTAATTAATTGTAAAAAAATGTCATGGGATTTCAGGGAGCGGGAATTACATTCAGGAGAATTTTAAATTTTTATTCAATTTTATTGCGGTGCTGAAATCTTCCATAGCTGAAGGATAATCACCCAGATCAACTTTAATTCTTCCTCTTTGGTAGTAAGCTTCGGCAAATCTCCAATCCAGAGCAATTGCCCTGTTGAAAAAAGACACTGCTTCATTCAGATAGCCCTTTTTGTATTTGGATAGACCTAGCGAAAAATATTCCCGTGCTTCCTGCATTTCTAACTCAATAGATTTTTTGAAATCCTGACCAGCACCGGCTAGATCACCCATCTCAGCTTTTAGTGTTCCTCTTTTGTAGTACGCTAATGAATCCAGAGGATTGTTTTCAATTTCCCGTGTATATTTTTCTAATTCCATTTCGCCTCGTTTCTGCACTTGCATAGTATCACCTCAAATAAAATTCGTAAAACCTAACAATAAAATGTAAAAACAGCCGGATAAGAAAATCTTTGAATCAAAGAAAGGTAAATAAGCGGGGAAATCCTATAATCTAAATCACATTATGTAAACATGTGATTTCTTCATATGATCGTCGGGTCGTTCTTAATCTATTAGTTTATATCCAATTCCGTGAACGGTTAAGATTATCTGAGGATGATTAAAGTCTTTTTCAATTTTTTGACGTAATTTTAGTATAAAATTATCTACAGTGCGTGTTGATGGACTTTCATCGTACCCCCAGATTTTTTCCAGTAAATCATCTCGACTTACGGTTTTATTTCTGTGTTTCCATAGGAAATTTAATATCTCAAATTCTTTGTGAGACATCTGAACAGAGTTTTCACTTTCAAATGCCGTATAATTTTGAAAATTCAGATCAAGTTTTCCGATTTTAATTTTGCTTTCATCTGTTCGTAAATTATCACCTCTCCTCAGAACAGCCTTAATTCGTGCTAATAACTCCCTTAAACTAAATGGTTTTGTTATGTAATCGTCGGCACCAAGCTCAAGACCTAACACTTTATCAATTTCCTGATCTTTTGCTGTAAGAAGTATGACAGGTGTTGTTATACCTTTTTTCCGTATGGTTTTGCAGACATCAAACCCAGAAAGTTTCGGCATCATTACATCAAGCAGGATTAAATCGAAATTAAAATCAATAATTTTCTGCAAACCTGCTTCGCCATCCGCTGCAATTTCCACTTCATACCCTTCAAACTCAAGATTATCCTTAAGCCCCAGTCTCATATTCGGTTCATCATCAACTATAAGAATTTTAGACATTACAATTTCCCATTTTAAAAATTAGCTACCGGCAAATTCCTAAAATTAGTTTCATTAATCAATAATTTTTACATTCTTATAATAATTCAGAAAATTATTTAAAAATCAGATAACGGAATTCTTAGAAAAACATCTCCCCAAAAAATAATAAGATTATCCCCTAATAATAGAAAAAGGAAAATGTGTTCATTTGACAAATGTAACACAAGGGAATTAAATAAATGAAGTTGAGGTTGATAATTGAAAAAAATCATTGCTTCATAAAATAATTTCCAGTAACTTCATTTCCTCAACTATCGTGTCATTAATATTTATATCGTGTGTCAGAAGAATATATTACAATTCTTCTTTTTTTATCTTTTGTTCAAAATAAGCCAATTCCTGTACTCACTGTAATGTGTAAAGGAAAAGACTTAAGTATTGCTTAAAAAACCGTCAAGAGAAAAATCGTTTTAAAGGTTTAACAAATTGAAGTGTAAAGAAATTAAATACTACTTAAATGATTATCTAAACGGGAAACTAATAGATGAATTGAGAGAGGAAATTAAACTACACCTCACTACATGCCAGACGTGCAGAAAAAGGACAGAAGATATAAAATCGAAATTAAGATCACACGGTGTTATCCGTAAACAAATACATCAGTCAAGAGAATTTTGGGAGGGAATTTCCGAACCGAATGATTATGATGCAAATTTGCGAATGCCCGATATATTGTTTTCTCCCCTTAAAAGTGCAGAAGATCCTAAATACAAAATAAAACTAAGAAAAAAACATTTTAATTCAGGTTGGGTCGCTTTGAGTGCGCCGATTTTAGCTATTCTGCTTGCGATAATTTTAGCTGTTCTGTATTTCACAAAAACATCAACAACTTTCTGGCAGGTTGAAAATTTAAAAGGAACCCCAACAGTTGGAAATGAAAAACTCGAATCTTCCGGAATCCTTCCGCTGGGGGAATGGCTGAAAACAGACGCCGTATCCGAGGCAAGATTAAAAATTGGAATGGTTGGTAATCTTGACGTGAGCCCGGAGACTAAATTACAACTTATTAACACTAAAGATTCAGACTACCGGGTGTACCTTGACCAGGGAAAAATTCATGCTAAAACTTGGGCTCCTCCAAAACTTTTCACCGTGGAAACTCCTTACTTCTCAGCAATTGATCTCGGATGTATCTACACCCTTGAAGTGGATAAAAATGGTTCTTCAATACTTCTTGTAAATTCCGGTTCAGTTGAACTTAAATCAATAAAAGATGAAAAAATTATTCCCGCCGGAGCAGTTTGTGAAACGAGAAAAAATAAAGGTATGGGCACACCTTATTTTTCAGACGCTTCGATTGAGTTTAAAGACGCATTAACTCGGTTTGATTTTGAAAACGGCGGAGATAAGGCTTTAAAAACTATTTTTGAAAATTCAAGAAAAAGGGACGCTCTTAGTTTGTGGTATTTATTAAAAGAATCAACGCCGGGCAGGAAAAATATAATTTACAATAAACTTACTGAACTGATTTCGCCGCCATCAAATGTTACTGAATCCGGAATAATGAAAAATAAGGACCGGATGTTGTATGATTGGTGGGAAAAACTCGGTTACGGAAAAAAATCTGACTGGGACCTGCTAAACTAACTCATATTACTTCTGAACTTTTTACTTTCTTCTTCATAATTAAATAATTACATTCTCTACAGGTGAATTTGAATTAATTGGACCTCAATTTTTCAGACATAATTTACGGGGAGGAAATATGTACTGGACTCAGCAAATTGAAGACTGGGCTGATCATCATCACCCAATCTGGATTGACTTCCTCAGAATACTTCTCGGCTTAATTCTTATCCTTAAAGGTATTACCCTAATAATAAACCGCGAACAGGTTATTCTGAATATGGAATTAAGTAACATTGATGTGTTTTCATTCCTGGTTACTTCCCAATATGTTCTCGTATTTTATCTTGCCGGCGGGCTGCTTTTGGCTATTGGTCTTATTACCAGGGTCATCATACTTTTTCAGATCCCGATATTAATAGCAACAATTATTTTTATTAATTATCACCAGGGATTATTTGCATTAAATTCGGATTTGATTTATTCAATCCTGATACTCGGACTATTAGTCTTTTTTCTTATTTACGGATCGGGAAAATTTTCTGTGGATTATATTTTGAGTAAATCAAAAGAATCCTGATTTAAAAATAAGATGTGCTGCATCTATACCTCTCCGGGAATCTCTCCTGGTTATTTTTATTAAAAGTAAATAACCAAGGAGAAAAAATGAGTGCGATTTCAGGAATAGAGAAATGGACAGAAGAACATCATTCTATATGGATTGATTTTATCCGGATTCTGCTGGGAGTTTTTTTAATTGCAAAAGGTGCCTCGTTTATCAATCACCGCGAACAAATTGAATGGTTGCTGGTTAATCACCATATTGAATTTCTCATTTTTATAGCTGCTATTTATGTAATCCTTTTTCACATCGGCGGGGGATTATTAATAGCATCCGGCTTAATCACCCGGTGGGCAATCGGTTTTCAGATTCCGATACTAATCGGCGCTGTATTTTTTGTAAACCTTCCTAAAGGTTTTAATGGAATCAATACCGAACTCGGATTATCAATTGCTGTTCTTGCTTTGCTTATTTTCTTTTTCTTTTACGGTTCCGGTAATTTTTCTCTGGACTATTATATGAGTAAACATAAAGACAAATAATCCTAAGATAATAGCGGCATTTTAAGAATTAAAAAGCAGATACCCGGGTTTATAAAAACAGCATATATCTTTCTACAATAAATTAATTACCAACTGAATTTGAAATAAATTCAAATTGTTAATTGACATTTGAACTTTTATTTTCAAACTTGCCTGAACAGAAACTTCCTCTCTAATAATCAATTTAAAAGTTATAATGACAAGCATTAAAAAAATTTATAAACTCTGTCTCCTTCTCTTTGTAATTTATATTTTAAATCTGCAGTCCTGCACGCCCGTTTCACTTTACAGCGAATCAGCCTATACACAGGCGGTACGGCTAAAGGTTGAAACTCTCAGGTTAATGGAGGATGGAAGCGAAAGTTATTCAAAACACGTCGGAGAAATTGATTCATTAAAGAATGAACTGAACTTCGCTTACGAATATGCTAAAGGGAGACCAAATAACGAGATCACTGCAAAGCAGTGGGAAATAATGATTAACCCCGACAGGAATTTAATCGGCGGATTTTTACGGATCTGGGAAGAAGACCTGATACTGTCACCCGTATTTGTCAGCGAAGCACAATCCGTTATTGGTGATGCATTCGATACCATCATCGGGTTGGAGAGTGGGAAAATAAAACCATCTGATATATCGGAGTAATTTCGATGGGAGACTTTAATACATTTATAGAAGAATTAAAGACCAACCTGCTGCAACTTGCAAACGGTTCTTTTCAGGCATTCGCTAAACAGATATTAGCAGATGGAACTGTCTTTGCTTCTAAACTTGAAGAAGATCTAAAAAGGTGGGGTTCAGAATATGCAATTCATGAAATAACAAAAGAGGAATTTGAATTTCTTGTTAAATCAAAAAAAGATCTTCTTGAAATGGAAGCGCTTAAACAGGAGGGTCTTGCACGGACTGAATTAAATAAACTGCGTAACTCAATTGTTAAAACAGTAATGGAGACAGCTATAAAATTTCTTTTCTGAAAATTTCATTTCTAAAATTAAGGAGGTTTAAATGCCGCAACCAACTTTAAGATTAAACGATGGCTACAAACATACATCTTCACATCTCAAAAACGATGTTAAAGAATTACAGCGGTTGTTAAACAAAAAAGGGTTCTCACTTAAAGTTGATGGGTTTTTCGGAAGAGATACTGAAAACGCTGTTTTGAAATTTCAGAAAAATAACAATTTGGTGGAAGACGGAATTGCAGGACGCAATACCTGGTCTGCTCTTCTTAAAACGAATCCGCCGGACGAAAAAACTTTCATTGAGACAACTTATTCTTCAAAAGATAAATCACTTTTAAAGCAGCTTGCTGAAGTAGAAAAATACAGAAGTTTTATTGAAGCCTCGGCTGAAAAATATAAATTTCAGCCTTCGGTAATTTGCGGAATTGGTTCCAGGGAATCTGCGTGGGGATTATCTCTTAAACCGGAAACTCCTGCAGGCACCGGGGATTTTATTAAAAGAAAATTTCCGTCTAAATTCAGGCAGGGTCCGCTCCCTCCCGATGGCGGAGGTTTCGGAAGAGGTTTAATGCAAATTGATTTTGATGCCCACGATTTTGCACGTAATGGAAACTGGAAAGATCCAAAATCTAATATTGAGTACGGCAGTAAAGTGTTTTCACAGAGTTATTCATATTTAAAAAATAAAACAAGTCTCAAAGGAAAAGAATTGCTCCGTGCTGCAATTGCCGGATACAACTGCGGACCGGGTAATGTTTTAAAAGCTGTTAATGCAGGATTGGACGTTGATTATTACACATTCGGAAGAGATTATTCAAAAGATGTTCTCAACCGTGCCGGCTGGTTCCAGATGAATGGGTGGGAGTGAGGGTTAGTGGGCAGTAAGAAGTTCAAATTAACCATATAATAACAAGTCGATTGAATACAATTATGAATTTTTCACAACATTTTTCACAGTTAGTAAACCTTCAATGGTTTGATCCAGAAGCATTCAAAGAAGATTCTGAAATATCACGTGATGTTTGTGGTTTTGTTTTGTCGCTATCGCTAATATACAACGATATCAAAAATACAGCTTTACTTAACCAAGTATTAAATGAATCAAGACCACCTGAACCAATTACGGAAAGTAAAGACTGGGGTGAGTTTTCTGCTCTTGAAAATTTTATCGACAGGATGACAATTGGAATTTTACATGAATTGTTTAATCTAATAAAACATACAAATAAAACATTAAATGACAAATATTTTATTCAATCTGTTATCAAATCAATACCTAAATGACTTTAGAGAATACTGGCAAGCAATAGTAGAAACATCTTTTGAAGGATAAGTAATAATAAACTAACAAAAGACCTTATGGTCATAAGAAATAAAATTGGTTTTCACTATGATCTCAAAGTTATCTTAAATGGATATAAATATTTTTTTGAAAAAGTAATAAGTCCAAAGATAAAGCATATATTTCCAGAGGGAGAAATATGCCGGAATCAAGATTTTATTTTGCAGATGCCGCTGCACAGGGTTGTGTCCAATCGATATCTAAGGATGTTAGTCTTTTTAATAGTTCTATAGAAGAAACACTAAAAAGAATTAACCTTGCTTTATGGCATATTATTAACAATTTTATAACCAAAAGGGGTTATGCATTTAGAGAAGTGAGAAACTAATTGTATTTACTTTTTTTCAAACCAGTTAGAATATTTGATAATCTTATTAAACATATCTCACTTTTTTAACCCTAAAAATTTTCTTAATTTTGCCCCGCACCCTTAGCTCAGTTGGTAGAGCATCTGACTCTTAATCAGCAGGTCACCGGTTCGAGCCCGGTAGGGTGCACTAACATTTCCAATTAAACCAGAATTTCAATCAGCAGGTCACCGGCCTAGAATTTTTCACTACTTTTGGGGGGCGGGTCAAATGGGAATATTGTTTTTCGAATTTAGAGATTTGTATTCAACATTTGGTTTTTCTTCACTTTTAGACTTACAAGACAAATTTGTTTTCTCTGAGCTAATAATAGAAATTTGATTTATATTTTGAATTATTTAGCGAATAAGTTAGCCGATAATATGATAAATGATAATCCTGAGCATTTTTTACTCCTTAAGGAATTAAGGCGAATAGTCGATTTCCCAGACAAAGATTTTTTAAAGCTTACACCCTTACTTGAGAAAATTCACGTCAAGAAAAATGAGCATTTATTTATGACAGGACAAATTTCAAGAAAGGTTTATTTTGTACAGAAAGGATGCCTGCGACAATATCTGATTAATAGCAATGGAGAAGAAAGAAATATTTATTTTAAGATTGAAAGCGGTTGGGTTAGCGAGCTACAAAGCTTCTTAAATGATACCCCAACAGAATTAAACTTGCAAGCTCTTGAGGACAGTGTACTTTTAGAAATGAATCAAAAAAACTGGATATATGCTGTAACGCATATTGCCCCCTTTACAATGTATTTCATTAAAGCACAACAAGAAACAAATTACGTGTTAAAAAAACGATTAGGAGAAGCAACTATTGAAACTCCTGAAGAAAAATATACGCGCTTTCTTAAGGAAGAAAGCCATCTCCTCCTGCGTTTGCCTTTGTTTCAAATTGCTGCTTATTTAGGAATGACCCCGGAAACGCTAAGCCGTATTAGAAATAAATTAGCCCAAAAATAATTTCTTGATTCAAATCAAGGACTTTATGGTTTTACGCGGTTAGCTTGCCCTATAACAATTAACAAAAGAATATACGGAGTAGTATTATGAAAAACGAAACAATAAAAGTGGGGCAAGTATCGATTGATTTTCTGTTGGAAACAGCAGATACAAATGGTTCTTTAGCTATGTTTGAATTCAGTGTACCGGAAGGAGCAAAAGTTCCCCTTCCTCATTACCACGAACATTATGATGAAACAATTTATGGGATAGAGGGCGTTATTACATTTACCGTTGAAGGTAAACGAATTGACATTGCCAAAGGTGAAACTTGCTTCATCCCCCGTGGTGCAGTGCACGGATTTAATAACTTCGGGTCAGAAAATGCTAAGGCTTTAGCAGCAATAACTCCGGCTCTTCTCGGACCTAACTTCTTCAGGGAATGTGCTGTAATCGTAAATGCTGGTGGCCCTCCAGATGTTGAAAAACTAAAGAAGGTAATGACCAGTTACGGTTTGGTTCCTGTACTGCCTAAATAGCCGCAATAATTGCAAAAAGTGATGTGGTTGTAAATGAATTTATGAAAAACACATTTACCTCTGATAAACTGACAAACGGAGTCTGTCTATACAAACTAACTTTAGGAGTATTTACCGAAACTAAGAAAATGATATTAATGAAATAAGAGTAAAAAATATTTTTCAAATTGATCAAACCCCTAACAAGAAATTGTTGGGGGTTTTATTATATCTCTTTCAGCCGTATCAATCCTTTAGGTTAATAAATCTAATTCCTTTTTCATCCCATTGGTCTATTTCATTACTACATTTTATTGAATAGATTTTTACCGGTTAATTTACTTAATGAAAGGAATAACCATGAAAGCAATAATAGCTTTTGCATCAGTCTTGATAATGTTTGTGCTCGTTATTCCCATAAATGCCGGTGGAAAAGGTGAGCTACAAAAACATTTCAGTGATGTTGCAAACAAAGTAAAAGCAACAGAGAACGTGGCGGAAAAACGGGCGATCCTTGAAAATTCATTTAAGGATATGTCCGAAGCTCTGACCAAAGTTCAAAACTCATTCTTAATCTCTAAAGAAGATAAAGCTGGTATAAATGGATTAAAATCCATACTTAAAGAAAACCAGGATGAGCTTGCAGGAACTAATGGATATGAACGTGTACCGGATTCGCAGCTTAATAACTTTTCTAATTACGTGGTTCAAAATCTGGCACAAGCTGATCAGATGATAACTATCAGTCTTGTTGCTGCGCTATTGATTATTCTTCTGGTTATAATTGTGTTATAAAAGCGTACCGGGAACAATTATTTAAATGCGAAAACCTAAAAACCAATCGGTTATGGGCACCTCGCAAAGTATTCTCCTGGCAGGGTTGAGTTACGTGGTGCTCACTATTCTTCTATCCTCATGCAGCCCTAAATTGCCCGTACTGGAGGAATCTAAACAGGCAGAGTATGAATCGCTCAAGACGCATTATTCAATTATTTTCTTCATACATGGTGATAGTGATTATTTATATCACACTACCAGCGATAGCGGGTATAATGCAGATGAACAAACTGTGATGAATGCAAAAAAAGTTGCTGAGCAGAATCCAAATGCCGAGGTATTCATATTTCACCAAAAACCAAAAACACACTTTCTGTTTTTTTTCCCTCGTCGGGATGGTGAGTTCTTTTACTATCGAAATGGACAGCTTATTGCAAATGAATTATATTGGCGCGACCAGGAAAAATCAAACTTCAATCCTGAAGTTGCCCTTTATCGCCAATATCACATTGTTAATCAGGATAAGTTGATTAATATGTTTCTCTACTTTGGTCACGAAATTCCTGAGGTGGGTGGAATGGGTTACGATGAATCATATCCTGACCGGTCTTTCACTATCGATGATCTTGCTAGCAGAATGAAAAGCTTCACATCTGATTCTATAAAATTCGATCTCACAGTGATCTCTACTTGTTATGGGGGCACACCTTATACTATTGGTAAACTTATACCATTTACACAAACAATTATCGCTTCTCCTGAAAATCTTTATTTATCGTATTTTGATCTTTCTCCGTTGGAACAGCTGGGAATTAATTTACGTGATGGAAATGTCCCGGAGTTTGCAAAAAGATTTGCCCGCGAATCGTTTGATAAACTAACAGGTAGTATTGAAACAACGGTTAGTGTTGTTGTGTATGATGCAAATAGAGTACAAAATTTTGTAAACTCCGTTCAAAAAAATTATAATCAGACATTGGATAGTTTGAAAGGATTAACAAAAGCCGACCTGGCAGCGATAGAGCATTGCGATTGTGCTGACATTCCAGCTTACAGAATCTCAACTATAAACGATGGAGTTGATGTCTTCTACCGACCAGCAAGGTTCGGAAGATCAAAAAACAAACAGAGTCATTCAGGATGGGAATGCTGGAAGTATTAGTTTTAAAATGTACAACCGAACCAATCTTTTGCTTGTTTTAAATTTGATCAGACGTGCGGAAAGACATACCTTCGGTAGCAGAATACTCATCCAAAAGATCTAGTCCCTTTCTCATCCATTCGCCCTATTTATTAACTTCATTTCTATTTATATCTTCAAATCCAGTTTAAATAAAAAGGAAGCTTCCAATGTTTAGAGCATCTATAATTCAAGAAGGTGGAGCTAAGTTTGATGGTATACAAAAAGTTAATGGGAAAGATAAATTTGCGCTTGCAACTGATATGCAAACACGATCTACCTATTATCTTCCAATTAAAGGATTAACTAAAAAGAAGGTTCAAAATAGATTATTGGAAGAGAGGAAAAAATTTAAGTTTTGAATTAAATGATTAGGTCTTCAGAAATTCATTATTAAGTTAGAAACAAATTATGATTCTCATACAATTATTATCTAGTGCAGTTATATTATTCATCGCTTATAAATTTATAAGGACTCTTATTAAACAGATCAAAAAAAGAAGAGAATTGGATAGCTTATTTTTGTGATAATAAAAACGCTATCCGAATATTATGAGTCTGAATAGACATTACTGAACAAATCAAAACAAATTTAATTAAACTACTCTTATTGAGATCTTCATCTTCATTAATCATCCAATTGATGTAGCCCATCTTTCATTCCTTTGCCTGATTGATCAACACTAAACTTCTGCCTATCATATGTATGGTTCAGAAAACCATTGCATTAATATTTAGTAAGATTATCTGACATACTGGAATTAAGCATTTAAAAGTTTTTAAACAATTTATGAGGAGCATTATGAAAAACAAATGTTTCATCTTAGCAGTTTTTCTACTACTTGCAGGATCAGTGTTTACCGGTTGTGAAAGCAATCGAGAGAATGCCAAAGAA
The DNA here is from genome assembly GCA_963815785.1 of uncultured Ignavibacteria bacterium. GTDB lineage: Bacteria > Bacteroidota > Ignavibacteria > Ignavibacteriales > Ignavibacteriaceae > DATFVA01. Next base: position 355,671 of record CAWFHZ010000005.1, read on the forward strand.
GATGTTAAACAGGCAAATCAATCTATGATAGAAGCGCAGGCTCAATTTGAAAAAGAATGGCAGCAATTTAAAAATCAAGCTGAATTAAAAATTGATGCTAACAAAAAGAAAATTGATGATTTCAACGTGGCTATGAAAACGACGAGCGAAAAATTCAAAACTAAATACGAAAATAAAGTGCTGACATTAGAGCAAAATAATATCGAGTTGAAGAAAAAACTAAACGATTATAAGTATGAAGGAAAAGATAGTTGGGAAAATTTCAAACAGAAGTTTAATAATGATATGGATAGTATTGGAACTGCAATCACTGATTTATTCAAAGAAAAAAATTAAACGGTAATTGAATATTAAATGTCTTTAATAAATGTTCAATCCTTAACTCTTAATGTTCATTTACCTGGTTTTTATTTTCTTCATCAGCATTCGGCATAATAGGAATTCTAGGCTGCTTGGCGAATGAAAATGATAACTGTTCATACCACGATTCGTCTGAGCCAATCATACCAAGTATTTTGTTCCAGAGAACTACGGGAGGACCGAATTCATGCCAGTCGACTTCCAATACTCTTATTCCTCTTCTCCTCATTTCATTTACTAATTTTGTGTAGTTCCTGTCTAGGTGCTGAAGATAATCTAAAGGTACGCCCTCTTCCTCTGTTCTTGACCTTGTGTTCATACGGCGGTGGCATTCTTCGGGTGAAACATTTAAATAAACAAAAATATCCGGCGGCATTATATCGCGACTCATATTTCTGAAAACATCAAAGTAGAGATCGAATTCCTCCTTCGTCATAAACCCTCTTTCCATTGCGGTTGTTGCAAAAACTGTATCTCCGTATATCGGACGATCCTGTATAACAGTAATTCCGTTTTCGCCCCACGCTAATTCAACTGCAAGCCTGTGCTGTTCATATCTCTGGCACAGCATGAACATCTGCATCTCAAAACCGCCGCCTGTATTTTTGCCGGTGATTAAATCATTATAGTAGTGTGAAAGGAAGTGTTTGAATCTATCTGTGTGTGTAGGCTCTTCGAGCACCCTTGTCTGCCTTCCCCTCGAGCTTGAAGCCGATGCGAGTGCATGACACGCATTTGTTTTACCTGCGCCGATATTAGCATCTACTGTTATAAACAGCCCTTCTTTTTTTGCAAAACTCATTTTATAATCCTGTTTCTCCGGTGTTTATAATTTTATTTTTATAATCCCGTATTCACAAATGTTATTATAATAATCTAATTAGAAATATATAATTAAATTTATCAATTCCAGGAGTAATAATAAATGAAAAGATTTTCTTTGCTGGAGAAGAAAATCAGCTGGCAGTCGGCTAATTACAGAAATCTCCCGAAGCTGACTAATATAAAATTAATAATAACTACCATTCGATTTTTTTCATTATCTTTAGTTTACGATATAGTGGTAGTACTTGATAAAATCTTTCGGGGAGTGCCTTATGGAAAAAACAAATCGTCCTTTGTCATTGTTATTATTTTTCCTATTTATAATATCCGGTCTGATCTATCCGCAGCTAATGCACAAAGAGCCCTATCTGATTTATAACGGGAATCAGACGGAGATGCAGGTAGTATGGCAATTGTATTCGACAGACACGTGCCGGATTGAATGGGGAACTGATACTCTCTATGCCCTTGGAAACCAGCCGACTTATGAGTACGGGACATCTCATCAGCATTCTTATACTATCACAAATTTAACACCGGCTGAAAAATATTATTATCGTGTTTCCGTAAGTCAGGAATTTTATACCGGGACTTTTCATTCAGCACCTGATTCTAATGCCGATGCCGTCAGTTTTTTTGCTTACGGTGATACAAGATCAAATCCCGGAATTCACAACCAGGTGGCAGCAGCAATGATTGCAGCATATAATGACGATCCTGATTTTCAGTCAATAATTATTTCAGTGGGTGATCTTGTCTCTAATGGTGATAGTGAATCCTTATGGGATAGTGAGTTTTTTAGTTCTGCCTATTCCGATATCCGGGAAATGCTTGCCACTCTTCCCTACGAGTCATGCATTGGCAATCATGAAGGTACCGGAGTATTGTTTAAGAAATATTTTCCTTATCCTTTTGTAAACGGACGCTACTGGTCGTTTGACTATGGTCCTGCTCACTTTGTGGTTGTTGATCAATATACAAGTTACGGACCGGGATCTGCCCAATTAACCTGGATTGAAAACGATCTTGCAGCTACAACCAAACGCTGGAAATTCATTTCTCTGCACGAGCCCGGCTGGTCGGCAGGCGGTCATGCAAACAACACAAACGTCCAGAATTATATTCAGCCGCTGTGCGTGGAATACGGTGTTCCAATTGTGTTCGGGGGACATAACCACTATTACGCCCGGGCGGTTGTAAACAATGTGCAGCATATTACGACTGGTGGAGGTGGAGCTCCTCTTTATCAACCGGACCCCAATTACCCTAATATTGTAAGCACGGCGATGAAAAATCATTTCTGCAAAATTGAGATAGACCACGATACACTTAAATTTAAAGCTATAACTCCTGCCGGTGAGGTTATAGATTCATTTTCTATTGTAAATCCATTGGTTGGAATTAATACTGAAAAAAACAGTATTCCACAGCAGAGATATATTCTGAATGATGCTTACCCGAATCCTTTTAATCCTACAACTACTATTAGTTGGCAGACTCCAGTGGGCAGCTGGCAATCTTTAAAAGTATATGATGTGTTGGGTAAAGAAGTTGCAACACTTGTCAATGAATACAAACCTGCAGGTTACTACAATGTACTATTTTCAATTAACAACGAACAATTAGGTTCCGGAGTTTATTTTTATCAATTGAAATCAGGAAGTTATATAAGCACTAAGAAGATGATTTTATTGAAATAAATGACATTTAAAGAGTTCAACTTTGCAGTATAGCAAATGTTCGAGGATAATATAACCATTGCATGGAGCACACCGACTGTAGGATGATATGACAACGTGGAAGGTTATTTCAAATCCCATTGAATTTATTTCAATGCACAGGACTAATTGAGATAGAAAATGACAATGGTACAGATAAAATGCGAATATTCTACTATTCGCATTTTTTATTTTTAAATTAGATGCAGAGTTTTATTAAAGGAAAAAATTATGATAGCTGATGAACTAATTAAAGCCAATAAACTTATTGTAAAGCTTCGTTACGAATCTGAAGATTACAATTCGGAAGATACAAAAGAAGTGCTGGATATTCTTCAGTTCCACCTGTTTCTGGTTATCACTTACCTTAATAAACCTGAGCTTGGAGCGGCAGAGTTAAAAGAAAGATTGCTGGAGAAACTTGAAGGTCCTTTAAATGATGAAACCTGAGGCAGATATTTATTACTCAACATTTAGTAAAATTAAATGTAATTTTATGTTTGTTAAATAATTCTCTTACAGTTAACCGGAGATTTATCGATGAAAAAAAACTTACTTTTATTTGCAGCTCTTCTTTTAATCCTTTCACCGACAGCCCTGTTCGCACAAAACCTGAATGAGCTTTTTCAAAAACCACTGGAAGAAAATCCTGAGCCCTGGTTACAGAAAATGCATTATGATGAAAATAGTTTTGGTCCGGGCAGACAGAATCTATCCTTTTTTGATAACATAAATATTTCGGATGATCCTTATCCGCAAAATGAACCGTCTGTTAAAATCAGCAGAAAGGATCCCAACCGTGTAGTTGCGGCGTGGCGCGATTTCAGAACAGGAGTTAATCCTGCTCTCCGCAGAATAGGATACAGCTACTCAACTGATGGCGGTTTAACCTGGTCTGTAAGTCAGCTTACTCCCCAGATAATTCCTACTTGCGCACTATCAAGTGATCCTGCAGTTGCAACAGATACTGCCGGCAATTTTTATATAGTTACAGTTTCCTTAAATGATAACACAGCTAATGGAGAACTCTGGCTTTTTAAATCCGTTGATGGCGGCGTGACATTCGATTCGGTTTACCAACTTGCAAACAATTCGAATGCTTTTGAAGACAAGGAATATGTTACAACCGATTTTGTTCCTGCCAGTCCTTATTATAATAATATGTATGTAAGCTGGACAAGATTTACAAGCGGTACAAATATTCTGCTTGTCAGATCAACTGACCAGGGAGTAACCTGGAGCAGCCCGGTAAATGTAAGTGGTTCTAATTTAAGTGTTCAGGGCTCTGTGCCTGCCGTAGGTCCAAATGGAGAAGTGTATGTTGCGTGGTACGGATATGATTTTACTTCAGAGAATATTTACTTTGATAAATCAACAGACGGTGGTTTAACTTTTGGAAATGATATTGTTGTCAGTCCCTGTCCAAACGCGTGGTTTCCCTCAATGGCTGTTGATATAAGCGGGGGAACGTATAATGGAAATATTTATGTTACATGGAATGATGAACGAAATGGAGATGGAGATATTTTTCTGAGCAAGTCAACAGACGGCGGAACTACCTGGTCTGCCGCCCTAAGAATTAATAATGATCCGGTTAGTAACGGCAGAGAACAATACTGGCCATGGATTACCGTGGCGGAATCCGGAGAAATTGATCTGATCTTTTACGATACAAGAAATACTCCGAATAATAATACTATTGAAGCGTATCTTGCAAGATCAACAGACGGCGGAGAAACTTTTACAAACGAATTACTGAGTACACAACAATCTCCGACAAACACACCTAACAGCGATGTACGCTTCGGAGATTATATTGGAATTGATGCATACGGCGGAAATATAGTTGTACCTGTATGGACTGATGAAAGAGCGGGCGGAGTTAATATGGATATCTATTCAGCTAACATAACTCCACTTCCTGTTGAGCTAATAAGTTTTAACGGAAGTACTTCAGGCGGAAAAAATATTCTCACCTGGCAAACTTCCACTGAAAAGAATAACCATGGATTTGAAATTGAGAGAAGTACAGACAAGAAAGTTTTTACAACGCGGGGATTTGTAAACGGAAACGGAACAACTACTCAGCCGCATAATTACTCATTTACGGAAGAAGGAGTAAATGGAAAAGTATATTATCGCTTAAAGCAATTTGATTTTAACGGTGATTATAATTACTCAAATGTTATAGAAATAAACTCTGTAAATTCACCGGAATATCAACTTGCTCAGAATTATCCTAATCCTTTTAATCCCACAACATTAATTTCTTATTCACTTCCATATGATGGGAACGTTTCTCTTAAGGTCTACGATGTGCTCGGAAGAGAAGTGAAAACACTTGTAAATGGTTTCCAGCAAGCCGGGGTTCATTCTATAAATTTTAACGCAGCTGAAATGAATAGCGGAGTATATTTCTACAAAATGGAAGCAGGAAATTATTTCAGTTCAATTAAGAAAATGATAGTTATCAAATAGCATTTTCTTCATTCTCAGAATTTTAAGGGAGTCCGATGGCTCCCTTTTTTATAATTCTTCATTCCATTTAGCCTTCCCGTTGTTGGCAAACAGTTATCTGTTTTAATAAAATCTATTTTAATTTGAATCGATTTCCAATAAGTTATACTATAAAACCTGATGGCATGGTAATTGGGGAGTAAGCGGTTTATTCATTTAATAAAGGAGAGAAATGAATACTATTTACAAGACTACCAAAATTATTTTAACTATTTCTATTCTATTCTTTTTTGCAGCAGAAACAATTAATGCATACCCATCAGGTATTTCCGGGGCTACAAAAAAATCCGGTAATTCGGGATGCGGATGTCACGGTTCCAGTTATTTTAATACAACCGTGTCTGTTGTAATTGACGGACCTGATACGCTGTATGTAAATCAGACAGGAACTTATACTGTCACGGTTTCGGGAGGACCAAATACAAAAGCGGGTGTGGATATTGCCGCTTCTAATGATAACCTTGTACCGGTTTCAACTTATCTTAAAGTTTTAAATAGTGAACTTACACATACCAGTGCAGTTAATTATGTAAGCGGTCAGGTGGTTTTTGAATTCAGCTATACTGCACCTGATACTGCTTTACCACAAATTATTTATGCTACCGGCAGTTCCCGTAAATATTGGAACTGGGCCGAGAACAAACCAATAGTTGTTCTTCCGGTAACACCTGTGGAACTTATTTCATTTAATGGTTCTGTATTTAACAACTCTGTAGTATTGAACTGGAAAACGGGTACAGAGACAAACAACAAGGGTTTTATGGTTGAAAGAAAATTAAATGAGGAATGGCAGAATATTTCTTTCATTCCCGGTAAAGGGACAACCTCTAAACCAAATGAGTATAACTTTACAGATAATAATATTGCTCAGGATTTTGCAGGGAATGTAAGTTACCGGTTAAATCAGGTTGACTACAATGGCGCAAATCACTACAGTAACGTAATTGAATTAAGTGTTTCTTCCCCCGATAAATTTGAACTGCTGCAGAATTATCCGAATCCGTTTAACCCTTCAACCATTATTAAATATACTCTTTCGGACAATGGTAATAGAAGTATGCCTGTAACACTAAAAATTTATGATATACTCGGGAACGAACTAATGACCCTTGTCAATTCCTATCAATCAACCGGATCATACAAAGTTGAGTTTAAAGGCAATGGTCTTTCAAGCGGGGTTTATATATATCAATTAAAATCAGGAAATCTTACCCTAACTAAAAAAATGGTGTTAAATAAATAATGAAAAAACTTTCTACTCTTTTCCTTGTTTTGTTCTTTTTCCATCAGGGGATAGCTCAGACTAATCCTCTCGTTCAACAAGTTATTAATAACGTGAGTATAGATTCATTAACGCAGTTCGTTAATGAATTATCAGGTGAAGTTCCGGTTACCGTTAATGGGCAGCCGGTTACAATTACCTCCCGTTTTTATAGTTCAAGTACTAATGACAAAGCTGCCGATTATATAAAGGCAAAATTTGAATACTACGGATTGCAGGCTTATAATCAGAATTTCAGCAGCGGCAGAAATGTATATGCAGTTCAACCCGGTACAACCAACCCTGATCAGGTTTATATAATCTGTGCGCATTATGATGATATGCCCTCAAGCGGACTTGCCCCTGGTGCCGATGACAATGGAAGCGGAACAGCCGCTGTTATTGAAGCTGCACGTGTATTGCGGAATTATGAATTTCAGTATACCATCATCTATGCAGTATGGGATGCCGAAGAACTCGGACTACTGGGCAGTGCGTATTATGCAGCCAATACCAGTCTTAATATTCTTGGAGTTATAAATATGGATATGATAGCCTGGGACAGCAACAATGATAACGTCGCAGAAATTCATACCAAGAACATTGCAAACTCTGTTGCACTAAAAGATTCAATGCTGATGATAAATTCAGGTTATTCGATTGGAATTCAAGCGTCTGTTGTTAATCCCGGTCTTACTGCAAGTGATCATGCTTCTTTCTGGAATTACGGATATACAGCTATACTCCTTATCGAAAACTATTACGGTGATTTTAACCAGTATTATCATACTTCTAATGATTTAATTTCACATTACAACTTTCCTTACTTTGACAAGTGTTCAAAACTCTGTATCGGAACTCTTGCTTTGATGGCAAAAGTTGAAGGAGCTTTACCTGTTGAGCTTACTTCATTTACGGGAAAATGGGATGGGACAAATGTTAATCTTAACTGGCAGACTGCATCAGAACTTAATAATTATGGTTTTGAAATTGAAAAGCGTACCGAACTATCTGACAACTGGTTTACAATTGGATTCAAACACGGTAACGGAACCAGACAAACCCCCAGCTATTATTCATTCTCAGATACAAAAATCAATTCTTCAGGTGTTTATTACTATCGTTTGAAGCAAATTGATAATAACGGCAATTATGAATATTCTTCTGTAGTTGAGATGAATTTAAATCCTGCATCCGGATTTGCTCTGGAACAGAATTATCCAAATCCATTCAATCCTTCTACAACAATCAGGTTCAGTATTCCGCAAACTTCAAATGTTAAGTTATCGGTATATAATGTTGTTGGTCAGGAAATTTCAGTACTGATTAATGGAACCATTAAAGCCGGTTCTCATGAGGCAACCTTTAATACAATAAATCTCTCGAGCGGTGTATATCTTTACAAGCTGCAGTGTGAAGGATTGACACTGATGAAAAAAATGTTATTTTTAGAATAAATGACACGATAAATAGGTTTTTCAGGGACCGTCTTCTATTTAAGACGGTCTTTTTTATCCGGAATCACAATTTTTTTAAATTTTTGTTGATAATTATTAAAAAAAAATCATATCTTATTTTCAGATTAAATTCTTTTACTTAGAACTTACTTTAGTACATTAAAAACAAATGGGATTTTGCATTAATTAATGCTAAGAATTATTCCATTTTTTCAAAAACCAAACGTGTTAGGAGGATCTATGAAGCACTTTAACCGTTATCTATTCACCTTACTTTTTTCTTTTCTTATCTATTCAATAGGGTACAGCCAGAATTTTGCGGTTTCGAATAATCATACTACTGGTACCAGCCCACAATCACCAAATGACTTAGTAGTAGTACACTATGATGGTGACAATGCTGGAAATTCGGTTGGTGATGGCGGAGCTACATTTATTGGTGGTGCACGTTTTCGTGCAAGCATTATGGGTGCATACACCGGTGGAGAACTACAGGCGGTACAGTTTCATTATACCCAGGCAGCAACCGGCTTAACTATTATGATTTATGATGCCGGAACAGCTACTGACCCGGGAGCTCTCTTACTTACTCAACCATTAGACCTGGGAACTCTAACAGTTGGTGACTGGAACGAGGTTGCTTTAAGTACAAACATCCCGATTTCCGGAAATGACTTATGGGTATGTCTTCAGGTAGAAGATGCTACAGCAGCAAGTTATCCATTTGGTGTTGATGCCGGACCGGCAGATCCTGATGGCGATTTTGTAAATGATTCTGGTGTTTGGCAGCACTTAAATGACTTCGGATTAAATTATAACTGGAACATACGTGGCGTTGTTAATACGCCAGCTCCAACTAATGTTATATTCTCAGACAATTTTGATTCATACGTTGCAGGTCAACAGCTTGCCTGCCAGAATCCAACAGATTGGACTACCTGGAGCATCGATCCCTGTAATGCAGTAGAAGATGGTTATGTCTCAAGCAATTGGGCACACAGCGGAGCCAATTCTGTTGTAATTGTACAGAATAATGATCAGGTTCATCAGTGGGGACCTGAAACAAGTGGAAAGTGGGAAATCGACTTTTACAATTATCTGCCAACCGGAAAGACAGGCTATTTTAACACTTTAGCAGATTTTGCTAATGGTACTAACCCGCAATGGGGTATGGAAGTTTATTTCAATGCCGGCGGTGCTGGTGCATTAAGTGCCGGTGGTGCTGCTAATATTGCTACATTTACCTGGACTCCTGATCAATGGATGTTGGTTCAGGTTGTTGTTGATATAGACAATGATATAATGGAATTCTGGTATGGAGGCACTATGGTTTGGAGCGGACAATGGTCGGCCGGCGCAAGTGGTACAGTTCCAAATCAGCTTGCAGCTAATGATTTCTTCGGAGCCGTTGCTACTGACGAACAGTATATTGATGATTATACAGTGACAGATCTTAACGTTGTACCTGTAGAATTAACTTCATTTACTGCATCTACAAATAATCTTGGCCAGGTTGTACTTAACTGGAATACAGCAACAGAAACCAATAACAGAATGTTTGAGATTGAAAGAAAAGACGCTCAAAACAATTTTGCAACTGTTGGTTTTGTTAATGGTTCAGGAACATCAACCCAACCACATAGTTACACTTTTGTTGATAAAAATGTAAATTCCGGAACTTATACTTACAGACTAAAACAAATAGATTTCGACGGACGTTCAGAATATTCTAATAATGTTGAAGTCTCTGTAAGCGGACCGGCTACTTTCGATCTTTCACAGAATTATCCGAATCCGTTCAATCCTACAACAAGTATTACTTACAATGTTCCTCAATCAGGAAATGTAACACTTGCTGTATACAATACAATCGGTCAGCAGGTTGCAATGCTTGTTAACGGCAACGTAACAGCAGGAATACACACAGCAACATTTAATGCTAAATCATTACCCAGTGGTGCATATTTCTACAAATTGCAGCAGGGTAGTTCTGTTATGGTTAAAAAGATGTTATTGTTAAAATAATATTTTTAACATAATCCTTTTAGAAAAGACCGCTTGAATAAGGCGGTCTTTTTTTATTGTACCATTTTTATTTCTTTATAATATTATTTTAAAATAAAATAAATATATATCTTCCTGATTTTTCAGAATTTTAACATTTCAATTTTACATACGGTAAAAAAGGAGATCCAATGAAAATATTGAACAGCTTATTGATCACTTTTCTGTTTTTATTTATATGTTATTCAACAGGGTACAGCCAGAATTTTGCAGTTTCTAATAATAACGGTCAGTCTGTAAGTCCACAGTCTCCAAATGATTTAGTGTTTATTCACTATGATGGTGATAATTCTGCTAATTCAGTTGGTGATGGCGGAACCACTTTTATTGGCGGTGCACGCTTTCGTGATACCATAATGAGTCCGTACACCGGTGGTGAATTACAATATGTACAATTTTATTATTCACAGGCAGCTACGGGATTAACGATTATGATCTTCGATGCCGGGACAGACACCACTGCAGGAACTTTATTACTTTCTCAACCATTGATTTTAGATTCATTAATTGTTGGAAACTGGAATAGAGTTCCATTAAATACAAACATCCCGATTTCCGGGAATGATTTGTGGGTTTGCCTCCGGGTAGAAGATTCTACAGCAGCAAGTTATCCATTTGGTGTTGATGCCGGACCTGCAGATCCAGATGGCGATTGGGTAAATGATTCTGGAACATGGCAGCATTTAAATGACTTCGGATTAAATTATAACTGGAATATACGTGGTGAAGTTCAAACAACACCAGCCGGGATTAAAGCTAACATAGGCGATGCTTTAACTTTTAACCTTGCACAAAATTATCCGAATCCATTTAACCCTACGACAAGTATTGCTTATACTGTTCCTCAATCCGGAAATGTTAAACTTGCTGTTTACAACCTTATTGGTGAGCAGGTTACTCTGTTGGTAAACGGCTTCGTAACTTCTGGTTCTCACAGAGCTACTTTCAACGCTAAATCTTTACCAAGTGGCGTGTACTTCTATAAGCTGCAGACAGGTAATTCAATTATGATTAAGAAAATGTTACTGTTAAAGTAATATTTTTAACATCGTTCTTTTATTAAAGACCGCTCGAATAAGGAGGTCTTTTTTTAATTAATTATTCTTATCTAATAACTACTATCCAACTTTCTCTCTCTTCGATGCATCAATTACTTTTGATCTTGATGTTAAATAGTAAAATGCAGGAATTACAAATAATGTAAGAATTGTAGATGCAATTAATCCGCCGATCGCAACAATTCCCATCGGAATTCTCATTTCTTTTCCCGCTGCGCCAATACCGAGAGCTAAAGGAAGCATACCAAGAATGATTGCTACAGTTGCCATTATCTGCGGCTTAAGCTTGGTCGGACAAGCTTCCAGTAACGCATCTTTCGGAAGCATTCCCTGTTCTCTTCTAAGCTGGTTTGTATAATCAAGAATAAGAATAGCATTGTTAACAACAATTCCAATAAGCATAATTATTGCCATCAGCGAAACCACATTAAATGCTGTGCTGGTGATATACAAAGCAAGAACAACACCTATCATCGCAAGGAGTACCGTTAACATTATTGAAACGGGCTGCCAGAAACTTTCAAGTATTGCAGCAAGAAGCATGTATGTTAAAAACACTGCAAGGAAGAAAGCAAAAATCATATCCTGTATCATATCATTCATCATTTTAACATTGCCGCCCCAGCGTATGTAATATCCGGGAGGAAGATTTAAATCGGAAAGCCTGCTGTCTATTTCACTTGTTATATTTCCAAGCGGAACACCTGATGCAGGAGCACCTGTAAACATTATAGAAACAAATTTATCGCGGTGAAGAATCTTAGTATAACCATGAGTGAATTTTACATCTGCAAGCTGTGTAAGCCTGAAAGGACCCATAGGTGAAGCAACTGTAATATTGGAAATTTTTTCGGGGGAATTAACAGATTGATCATCCATTGTTACGGTTATATCGTATTCATTTCCGAGTTCCCGGTATTTTGAAGATTGAATACCTTCGACAGAAGAACGAAGAGTTAAAGCAAGATCTGTAATGCTCAACCCTGCTTCAACCAGTTTTTCTCTTTTTGGAAAAACAGTTATTTCAGGTTTGCCTGCACGGGAACTCTGATCGAAGTTAATTAAACCGGGAATGTCTTTTATTCTTTTTACAATTTCATTCTTGTATTCTTCAAGCTTGTCGAGATCCTGTCCCATTAAAAAGAACTCTACAGGAGCTCCCGGTCCACCGGAGGAAGAGCCGAGATCAACTTTTATTCTTGCATTGGGAATATCGGCAAGCTCTTTTACGAAAACAGAAATCATATCAGGCAGGGAAATATTCCTGTCTTTTGCATCAACAAGCTGAACATCCATTAAAGCCATATTTGTACCAATATCAAGTTCACTCATTCTGCCAAGGTTAGTAATCATATGTGTAACTTCCGGATGTTTTTTTATCCGGTTTTCTATTTCACTTAAAAGATTTCCTGTTGCCTGCAGGTTGTAGCCTTCGGGCATTTCCACGGAGATTTTTATTTTGCCGTCATCAAATGATGGAAGAAATTCAAAACCTATTTTAGAACCGAATGTCATCATTACCAGGACAAGAGTTACAAAAGAGGAAGCAACTACAATAAAACTGGTGAGTTTATTCTTTAAAAATTTAGCAAGTATGTTTTTATAGAATTGTGTCTGCTTCTCTTCAAACTCATTCAATTTCCGACTTAATCTTCCCGGTTTATGTTCTTTTGTTAGAATTAAAGAAGCAAGCATCGGGGTTAATGTAAAAGACATAATAAGCGAAAAAATTGTTGCAAAAACCGCAGCGAGTGCAAGTTCTCTTAACCACATTCCAACCATCGATGACATGTTAGCTACAGGCAAAAACACTACTAGGTTTGTAAGAGTTGATGCAAGTACTGCAACCATAACCTCAGAAGTTCCCTGGTAAGCTGCCTGTTTTATGGTTTTTCCCATTTTCTTGTATCGGAAAATATTTTCAATTACAACAATTGAATTTGCAACGAGTACTCCCACCGAAACAGATAAACCCATTAACGTCATCATATTCAATGTTAATCCGAAAAGCTGCAGTAAAAGAAAAGTGGAAATGATTGATGTCGGCATTGAAAGAGCAACAATTATTGTAGAGCGTAAATCGTGAAGGAAAAGAAATAATACAAGTGCGGTAAAAATAACACCAAGATATATATTGCTCATTGTATCATCGACGCTGCTCTGTACGAATCCCGATTCATCATTTACAATTTCAAGACTTGCACCCTGAGGAAGCGCAGCTTTTATATCCGGTAATGAAGCTTTAATAGCTTCTGCAACTTTTACAATATTTCCTTCTGTGCTTTTTACAATGCCAAGCCTAACAACATTTTCGTTCCGGAAGTTTTGTTTAACATTGTAGTACACTGCTCTCTGCCTGATATCTTTTCCAACGTCTTCAACATCTGCAAACTGTCTTACTTTCTTGGGACCGAATGTAGTAGGAACTTCAAGCTCATTTATTGCTTCCGGACTTGCAAACTGTCCGTTCAGTCTAACAGTATACTCCTGGTCGCCTATCTGGAAATATCCACCGGGAATATCCATGTTGTGCATTTTTAAAATCTGGCTTAGCTGCGGAAGTGAAATCGAATTTTCATAAACTTCTTTGTTATTAAGAATTACGCGGACTTCTCTTTCCTGTCCACCTGTAATCTGGACATTAGCCACACCTTCAATCTGGGCGAATCTATCTTTTAAAGATTTATCTGCAATTTCATAAAGCTGTCTTGGGTCAAGATTACCGCTTAACACCAAATCAACAACAGGAAACTGTTTTAAATCAACTTTCTGAACAATCGGTTTCTTGGAGTCTTCGGGCAAATCATTTATAATTTCATCAACTTTATTTTTTACTTCCTGGTTTGCAACATCAACATTTTTTCCCATCTGAAATTCAATTATTATAATCGATAATCCATCGAGCGAATATGATTCAACTCTTTCAATCCTGCTTATCGTGGAGATTGATTCTTCAATTCTTTTGCTTATTAGAGTTTCAATTTCTTTCGGACCCGCACCGGGATAAACTGTTGAAATAGTAACATAAGGGATTTCAACATCGGGCTGCAGGTTGAGGTTCAATCTGAAAAAAGCAATTATTCCGAAGATTACAAAAACAAGAAGACCAACGCTGGTTAATACCGGACGGTTTATTGAAACTTTTGCTAAATACATTTTTAATTCCTTCTATTGAATCACTTTTACAGTTGTTCCATCTGCAAGCTGGTCTGCGCCTTTAACAATAAGCCTGTCGCCCGGTTTTAATCCTTTGCTCAGCTCATAATAAATTCCGCTTTCGTGTCCGTTCTCTGTGTAAACTTTTACTGCTTTGCCATTATTTTCTGTAAAGAGATAAAACCCTTTTTCATCGGTCATTAAAAGGTTGCGTGGAATGATAATCGCATTCGGGTTTTCGTAAACCAGGATTTTTATTTCAACAGTAACACCATTCATCAATTCATTGTTAGGATTATTAAATTCCGATTCTACATAAAATGATTGCCTTGCCGGATCAATTCCGAGAGATACATCTGTTATTCTTCCCGGGTATTCTTTGCCATTGTATAAAGCGGAGGCTTTCATTCCTTTTTTAACCAAGCCGATTTCTTTTTCGGAAACCCAGATTTTTGCACGCATTACATTTGTCTGTGCAACTGTAAACAGGTGAGTGTCTTTATTAACATTGTCACCTTCATTCACTTTTAAGTCAACTATTCTTCCGTCAAAAGGAGAATCGATAAATAACATTTGTTTTAATGATTCATAATTTCGTTTGCTTACAAGATATTGCGTTTCTGCACCATCAAAATTTGCCTGTGAAGTTTCACCGGCTTCAAGCAATGTTTTAATCCTGTCATAACTTTTCTTTGCATTTTCATAAGATGTTTTTGCCTGCTCGTATTGTAAAGCAGGATTATCGGTATCAAACTGAACAATTACCTGTTTCTCTTTAACATAATCTCCAACTCTTGCATTAATCTTTTCAATCTTGCCTCCAATCATCGCTCCTTTCGTTGCTTCTTTTATTCCTGTAAGTTTTGAATAAAAACTGAGATGCTTTTGAAAGGGTTTATATTTAACCTGTTCAACTTTTACAGGAATTCCTTCTTCACCCTGGATTTGCTCCATACTTTTAGTTTCTTCATTGCTTTTGCTTCCGCATCCGAAAACCAAAAATCCAAGCAATACAGTTACCAGGTAAATATTTATTGTTTTAATTAAAGGTCTCATTTCAATCCTCTTCTCCTCTATTGGATTTATTTGAAAATCTTTTTAGTCATTTAATAATTCGAACATTGAATAATACTCCGGTGAAACTTTTCCTATCATTTGTTCAAGTTCGTACCTTGTAATCAAATAGCTGTAAACTGTCTGAAGCCTGTTCAATCTTGCCTGTCTCAATGCTATATCCGCATTCTGTACTTCAAGCTGACTGCTGGTTCCCTCTTTATATCTGACAGTTGCAATCTGGTAAGCCCTCTCAGCCAGCGACACATTTCTATCCTGAGCTTCAACAACCGTCTGCACTCTTTTTAATTCATTTATTTTTGATTTAACCTGGGCGGTTAAATAATCTTTTAACTGGGAAACCTGTTCCTCTGTCTGCTTATAAGTTAAAGTTGATTGTTCAACACGCTGAGAAGTCCGCTGTCCTTTCCAGAGATTGATAGAAAAATTTACCCCGACAGTTAAAGAGGAATAATTCTGGAAGTCCCATTTATCGGAGGAACCGGCATAAGAATAATTTCCGAAAGCCGCAATGTTAGGCCAGTATTCTGCGCGGTCCAAATCTATAAAAGCGTCATCAACCTTTGCTTTCAGACCTAGTGTCTGTATACTTAAATTCGATTTCAGAACTTCATCAACCATATCCTGTGTTTCCGGAACCGGCATCGGCTGATATGTTATACTTCCATCAACATCAATTTCGTTTTCAGGATTTAATCCAAGCAGAATTTTTAAGCCGTCTGTTGCATCCTTTAATTTATTTTCCATATCAAGTAAAGTCGGTCTGATATTCTCCACCTGGACCTGAGCCTGCAGATCATCAAATTCAGAAACCAGTCCTTGCCCGTAAAGTGCGTTTACGTTTTTATAATTATCCTGAGCGTTTTCAAAGCTTGCTTTTGTTATCTGGTAAACTTCCTTCGTAAGAAGTACGCCGTAAAATGCTTTTTCCACATTTAATACGGTAGATGAAATTGTGTTTTTCAATTGAGCTTTGGAAAGATCAAGATAAATCTGTGAGGCACCGATTCCCCGGAACACTGCAGAACTGAAAAGCACCTGGGTAAGCTGCAGATTTGTTTGGTAATTATTTGCAAGCGTAAATGACTGCAGGCTGTATCCAACGGGTTTGAACTTATTATTATCACGCGGGATAACATTTTCATCAAACAGGATTGAGTAAGTTGCGTTCCCAAGCAGCGCTCCAAAATCTGGGAAAGGTGTTTTGGGTTTTTCTATAAAGTGACTTAAACCCGCAGAGAAATCAAGGCTTGGTAATGCATAGCCGAATGCCTCGTGAACAGCAGCGTTGGCTTTCTGAACATTCATCTCAGCTATTTTAACATCACTGTTATTTTTAAGTGCTGTTTTTATTGCTTCATCTATATTGAGAGTTTGTGTTTGCGAAAAACTGAAGCCGGCAAATAATAGGGAAATTATTATTAACGGATAATTTGATTTTGGTTTCATTTAACTTCCGGTCTGGTTTTGATTTTTACAAACGTGGAGGAGATAGATTTGTGTGAACGAAAAGATAAAACTGTTCGCTCACAACTTGAGAAAACTGGTAAGCATCTGAGATTCATTAATCTCCCCCGGATACAAAAAATTTTATTTATCTCCCCTTTCTATCCAATTTCTGTTTTGGTTCCGGAAAAAGGATAAAAAGTTCTTTTCAAAATTATAGAAATATCTAGGAATTTGTAAATACAATGAATGTTAAATTTTGAAGATTTATGTGAACGGAAGATTTTTATGGTGAGTGGTAGTAGATAAAGATATGCCAAATTATTAAAATCTGGCATATCTAAATTATATTTTACTTCAAACGGACCGGTCCGGCTTTCTTTACTTCGTCTGAAGTTCCTTCTGCAAAGAGCTTGAAGTTTTCAATAAATCTTGCTGCAAGCGCATCATATTTTTTCCAGTATTCGTTTTTATTTCCCCAGCTGGAAGAGGGATCAAGGACATCTTCAGGAACATCAGGACAACTTAACGGAACTTCGAATCCAAACAACTTATCTTTTCTGTATTTAACTTTATCAAGTTTTCCGTCAAGTGCTGCATTTAAAAGATTACGGGTATGGCGTATGCTTATTCTTTTTCCTACACCAAATCTTCCGCCTACCCAGCCGGTGTTTACGAGCCAGACATTTGCATTATGTTTCAGCATTCTCTGCTTCAGCATTTCGGAATATTCATAAGGATGACGAACCATAAAGGGTGCACCAAAGCATGCGCTGAAAGTAATTTGCGGTTCAATTCCCAAACCAATTTCTGTTCCGGCAATTTTAGATGTATAGCCGCTAATGAAATGATATTGTGCCTGCTCAGGATTTAGTTTTGCAATCGGGGGAAGAACTCCTGATGCATCGCAGGTTAGAAATATTATGTTTTTAGGGTGACTTCTGACATATGCATCTTCGACTACATTTGGGATGAACTCAAGTGGGTAAGAGGCACGTGTATTTTCAGTAATATGATCATCATCCAGGTCGATATTTCTTGATACCGGATCGAAAACAACATTCTCAAGTATAGTTCCGAATCTTCTTGTAGTTGCATAAATCTCAGGTTCGTGTTCTGCTGAAAGTCTTATCACTTTTGCGTAACATCCGCCTTCGAAATTAAATACGCCCTCACTGCTCCAGCCGTGCTCATCATCTCCGATTAAACCTCTTGTAGGATCAGCAGATAAAGTTGTCTTTCCGGTTCCGCTTAATCCGAAGAACAATGCAACATCTTTCTTTGAACCGACGTTTGCAGAGCAATGCATAGGCAGAACATCTTCAAATGTTAAGAGAAAATTAAGTACAGTAAATATTGATTTCTTAATTTCACCGCCGTAAAGTGAGTTTGCAATAACTGCGGTTCTTTCTGCAAAATTTAAAACGATTGCTGTTTCAGTTCTTGTACCGTCTATTGAGGGATCAACATTGAAACCGGGCAAAGCAATTACTGTAAAATCGGGAATAAACTTTTTGAGTTCGTCTCTGTCATTTGTTGTTATAAACATATTTCTTGCAAACAGACTGTGCCATGCTTTTTCAGTAATTATTCTGATAGGCATTCTATAATCAGGGTCAGCGCCTGCGTAACAATCCTGTACAAATAATTCTTCACCCTGGCAAAATGCCTGAACTCTTCCCATCAGCTGGTTAAATTTTTCAGAGCTGAAGGGACGATTATGAACTCCCCACCATATCTTATCATTAGTAGTTTGTTCCTGCACAACAAATTTATCAGCAGCAGCACGAGCAGTATGTTTGCCAGTATTAACAACAAGAGCACCGTGCCTGGTAAGCTTTCCTTCATTACGGAAAACAATTTCTTCATAAAGTGCTTCTTCGGGAAGGTTCCAGAAAACTCTGTCGAGCCCGGTTAATCCCTGGTTCTTTAATCTGAAATCTGAAGCAAGCTCCATGGCCTGCTTGGTTGCGGGGGTATCGAATTCGAGATATTTCATGACCAATCCCTCACTAATTTTCTGTCGCCAATATAAAGTTCATTCGGGGAATTAGGATCGAGCGCCCATTTCATTCTTTCTATTCCTTCGGTAATATCTTTTATTGCGCCGCAGTAGCTTAACCGTAAATAACCTTCCATTCCGAATTCTGCTCCGGGAACAGTTAAAACCTGGACTTTATCAATTAAAAACTCCGATAGTTTATTTGAACTTTTTTCGTAAGCAGAAAAATCTGCAAAACAATAAAATGTTCCATCGGGTTTGGTCACTTTTACGCCTTCAAATGATTTAAGAAGATCAATCATTACGTTCCGGTTATTTTCAAGAGTGGCGCGGAGACTCTCAACCCCTGACTGAATTCCGTTAATTGCACCAACCGCAGCTTTCTGCAAAAGCACAGAAGGTCCTGAAGTCTGGTGTCCCTGGATATTGGACATTGCTTCAATCAGTTTTTTATTTCCAACAGCCCAGCCTATACGGAAGCCTGTCATTGCATATTGTTTTGAAACTCCGTTTATAACAATCAGTTTTGAATTTTCATCAAGCTTCTTTGCATACTTATAACAGTTAATTGGCTTCTTTCCATCAAATATTAAACGATGATATATGTCATCCATTATCAGGTAAAGATCTTTTCTCTCGCAGAAATCTACTATGTCTGCAATAAAATCCTCTGAGTACATCGCCCCGGAAGGATTATTAGGGCTATTAATTATTACTGCTTTTGTGTAAGTACCAACACGGTCTTCAATATCTTTTAAACGAGGATAAAAAGTTCCGTCTTCTGTTTTTGCAGCAACTCCTATTGCGCCGACAAGTTTTGCCATATCTGGATAACTTACCCAGTAAGGTGCGGGATAAATAACTTCTTCCTGCGGATTTAGAATTGCCTGCAGAGCAACCATAATTGCCTGTTTGGCTCCGCTTGAAGCGATTACATTTTCAGGATTTACTTTTCTTCCGTAAAATTCTTCAGTATACCTTATAATTGCCTGCTTTAAGGCGGGAATTCCGTCTGCCGGTGCGTATCTTACTTCCCCGGTATTAACATGTGCAACAGTTGCAAGAATAGCATCCATCGGCACCCTGCTTTTCGGTTCACCTCCGCCAAGGTGAATTACCGGATCACCTTTTTCTTTTAAGATGGCAAATTTCTCATTCAACTTTAAAGTCGGCGAGGCTTTAATTGATTTGGCTATTAAACTTAAACTCATATTAGATCCCCATAGATTAACTATAGATTTACAAAAAATATTTACACATCAAAATTATTGGTAGTTGACCTGATAAGCAAGATAATATTATGTAATTTTGATAAAATCGAAATAAATCAATGAAGATAAAAAACATTTTTAATGATATTCCTTCAAATCTTTCCAAAGAAATTCTTGATGAAATAATTTTAACGGATAAAATCAGGATAGAAAGAATAATATCAAAAGGTCAGACTTCTCCCGAAAATTTTTGGTATGATCAGGAAGAAAATGAGTGGGTGATTGTAATAAAAGGAAAAGCTAAACTGAAAATTATCGATGAAGATGAACTGATTGAATTAAACGAAGGAGATTATATAAATATTCCTTCTCACAAAAAACACAGAGTTGAATGGACAGATCCGGAAAATGAAACAATCTGGCTTGCGGTGTTTTATTGAAGTGAAGATTTGACATTGATGAGTTATATTTAATAAAAAAGAAATATTGAATTTTTTATCGGAATGTTTTAATAAATAGTTTTTGAATTTTATTACGCACTTATCTTGAAAGGATCCACAATGTTTGATAAAAAGATTTATGCCGACAGACGAAACAAACTGAAGAAACAATTAAAATCAGGACTGATACTTTTTCCCGGTAATGAAGAGCCTGCAATGAATTACACCGGCAATACTTATGCTTTCAGGCAGGATAGTTCTTTTCTTTATTTCTTCGGAGTCGACCAGGCTGATTTGTTTGGTGTAATTGATATCGATAGCGATGAAGATATTATTTACGGAAATGAATTTGATATTTACGATATCATCTGGATGGGACAGCAGACAACAATCCACACTAAGGCTGCCAAAGCAGGAATAAATAATACAGAACCGCTGAAAAATTTATCTGTGAAAATTAATGATGCTGTCAGACGAGGCATTAAAATTCATTACCTGCCGCAGTATCGTTACAAGCTAATAAACCAGATGAGCAACATTCTGGGAATAAAGCCGGATGCTGTAAACAATTATACTTCCTCCGCGTTAATTGAAGCAGTTATCTCACAGCGCTCTAAGAAAATAAAAGAAGAGATAAGTGAAATGGAATACGCCCTTGATATCGCTTATGATATGCATACAACAGCGATGAAAATGGCGGAACCGGGAATGATTGAGCAGGAGGTTGCCGGGGCAATCGAAGGTATTGCTTTATCAATGGGACCGGGAGTTTCTTTTCCCCCTATAGTTTCTATTCGTGGCGAGATACTGCATAATCATAGTCACACCAATAAAATGAAAAAGGGCGACTTAATGGTGAATGACTCAGGTGCGGAATCTTATATGCATTATGCCAGCGACATTACAAGAACTTTTCCTGTTGATGGAAAGTTTACATCTAAGCAGAAAGAGGTTTATGAGATTGTACTAAAAGCTCAGGTGGATTCCATTAAAGCAATTAAACCCGGTAAGAAATTCAGAGATGTTCATCTGCTTGCGGCCAAAGTAATTACATCCGGATTAAAAGAGCTTGGTTTAATGAGAGGCAATGTTGATGAAGCAGTAAAAGCCGGTGCACACGCAATGTTTTTCCCCCATGGTTTGGGACATATGCTCGGGCTTGATGTTCATGATATGGAAGGACTTGGAGAAGATTATGTTGGCTATAATGAAAAGGTAAAAAGAAGCGAACAATTCGGACTGGCATATGTACGTCTTGCAAAAGAACTTGAACCCGGTTACGTGTTAACTGTTGAACCCGGAATTTATTTTATGCCTGAACTTATTGATATGTGGAAGAGTGAGAACAAATTCAAACAATTTATTAATTATGATAAAGTTAAGGCTTATAAAGGATTCGGCGGAATAAGAATAGAAGATAACATACTTGTAACTAAAGACGGTTATAGAGTTTTAGGTAAAAATCCTATTCCTAAAACTGTAGCAGGTGTTGAAAAAATGTGTGCTGTATAAGCAAATGGAGTAATGGATTATTGGAATGTTGATTATGTTATTACTCCACAATTCCATTACTCTAATTTTCCGTTAAGGCAAATTAATAGTTGCCTTTAAATTAATATTTGATTACAGTTTTTAGCAGTTTAAATAAAAACTTGTTGGGGAGGTTAAAATGGAAAAATGTTATAATCATCCTGATAAAGATTCATACTCAATCTGTCATAACTGTGGTAAACATTTTTGTGAAGACTGTCTTGTTGCCGGACCTGAATTTTACTATTGTAAATTCCCGGAATGCCAGCAAAAATTTAAGGAAGATATTGAAAAAACATCATACCGAAAGGAAATTACCTGTCCCGATTGTCAAAGTGTAATAAAGGTAAGTGCAGAAGAATTACAATCAGGTGGTTTCCGCTGTCCCGAATGTGAAACCTATATTGCAATAGTTAACGGTAAACCGGAAGCAGAAGAAGATAAAAATTATGTAAAGCTTCTTTCTTCTTTAAACCAGGGAGATATTGCACTTATAAAATCTATGCTGGATGATGCCGAGATTGATTACTATGCAGCGGGAGAAAATTTCCTTAGTGTACGCCCTCTGCTTGAGCCTGTACTATTCTATGTGAATGAAAAAGACCTGGAACTGGCAAAAGAAATCTTAAAAGATTTAAATCTTCACCTGTTTGGTTTTTCTGTGAATAATGAAGAGGAACAAGAGTAGCTATCAGTCTTGCATCAACTCCCACTGCATATCGTATCTTCCATCTCTTTTACCATTCTCAAGTTTTAAAACTCCCCTGGGACAAACAGCTGCACATATTCCGCAACCCACGCACGATGCACGTACAATATTTTGTCCGCGCTGTGCATACCATTTAACATCAATTCCCATTTCACAATAAGTAGAGCAATTGCCGCAGGAAATGCACTGCCCGCCGTTTGTCGTAATTCTGAATCTTGAAAAGAACTTCTGCTGCAATCCCAAAACAGCAGCCATCGGACAGCCGAACCTGCACCAGACTCTGCTTCCCATAATCGGATAGAAGCCAATTCCTATTACTCCTGAAAAAACTGCGCCGATAATAAATCCGTAAACAGAAGCAAATGTTTGCGATACAGATCCCAGCACTGCACCTTTGAACAAAAGATTAAGGTAAAGTAAAACTGTAGTAACAACAATAAAAACCAGCACGGAATAAATCATCCATCTTTCAACTTTCCATGCTTTTAAAGATTTATTTGAAAGATGCCTGTAAGGATCGCCAGCAGTTTCAGCCAATCCGCCACAGCCGCAAACCCACGAGCAGTACCATCTTTTTCCAAAAAAATATGTGAGAATTGGAGTTGCAATAAATGTCATTACTGCTCCCCAGAAAACCATAAACGTTCCGAGTGCGGCAAAGTTGGAAGTCAGATAACTTATTTTGGATGGAAAAAGATATTCATATTTCAAAGGCCAGAAATATGAAAAGTAAAATTCAGGTTTATTAAGGTAAACAAGTAAGGCGGGAATAAGAAATGAAAATCCTAGCTGGAAAAACATAACAGAGCTGGTTCTTATAATATGATATTTGCTGTGCCTGTATTTTACTATCATTCTTGTTCCCATTACAAGAACAGCCACCGTATAAAATGTTCCGTATAAAAACCATTGGTTAGCAGGTTTGTCTCTTAAAGTATAACTAATCGGATCGACAAGTCTCGTCCAGTTCTCAATTAACGATGGATACCAGTACAGAATTGAATAAAAACCTGAAATTAAAATTCCAATAATCCATGCAGGCACTCCGCGGTTTGTCATCGAATTAAAGAACTTGCCGTTATTCTTTACTCCGGCGGGAGATTCTTTTATCTGAACGAGATAGAAAGTTAAAGTACCCACTATTATTAATCCTAAACTCAACAGTAAAAATATTATCGGCTGATGATTTGAAACGCCTGTCAGAGAAATCAAAAGAAATAAAAATCCGATTGAAAGAACAGCAAGACTTATTTTTTTTATTAGTTCAATGTTATTGTTATGTGAAAAGTAATTGTATGGTTGAGTAATCTCTGTCATATTTTTCTCTTTCGTTTCCTATAATCATAATATTAATTTTTATGTCAACCTGAACTTGTTTCAGGTTCTAATCATTTAAAGAAATTAGATTCCGAAATAAATTCGGAATGACAGTCTTGAAATACTAAGATACAAGTGATCCTCTCAGCAGTTCTTCATTAAACTTCTTGACGATTGAAATTTCATATTTCTCAAAAAACTCGGGATCGAAATTCGCTTCCATTAAATGATCCATTACATAATCAACTGTTTTCTTGTTTCGAATCCAGTTTTCACAGACAAGCTGGCGGAGCCTCATTCCAAGCACATTAAATCCTGTTACAGACCTGTCTGATTTATTATAAACAATCCTGAAAAATAATTTCCCGTTCGGATGTTCCCACGAAAAAGTATCTTCCCATTCCCTTAAATTGTTATGAACGTATCCATACGTCTGGTATTCGATATCAAAAAACTTTGCCGAGTTATACCATATTCCGCGGTCGTATTTTTTCCTCTTTCCGCAGATGGTATCGGCGAGTACTCTTCCCTGCATTTTACCCGTGTACCAGAGTTGCTCTATATTATTTTTTTCATTTTCATTTATGTTTTTTATTTCAGCACAATCCCCGGCTGAATAAACATCGGGAATGTTTGTTTCAAGATATTCATTTACCAATACGCCACGATTAGTTTCAATCTTTGATTCTTTTACAACATCAATATTCGGATGAACACCCGGAGTTAAACCGACAAATTCGCAGGGAATTTCTTCACCTTTGCTCGTTAGTACGGCACGCACTCTTCCGTTTTCTCCCGCAAGTATTTCTTTCAGCTCGGTATTATATTTTACATTTATTCCGTATTCAGCGAGATGTTTTCCGATGATTACACATTCTGCTTCAGGAAGTTTTGATCTCCAGTAATGAGATTCGCGGCAGAGAAATGTAACCGGGATTTTTCTTGTGTGAAGCATTTCCGAAAGTTCTACTCCAATTAATCCTGCCCCGGTAATTACGGCATGCTTTATATGTTTAGTGTTTTCTTCAAGCAGATCGAGATCCTGTTTACCGTACAAACCCTGAACTCCTGGTAAATCCTGTCCCGGCCAGTTAAACTTATTAACTTTTGATCCGGTTGCGATCAGAAGTTTGTCATATTTTAACACAGAATTGTTATCGAGCAGAAGCTTTTTGTTATCCGTATCAATATTGTTAACGTGAGCATAAATCAAATCAATTTTATTATTTCCCCAGAACCAATCTTCGTAGGGCTGAATATCCTTCCATCTCATATGCCCCATATAAACATACATAAGTGCAGTGCGTGAATAATGATATTTAGTTTCACTGCCGATAATTGTAATCTTCATATCACTCTGCTTACGTACAAAACGTGCGCAGGTTATTCCCGTTACTCCATTACCGATTATTACAAGGTGAGGCATATATTATCATTTGTTTTTTTCAGTTCACGAAAGCGAACTGTAATTTTTGAAATAGAATTTTAAAATCATTACCATTGGATTTATCCAAAAAGA
>CAWFHZ010000006.1:0-66774 GCA_963815785.1 uncultured Ignavibacteria bacterium
TCATTTCTTAAAATTTTGTAGAAATTAATTTAAATCCCGATTTGTATAAGTTAAAGATTCAGCAACTTACAGAATATTTTAACTTAAACAGTAATATTTAAATCACAAAAGGGAGGTATTAAAATTGGGGTGCCAAATTAAATGGATTTATGAAGAAATATCAGGTTTTGGATAAGTTATACGGCAATATTCCTGGGTTTCATTCTGAGTAAAAGTGAAAGATCGCCGGTAGCTATAATTTTTTTCCCCTGGTACTTATAAACCAGTACAAGCACCTCATCGAAAGGGGACCCGTTATCTTTAAATACCGGAAGGATGCTATTTAATGGAACTATTTCTTTTTGAATCTGAATAAAATTTTTGGTCTCCAGGAAATCAAGTAAGTTGGTAAATTTCTTTATCTTCTCAAAAAATCTATTTTCATCTACCGGAACTATAATTTCATCTGTATTGAAAACCACATTAAAATACCAGAAGTGATTAATCTTATATCTCACGCGGATATACGAACAGGCTTCACCTATAAAAGATTCTATATCAGTTATCTTTTTATCAGAAATTTTCTGAATTATATCTTTGTCTTCCTGGTCAAAATACATATGCCGCTCACTAGAAATTATATTTCCTGTTGGCAATTGAAGTGCCAGAATAAAATGTTTCTAGAATACTGCATAAAGGAAAAACTTAGGCATCAAAAATTGGCGTAATTGCCATATATGACGGAAAGGAAATTACTATTTCGGATACTATAATTAAGTTTTAAAATGGAATGAAATATGCTGAATATCTTATTAATTAATTTTTATAGCAGGATGAAAAATGAGAAAAATCAGAATTTTAATGGGTCTTATTATTTCAGATATAGGTGGAATTATTATCAACTCGATTCCAATGTTCCTGATTTTATCACTTACAAATTTTTTCGCAGGAGAAACTTCCGGTATACACCCGTTAGCAATAGCCCTTATCCTTCTTGTTTCACTTTCTTTATTTCTCATTCCATTTCAGTTAATGTTAATTGTTTTCAGAATGTTCAATATAAATCTTGATAAGTATGGTGTATACTCATTAGCAATTAGCGGAGGTTTGATAGGGGGGAGTCTGTTTTACTTTCTCATTCTCTCGCATTTCTCTTTAAACTGGGCGGACATACTGAATTACGCTTTGCTCGGTGTTTTGCAAAGTATTATTGTACAGGTTATTTATCAGTTCATTCCTGATCACTGGAAAGCACGTTCTTTTGAATAGAAGAATTAATCAGTAAAATTGATTTTGCATTTATAAAGTAGAAATCGGAATATTGATATTATTTCTCAAGCTTAAATTCGAATCGGGATTCATTCCACAAATCTGTTTTTGTATCGAGTGACCTTTCTATAAATAAAACCTCGTTTGAAATATTTATTAATAAAACGGTTGAAGACCTTGTTCCGTATCTGTCGCTTTTAATGAAAATCGGTGAAACGGCTCTTTCCAGTTCTAAATCTAATCCTGTTTCCGGCAGTTGATTATCTTCAGCCACCCGATCATCAGATAATATATCAAACAAATCATCAGTTGAAATTTTAGCGCTTGAAGTTGAATTTGCAAATGCTTTTTTACTTTTAACTACTTTAGGCCAGGGAGTATCAAGAAGATGATTACTTAATCCATAATTTCCCGCAGATAATTGCTTCAGTTCTTTTGTCTGGTTTGAGAAATAATAAAAAGATTCGCTATCAGAAAACAGAAGATTGTACCCGTTATATGTTTCAGCTTTATCGAATAAAGTATGACCATATTTTAAAGGAGAAAGTTCTGACAAAAGAAAATCAGTTACTAATTTGCCCCTGGTGGGAGCATTACTTTTAATTGATTTCATGTCCCTGTAATTAGTGATTGCGGAAAACCGTCCTCTTTTGGTAATTCCCAGCCATGTACCGCCAGCTTCCAGATCTTTACCTGCAAGTAAATCAGGATGTTCGTTCCAGAAATGAGCATTCTCTGTTTGTCTTTTATAAAATTCATCGCGGTTGGCAGCGATTATTAAAGGGTATTCGGGATGAGTATTATATGAAATAAGTAAAAGACACACTTAAAAACTACTTTCAAATGTTAAATGAAAATTAACCTGTTCATTTAGTATAAAAATTGAAAAATAAACTTTTATTATCAATAAGATATAACTCAATAAAAAAGCGGACTAATAGCCCGCTTCAATGAACGACACATCTAAAAATTATTTAGAATTTATCATCCTCAAATTCATCATCATCTTCGCTTCCTTCTGCATCCCATTCCTGATTATCCAAATTGTGAGAATCATATTCACTATCATCAGATGAATCATATTTTTCTATGGGATTCAGATTATCTGGATCGTTTTTCTTTCCGGGTGTTTTTTTCTTTTTTTTCAAATTTTTACGGGTACTGATTTTTTCACCTCTTTCACTTCTTCCATTATTAGCTCTTTCATCTCTTTCCCTGGAATCCATACAAACCTCCGGCACTGATTAATAATTTAATTTCTGATTAAAATATTTTTCATTTTTTAAAATCAAAATAAAATGTTTGTTGCAAACATTATTTGAATTTATAAAGTTGCTAATATATTATTGGATTTCAATTCCGGGTGAAAATGCAATGAATCCCGCAATTTTGAATTCGTTATCTTTTACATCGGGGTAATACCAGGCTCCATTCCAGTTTATAGCGTCTCCAACATTTATATTGAAAAAGTTGGCCGTACCAAGTTTTGCATCAATATGCTTTGTATAACTTTTTTTCAGGTATTCCTTCTTCACTGAGTTTGGGGGAAAGTAAGTGTAACCGTTAACTTCTTTAGCTTTTTTGCTCTCAGCAATAATCTCACCATTCCAGATTGCTTTAGCCATACCTTATCCTCCGTTTATTAAAATTGTAAGTAATACTTATTAAATTTTTAGTACAAATACTATGTTCTATCACACAATAATACAAACTTCAAAAAATTTCAATCCTTGAAATTTTCCATTAACGCACACCGATTATCAGTTGATTTTAACTTGGGAATAGGTATTTTAGTTCTTAGAATTTATGAGTTTTATGTACATAACGAGGAATTTAATATAGAAAGTTTTTACTCTTCATTACAAGTTCTATAAAACTGCACAAATTATTTCGCCCAATTTTTACTTTGCGTGGAGGATTAGATGAGATTATCTCTACAATCTGTTTTAGCCATCCTTATGTTAATCTGTATTACCAGTTCCGGATTTTCCCAGTCCGGTGGTAAGATTGCCGGGAAGATAACAGATGCTTCATCCGGTGAGGCACTGCCTTTTGTGAACGTTATAGTTGTTGGCACTTCAACTGGCGCGGCTACAGATATAGATGGCAATTATTTTATTATAAATCTTGCCCCCGGAACGTATGCAGTGAAAGCTTCTGCTATAGGGTATAACTCGGTAGAAGTAAAGGAAATTAAGGTTGCTTCAGGTTTTACCTCAAATGTCGACTTTAATTTGAATCCTGCTTCAATTGAACTAAACCAGGAGGTTGTTGTTATTGCTGAAAGACCTTTGATCAGGAAAGATAATACAGCTTCCACTTCTGTGATAGGCGATGATATGATATCACAGCTTCCTGTTACTGAAGTTAGTGATGTACTTCAGTTACAGGCAGGTATTGTTTCTTCCGGAGGTGATCTCCATATAAGAGGAGGAAGAGCCGGGCAGATAGCTTTCCAGATTGATGGTGTTCCGATGACTGATTCCTACGACGGAAGTTCAGTTGTCAACGTGAATGCAGATGCTGTACAGGAATTACAGGTGATATCCGGTGCGTTCAATGCAGAGTACGGACAGGCAATGTCCGGTGTGGTTAACATTGTTACTAAGGACGGAAACAATGATTTTAACGGCAATGTTACAACCTATAGCGGCGATTATATTTCAAACAGAACAAGTAAATTCTGGGATATAAATGCCATCAACCCGGTTTCAATAAGAGATTTTGAAGGTAGTTTCAGCGGACCTGTTATAAGAGATAATTTATTTTTCTACGTTAACGGAAGGTACAATTATAATACTGGTTATTTGTATGGTAGAAGAACTTTCCTGACAACAGACAGAGCAATAGAACTTCCCGGCTCAGGAGGTAAGGATTTTGTAATTGCCCCTCATGGCGATAATGAATTTGTTTCCATGAATCCTGATGAAAAAATTTATGGTCAGGGAAAATTAACCTACCGTTTTATTCAGGGAATGAAACTAAACTTCAATTATATAATTGATAAAGAAAAATACCAGGATTATAACCATAGTAACCGTTTAACTCCTGACAATAATCTTCATCGTTTCAGAAATGGCATAACAAATATTTTTACTATTAATCACGCTATATCAGCCTCCAGTTTTTACAACCTAAATCTTTCTTATTTCTTTAAAGACTATCAGCATTATCTGTACAAAGATATTTTTACCGGTGATCCCGCACATCCAACTGATTACGTTGATAATGCTATACACCAGACGCCACCATATAGTTTTAATGTTGGCGGTACAGATTACAGCAGATTTTACAGAAGCACCGGAACCTATGATGCAAAACTTGACTGGACAACTCAGTGGACGCAGGAACTTAATATTCAATTCGGCGGTGATTTTAAGCAGCACCAGATTTTTATGCATGAGATTACACTTAACCCGATTTATGATAACGGTATACAGACGGTTATTATTCCGCAAACTACTACAAACCTTAATAACCAGTATCTGCATAAACCACAGGAGATGTCAGGATATGTTCAATCCAAACTCGAAGCATTCAATTTAATATTTAACCTTGGAGTTAGGCTGGATGTATTTAACCCTGATGGTGTTGTACTTAACGATCCCTCAGACCCTAATATTAACAGTCCATTAAAGCCCGACAATAAATTTTTTGATTTAAATGGCAATGGTGTCCAGGATCCGGGTGAGGCTACTAAAACGGTTGCTGACAGAGAAGCATATTGGTACAAGAAAGCTTCAATTAAATATCAATTTAGTCCACGAATCGGTTTGGCATTTCCAATTACTGACAAAGGTGTAATACATTTTTCATACGGACACTTTTTGCAATTACCTCCTTATGAATATATGTATGCTAATCCGGAATTCGAACTGGGTGTAGGATCGGGAAACCAGGGGTTAATAGGAAATGCGGATCTTAAACCTCAAAAAACTGTAAAGGGCGAGATCGGTTTACAGCAGCAGATTGGTGACGATATAGCAGTTGATTTCACAGTTTTCTTTGAGGATTTCAGAGATCTGACCGGTACGCAATCAGACGAAATCCTGGTCTTTGGAAAAGGCGCCAGCTACAGCAGGTATGCTAACTCGGATTTTGGTTTCTCTAAAGGATTTATTATAAAATTTCAAAAACGATTTTCCGGCGGACTTGCTACAAGTTTGGATTATACTTATTCAATTACAAAAGGGAATGCATCTAATCCTTCGGATGCCAGAGACGCTATTGCCGGTGGTGCTCTGCCGGAAACCTTTATTGCTCCTCTCAACTGGAATCAAACCCACACTTTAAATGTTTCCGTTGCCTATAGCCAGGAAAGAGATTGGGGCTTCTCTTTGATTGGAAATTTTTATACAGGGCAGCCGTACACACCATTGGTAAATAAAAATACACTTGTATCACAAAATGCCTTTCCTAGGAATAGTGAAAACAAACCTTCGATTTTCAATGTTGATCTCAGACTTTATAAAGATTTTCCTCTCGGGCCAACCACTCTATCGTTATTTCTTAAAGTCTTTAACCTGTTAGACTTGGATAATCCGAATAATGTTTATGCCAATTCCGGTGATCCCACATTTACTTTTGATGAATTAGACGCGGAAAAAATAAGTCCGAGATTATACTACAACACACTTGATGAGCTATATACAAACCCGGGATTTTTCGCAGAACCAAGACGTGTAGAATTCGGCATTACTTATAATTTTTAATATGAGGAAAGTTATTCAAATGCGAACAAAATTATTTTTATTAACATTATTACTGGCAATAAGTTCAAATCTCTTTGCCCAATATGGAGATCCGAGTTTGCTGGCAGTAGGTACACATACAGGAAACCGTGTTGGTATTTCCTTCCATAATGACGGACAGATTGCGGGTATTCTTCCCGGCGTTGATATAAGAGGAGAATGGCCCCTGGGTTCCGGGGAAAATTACATTGGCGATCTCATTCCTTTAATAGGAGTGGAATTTATTAATTTCCTTGGAGACACACTGCATTCAGTAATTATCTCCCGTGGTCCGCGTAACAGGCAGTCAGAAGAAAGAAGCCCATACGATGGACATTTCTGGGGATGGAATCCGATTCCCGGATTCCGAAATCCAAATTATGAATCAGTTGCTATGAGTCATCTGCCGGATTCCTGGCCTGTTGAAGGTTGGAATGATCCTGTTGCACACAATTGGTTTGATTCGCTCGGGCATACTCAATGGTTTGGATATTTTGGAAGAGATATTAAAAATGCTGATCAGGAATCTTTATTTGATGCGGATGATCAGAAGGATGATGAATTTAATTTTAATGATTACACACCCGGAGCGACTCCGATTTTCTTACCTGACAGTACAAATTCTATACGACACGGCATGGGATTGAGAATGAGAGTGAGAGGATTCCAGTGGTCTAACTTTCTTGCTGAAGATGTGATATTCTGGTTATATGATATTATTAATGAGGGAACAACGATATATAGAAAAGCAGATTTCGGTACAGTTGTTGGAACCCTTGCCGGAGGAGACGGTGACAGCCAGGATGACCTTGGATATTTCGATATAAATAAGTGGATTACTTATTCCTGGGACAGCGATGGTATTGGCAATCACGGACAAAAAGTTGGTTATGTTGGATATGCATTCCTGGAATCTCCCGGAAATCCGTTTGATGGAATTGATAATGATAACGATGATACTGATAGCTGTTAAGAATTATACGCCAACAGCTCCCAGATTTGTAGCTTCTGATTTTGACTCGGTTACTTATGCAGTAGGTGATAAGGTTGTGTTAATAAACCCGGCTACATATGCAAGATCAATTCATACAATAAATTCTTTACCTGATACGGTTTACTCTCTTGGAGTTAGATTTATTATCAGTTCAGGTAAATATTTTCACGAAGGAAATATTGCAAGTGTTATAAACGGAGTTTCTCAACCCGATACTTCTGCTTTCGATGGTATAGACAATGATCTTGATGGTTTAATTGATGAAAATGAGGCTATTCATTATCTGACAAGAATTAATGCCGGGCTCCTCGGGTTAAGGTATATTAATTACAGAACAGGTGACGGAGTTAACGATCTTTTAATAGATGAAAGAAGAGACAATAATATTGATGAAGATGGTGACTGGAATCCACAGACAGATGATGTTGGTATTGATGGTTTAGGACCAAATGATAATGGTTATCCCGGTCCCGATCAGGGTGAAGGAAATGGAGTTCCGGACCAGGGAGAACCTGATTTCGGAAGAACTGATACTGATGAATCAGATCAGATCGGACTTACAGGATTTAATTTCTTTAACCAGACTGCTTCA
Organism: uncultured Ignavibacteria bacterium; assembly: GCA_963815785.1. GTDB lineage: Bacteria > Bacteroidota > Ignavibacteria > Ignavibacteriales > Ignavibacteriaceae > DATFVA01. The sequence continues at coordinate 7,565 of CAWFHZ010000006.1, forward strand.
CCGGATATGACGAATGATGCTTTGCTGTGGGAAAGGATGACCCCCGGACGATTTGATGTAATTCCTCCAACGCCTCAGGATGGTGACTTTATATATTCATCCGGATTCTTTCCTTTAATTCCCAGCGGCGGAAACCCTGATGTAAAAGAGAGGTTCTCAGTAGCTATATTATTTGGTCAGGATCGTGCTGATGTCGAAAGTAACAAACAGGTTGTTCAGCAGATTTACGATGCCGGTTACAAATTCCCTCAGCCTCCGCAGAAACCTACAATTACCCTTACACAGGAGGATGGAAAAGTTGTTATATACTGGAATGGAAAGGCAACAGAAAATGATATAGACTTTATAACCAAAAAGAAAGACTTTGAAGGATACAAAATATACAGATCTACAGATGCTAACTTTACTGATTCACGTGTAATAACAAACGGGCGCGGCATTCTAACCTTCGATCTGCCTATTGCACAGTATGATCTTGCTGATGCAGATAGTGGGTATTTTTATCCATCTCCTAAATTATTAGGGGAAGTTGGCGGAGTAACTTATTACCTTGGTGATAATACCGGTGTGGTAAACAGGTTTGTTGATTCTACAGTGATTCTCGGGCAAACCTATTATTATGCTGTATGCGCATACGACAGAGGAGACGAAACAAAAGATATATTCCCTACAGAAAACTCAAAATTCATCCGTAGAACTTCAACCGGTGAAATAATCCTCGATAAAAATACAGGCTACATTACTCCCGGGAGAAGACCAGCCGGATACGATCCTGCTGCAATTCAGGACTTTGTTAAGTCTGAAGGATTCAGAGGTACGGGTAGTATAAATGTTGAAATAGTGGATGATAAAGAAGTAAAAGGCGGTAACTCTTATAAAATAGCCTTTGTTGATACAGGATCTGCTGAAGCAACTGCATATTGGTCTTTAATAAATCTTACTGCAAATGATACATTAGTGAATAAATCTTCAGTATTTCTGGGAAACACTCCTATACATGAAGGCTTCAGGGTTCAGCTTCATAATGATGTCGTAGTAAAAATTGATACGGCAAAATCAGGTCTTGTGGGAGGAACTTCTAACCCTCAGAGCATTTCATTTAAGGTATTTAATATTCCGAATCAGCCTGCATATATCAATGGCGTCAAACTTCCCAATGATTACCAGATTGAATTTTTTCCGGATATAGTCGGGAATTCAGTTGCTGATACTCTATACCCCCCGATTCCGAGTAATATAATAACAGCAAAACCGGTGAATTTTAAAGTTAAGAATCTCACAAAAAATGAGTATATAAATTTTGCTTATTTAGTAACCGGAACTATTTCAACGACACATTCTATTATTTTTAAAGAAAGTGTTGGCGGAGGACAGGTTAGACATACGTGGCGTGTTGATATTGACTATAGCGGCGGAACAGGCGTTCCATTGGAAACCAGCGGAGTGCTTTCACTTTATACTTTAAAACCTTTCGGCGGTTCAGATGAAGTAACATTCACTATGAAAGCTGCAAATATTAATGATAGCCAGGCTAAAGATCAATTGAACAAAATAAAAGTAGTCCCGAATCCTTATGTAGTAACTCATGAAGCTGAAGCAAGGCTGCTGAGTTCCCAGGTTAGCGGAAGAGGGGAGAGGGAAATACGTTTTACTTACATCCCGCCCGGTGCAACTATTTCCATTTATACAGTTCGCGGTGAAAAGATAAAAACATTAACACATGATGATTTGTATGTTGGAGATGTTTACTGGAATCTGCGTACAGAGGAAAATCTGGATGTTGCTTTTGGAGTTTATGTATTCGTTGTTGAAGCTCCCGGCATCGGAACTAAAATGGGCAAGTTTGCCCTTATTAAATAACGGAGACACAATATGAAAAAGTTTATTATAATATTATTTGTTGCAGCCGGATTTTTAATGGGACAGACCAAAACAGGTTCAACTGCAGCCCCGTTTCTGAATATAGGGATTGGTCCAAGAGCAGTTTCTATGGGAGGAGCTTTTGTTGCAACTGCAAATGATGTTACTTCACTTTACTGGAATCCTGCCGGTGCATCCAGAGTTGGAAATAACAGCGCTTTATTTTCTTACGCTCAATGGTTTGCAGATATCAGCTACAATTGGGCTGGTGCAATGATTTCAATGGGCAGTGCAGGTACGGTAGGATTGAGTGTAACATATCTTGATTACGGAAGTCTTGAAGTTACTACATTAAGAGAACCTGATGGAACCGGCGAAACCTTTAACCCAAAGGATATGGCTATTGCTTTAACATATGCATACAATCTTACCGAACAATTCTCAATCGGCGGGAACGTAAAATATATAAACCAGAAAATATGGAACAGCTCAGCAAGTGCGGTTGCAGCGGATCTCGGTGTGCTTTTTCTTTCTGATATTTATGGATTGAGGATTGGTGCAACCATTGCTAATTTTGGTACAGATATGACGATGGATGGCAAAGATTTATATGTTCAGCATGATATAAATGGACAAATCTTCGGCAATAATGATCAGATACTCGCTAAGCTGGAAACAGATGCATTTCCTTTACCGCTGGTTTTCAGGGTTGGAGTTGCAATTGATCCTATCGTCACTGAAGACCATCGCTTCACTATTGGTGTTGATGCGACTCACCCAAATGATAATGCGGAATCTATTAACATTGGAGGTGAGTATACATTCATGGATCTTATTTCATTAAGAGGCGGGTATAAGAATTTATTGCTTGATAATTCTGAAGAAGGATTAACTCTTGGTTTTGGATTGAAATACAGCTTTGGTCCTGCTTTGGGTGTTTTTATAGACTATGCTTACCAGGATTTTGGAAAGCTTAAATATACCCAGCAATTTTCATTTGGTGTAAATTTTTAATGTGTTTATTACTTAAAATTTAGGTATACTTAATTCGTTCATTAAAAAAAGGAGATCGTAAATGAGAAAATTATTCTATGTTCTATTTGCATTTTTTATTGCAAATTTTGCTTATGCTCAAACTGTTGAATTTCAGGTAAACATGAGCATAAAGGCGAAAAAGGGAACTTTTATTCCGGGAACTGACACTGTTAAACTAGCCGGTAATTTTAATGGCTGGACCGGTGATTCAAATATACTGGATGATGCTAATAGTGATTCTATCTATACAACTACAATCGATACATTCGCTGTTGGTGATATGTTATCTTTCAAATTTCTAATAAACAGTACTTATGAAAACGTTTCAAACAGAGAGTACACTGTTCCATCAGGTTCGAGTGTTTATTCCGCATACTTTGATAATGACAGCATTTATAGTGTACCTAAACCAATTTCAATAACATTTCAGTGTAATATGGAATTTGAAAAGGTTTCAGGAAGGTTTAATCCGGCAAATGATACTGTAACTGTTAGAGGAAGTTTTAATGGCTGGAGTTCAAATGATATTATGGAACCAGGTCTTGATCCTAATATTTATGAATTTACCTCTGTGGATGATACTGTTTCTGTCGGGGAGGAAATACATTATAAATATGTATACGTAGATGGCGGTGTTACAAACTGGGAATCAGGCGATGATAAGATTCTTACCATAACCCAGGAAGATTATGACAATGGTTTTGCAAGTGTTTTGAGAACTTTTAATGATCTTACAACTGCAACAATTACAAATGCACCTTGCACCATTAAATTTGTTACTTATATGGAAGGTGCAATTAATGCCAATACAGGTCAGCCTTTTGCCTCTATTGATAATGTTGTTCTCGCAGGTGCAAATCCTCCTTTACACTGGCCGGGCGCCGGATGGCCGGATTCCGATAGTAATCTTGTTTACTTTATGTATGATGACGGAACTCACGGTGATGTTACAGCCGGTGATATGTACTGGACGCGCGATATTACATTCCCGATATATTCTGCACTTGATATCGAATATAAACATGGAGGAAACTGGGGTGAAACAGGTACTACCGGTGGAAATGATAATGAAAATTCTGTGGGTACAAATCACCACATTACACTTGATCCTCACATGGTAAGTGCAACAGTAATTGATAGTTTTGGAATAATGGGAACACATGAACTTCAGGATGTAACTCTTGGAATTAAAGATATTTCTTCAAATGTTCCTGACAACTATAGTATTTCACAGAACTATCCTAATCCATTTAACCCTTCAACAATGATCCGTTTCAGCATTAAAGAAACAGGTATTGTTTCATTGAAGGTTTATAATGTTCTTGGTCAGCTTGTAAACACACTTGTTAATGAGCAAAAATCAGCCGGAACTTATGAGTATAATTTTGATGCTTCTCATTTATCGAGCGGTATATATTTCTATACAATTAAAGCCGGTAATTTTACAGCTACTAAGAAGATGATTCTGATGAAGTAAGAAGGAAATAATTTTCCACTTTGATAAAGCCGGATTGAATAAGTCCGGCTTTTTTATTTACGATTGGTAACTGCTGATAATTGTTGTTTTAAGTTCTTTGCCCCGGGGAATTCTGAATCAATCGCAAGACATTTATTAATTGATTCAAGAGCTTCATCAAATTTATTTTGCAAAGAATAAGCTCCTGCCAGATTGAATAAAACCTGGGCATCTTTTCCGTCAAAGTAAATACTTTCGTTCAAAAATTTTATTGCTTCATTTGTGTTTTTATTTGATAAATCAATTATTCCAAGCCATTTTGTTGAAAACGCATCCGGGGAATATTCATATTTCTTTTTTAACACTTCGTAAGCTTTCGCATAATTTTTCCTTTTAAGCAGTTCTTCTGCGGTTGGTTTATAATAGCTTTCTATAACCGGAAACTGATCAATCAACGTCAGCATTTCTTCAGCATATAAATCTGTTTCTCCTTTTTTGAGATACAATTCAGCCATCTCTCTATGAGCCTTTTCCCAGGGTGTTATTCCTTCAATTACCTCCATTGCAAGAGTATCAAGCCCGTTTTTCATATTTAGCTGACTGAGGATATGATCTCTGGATTTTGTTGCTGTAAAAGGCCAGTCATTCTTTAATAAAATTATCCGATATTTTCCGATTGTCGAGTCAAGCGAAGTAAAATAGAATTTCGAATCTACTTTTGCATCTAAATTTATAACAAATACCTTTGGACCTTTTGGAAGAAGTTTGTCCTTTGCCATAGTTTCAAAAAATGATTTAGCCATTAACTTATAACCGGATAAGGTAGGATGAAGATGATCAGTCATTAGGTTGCTGCCCGTTATACCATCGGGACTATTAGCTTCAAAAACAGAATCAATATTTACAACCGGATAATGATATTCTTTTCCGAAAGAATAGATTATTTGAGATAATTTTTCCGGCGCTCTGAATCTTAAAGCATCAAGATCTTTGGCAAAACGAAAAAGTGAATCAGCTTTTTTTAATTCTTTCTTTTCCAACGCATCTTTGGCATTTTTATAAACTGTTTCTGCCTCAGGGAATTTTTTATCCTTAACTGAAATGAATGGCGGTTGATCTTTAAGATTACAGGTTAACGTACTTAGAATTACGGGTACCCCGGCAGACTTTTGTCATTTTCAGAATATCGCCGAGATTATTCTGAAACTGATCAATACCTTTTTCATAAATATCTGAATTAAACTCAATGAGTTGATCCTTTGCCATACGTGACATCAAAGTTCCGGATACTTTCTTTTCTTTGGATGAAAACAATCCGCCGGCCCATTTCAGAAAATTTCTTACCAACTGTGTTGTTCTGAAATCATTTAGTTTGAGGATTAGTTTAACAATAGATCTGTTAGTGCCCAATGATTCCATTGAACCAACACCAAGTGCACCGTAATACTCGTTGTGACCCGCATAAATGATTATCAGGTCCGGCTTTTGTTCCAGGATTCCCGGGGTCAGATCTAAAAGAGTGTAACTGTTTACTGCAGTAATAGCGAGGTTTACAACTTCAATTTTATTTTTAGGAGAAATCGATTCAAGATATTTTTTCAGATATCTACCAAAATCACCATTTGGTGTAAAAGGATAACCAGCAGCACTGCTTCCGCCCAAAATAAATATCCTGAAAGTATTTTCTTTCTTATCAATATCGAACACGTTTCCATTTGAATAAGGAACTTCATTTGTAGTAAAAAAGTATCTTCGTGTATATTCCGGATTCAACACATACTTTGTTTCAGAGGCTTTTATCCATTGAGAAAGATCGTAACCATAATCAAACACCCGGAGCCCAAGTTCCAGCAGTATTAACGAAATAATCGGGATAGCAAATAGAATCAGGTAAAACCAGATTGGGGTTTTTAATTTTTCTTTATTTGCTTTATGAACTGTTTTTTTATTTTGCTTTATCTTTTTCAATTGTATTCCTGATAATCCTAATCTTTTTACTTTGAATTTGCGGGCTGGCAGAAGTATTTTTATTTCTTTATTCGGAGAAAATATTTCTAATGTTTAAGGTTACAATTTTATTTTTATTAATACTGCCATTCAGTTTATTTCCACAACAAAACGATAAAATAATTGCAAAGATAGGAAATATTGAAATCTCTGAACAGGAGTTTCTTGAGCGCTATGAACTGACCCCCGTTTTAGGCAAAGAAATAAAATCGGATGCTGAGGCTTTAAAAGAAGAAGTTCTGCACGCGCTTATTGCTGAAAAACTATTTTCTCTTAAAGCACAGGAAATGAATATTGATACAAGTGAGATAGTTAAGCGCACACTTGAAGGATATGAAAAATTATTTGTTAGAGATGCTCTGTACAAAAAAGAAATCAGGGAAAAAGCTGCGCATACTGCGGATAGCCTTTTAACACTTTATGTCGGTAAAGCATCACAGGTTTGGTTTACTTATATAACTGCGGCAAATGCAAAAGAGATAAATAACATTTATGCAATATTAAAGAGGGGAGCGACGTATGATTCTGTTTACACTATGTTCAATCCAACTTATGATACTTTAAAAACTAGAATTGGAGATCACGATGCAGCAGTAGAAGAAGAAATTTTTAACGTGCAGGAGCAGTCGTACACTAAGCCTGTTTTTATGGATGGGAATTGGTACATCCTTAAAATTGTTAAGAGAATAAATCCTGTGCTTACACATATAAATGGATGGGAAGAGGAATATAAAAGACTTAAAAAAACAGCTGATGACAGGGCAGAACAGATTTATTATAAAAACTACATGCTTAATTTTTTCAAGGATAAAAAAATAAAAGCAAATGGAAATCTTTTGCAAAAATTTGCAGCAAAAGTTGAAGAAATTTTAGAAAAGAAAGCACAGGTCAGAAAATCAGATAGTGAAAAAGTTTTTCTTAACAATATCGATATTCTGAAAATAGAAGGTGAACTTGACAGTAAGGATCTTAATTCAACTTATATCAAACTGAATAATAAACCCGTTACTTTAAAAGATTTTATTTCTTATTTCAGGTTTGAAATATTCGGGACTGACAAAGTAGATTACAAAACCATTCTTGATTTACTGAATATAAAAACCCGGCATTTTATTGAACAGGAATTACTTGCACGGGAAGGTTATAAACAGGGGTTGAACGAATTGGCATCCGTAAAAGACTCTTACAAAATGTGGAGAGATAATTATTACTATTATCTTCTCCGTAATATGTTTAATGATTCGACTTCTGTAAGCGATCAGGAAGTTCTTCAATATTATGCTGCTGAAAAAGCGAAGGATGACCTTGGAGATGAAATTAAAATATCAGAGATAAAAACCGATAGTCTTAGTACTATTGAAAATATCCTGAATGAAATTGATGAAGGAAAAAACTTCGAGGTAATTGCACAAAGATTTAATCCCGAAAATGAAAGTCCGGAATTTGCCCCGGAAGCATCTTTTGGAGAGGTAGGAAATCTTTCTAAAAATATGAAAGTTGGAGAGATTTATGGTCCGGTTAAAACAGGAGATAGGTACGCGATATTTAAATTACTGGACAGAAGGAGAAAAAAAGAACAGGCTTCATTTGAATCTGAAAAAGGAAATATCAAAAAGATACTTGAAGAAAAAAAATACCAGGAAAAACTGGTCAATTTTACAACATCACTTGCAATGAAATACGGATTCTCAATTAATGAAGATGCTTTGTCGGCTCTTAAGGTTACGAGTTTAAATAGTATGGTATACCAGATGCTTGGCTTTGGAGGTAAAATTCCTGCCGTGCCTCTTTCCTTACCATCATTACAATGGTACAATAACTGGAAAGAGAAACATGATATTTTACAATAAGATTGGGTTATTCTTCTTTTAACAGAGCTTTCCTGCATGTTTCCAGATTCTTAAGCTGTTCATCAGAGAGAACCGGATATGACATATTAATATCCTCTAACGTTTCAACAATAACCTGTGAAACCGCATAACGCATAAACCATTTGTGATCGGCAGGTATTATAAACCATGGTGCATGTTTTTTACTTGTAGCTGATATTGCTTCAGCATACACTTCCTGGTATTTACTCCAGTATTTACGTTCTTCAATATCTGATGCTGAAAATTTCCAGTTTTTTTCAGGCGTATCTATCCTTTCAAGGAATCTTTTCTTCTGTTCTTCCTTGGAAACGTGAAGAAAAAATTTAATAATAATTGTACCGTTTTCGTATAAGTGCTTTTCGAAATCATTTATTTCCCTGTACCGGGTACTCCAGATATCCTTTTTTATTAATTCGGGCGGAACTTTCTGGTTTTTAATTAAATCATGAACACGAACTACCAGAACTTCTTCATAATGTGACCGGTTAAAGATTCCTATTCTTCCCCTTTCAGGAACATGCTTGTGAATTCTCCAGAGATAATCGTGATCAAGTTCTTCAACCGAGGGCTGTTTAAAGCTGAAAACCTGTGTGCCCTGTGGATTAAGTCCGCTCATTACATGTTTAATTGTACCGTCTTTTCCGGCTGCATCCATAGCCTGGAAAATTATCAGGAGTGAATATTTATCGTAGGCATAAAGCATGTTCTGAAGTCCGAACATTTTGTCTACATTTTTTTTCAGAATATCCTTAGCATCTTTGTTTGATTTGAATGAGCCGGTTGATGAAGCACTTATTTTGCTGAGGTTTACTACGGTTTCAGGTTTAACTAAAAAATCTTTTTTTTTCACAGTGTTTATTTTTCATGTGGTTGAATAAATCTATCTACTTTATGGTGAACAGGAGGAATTGTTTTAAGATAATCATAAATAGCACTTAAATCTTCATCCTTCATTCCTGCAAACTGTCCCCATGGCATCGGCGTATTAAACTCACCCGGTTTTACCGTACTAATTTTATTTGTATACTCTTTAAATCTATTCAGAAAATCCTCCTTGGTCCATCTTCCAATGCCGGTTTCAATATCAGGGGTTATGTTGGATGAACTAACTATACCGCCTTCGATTTTAAATTGAGCTCCCCCGGCGAAGTTGAGGTCTTCAATAAACTTACCTCTCTCCATCGGAGTATGACAATTCTTACAGGCAGCTATAGTTACAAGGTACTTTCCGTAATCAACAGAATTAGGTTTATCATTAAATGCTATTGGAATGTAAGACTTTGGAGGAATTGTCTTGACTATTAAATTCATCGGGAAATCAATTGAACTTAACGGTACTTCGTGTACAATCGGTTTAAGGGTTCTTATATATGATATTATTGAATAAAGATCTTCCATTGTAAGACTGTGATATTCGGGATATGGCATTAGGGGGAAAAGGACTCTATTATCTTTTGTAACCCCGGTGGTGATTGCCCGAAGAACTTCTCCGTTTGTCCATTCACCAATTCCTGAAGGAGTAATATTGTCGGCATAGAGAGTACCGGGTAATCCTTCTTCAAATTTTTCGCCTCCCATACCTTCTGTTCCCGGAATAACCGGACCGGAAAATTTTGTCCAGTCTCTTTGAGAGTGGCAAGTAAGACAAATGGTTACGTGATTTACCAGGTAATTTCCCCTCTCAATTCTGTCTTGCGTAGGATAGATTTCTACCTGAGGGGCTGCAGCGGTTATTGGATAAGCTAAATTGAAATAAATATATCCGCCAATAAGCAGGACAATCAGAAAAAGGAACATGTATTTAAGAAACCTGAAGAATTTTTTCCTGCTCCTTCGTTTACTCATTTATTTTCCGCAAAGTATATATTTGATTAAAAACTAATCATAAACCTAAGGAAAAAATAAATCTGTATAAAGAATTTTTTGATAGAATTTATTTAAAACTAAAAAGGCTGCCTTATAAAAAGACAGCCTGAAAAAGTATTGAGGTAAAGATTAGTTTTTTGCAGGTGTAAAATGCACAACTAAATTATTTACTGGTTTTAACGTTCTCAGGTAGCTGTAAATGTCACCAAGATCTTCTTCAGTCATTCCTGCCATTAATGTCCAGGGCATAATTGTATTAAACCCGTTCGGATCAACCATCATATTTCTTGCTGAATCAGAATCGAAAGATTTGAACCGTAATATGAAATCTTCTTTGGTCCATTTCCCTATTCCCGTTTCGTTATCGGGTGTAATATTAGCGGGACGCAGAGTTCCCTGTGGGAATACGAACTCCTGTCCTCCGGCAAAATCCATTCCCGGTTTCGGTTCTCCTTTTTCGGATGGCGTATGGCAGCCGGCGCAATCTGCAATAGTAACCAAATACTTCCCATAACTTACCGGGTCATTCCTGTCGGGTTCAGGGGAAGGAGTATAAGTTTTTGGTGGAATGGTTTTTACAATCAGATTTAACGGGAAATCAAGTTCTGTTTCCGGAACTTTATTTTCAAGCGGCTGCAAAGACCTGATATAAGCAACAATAGAATACAGATCATTTTGAGTTAAATGATTTAAACCCAGATAAGGCATTAAAGGAAATAGTGCTTTGTTATCTTTATTTACTCCCTGGGTAATAGCCCGGATAATTTCTCCGTCTGTCCAGTTCCCTATACCTGCAGGAGTTATATTTTTTGCATAGATAGTGCCCGGAAAGCCCAGTTCTTTTCCGAATTTATCTCCTCCTTTTCCCATGGTTCCCGGTTTGGGAGGTCCCGAGAATTTGGACCAGTCTCTTATTGCATGGCAATCCATGCATCCTGTAACATGGTTAGCAAGGTATTCTCCACGTTTTATTCTTTCTGGAGTAATTTCCACTTTAACATTTTTAGGTTTATCAACATCGGGATATTTTGAATTGAAGTAGATAAATCCGGCGAGCAGGAGTAGAACGATAGCTCCAAGAAAATAACCAACGAACTTGAATAGTTTTTTCATTCCAGTACCTTTTATTTATTATTTAATGGTCTCTTTTTCTGAAATAATTAACGGGAAATGATTTTTCGGCTCTTTAACCTTAGTGAAAATTCTGAAAAAAAGCCGGATGGAAATAAATCTAAATAGCACCAATCAAATTCTTAATTATCGGATTGATGACGGGCTATAATCAGTTTAAAGAAAAAATAAGGAGAATGGGTGAGAAAATAATTTCCATAATTTATTAAATCAAGACCCTGGAGAAATAAATTTTAATCCAGGATCTTAAAATGTCATTTGTAGAAAATCATTTTTAATTTTAATTTAGAAGTAAACAGGAGACAATTATGATAAGTAAAGAACTTTTGGACATTTTATGCTGCCCGGAGACAAAAGCTGAACTGGTTCTGGATGGTGATACGCTTGTCTCAACTGATAAAAACACACGCCGCAGATACAGAATTGAAGATGATATTCCTATCATGTTAATTGATGAATCTGAGCAATTATCTATGGATGAATGGATAACGATAATGAAGAAACATGGTAAAAAAATTGATTAACTTAACTCTTGTGAAAATCTCATTTTTTCAATTCAAATAACCCACGAATATGGACCCAATTAATATCTTGGCAGGCTTGAACGTAATCGCTACTTTTGGTGCTCATTATTCAGGAGCTAAAAAAGGATTTCGTTCGGCGGTTGGAGCTGCAAAGGAAAAACCTAAAAGTTTTCTGCAAACGGTACCGGTATATTTATCAACTTTATCTCTTGTTGCTATAATACTCGGGGTTTTTAAAATAGGCACATTGGAATATATCCCGGCTTATGAGATGATAAGAATTATCGGTTTAATAGTTTTTATTGTTTTCTCCTGGATCCAGGTTTTTTCAATTAAAACTCTGGGTGAAAATTATTCCCAGGAAATTATGATTCTTAAAAATCATAAGCTTGTTACAAATGGAATTTTCAGAATAATCAGACATCCGCAGTACTTATCACAGGTGTTAATGGATTTAGGTGCAGCTGTTGCGCTGCTCAGTTACCTGGTTTTACCCCTGGCAATTATCGAAATCCCTTTATTAATTATGCGTGCTACGCTTGAAGAAAAATTGCTTGCAAAGCATTTTAAGGATGATTTTAAATCTTATAAAAAGAAAAGCGGATTTATTATTCCTTTTATCGGTTAGATAAAGTTATGAAATATGTTGAAGAAAATTATTTTTAATACTTAGACTTTGTTTATTCCTGCCAATTTTTGTTAATGCCCAGACAAACAACGATACTCACATTGGTCACTTTCCAGGGGACAAGTTCCCTGCCTGTGTATGAAAGACAGGGAATAGTTTATATTTCGATTAATCATTTTGCTGATGCCACATCAACCTCGTATTATATAAATGATGAAACGAAGAAAATAGAATTGAAATATTCTAAGCATAATTTGAAAATAACAGGGCAGAATCCTTTTATAATTCTCACTTCAAAAGATAACGTTACTGAGAACATTTACCAGGTTCCAACTTCAACATATATTATTAACAATAATATTTATATTCCTCTTCGCTATACAATTGAAATTCTTAAAAAAGCCTCCGGGCAGGATATAGTTATTGAAAATGATAAAAAGTTGATTATTAAAGGAAAACCTGAAAATGAAATACCTGTTGAATCCTCTTCCAAAATTAATATTACAGGGTTAAACATTGAACAAAAAGCCAACGGAACATTAATACGCTTACAAACCAATAAAAGAATTCCATCTTATTACAGCAGCTATAAAAACGGACTGTTAACAATTATTTTTCGTAAGGTAAACGCAGATGTAAGTAAAATTTCATCTGTCGCCGGGAAAGGATTGGTTCAGGATATCAAGGTGAAAAATGTTGGGGCTGATGCTCAATTCGAATTCAAAGTAGGAAAGGATTATTCTACCAGTGAAGTGCTGAACATTGACGGCAGCAAAGATATACTGGTAACTATTCACAATAAAGTTTTTTCGGGGACAGTAGATAATACCAAGAACAAAGATAAATGGAAATTCGATGTTATTGTGCTTGATGCCGGACATGGGGGTAAAGATGCCGGAGCCATTGGGATTAACGGGATAAAAGAAAAAGATGTAAATCTTGGTGTAACTCTTGCATTGGGGAAACTTATTGAAAAAGAAATGAAAGATGTTAAAGTAGTTTATACAAGAAAAACCGATACTTTTGTTGAACTTTATCGCCGCGGTCAGATAGCAAATGAACAGAACGGCAAATTATTTATTTCTATTCACTGTAACTCAACTCCAAACAAACCTACCGATGCAACCGGTTTTGAAGTTTACCTTTTACGACCGGGGAGAACAAAAGAAGCAATAGCAATTGCAGAAAGGGAAAACAGTGTAATTAATTATGAAGATAATCCTAAGCGATATGAAAAACTTACTGATGAAAATTTCATTCTTGTAAGTATGGCTCACTCGGCGTATATGCGTTACTCTGAAAAATTTTCTGAACTGGTGGATAAAAGTTACTCGTATCAAACAGATATTCCATCACGCGGAGTAAAGCAGGCTGGCTTCTATGTGTTAGTGGGTGCATCTATGCCTAGTGTTTTGGTTGAAACCGGGTTCATCTCAAACCGCCATGATGAAAAATATATCGCCAGTTCTAAAGGACAAAATATTATAGCGTCAGCAATTTTCAATGCTATTAAAAGCTATAAAAAATTTTATGAATCTACACTAAAAAACGAGTAAATAACTCACATACCACAAATACGCTCATCACACAAGTATGTACAAAATCACACTTATACAACCATTCATAAGAATTAATTTGCGTAGAATAAAAAAATAATCTACATTTGGACACTAAAAAAACAATATAAGTTTCCATTGGGAGAAAAATAGACAATTTCTCCTTTTTTTAAGAATTAAAGGAAACTAATTAAACCAAATCAGTGTTCTGAAGGATACTAAAGGAGAATCAGAAAATGCATGAAGAGAAAGAAGTAAAAGAAAGAATTCTGAGTTATGCCGAACAATTATTTCTGCAATTCGGCTACTCAAAGGTTACGATGGATGAGATAGCTGCAGGTGTCGGGATGAGTAAAAAGACTTTATACAAATTCTTTCCCGGTAAAGAGGCTTTAGTTAAAGAAATGATTACTTCAATGAAATGTTCAATTGATGATCACATAGAATCTGTGTGGACAAATGAAGAGATGGACTTTATGGATAAACTAAAATCGGTAATGAATTTTATAGGGAAACAAACAACCAAATTACATGGACCTTTACTGGAAGACCTTCATAAAAATATTCCTGAAGTCTGGAAGGAAATTCATGATTTCCGGAAAGCAAATGCAGTTAAAAGATTCACAACTTTTATAAATGAAGGAGTTGAAAAAGGTGTCTTCAGAGGAGATATAGACAAGCAGTTGATAGTGCTTTTTTATTTACACGCAATTCAGGGGATGATAAATCCTGAAGCATTAAGCCAGCTTCCTTATACAGCAAACCAGGTTTTTGATGCAATAATCAGGATAGTGTTTGAGGGAATTTTAACTGAAGAGGGACGACAGGAATATTTATCATATAATAATGAAGAAATAATTAAAGGAGAAAACTGAATATGAAATCCAGGTTAACAGGGATTTTTATATTTCTCTTAACAGGAGTTTTAATTAATCCATCATTCGCACAGGAAACCCGTAAACTTTCGCTGGAAGAAAGTATACAAATCGGACTGGAAAACAGTGAGCTGATTCATTCATCACAAATGAAAGTTAATTACGCTGAAGCAAAATGGAGCGAAGTTAATACATACCGGCTTCCTTCATTAAAATTAAATGCTTCTTACACGAGGTTGAGCGAAATTGATCCCTTTATACTTAATACCCCTTTTGGAAATTTTAATATATCGCCATCAATAGTAAATAACTACAATGTTAAGCTTTCACTTCAGCAGCCGATATTTACAGGCTTTAAATTATTAAGCAGTTCAAATATTGCTGAATATACTTATGAAGCTCAGAAACAGGAATACACGAAGGATCAGCAGCAGCTTGTACTGAATATAAAGGATGCATATTGGAATTTGTTCAAAGCGGTTAAAGTAAAAAGTGTTATTGATGAAAATATTGAACTGGTCAAAGCACATCTTAACGATGTTAAAAATTTCTTTGAGAACGGTATAGCAACCAAGAATGATGTTCTTAAAGTTCAGGTTCAGCTGGCAGATGCGCAGCTTCGACAGATCGATGCAAAGAATGGAGTGGAACTTGCAAAAAGCAGCCTGAATAATATTATTGGTCTGCCTTTGTTAACAGATATAGAAGTACAGTCCGATGTTTCTATTAATGATGAGAATACACCGGAACTTGATCAGTTGAAGGAAGAGGCAATGGATAACAGACCTGAATTAAAAGCAATAGATTTCAGGTTAAAAGCCGGAGAAAGCGGAGTTACGCTTGCCGAATCAAACTGGTACCCGCAGATATACCTTGCAGGAAATTATTATTACTCAAGACCAAATCAAAGAATATTTCCCGCCGAAGATAAGTTTAACGGGACATGGGATGTAAGTGTCGGGCTTTCATGGGATATCTGGAACTGGCTTGCTACAAGTGATCAGACAAAGCAGGCTGAAGCTCAGTATGAACAGGTAAAAGACGGAGTTAAAACTCTAAAGGACGGGATTATGCTCGAAGTTACGCAGAATTATCTCAATCTTCTAAAAGCTAAAGAAAGAACTATGGCTGCCAGCCAGAGTGTTCACCAGTCTGAAGAAAATTATCGTGTTACGAATGAAACATTCAAAAATGGTTTATCTCTTAATTCAGATCTGCTCGATGCGGAATTTGCCCTGATGCAGGCAAAGACAAATTATATTCAATCATTGGCAGATTATGAACTGGCAAAAGCAGGTTTAGAAAAATCAATTGGAAAATAAATCAGAGAGTATATAAAATGAAAAAAATAAAATATTACGTTATCTCATTTGTTCTTTTCGCAATATTGATCTTAGTGTTATTGAACAATCGTTCTCAGCTTGAAGCAAAAGCAAAGAATGATAAAATCAGTGCTTACCCTGTTACTGTTTCTACAATAGAAAAAAAGGAAGTATCAAAAAATCTTGAACTGGTCGGAACAATAGTCGGGGAAAATGATGTGCAGATTATTTCGGAAGCACAGGGAAAAGTTACCGGAATATTTGCCAATGTGGGTGATTATAAATCGGCTGGTTCTGTTATTGCACAGCTTGATGACGAATTAAAGAAAAGTGCTTATGAAACTGCACAGGTAAATTTCGAGAAATCCAAAAAAGATTTCGAAAGATATGAAGCACTTTTTCAGAATAAGTCTGTTTCCGATGTTCAATACGAACAGGCAAAGCTTGCTTTCTATAATGCGCAATCCCAGTATGTTGCTGCAAAAAAGGATTATGATAATACAAAAATCACTGCACCGATATCAGGAATTGTTACAGCGCGAAATATTGATATGGGAACTTATGTAAATAAAAACATGCCCGTTGCAAATATTGTCGATATCTCAAGACTTAAGGTTAAAATAGGTGTTGCAGAAAAAGATGTTTTTTCTCTTAAGAAAGGAGATAAAGTAATTGTAACAACAGATGTTTATCCCGGAGTTGAATTCCAGGGAACAATTACAACCATCAGTGATAAAGGCGATGAAGCGCATAACTATCCTGTAGAAGTATCACTCAGCAATAGTAAAGAACACCCGTTAAAATCCGGAATGTTCGGCAAAGTCAATTTCATTTCAAAAACCGGTGAACAAAAACTTATTGTTTCCCGTGATGCTTTAATAGGCAGTATTAAAAACCCACAGGTTTTTGTTGTTGAAAATGGAGTTGTACACTTAAAAGATGTAATAGTTGGAAGTGCTTACAATAATAACCTTGAAGTTATTAAAGGCCTGAAAGCCGGGGACAAAGTTGTTGTAAACGGACAGAATAACCTTGAAGAAAATACTGCTGTTTATATAGTAAACCAGGATTAGGAGATTAAAAAATGACATTAACAGAACTTGCAATAAAAAGACCGACGCTGATTGTTGTAATATTTGCAGCACTTACTGTACTTGGTATATATAGTTATACTCAGCTTGATTACGAGCTTCTTCCGAAAATAACACCACCGGTAATTACAATTGCAACGGTCTACCCGGGTGCTTCACCCAATGAAGTTGAAACATCTGTAACCAAACCAATAGAAGATGCAATTTCAACTCTCGATGAAATCGATAATGTTAATTCAACTTCATCAGAAGGTATTTCCTTTGTAATGATCCAGTTCAAACAATCGGCGGATGTAGATTTTGCATTGCAGAATGCCCAAAGAAAAGTGAATGAAATACTTACGAAATTACCGGACGATGCAAAACCGCCTACGATCTCCAAGTTTGCACTTGATGAAATTCCTGTGCTCAGGATGGGTGTAACAAGTAAAATGCCTTCCACTGAATTCTATCAATTTATTAAAGACAGGATTCAGCCGAGACTGGCAAAAATTCCCGGTGTTGGACAAATTACACTTGTCGGCGGTGATGAAAGAGAAATAAGAGTAAACCTGAATGCCGATAAACTTAAGGGATATGGTCTGTCAATTCTCCAGGTAACACAGGCAATCAAATCATCTAATCTTGATTTTCCAACCGGAAAGGTTGATGACAGCAAAGAGCAATTGATAGTTAGAATAGCAGGGAAGTTCAGTTCAATTGACGCATTGAAAAACCTGGTTATTGCGCGTACAAGGGACGGCAGTGATATTCATCTTGATGATGTTGCCGATGTTAATGACGGTACAAAAGATATGAGCATGCTCAACAGGATAAATAATATTCCTTCGGTTGGAGTACTTGTTCAGAAACAGACGGATGCAAACGCCGTTGAAGTAAGTAAGCTTGTTCGTGCTGAAGTTGGGAAAATGGAGGCTGATTACAAAGCTGAAAATGTGGTATTTAATATAGCTCAGGATGGATCGCAGTTTACAATTGATGCCGCAAATGGCGTAAAGTTTGATCTTGCACTTGCAGTTGTACTTGTTGCTATTGTAATGCTTCTGTTCCTCCATAGTTTACGTGATTCATTTATAGTTATGCTTGCAATCCCGGCTTCGATGATTTCAACATTCATAGTAATGTATGCGTTCGGTTTTACACTTAACCTGATGACTTTACTCGGACTTTCACTTATTGTGGGAATACTTGTTGACGATTCCATAGTTGTGCTTGAAAATATCCATCATCATCTTGAAAACGGCGAAACCAAAAAAGTAGCTGCTCTTAAAGGCAGAAATGAAATAGGTTTTGCGGCACTTGCAATTACTATGGTTGATGTTGTTGTTTTCGTTCCACTTGCATTAACCGGGGGATTGGTTGGAAATATCATCCGCCAGTTTGCTGTTGTGGTTGTGATTGCAACACTGCTTAGTTTGTTTGTTTCTTTTACTGTTACTCCTCTTCTTGCTTCAAGGATTGGAAAACTTGAGAGACTTACAAAAGATACAATAATTGGAAGATTTGCTATCTGGTTTGAAAAAATGTTCCATAACGTTGTTGAGCATTATTTGAGGGTGTTAAAGTGGGCTTTGAATAACAGGTGGAAGGTTATAACAATTTCAATCGTGCTGTTCTTTGCATCGTTTACACTTATTCCTGCCGGATTTATCGGAAGTGAATTTATAACTCAATCTGATCGTGGTGAATTTGCCGTGATTCTTGAATTGCCATCAGGTTCTTCTATAGAGAATACAAACTATGTAACTCAAAAAGTTGAACGTTATGTAAATAGTCTGCCCGAAGTTAAAAATACATTTGTAACTGTTGGAGCTTCAAATGAAGGATTGCTCGGACAGTCTTCAAATAATGCTTCTGAGATAGATGTTGCTTTGATACCGAAAGATCAGAGAGATATAAGTACAGACGACATAGGCGATATGATTAAAAAGGAAGCAATGAAAATCCCCGGAGTTAAGGCAAGAGTTAATCCCATAGGTATTTTTGGGACTGCAAATCAGACTCCTATCCAGATAATTGTTTCCGGTCCTAACAGGGATCTTGTAAAAAAAGGCGCTGATATACTGGTTTCAACTTTAAAGAAAATACCCGGAACTGCTGATGTCCGGTTATCTTCAGAAGAAGGAAAACCTGAGACAAGAATTGATGTTGATCGTGCGAAGATGGCTGAACTTGGTTTAAATGTTGCGGAAGTAGGATCAGCTTTACGAGTAGCACTCAGCGGCGATGATGATTCGAAATTCAGGGATGGAAATGATGATTATGACCTTCGGATTGCACTGGACAAATTCGATCGTTCAAAGATTTCTGATGTAAAGAATTTAACTTTCATGAATAATAAGGGTGCATTGATTGAACTTCAGCAGTTTGCCGATGTATACCAGACTACAGGACCTACAAAACTCCAGAGAAGAAACCGTATTAACTCGATTATTGTTTATTCACAGGTTAACGGTAGACCCAGCGGAAGCATCGGGCAGGATATTAAAAAAGAAATCGATGCCGGAATTCTTCCCACAGGATTAGACGTGGCTTACGATGGTGATCTTAAAAATCAGGCGGAATCATTTGGTGATCTCGGACTTGCTATGCTTGCAGCAATATTATTTGTATACATGGTAATGATAGCCTTATATGATTCTTATCTTTACCCGTTTGTGGTTCTGTTTTCTATTCCGGTTGCAATGGTTGGTGCGTTGCTTGCGCTTGCTTTAACTATGAAGTCACTCAGCATATTTTCGATACTCGGAATAATTATGTTGATTGGTCTTGTTGGTAAAAATGCTATTCTTCTTGTAGACCGTGCAAACCAGAAGAGAAGAGAAGATGGTTTGAGCGCATATGATGCTTTAATTGAAGCCGGTAAAAGCAGGATAAGACCGATTCTTATGACAACTACTGCAATGGTGATCGGTATGCTTCCTCTTGCAATTGCACAGGATTCCGGTTCCGAGTGGAAATCTGGATTAGCCTGGGCTATAATCGGCGGATTGATAAGTTCGATGTTTCTTACATTAGTCCTTGTACCGGTAATTTATATGAGAGCAGAAATGTGGAAACTCAGTATAGCTTCTTTCTTTAAAAAAGTTTTCAGAAGAAAAAAAGATGAAGCGATAGTACCGCACGTACTTCAGCCGGAAGAAAATTAATTACAAAACTATTGAGATGACATTATGTGCGTAATGTCATCTCATACTTTAAGCTGATTCAATACTTTCTTAAATTATTTTTAAACATTGTTATAAATAAAAAAGGAGAAGTTGGATGAAGAGGAATTATATACTCTTTGCCATGCTGGTATTGTTTTTCGGTTTTACTTTCCCCGGTCAGGACCCGCAAATAATTAAAGTCTATGAATCATTTGTAACCCCGGAAAGCGTTGTATCAGGGTCTTCGGGAGTTTACTTTGTTTCTAACATCGGGCAGTTCAATGTAAAGGGGGACGGCAAAATAAGTAAAATTGAAAATGATTCAGTTACGGATTTTGTTACCCATTTAAATGATCCCAAAGGTTTAGCTTACCGTGATGGTAATTTATATGCTGCGGATGTTAACCAGGTATGGAAGATAGATGAAAAAGGAAATGTACATCTCTTAGCTGATTCAACAAGTTTTCCGGTTGTTCCTGTTTTTCTTAATGATCTTGTGATGGATAAAGCAGGGAATCTTTATGTCTCCGATACAGGTCAGTTCGATAAAGATGACGGCGCTATATACGTAATCGATCCTGAAGGAAAAGTAAAAACTTTGATTGATTATAAAATGTCTCCAGAAATTCATTCACCGAACGGGTTAATAATTGATAAAAATAATAATCTGCTTGTAATAGATTACGGAACAGGGAAACTTTTAGAGATAAATACCAGGAGTAAAAAAATTAAAGTGATTAACAGCGAAACGAAAAATGGTGATGGTCTTGCTTACGATGCCAGCGGAACTTTGTATATCAGCGACTGGGATGGCGGTGGAATTATTTATAAACTCGGTAAGAATAATAAAGTTGAAAAAATTATGGAAGGGATAAAATCCCCTGCGGATATAACAATTGATAAAGAAAAAAATTTATTGTTAATTCCACAGCTTCAGGAAAACAAAGTTGATATTGTAAAGCTGTAATTATTTAAATAAAAAATATGGCTGAATTAAAAACAAAACTGAACAATAAAAGTGTAACCAAATTTCTTGATTCTGTTAACGATGAAAAGAAACGAAAAGATTGTTACGCAATTCTTGAAGTGATGCAAAAAGTAACAAAGGAAGAACCTAAAATGTGGGGAGACAGTATTATTGGATTCGGAAGTTACCATTACAAATATGAAAGCGGCAGGGAAGGAGACTGGTTTCTTGCCGGTATTTCACCAAGAAAACAAAATATATCTGTTTACCTGATGGGCGGCTTTCGCCTGTTTGATGATCTGCTAAAAAAACTCGGTAAATATAAAGCATCAAAAGGCTGCTTACATATTAATTCTTATGAAGATATTGATCAGAAAGTTTTTAAAGAATTAGTTACTAAATCAGTTAAGAAATTAACCGGGAAAAAATAATCACTTCAACAGAATTAATTTTTTAGATGCAGAATAACTTCCTGCCTGCCTGCCAATAGGCACGGCTGTTAACCTGTAAATGTATACTCCGCTTGGAAGGTTACTTCCATTCAACTTAACCTCATATTTACCAGCAGGTTTTTGTTCATTTACTAAGTTCGCTACTTCTTCTCCAAGTACATTATAAATTTTAAGTGTAACAAGATTTCTCTCCCGACCAGTCGGGATCGAAATGACATTTGGAATTGAGTACCGTATAGTTGTAACAGGATTAAACGGATTTGGATAATTTTGTTCGAGTGAAAACTCCAATGTAGAATTTAAATTTACTTCTATCTCATTGCTGTATTTGTAGCTTCCGTCAAAATCAATCTGCTTTAACCTGTATTTATATTTCCCCGAAACAACATTTTCATCAGCATAAGAATACTGATTGGGAAGTGTTGTTGTTCCATTTCCGTCAACAAATCCAAGCTCTTTCCAATCTTGCAATTTTTCATTATTGTAATTTTGTAATTTTTGAACTTCAAATCCTTTATTATTGGTTTCTGTTGAAGTGGTCCAGATTAAGAAAACATTTTGATTTTGTATATCAGCAATAAAAGAAGTGAGTTCAACTGGAGTGATACCAGGAACATATGCTGTGGCTTCGGCACTAAATGGTTCTGGTCCCGCAGATAATAGCTGAATCATATATGTATAAACCTGAAGAGCTGATACAGTTGTATCCGTATAAGTAAATGTATTTGAATTTAATGCATCAGATATTAATTCATAATTACCAGGCTCAAGAGGCAATCCCGGTTTTCTATAAACTGCATAACCGGTATCGGGATACCAGTTTCCCGGTAGCCATTGCAGTATCACTTTCGGTGCTGTTTCATTTGCTACATATGCCTGAATATCCCTTGGTGGTATCGGAGGAGAAAGTATTATCCCAGCATATATTTTAAAATTATCTACGTAATAGTTGCAAGCCGGTTCGTGTCCGTAAAAATCCACTGCATTTAACTGATTAAGTCCGCCTGTTCCTGAAGCGCCAAGACTCCATTGCCAGGAATAGATTGAAAAGCCATTGATGTTAAATTCAGCTAAGTCATTATCTAAATCAATCGTTAGGCTGGTTTCAAACCAGGAATCATGTACAAAACTAAATTGCGCTGCATCATTACCACCAGCATTAATAGTCCCGGTACCATTAACATTCCAATAAACCTCAAATCCCCAGTAAGCAGGATTAAATTGTTGTAAAACATTCCAATAACCAGTGTATCCATCGGGGATATACATCATAAAAGAAATTTTATAATACCCTATTGTAAATGGACCGATATTTTTTAATACATCATTACCTTCAATTATGTGAAATGAATTTGAATCACTGTATGAGTATAAATTTGAAACCAGAGGATCTTCAATCGGATCACAAGGTAAATTATTCCATGTTATCCAATCATTTGGATTTTGACAAGATAGTTGCAATCCCGGAGTATAATCATCAAAATTATCCTCAAAAATTGTTGCCTCTGATAAATTTCTTAATGTCTGGAAATACCACACAGGGCCTGCTGTATAATTTGTATTATTATGCTCAACCACTCTCCAGTAATATTTTACCTCATATTGAAGTGGTTCTATTGGACCAAGAGCAGCGGAAGTAAAAATCGTTCCGGGAGATCCGTCTAAAAGTTTTACTGATGGGTCTAGATTTATAACAAGGTTAAGATTGGTACTTACGTAGACTTCATTATAGGTAGTTCCGACAGGATTTTCCCATCTTAATTGCTGATCAGTTTTATAAATATTTTTGGCACCGTTTGCTACAACTGGATGAAAAGGCTGACCAGGACCCTGTGCCAACATCTGAATTGAAAAAAAGAATAAGTGAAAGAAAACAGCTATAGTAAAATAATTTTTCATAACTGCCCCACTAAGAAAATTAAAACTAGTACAATTTAATAAATTTAATTACCAATGGTTGATAAATGTCTGGGCGCTAAAGTAATTTATTTGTTTATTTTCTATTTAATAACAATCATCAGTTTAACATGATAATAATTCCCACTGCGTATCAATAAGGATATTCTCTTCTGAGAAACTGCCTTCTATCAAATTAACTGAATGAGTTGATCTTATATAGACAAGACATTATTAAAATTGTACAATTACTTGTTTGTAAACAATTTTAACAATAGAATAGCATTATTTTTAGCTTTCCTTTCTCACCGAATAGCTGTAATTTTAAACTTCTAATTACTGATTTAATGAATAACCCTCCGTTCGGAGTATTTCAGGGAGAGATAAAAATGAAAGACCATTCAAAACAGGATTTCCAGACCAAATGCGTTCACGCAGGTATTGATGAATATGAATTTGGTTCGGTTGTTCCGCCAATTTACCAGACATCCACATTTAAATTTGAGTCAGCAGAACACGGCGCTTCTTTATTTGCCGGTGAACAAAAAGGATACATTTATACAAGAATGCTTAATCCTACTGTACAGGCAATGGAAAATGCAATTGCTGAACTTGAAGGAGGACACAAAGCGCTCGGTTGCGGTAGCGGTATGGCTGCGGTTCATACAATATTTGCAAGCCTTACTCAATCAGGCGATCACGTTGTTTGTTCTTCATCTGTGTACGGACCAACAACAACTCTGCTTAATACAATCATGAAAAAGTTCGGAGTTGAAACAACATTTGTTGATACATCCGATCCGGTAAATGTACTTAATGCAATGAAGAAAAATACGAAGGTGGTTTATATCGAAACTCCGGGAAATCCCACACTTTGTATTTCTGATATCAAGGCAATTTCTGAAATAGCACATAAAAACAATGCTAAAGTTGTAGTAGATAATACTTTTATGAGTCCCGCTTTGCAGAATCCTCTTGCTCTTGGCGCCGATGTTGTAATGCACAGTCTCACCAAATTCTTAAACGGTCATGCTGATGTTGTGGGCGGAATTATAGTAGTTAAAGATGAAGAAACTTACGTTCACTTCCGGAAAACATTAAACCAGCTTGGCGGTGTTATCGATCCTTTTAATTCTTTTCTTGTTCACAGGGGATTAAAAACACTTTCGTTAAGAATGGAAAGACACTGCAGCAGTGCGCAGAAAATTGCTGAATGGCTGGAAGAACAACCTACAATTAAGTGGATAAAATACCCGGGATTAAAAAATCATCCGCAATATGAAGTCGGACAGAAACAGCACAAAGGTCCGGGCGGAATGATAACTTTTGAGCTTAAGGGAGGAATTGAAGCCGGAAGAATAATGATGAACTCTGTGAAGCTTTGTCAATTGGCTGTAAGCCTGGGAGGAGTTGAATCACTGATTCAGCATCCCGCAAGTATGACTCACTTCTCAATGGGAAAGGAAGCCAGGGAAGCTGCAGAAATTACTGATGGATTAGTCAGGTTATCCGTGGGAATTGAAAATGTGGATGATCTTATTGCAGATTTAAAACAGGCACTTGAAAAAGTTAAGCATGCAGATTCTGTAAAAAGTGTAGAAGTTTAAAGAACGGGGCGTAATACACGCCCCTTTTTTAATTGTTATTTCCTATATTTGATACAAGCAAATATTACGATTACTTATTAAATAACGATTTTGTAATTCAGAACCCGCCACGATTTTATTAACTATTCATTCATTAATTTCTGGGGAAATTATGAAAAAGTTCTATCTTCTTTTCGTCGTACTCTTTTCGATTGTTTTTATCAATTTAACCTTCGCTTCAACACCCAATGGAATCTCCCTGCAAAAAAACTCCGGTGGATATTCAATTAATTTTCACCTTCCTTCGTACCAGTTAAATACTGTAGATGTGAACGGAGAAAAATTTTATTCAATTGACATTCCCGGTTACGGTCTTATAAATGAAATAGGACTTCCGGCTTTGCCTCAGATTTCATTTGATATGTTCATTCCTTACCAGGAGGTAAATCCATCCGTAAGTATAGTGCGGGTTAATTCTGAAGTAAAGGAGCTTAAGCAGAAAATCTATCCTTTCCAGCAGCCATGGGAAAAGAACAATGATCTTTCAGACAGACCCTTTACAATTGATCGCAGTTATTACAATTCTACCGGAAAGAATTATTCATCAATTGAAATTTCTGAACCATTTATAATAAACGGAGTAAAAGGAATAATTGTTACAATTCATCCATTTAATTATAATCCCGTAGAAAATAGACTAACCGTAATAAATTCAGGTGAGTTTAATTTAAATCTAAATAATAATATTATCCCGGTTTCCGGTAAATCGAAAACTTTTAATAATTTCTTTAAAAATATTTTTGCCAATTACGAATTCACAACTGAAAGAGCCGGCGGAAATTATTTAATAATTACTGCTCCGGCTTACGAGACAGATATTGCGCCTTTTGCTTCTTATAAAAGCGCTGCAGGATTTACAGTTGATGTTTTCAATACCGGCACAACCGGAACTACAAATACTGCAATCAAAGCTTTTATTCAACAGAGATATGATAACCTGGCAACGAGACCCGATTATATTCTGCTTGTTGGTGATGTTGGTAATATTCCTGCATGGACAGGTTCGGGTTCAGACAATCCTACTACTGATTTAAATTATGTTCAGCTGGAAGGCGGCGACTACTTTGCAGATGCATTTATCGGAAGATTTTCAGTAGCAAATTCAACACAACTGGGAAACGCAATAAATAAATCAACCTTCATGGAATCTTATGTGGGAACTCTGGATAAGAAAAATGTTTTTATGGCTTCAAACGATAATTATGCAATTTCGGAGGGAACTCATAATTACGTAATTAACACCTATTTTGATCCGGATGGTTATACAGATCTTAAACTTTACTCACATACTTATAGTGCTACTACCCAACAGCTTATTGATGCCTTAAATGACAACCAGATTTTTGCAATTTATTCCGGACATGGTTCTGAAACCTCCTGGGCTGATGGACCTCCTCTCAATCAGTCGCAGGTAAACTCACTAACAAATACCTGGTATCCATATGTCTATTCTTTTGCTTGCTTAACCGGTTCATTTGGTACCGGCGAATGTTTCGGTGAGACATGGCTTCGAACAGCGCATGGTGCAGCTTCATTTTATGGATCATCGGTTAATTCATACTGGGATCAAGATGATATACTTGAAAGAAATATAATTAAATCAATGTTTGAAGATGAATTGACTCGTGTTACACCAATGTTTGTTCAGGGAATGATTTACCTGGTTAATTATTACGGCGGAATTAATAGTACAACATTAAGATATTTGGAAATGTACAACCTTATGGGAGATCCTTCTTTGCCGGTTGTTGAAACCGCTCCGCCTTGTCCCGTTGAAACAGCAGTTAATCCCGATCCGGTTGATGGCGCTGCAGATGTTTCAATTAATCTTAGTGAATTAACCTGGACGAACGGTTCAGATGCTGTAACAAATGAAACCTATTTTGGAACAAACCCGGCTTCACTTACCCTGGTTCAATCCGGCACGCTGGCAACTTCATGGACAATTGACCCTTCTTATCTTCCACTTGATTACTTTACAAAATATTACTGGAAGATTGTGGAAATAGGAGACACATGCGGTTCAGCTGTAACCTTCAGTTTTAAAACTGAACAGGATCCTAATCTGGTAAGTGTAACAGATACGCTTCGCCCGCAAAGTGTAAATTACTGGACGGGAACTTGTAATTCATCAACCAAAACAGATGTAAGTGAAGTAATAACAGTTGATCCGGAATTGGGATGGATGACATTTGACATTAGTTCAATTCCCGTTGATGCAACAATTTTATCTCTTTCGTTTAATGGTTATGTAAATGCAGCTAACTGGCCCTACTGGAGTGCTACACCGATGGGAAATGTAAATCCGGTAACAGATGTTGCATCGGCAGTATATAACCAGATTATAAATAATGCTGATGAGGGAGTTGCATATATTTATTCGGATGAATCATCCTCATTTACAACGGGCTGGCATTCATACACAATGGAAAGCAATGCAGGTCCTGATTTGCAAAGCGCCCTTTCCCAGGGTTGGTTTGCAGTCGGCATTTATGATCGTGATGCTTCTACAACATATTACATTAATTTTGATGGATGGAGCCAGGCAAATCCACCGTACCTGATTGTGAATTATGAATATATAACTCCGGTTGAACTTTCATCTTTCAGTGCTGCTTCAAATGATGGAAATGTAGTTCTTAAATGGTCTACTGCAACAGAAACGAATAACCAGGGTTTTGAGATACAACGGAAAATGACAGATGCCGGAAATCAAAAATCAGTGTGGCAGAAGATTGGTTTTGTTCCGGGATTTGGTACTTCTTCTGAATCAAAAGCTTACTCATACAAGGATAATGAATTAAGCTCCGGAAATTACATATACAGGCTGAAACAGGTTGATTTCAACGGCAGCTTTTCATATTCACGAGAAGTAAATGTAAGCGTTACTTCACCAGTTAAATTTACGTTAGAGCAAAATTATCCTAATCCTTTTAATCCGAGTACAACTATTAAATACTCAATCCCTCAAGATGGTTTTGTAAAACTTAAAATTTATAATCTGCTTGGTCAAGAGTTAATTACATTAGTAAACAGTGTACAGAAATCGGGCAGATATGAAGTTATGTTTGATGCTTCAAGATTTGCAAGCGGTGTTTACTATTACAGAATAGAAACACAAAATTTTACTTCAATAAAAAAGATGATGCTGATAAAATAATAATTCATTCAGCTTAATTTTAAGCCCGGTTTATGCCGGGCTTTTTTTTATAATTTTAATTAAAATATTTTTTAGGATATTCAAAAAAATTAAATGTACAGGTATTCGCATCAAGTTCCTTCCATCTTTTAACCTGCAGGATTAAAGAAACTACAGCCGTAGTTGGAATATTTTCGATTTGTTTATCTGAAATAAAGTTTGAAAAGTCTGTTAATCCGGGGTTGTGTCCGAATAACATTAATGTTTCAATACCGTCTTCAACAATTAATAAAACTTTCAGGATGTCTGTTACGGAGGCTTCATATAAATTATTGTCTTTAATTATTTTCTCTTTTGAGTAAATTAATTCATCTGCAAAATATTCTGCCGTGTTATATGCTCTTTTAGCCGGGCTTGAAAATATTAAATCCGGTTTAATACCTTTTTCTTTCATTAACTTTCCCATAAAGGGAGCATCACGCTTGCCCCTGTTATTAAGAGGTCTGTCAAAATCCCGAAGCTGAGCATTATTCCAGCTGGATTTTGCGTGCCTTACGAGATAGAGGTTTTTCATTTTAAGATTATTAAGGGTTTCTTTTTTCCAGTTCATGCAGCATTTTATTCAACTCGGAGAGATTTTTTACGCGGGATTCACCTAAGGTTTTCTTTGCATACTCAGTATGAAAACGGTTTGAATTTATGAAATCAATGTTTTGTTTTATCCACTCCAAATCACTGTAAGTTTTGTTCAAAGTTTTCTGCCATTCTTTTCTTAATAATTCATTTCTTTGCATAAGCCTTTCACTACCTATATAAGCCAGGTCTGCATCGCACAATACTTTTTCAAATTGAGTTTTGGGATTCTGAGGAATTTTTGTCGAGAGTATTATTTGTTTAATAATATCAATTTTATCTTCAGGATAATTTCTTTCTTTAAGAAAGTTTTCTGCAATCTTTGCACTTATTTCTTCATGATCTTTTATTGATTTTGAATATCCTGAATCATGAAACCAGGCTGCAATCAATACCAGTTCTTTGTCTTCTTTGGTGATCCCGGTACCTTCTGCTATTTCCAAGCCCGCATCAACAACATCTTTAGTATGTTGAAGATTATGATATACAAAGTCGGGGTTCAACTTTGTTTCAAATAAATCATTAATATAAACTGAAATTTCTTCGATCAAATTATTCATCGCTGCAGGGATTTTCTAAACTATGCAATATTAAATTTAAGCAATATGAAGTAATTCCGGTATGATTTGCGTTGCAGAAATCAGTTAATTGAAAGAGACTTTTGCTTTTTTGCTCCTTGTTTTACGATAATAACGCCAAGTATTATTATAACTGCGGCAATAATAATTGTAAGATTCATTTTTTCGTCCAGAACTAGCCAGCCGAGAAAAAGTGCAATAATCGGGTTGATATATGCATAAGTAGCCACAAGTGAAAGCGGAAGGTGTTCGATAGCATAAATATATGATCCATACCCGAACATTGAACCGATAAGAACAAGGTAGAAAAATGAAATTAGTCCATTCATATGAAAAGACACCGCAGATGCTTCACCGAGTAGAAGACCTAGTATTGTCTGAGCTGTTCCTGCAATCAACATCTGGATAGCAGCATTCATCAGCGGATGTACATTAACTTTTTTGTACTTGGAATAAACGGTGCCGAATGACCAGGCAATTACAGCTCCGAGAATACAAAGCATTCCAAGAAGATAAGAGGGATTTAATAGTGAAGACCATTCGCCGTTAAAAATAAGTGCGACACCCGCTAATCCTAAAAATAAACCAAAGATTATCTTTAAATTAATTTTTGGACCCGAAGGGATAACAGATTCCATTCCTACAACCCAAAACGGCACAGTGGTGATTAATAATGCAGCCAGACCACTCCCGATAAATTGTTCGCCGGTTACAACCAGTCCGTTTCCAATGCCGATTAAAGCTAATCCAACTACAGCTATATGGATCAGATCTTTTTTCTTTGGCAAAGCTTTTCCTCTCCATCTAAGGAAGAGTACGAAAATAATTCCGGCAACAATCCACCTTACGCCCGCAAAAAGCATTGGAGGCAGATGTTCAACTCCGATTCTTATTGCCAGGTAAGTTGTTCCCCAGATTATACAAACAGCAATCCATGCAGCGTAAGCCCTGAAATTATTTTTATCCATAATTTGAGAAATAAATTATTAAGTGACTGATCCTGTGAAAACTGAGTCTCAAAATACTACTTTTATATTAAAGTGATGTAAATGCATTTATATATTCTGCAGGAAAACGAACAAATTCTTTAAGGAATTATTTTCAAAGAAATAATAGTTATCGTAATATGATTAATAATTCTGTATTTTTACTCCCATTAATAAAATACCTTTTGAGGAAAACATGGCGGAAGAAACAATCACACAATCAGAAAGCACACTTAAGCAGGCTTTCAAAGAAATCACTCAACCGTTTATTGATCTTATAAAAGCCCCGAGAGCATTATGGGGTGTAATATTAGCTTATGCAATTGAAGGATTATCATATTTTGGTATGCTGACGTATTTAGCAATTTACTTTTCAGACTATGTTTTCCAGGGCGTTGCTCATCCTGATATCTGGTCGCATGATATGGTAATGGTGCTTACGGCAGGTATTGCTATTTCAATGGTTGTTTTCGGTTTCGTTCCTGATAGATATGGTGTAAGAAAAGCTTTAGTTGTTTCGTTTGTTTTAATGTTAATCGGCAGAGTGATTTTTTCCGCTGCTCCAACAATTATGGGTCTGCAGCCTAACGGTCTTTGGTCACTTTTGCACATTATTTCTTTGGTGGGCATTTTATTTATTCTTCTCGGTTACGGAATTTATCAACCGGCGGCTTATACAGCAGTGAGACAGTTTACTACACCAAAAACTGCTTCGATGAGTTATGCAATGCTGTATGCTGTAATGAATCTGGGATCTTCTCTTGTGATGGGTGCATTTCTCCTGCGGGACAAAGAATATTTGAACCTTGGAATTACAGGAACGTTCTGGGTTTTCACTGCATTAACACTAGTGTCTTTGTTAACTACAATTTTTATTCTCTCAAAAAAAACGGTAGAAACCGCAATTCAATCTGCAAAAGAAGAAACAGCCGAACAGAATAAGAGCGTAAAGAAATCAGAATCAGATTCAACAAATAATGAAATAATAAAAAAGGACATTACGCTCAAAGATGTTCCTGCAACTGCCTGGGTAATCCTGGTGGGATTCATAGTAGCAATTTATTTTCGCGCTTCTGGTTTGACACAAATGATTTTAATGATAATTGTTCTGTTAATTCCGGTTGTTATTTCTTTACTGCCGGTTAACAAAAGACAAAAAATTTTGACATGGATAGTTAACCACCCGTTAGCAAATTCAAAATTCTTTTTCTTCATATTTGCACTAATACCTGTGCAAACTCTTTTTACTTATAACTGGCTCATACTTCCTCAATATATTTCGAGAGCTTATGAAGGCTGGATAGGGAATCAATTTGAAATTGCTTCAAATTTTAACCCGGTACTTATCTTTATTTTAGTTCCGGTAATAACTGCTATGACAGCCAAACGAAATGTTTACAATATGATGGTTTGGGGAACCCTGGTGATGGGATCTTCTGCTTTCATTTTAGCACTCGGACCGACTTTTACAAACCTTTTGCTATACCTTATTCTGATGTCTGTTGGTGAGGCGATGTGGTCCGCAAGATTTTTACAATATGCAACAGAAATTGCACCTGAAGGAAAAGCCGGTCTATACCAGGGAGTTGCTCAACTACCTTGGTTCCTGACGAAATTTTTAGTGCCTTTACTTTATTCGGGGCATATGATGGAATTATACTGTCCTGAGGTTGGTACAAAAGATACACAACTGATGTGGTTAATATTTGGATTTATCGCAATCACAACACCAATACTACTTTGGGTTGCGAAAGGCTGGATGATGAAAGGGTTTAAGATCAGGGCAGAAGCATAATACCCGCAGACAAAACTTTTTGGAAAAATGGAGTAATGGAATAGTGATGAATTCCTTTACTCCACTATTTTAGTATTCTTCTTGATCTGTATTACCAACGGTTTCATTTTTCCTTCCTTTCCTTTTTTTTTCGTGCTCACTTATCTAACTTTACATGGTTAATTCAAATAGACTTAACGAATTATTATAGAAAATGAGGAGAAGAAATGACGACAATAGTAGATATACTTGGAAGAGAGATACTTGACTCGAGAGGAAATCCGACAGTTGAAGTTGAAGTATTGCTTGAATCAGGAATAATTGGCCGCGCTGCAGTGCCAAGCGGTGCATCAACCGGGGAACACGAAGCAGTTGAATTGAGAGATGGCGATAAAACACGCTATAATGGTAAGGGAGTTTTAAAGGCAGTTGAAAATGTAAACGAGAAAATTGCAGATGAGTTGATCGATTTCGATGCAGTTGATCAGGCTGAAATAGATAATCTGTTAATTACACTTGACGGAACAGAAAATAAATCATCACTTGGGGCCAACGCAATTCTAGGAGTTTCACTTGCCTGTGCAAAAGCTGCAGCTGAAACACTTGGTTTACCTTTGTATCGTTATATCGGCGGGACAAACGCACGTACACTTCCGGTTCCGATGATGAATATTCTTAATGGTGGAAAGCATGCTGATAATAATGTTGATTTCCAGGAATTTATGATCATGCCTTTTGGTGCACCGAGTTTTTCTGAAGCATTAAGAATGGGTGCTGAAACCTTCCATTCACTTAAATCAGTTTTAGCAAAAAAAGGTTACAATACTGCTGTAGGCGATGAAGGCGGATTTGCACCAAATTTAAAATCAAATGAAGAAGCTATTGAGGTAATTCTTGAAGCGATTGAAAAGGCCGGTTACAAAGTTGGAACCGAAATAGGTATTGCGCTTGATCCGGCTGCAAGTGAATTTTATTTAAAAGAAAAAAATGCATACCATTTATTTAAATCTGCCCCAAATAAAGAAATTCCAATTGAGAAAATGGTAGACTACTGGGCAGACTGGGTAAAGAAATATCCTATTGTTTCACTTGAAGATGGTTTGGCTGAAGATGATTGGGACGGCTGGCAGATTCTTACTGAGAAGCTGGGAGATAAAATTCAGCTTGTTGGTGATGATATTTTTGTAACTAATACCACAAGACTTGCCAAAGGAATTGAACTTGGTGTCGCAAACTCAATCCTAATTAAAGTAAACCAGATCGGTACACTTACAGAAACTCTTGAGGCAATTGAAATGGCTAAGAAAGCCGGTTATACAAATGTTATCAGCCATCGTTCAGGTGAAACCGAAGATACGACAATTGCAGATATAGCTGTAGCAACAAATGCAGGACAAATTAAAACCGGTTCACTTTCACGTACTGATAGGATAGCAAAATACAATCAACTCTTAAGGATAGAAGAGGAACTTGATACAATTGCATTGTTTCCCGGATTATCCGCAATAAACTATACAGAATAATTTTTTCACAAGGGCCGGAGTAAATCCGGCTCATTAAAATCAGATGGGGATAATATGCCTGTTAACGATTTACAAAAATGTAAAACCCTTATAAAACAAAATAAAATAGAAGTAATTGATCTCAAAGCTATTGATCTTACAGGAAGACTTCATCACATCTCGCTTCCGGTATATGATAATATTCTCGATAAAATGATTAAAGAGGGAGTCGGTTTTGACGGCTCCAGCTATGGTTTCAGGAAAGTGGAAAATAGTGATATGGTTCTGATCCCGGATTTAAAAACTGCGGTAATAGATCCTTTCAGGGATGCACCTACATTAAGCTTTTATGCTCATATCTCTTTAACTGATGATAAAAGATCTCCTTTTAACCAGGACGGAAGATATCTGGCAAAACAAGCGAAGAATCTTCTGAAAAAAATCACCGGCGCTGATTCCTCATGGTGGAGTACAGAATTTGAATTCTATATTTTCTCGAATGTTGAATATGATACAAGAACTTCATCATCGTATTATAAAGTTGAACACGCGGAAGAATTTTTTAAGAAAGCTTATCACGCTGCAAATCCTTTTGATGAATATGATGATTTCAGGGACGAGGCAAGTAAACTTCTGCAGAAATTTGGAATTAAAGTTAAATATCATCATCACGAAGTAGGTGAAAGGGGACAGCAGGAAATTGAAACTTATTTTTCCGATTTACTCACAACTGCGGATAATGTAATTACTGCAAAATATATTTTATTCAACTTTGCCCGCCAAAGAAATCTTTTCATAACTTTTATGCCAAAGCCGATGTACCACCAGGCGGGAAACGGAATGCATCTTCATTTTTATTTAACAAAGAATGGAAAGAATGCATTTTATAAAAAAGGTGAGTACGGAAATATGAATCAGCTTGGGAGATATTTTATCGGTGGTATGTTAAAACATGGCGCCGCTCTTTCAGCATTTACAAACCCGAGCACAAATTCGTATAAAAGATTAGTCCCCGGCTTTGAAGCCCCGGTAGCATTAACTTACGGACAGGGAAACAGGGCATCGGCAATCAGGATTCCAAAGTATGTTTCAAATCCGGAAGAAACACGTTTTGAATACCGCCCGCCTGATGCAACTGCAAATCCGTATTTATGTTTAATTGCAATGCTGCTGGCAGGAATGGATGGAGTTGTAAATAAAATTGATCCTGTTAATGAAGGTTTTGGACCTTACGATAAGAATTTTCTTAATGATCCCGAAAGCAGCAGCAGGTTTCAGTTTCTTCCCAGGAATCTTGCTGAAGCATTGGATGCATTAGCTGCTGATAATGATTTCTTAAGACGCGGCGAAATATTTACGGACGAACTTCTTGAACAGTGGATAAAAATAAAACAGGAAGAAATAAATTCAATCGGGACAATGCCTCACCCTTTCGAATACAAAATGTACTTTAATTTGTGATGAATATTTCCATTTTAATTATGGTGCACTTTATTTTGAAGTGCACCATAATTTTTATATCTGAATGAAAAAATTATTTCTATTATTTTTAAGTCTTTTCTTTCTTCAGTGTGCAACCAGTAAGGTAACAGAGCTTTACAAGGTTTACAACCCAAAGGATTATTTATACTGGTCTGAAGATACACCTTTAACCTGGGATGATTTCCAGGGAGAACCAATTGGTTCACCGGAAAAATATGGTAGTGAAATTCATATTTATAATCCAGCAACTATTGAAAAGTCAAATCTTTTTAGTCCGGCAAAGCTAACAACAATTTGTGTCTTCGATAAAAAACATTCTTGGGTTAACAGAAGTTCTGTTAATGATACTCTTTTACTTTACAACCAGGTTATTTTTAATATTTACGAATTATACACAAGAAAACTCAGGCAGAAGTTTTCTGAAACCGATTTTGGTATAAACGATTTCACAGAAAAATTCCATTCAATGAGTGAAAAAAATAATAGTGAGCTAAGTGAAGAAGTGGATACCTTCAGAAAACAATGCGACATGGGACAATTTGCGCCGGCTGTTTTAAAATGGTCTGAAAGAATAATAAGTGAAATTCACAAACTAGATGAGTTTAAAGGCAATAAATAATTCAATCGGGACAAGGCCTCAACCGTTTGAATACAAGATGAACTTTAATTTGTCATTATAAAACAGTTTTGATAGATGAGCTTTTAAAGTGCAATGAGGTTTTTTCATTACATGAATTCAATTGCATTACATATTCATCATTGCTCCCATAAAAAAGCATTCTCAAAATTTACAATGGTCAACATTATCTGATTATATTTTATAAAGTAATAATACTTCTTGCACTAATCACTTTAGCAATACCATCTTTTTCGTTGCGACAAATGAACCTGCTATTATCCTATAAAAGTATATACCACTCGCAAGATCCTTTGCATTAAGTTCTTCATCATAAACTCCGGCTGCTTTTCTATCATTCAGCAGGGTCATAACTTCAGATCCAACTGCGTCAAATATTTTTATTTCAACTTTACTCTCTTTTGGTACCTGGTATCTTATTTTTGTGGTAGGATTAAATGGATTTGGAAAATTTTGATATAAAGCAAACGAATTAGGAATAATATCAACTTTTACCACATCCGAGTATTCATATTTTCCATCTGTGTCTACCTGTTTTAGCCTGTACTCAAACTTGCTGCCCCCAATTAAATTTTTATCTATAAACTGATAATCTTTTGGTGAATTGCTGTTCCCGGAACCTTCTACGAATCCTATCTTAAGCCAATCATCATAAGTTCCGGACTTCTTTTCAATTTCAAATCCATAGTTATTTACTTCAGTTTTAGTAATCCACTTTAGTTTAACATTTTCATGAATAATTTCTGCAGAAAAAGAACTAAGCTCAACAGGAAGTGGAGTGGTCCAAATACAGCGTGCTTTATTTTTTGCAGGATTAATAGGATTACCACACCTGTCATATACGTTTGAAACTGTTATTGTATACCAGATATTAATTTGGGGTGTACTCACCTGGAGCAAGGCAGTAGAGGTATCAATCAAATTTACAGCTGTTGTTATCAACCCGTCTGACCAGATAAAATTTGCCGGATTTTTAAATCCAGTTGTATCCATCCATTCATTAAAGTTTATCTTTACTTTATAACCAATAGGTTGTGCTTGAACCAAACCTGTCAGAATGATAATAAAAATTACATGAAGATAAAATTTAAATTGTGCCATAATAACCGTTCCCTTCACAATTTATTTCTGTAGTCAAATTTTCAACGGGATGTAACCGGTTAACTCAAGATCTATTAGAAAACAGAGTTTTCTCATCAACCCTGTTACAATCCGACTCTATACTTAACAATTAATGTACCTGAAAAGATAATGTGAGAATTAACCCCGATAGGAAATGATTTTACATGGAATTGAAAATTGTCATTCTATAAACGTCAATTCTGTTTGTCAACTTAATCGTAATTACAATATTTGGTAATTAATATTTGATAATGGCAATTAAAATCCCCGTTAACTTTTAATGAAGAATACTTTAATAAATTAGTTAAAAAATAAGTTTATTTCAGCAAAACCATTTTTTTTGTTTCAAGAAAGTCACCTGCGTGCAGCCTGTAGAAGTAAACTCCACTGGAAAGGAGGCTGTTATCGAAGGATAAAAACAATTTGTAAGTGCCCGCTTCTTTAATTCCCTTATAAATAGTTTTTATTAGTTCGCCAAGAGAATTATACAGTTCCACTTTAACATATTCTGGTTTTTTTAGCACGTATTGAATTGTTGTCGAAGGATTAAAAGGGTTCGGATAGTTTTGATATAGAATAAAATCTTTATCATTTAATATCACAGTGTCTTTTTTTAATAATTGGATATGATTTTTGAATAATTCAAAAAGATCAGGATTTTGAATCTCGTTAAATGCATAGTCATCAGCCATGTACATTAATTCAGGGGGCATATAATCCCAGAGAATAGTTGATTTTGACGGCGTATTCCTGATAGTTTCGAAATAGGTTTTATAACTCTTAACTTTTTCATTTATCACTCCGAACTCTCCTAAAAGGGCCGACTTATTGTAATTACTGGAAATAGAAGTATGATCGTTTATCCATGTATTTCCGGCCAGAGATTCAAATCCCCAGCTATTTGGGTATAGATGAAAAGAAGAATAATCAACATTCTCAATAGAAGTATTTTCCACGAAACTGGTTCCTTTAATTCCGTTAAACAGGAAATAAGAACTGTTGTAGAAAAAATCCGGGTCCGAGTAAAGTTCTTTGTGAATATCATATCCTGTTTCACCTGTCGTAAGCAAATGATTTTTATCAATTGATTTGAAAAAATCTGCAGCCTCCGTGTACCAAACTTTTATAATATTTATTGAACTTCCCTGGTCTGATGCCTCATTAATTAATTCGAAACTAAAAATTATTGGTTCGTCTTTATATTTTATTCCTGTATAAGTGTTTATTCTGTTTAGAATTAATTGAACGTAATATTTATACCAGCTTTTTATTGAATCATCGGTAAAAAAATCGGCACGTGTATACTTCCTGCCTGTCTCTGGTTTTAATAATTTATTTGCCCAAAATATATATTGATCCACTCCGCCATAATCACTAAAATTATTTTCCAGTGTTAAAATAAGATGAACCCCATATTGCTTTGCCTTGTACACAAGATAATCGAGGGACATTCATCCCATCCTCTTTAATTTTATAAGGAGCGTACCTGATTATAGATTGAGTTGTAGAATCCGAACCTGAATTAAATGCCCAGGTTCTTATTACTTTAATACCGGTTTCTTTTGCTAATCTAAATGTGTCATCAACTATATGTTTATTTAAAGTGTCTGAAGAAATCCATTGTAAGTAATAGGCGTTAAATCCCAAAAAACTGAATTCGGTAGTTCCACTATAAAATTTATTATTCCTACAATGGATAAACTCGTTTTGAGGAAATACTGATGGGTTAATTAAAAGACTTACTGCTAAGACAATCAGATTTAATTTCATAAAATAATTCTGGTCAATTTTTCTTCCCGGGACATTTAAGAAATAAATATCAATTTAAACTTATATGAAATAAATATCCGGTGGAAAATTAAAAGGGGAATAGTTCAGGAGAGTGCTGAAAAGAAACAGCCTGATAGTATGGGAGAACTACCAGGCCGTACGTGTAATCTGAACCTGTTAAACGGGTTCTTTTGTTTTTGTGTTCGTTCTCATCTTTGTATACATAATTGAAATAATAAGAAGAATAATACTTACAGCAAGAAATGAAATTATTTTGTAAGTAATATCGGATGAAGTTATTCCAAAAGCCGCTAAATAAAAACAAGTCAGTATAAGTGTGGAAACAGCCATCATACGGTATTTTTTGTTTCTTAAAAGCTTACTCATTAAATAATAAAGCAAAGCTAGCCCTGCCCAGGATAACCCGACAAAACTTGAAGGAAGTACATTGTAAAGTACATAAGGCAAAACCAGGAAAGCCATAACCAGGTATGCAAGCCTGATGTTGTTTGTTGTCAATTCCAATCTTGTCTTCTGCCAGTTAAGAATTCTTGCACTTACCAGAGCAGCAATTCCAAAACTTATACCTTCAAAACCAACAACATTAACATTAATAAGATATGAGATCAGAATTCCGCCAAATATAAATGTGTTAGCTACAATAATAAATTTTGATCTGAACCATAGTGCAGTTGAGATTACTACTATACTCTGCCAGCAGAGAAGTATAAAGTAAGCCGGATCACTATATGAAGCTATTATGGCTGCGCTTAGTGCTGCATAGGCAAACATAGCATAGATAAAGGAACCAAATCTGCTTTTCTCTTTCGTCCAGAATAATATAGCAAGCGTCATCAAAACAACGAAAGCTCCTAAATGCACTATTCCCAGATTTTTTATTCCGCTTAAAATAGAAATCAATAGGAACAACCCGTAGCCGAGCGATGCATTCATAATTGTGATAAAGAGTTCATCCAGTTCCTTTTTCTTATCTTTTATTAGAAGTAAACTCCCAACGCCGTAAATTGAAAGATAGCCTAATAAAAAAATCAGGTTATATTGAAAGCCCGTAGTAATCTGCAGAGTGTGACCCAGCAGGGGATTGTTTACAAACCAGAAACAATGAGCAAGACAGGTGAAGATAATTCCAAAAACCATAAGGTTTGCTGAGTTAAATTTTAATGATACCCTTACAACTGAAACGCTGATAAGAGTCAGCATAATAAATGTTAACAATGGAATCTCGGTAACAAGAGCAGTCATCATAAAAAGTAATACAGCAAGCGCAATTAAATAAACGGATGAACGTCTGAGTGCGATCCAGGAGGTAAAAGAACAGACAACTAGCAATAAAATAACAAGGAAAACTCTGCTGGTAACAATTGGTTCCATCCCAAAGAAATGAAGCCTTAGAGTCGTAAGGTACAAAAGCGCTGTGCCGCCACCAACAAGAAAACCGGAAATGTATTTATAAGATTTAAGCCAGATTTCAGGGATAATGATTAGAGCAAGACTTAAGAAAAATCCTATTGAAATTGGCAGCATTGGGGGATAGTTATCCAGTGGTTGTGTTATAAGGAAAAACATTCCAAGAATAAATGCCAGTATCCCTATTTTTGCAAACCAGAATTCCCCAATGGCAAGTTCTAGTGCATCGTCTTCCTCATCAGTCTTAGGGAGAATTTCCTGCTTTACTTCCTCTTCTGATATTTCCTTTTTCAAGTTAAGCGCAGTTTCAACTTCTGTTAATCTCTTTTCGATCTGGTTCATAGTTTTTACTAGATCATCAAGAGCAGAATTGGATATTTCACTGTTCATATTTTCCTCCCGGTCCTTTTGTTCATTCCTTTAGGGGATTTTGTTTTTCAATTCGCCTGATATACAAAAACAGCACGAGGGCAAGAAAACTGATTATTAATACTGATACTCCCAAACCAATTCTTCTGAAATAATATTCATCTATAGCACTATTTGCCTCTGCAATTACATTCTTCGAAGATGAAAAACCTTTGTTGACTACTTCCTTAAATTTATCTTCGCTGAAGGAGTGAACAATAGTTCTGGTTTCTATTCTTGCCTGATGAATATTTCGCAGTTCGAATTTTTCTTCCTCTACTTCCATTCCTTTTTGTTCAGCTTCATATACAAGTGCGTTGGCAAGGCTGTCCTGTGCCGTCAGGCTATCGAGCCATTGCTTCATCTGCGCAGCAACTTTATATCCAGCGACATTTTCGGAAGGGGAATGACATTTTATGCAGATAGCTCCGGAGTTTACACCCAGTAGTTTATCGGTTACCGGAAGAATTCCGTGATTGCCATGACAGGTTTCACATTCCGGATAATTTTTTTCATCAAATGCTTTTTTATGGGGACTGTTGGAGAATAAATCAGCATTCAGAACATGGCAGGTTCCGCAAACTTTGGAAATAGATGTTATACCGGGAGGCATTGCAGCATGATTACCATGACAGCTATTGCAGGCTGGTGCACTCAAATCATCTTTTTCCAGAAGGGCAATTCCATGAGCACTTTTAATGTATTCATCGTATTGATTAGTAGGTATTCCGTATTTTGCCATGTACTCTTTATTGCTGTGACATGTTGAGCATGTCTTAGGAATGTTTGTGGGATAAACAGCAGAACGTACATCCTTGGTTGAAAGAATGTTATGGCTTCCATGGCAACTGACACATTGTGCCGGTTTTGGATCTCCCTTTGCGTTAAGTATACCGTGTTCACTGGAACGATACTTCTGGAACTGATCGACGGCGATCTCAGGATTGTAAGACCGCATAAATTTTGCGTTGCCATGACACTTGTTGCATGTTTCCGGGATATTTGTCGGGTATACAGGTGAGCGCGGATTCTTTACGGAAACAATTCCATGAGCATTATGACAAGTTATGCATTGAACAATTCTGTCTGTTCCATTTAAACTTAGTTTTCCATGGACACTGTTTTTCAGTGATTCCATTTGATTTGTAGATAAATCTTTTGAGTAATGGGAAATAAAAGTGGAATCAGAATGACATCTGGAACAGATATCCGATATTTGATTTCCTTTTGGAACTCCGATAAAGCCTTTCGTCTTATCCATAGCTTCATCCATATCTTCGCTCTTATTGTTTCCGCCGTGACAATCTGAACAGCTTAATCCGGCCAGATGATGAATATCATCCTTAAATAATTCGGCAGGTGAACTTCCCAGATCAGAGTGACATGAGAAACATTTATCCTCGGCGGCATATCCTTTTATAGCGGAAGAAATGAAAAGGAATAAAAATATTATGCAGATTTTAATAATAGTTTTCACGACAGCCACCCGAGAGTTGTTAAAACGATGATAAAAATAACAGCAAATATTCCCAGATAATTGATTTTACGATTTAGCTGACCTCTTGAACTCTTACGATCCCAAAAGGGAACAAGGAGCCAGAGAATTCCTGCTAAACCGAAAAGAAGAATTCCCACGACCTCGCCTTCGAAGATGAATATGTGAGCCGGGAAATACTTCAATGTCTGGAACATAAAAAGGAAATACCATTCGGGTTTAATACCGGCTGGAGCCACGCCGAACAGATCAGCTTTTAGACCAAGTTCGGCAGGAAAAAATACAGCAAGAACGGCCAGAAGGTTAAGTACTAATAACCAAAGAAGAAGATCGCGTAGAAAAAAGTTAGGAAAGAACGGCATCTTTTTTAGCGGAACTTTTTTGGATTCTTTTACTTCAAGAGGTTCACTCATTCCCTGTCTTTGCACCAGGATAAGATGAACACCAAGCAGCAGGGTAAATATTCCAGGTAAAAGTGCTACGTGAAAACCAAAAAATCTGGACAGCGTAGCGCCGGTAACATCATCTCCTCCTCTAAGGAAGATCTTTAATGGTTCTCCGATTACAGGAACAGCCCCGGCAATATCGCTTCCAACTTTTGTTGCAAAAAATGCGAGCTGGTTCCATGGAAGGAGATATCCGCTGAATCCGAAAAAGAAAGCAAGAAACAACATCAGCATTCCTGTAAGCCATGTCATTTCCCTCGGTTTACGGTAAGATTTTTCAAAATAAACACTGAACATATGAATGAACAATGAGAAAATAAAAAGATTTGCAGACCATGCGTGGATTGATCTTACAAGCCAGCCGAACTGCACTTTGGACATTATAAACTGAATGCTTTCGTAAGCAAGATCTGCACTTCCTTTATAATAGAAAAGGAGTAGTATACCTGTGACAACCTGTATGATAAAGAGGAAAACGGATACGCCTCCAAAGTAGTACCATATAGAATGTCTATGGACGGGGACATATTTTTTACTGAAGAATTTTATTAAATCTTCAAATTGAACCCGCTCATCAATCCATGAATATAATTTTAATAATTGTTTTTTCATTTTTCTTCTACGCAGTTTTTGCAATCATTAATTCATCCCCTTTAATTATGGTTTTAAATTTAGTTAATGGTCTTGGGGGAGGACCCGAAATATTTCGTCCGGTTAAATCATACTTTCCGTTATGGCAGGCACACCAGATTATATGCTGGTCTTTCTTATACTGGACCGTGCAATCAAGGTGAGTACACCTGGCAGAAAAAGCAAGAAATTTATCCTGAGGAGAATGTATAACAATTACAGGCTCATTCCCGAACCGGATAATTTTGTAATCATTTTCTTTAAGATCCGCAGTTTTACCAGCGTTAACAACAGAAACTTCTACTTCCCTTTGTTTAGGGGGTTTGAGAAACGCAAAAATGGGATATAAAATGGAAGCGGAGAAAGCAGTTACTCCTGTCCATCCCAGAATTTTAAAGAAGTTTCTTCTGTCGGTTTTTTTGTTTAATAATTCAGGTTTTTCCATAATAAGAATATTTGTTTGTTACTGTGATTTATAAAATGGAATAGTGGCTGTTATAATTTCTTTTATAATATTACTATCGATTGGTTTTTCGGTTAAATTAAAAATTCCCTC
This sequence comes from uncultured Ignavibacteria bacterium, assembly GCA_963815785.1. Lineage (GTDB taxonomy): Bacteria > Bacteroidota > Ignavibacteria > Ignavibacteriales > Ignavibacteriaceae > DATFVA01. The sequence continues at coordinate 51,483 of CAWFHZ010000006.1, forward strand.
CTGGTAAAGAATTCCGCCTTCCTGAGGATTTGTTCTTTCGTTTAAAATAATCAGGGGTATTTTCGGGTTAATTCTCTTAATTATTTTCACCCAGTTATGACATACAGAAAAACTTTCAGTACAATCACAGATTACCATATCGTAATCGTTCTCCTGCAAATCCACATATAAATCCGGCAAATTCTTTTTTCTTAATGAGAGCGATACCAATCTCTGAACAAATTTCGAAACACTGTGATATTGTATTTTCATCGCTGCTAAGTATTATACCTCTGAACTTCATACGAGATACCTTTAACTTTCTGAAGGTGAGTAAAACACATATTATACCACAAACTGAATTAATATGGGGAAAGTGTTGTTGTTAATTAAATTCGCAGGATTTAAGATGGTTATGATTTTTACTAAAGATTATTAACAAAGGAAAAATTTAAAAAGTGTATCCTGAATGTCCCACTTTACAATTAAATTTTTTAGCGGCGGTATTGCTGAGGATCAAGATGATATTTATTTAAGATTCTGTGAATATGTCTTCTGGTCATTCCTGCTTCCTCAGATACATGGGTTATGTTCCCCTTATGCTTACTTAAAAGAAACATAAAATATTTTTTTTCAACTTCTTCTATAGCTTTATTTCTCACCTGTGAAAGCGGTTTACTGAAAGAAACAGAAACTTCTTTAGAGGATATAAATTGCGGAGGTAAATCATTTAATGATATTTTTTCTCCCTTAGAAAGAGTAATGGCGCGTTCAACAATATTTTCCAGCTCTCTTACATTTCCGGGCCAGTCATAAGCTTCAAATATTTCAAGGACCGGGTTTTCAAAACCCTTTATGTTTTTAGGAGATGATTTAAGTGTTTTAATCAGAAAATGTTCAGCAAGCAATCGTATATCACCTTCACGTTCCCTTAAAGGAGGAACCTGAATATTGATAACATTAAGTCTGTAATAAAAATCTTTTCTGATGGTTTCTTTCTCAAGTGCTTTATTAATATCCTGGTTTGTGGCAGATATCAGCCGGAGATCAGCCTGTAAAAGTTCGTTTCCCCCGATACGTCGGAGCTGTTGATCCTGCAGCGTTCTTAGTAATTTAATCTGAAGATTTACAGGAAGTTCACATACTTCATCCAGAAAAAAAGAACCGCCGTTTGCATATTCAAGAAGTCCTATTTTTCTGTGTGTGGCTCCGGTGAATGCTCCTTTTTCATAACCGAATAGTTCGGCTTCAAAAAGATTTTCCGGGAAAGCACCGCAATTTACAGGCACAAACGGTTTTAATTTTCTGTTGCTGCGTGCATGTATACTCCTTGCTATTAATTCTTTTCCGGTACCGCTTTCACCTGTAATAAGAACATTTGCATCAGATTCAGCTACACTTTCAATCATCTCAAATACTTTTCTGATTGGGTCACTTTTGCCAATTATATTATCAAATCTGAACTTATCCTCAAGCTGTCTAATAAGGCTCACTCTTTCTTTGTAAAGGTTTCGCTGCCTTAATCCTTTTTCGACAAGTATTTTCAGATTTTCAGTTTCAAAGGGTTTTTCAATAAAATCAAACGCACCAGCTTTCATTGCAGCAACCGCCCTGTCAATAGTGCCGTATGCAGAAAAAATAATCACAGGTGTATCGGGAGCCAATTTCTGAACAGCATCAAGAACCTGCATTCCATCAAAATCAGGCATTAGAAGATCACAGAATACCAAATCAAATTCTTCGTCTTTAAGCATATCGATAGCCTGTTTACCGTCAGGAACTGAAAAAGGATTATTACCCAGCGCTGAGAGAATTTTTGAACACCCCCGGAGCATATCAGGTTCATCATCAATTATAAGTATTTTGGGTTTTGTCATCATAGTTTTATTCCTTCGGCAGAATAAGGAAGTGTTACAATAAATTTTGTGTATTTACCCGCTTCACTTTTAACATCCAATTTTCCTCTGTGCCTTTGAACTATTGATCTTGAAATGGATAATCCCAAACCGGTTCCCTGCTTATTGAGTTTTGTTGAATAAAAAGGATTAAAAATTTTGGACAGATTTTCGGCTTTAATTCCTTCACCATTATCTTCAATTGATATGAAGATACCGTTAATCAGTTTTGAACCTGCAGGAGAATTATTGATATCATTTTTCCCTGTATTTATAATTATACTTCCGGTTTCAGGTAACGCATCTATTGCATTATTTAGAATATTCATAAACACCTGTTCCATTTGTCTCCTGTCTGCAACAATGAGGGGGAGAGTTGGATCGAACGATTTAGCTAAGTCTATTTTTTTAGATTTCAATCTGTGTGAAATCAGGTAAACACACTCATTTATCAAATCCTCTATTCTTAAGGCTTCCGGATTGAAAGGCATCAGTCGTGAATATGTTAAAAGTGTCCGGGTGTATTCACTTATTCTCCTTGTCTGGTTACGTATAATGTTCAATTCTTCACTGATACTATTTTCATTTCCCTTCTCAAGCAACAGGGCATCTGTATGAGCTGCAATTATTCCCGCTGGAGTATTTATTTCGTGTGCTACGCTGTCAACCAATTCTCCTATTGAAGCCAGCTTTGAAGCATGGCTTAATTGTTCCCTGTATTGATGAATTTCTTCCAGGTTTCTGCTAGCTTCCTCTGCGCGGATTCTTCTCAGGTTAAGGAAATAAATTGATAATCCAAGAATGAAAATGACAGTCAGAATAATTAGTCCGAGTATAAAAAATAATTGAAATCTTCCTTTTAGTCCGGTTGTTACTTTTGGCAGAAAGGTGCTGATAGCTATTATCCAGGTTTGATTCTGCAGTTTAACCGGAACATAAGCCATTATCTTGCTCGGCTCATTTCCCTGGACAAAATATTCATCAACCGAGGCTGATTTTGATTTGAGCATTTTCTTCTGTGTACTGAAATTAACATGACAGTTTTGGCATTCATCAGTTGTTTTAAGTATTGAATTAAACAGCATCTCCTGGTGTCGTGGATGGTAAATCAGCCGTCCTTCTCCATCAAGTACCCATGCAAAATCTTCACTACTTAATTTCAGGGGTTTGATGAAACGGTTAATCAGTATATCAAAATCTACAAGATAACCGATAAAGATATTTGTTCGGAAACCCTTTTTAGTTGAAAGCGAAGTTACCATTAAAAATGATTTCGGACTGTTCCTATCTCCTCTTAAATCAGGCATTACATCGGAGAAAAGATATTCTGCATCGGAGTTATTAATTGAGGTGGTTAGTTGATAAGTTTTAACCTTTGACCAATCAGGAAGTTTTCTGCCTGTACTGAAATATATATTTCCAAGTGAATCCGCCAAAAATATAGCGCGAATAATTGTACTGTCGTAATTCTCTTTGAAAAACTTTAAAGAGGAAAAAATGTTTTTGTTGTTTGAATTAATAACCTCAGGATTCCGGGTTAATAATTTCATATCCCGGACGAGGTGTTCGATAAAAAAATCTATTCCCTGCGCAACCGATTTCACCATTTCCAGTTGTTGAAGCTGATGATTTCTTTTGGCATCTTCAAGAGTACTTAGGTAAATCCTGTTTACGAGATACAGGAAAACAAGGACCAGCAGAATAATTCCGGCAGTTATATAGTATTTTCTTGATTTCTTTTTCATTTCAGAATTTCATTATTCCCAATCCGAAATAACAATTGATTTAGATAATTGGACAAAAACAACTGATTGAGATTCATTTAATATGTATGTGTACTCTGTAAAGTCACACTGTGACATATGAAGTCACATAAAGATAGGAGAGATAATTGATAAAAGAAAGCAAAATTAAAAGGATATTTCACTTAAATCGTTGATAAAAATTTCAATCTATATAATTTTAAACAAAATCAGTTATCAGAATTTAATAGAAACTTTATGATAAAATGATTTGCTTTGTTGCTTCACTTGATTAATTTTAGGGCTCAAAATTCCCGGAAAGAAAGATGGAAACTGGTAAAGCTGATTTATCATCGCTTAGGATTGATAGGTCTATTAATAAAAATCCAAACTCCTCAAGAAAAACAATTGTAACTGTTATAATAATTATAGCTGCAGCATTAATTTTGTTTTTAGGATATACATTTATCAGCTCAATTTTTAATCCTGCAATTGAAGTGAAATTAACAACAGCAGTAATTCAATCTCCTGCACAGACAAATGCAAGTTTAACAGCAAGTGGTTACGTTGTTGCACAAAGAAAAGCTGCTGTAGCTTCTAAAGGAACCGGAAGACTGGTTTATCTTGGAGTTGTAGAAGGAGATAAAGTTAAAAAGAACCAGGTGCTTGGAAGACTTGAAGACAATGATATTAAAGCACAACTTGAAGAAGCCGAAGCAAATCTGAAATATGCTGAAGCAGATTTAAATGATTCGCAGAATAATTACAACAGACAGAAAGCATTATTAAAAACTGGTGCAACTACGCAAATGGAAGTAGATGCTGCCGAGGCGCAATACAAAAAGGTTCTTGCATCAATAGAAGTTGCAAAAGCAAATGTAAACTCAGCAGAAGTTGCAATGGAAAATACACTTATCCGTGCACCGTTTGATGGAACGGTCTTAACAAAAAATGCAGAAGTTGGTGAAATTGTTGCCCCGCTTGGTGCCAGTACAACATCGCGTGGTGCAATTGTAACAATTGCTGATATGAAATCACTGCAGGTTGAAGCTGATGTTTCAGAATCTTACATAGAAAGAATTAAAACAGGGCAGAATTGTGAAATAATTCTTGATGCTTACCCTCAGACATCATATGAAGGTTATGTTGATAAAATTGTTCCTACAGCTGACAGGTCTAAAGCCACTGTTCTTGTAAAAGTAGGTTTCAAAAATTATGACAGCAAAGTTCTTCCTGAAATGAGTGCAAAGGTTTTATTCCTTTCCCAGAAATTGACTGAAGCACAAAGAAATGAAAATCCTGTACTTGCTGTCCCTTCAGCTTCTGTAGTTAATCGTGATGGCAAGTATGTTGTTTTTATGGTTAAGGATGATAAAGCAGTTGAAGTTCCGGTTGTTAAAGGCAGAGATCTGGATTCTTATATTGAAATAAAATCAGGAATTGTGGAAGGAGAGAAGGTAATTGAAAATGTCAGTGATGAAATTAAAGATGGTACAAAAGTTAAAGTTTTATAAATAAATATTTATTTAATTGAAAAGTTTTAACAGGAAATAAAGCGGAGTATTAATGGCAGATATAATAAGTGTTCTTAACGTGAATAAATCTTACTGGAGAGACAAGCTTGAAATACCGGTACTTCATAACATTACTTTAAATGTTAAGGAGGGTGAGTTTATAGCGTTAATGGGCCCGTCAGGTTCCGGAAAAACTACTTTGCTTAACCTGCTTTCCGGAATAGACAGACCAACTGAAGGAAGTATTACCGTTGCAGGTGTTGATATTGCAAAACTTGGAGAATCTGAACTTGCAAAATGGCGTTCGGCAAATATTGGTTTTGTATTCCAGTTTTATAACCTGATTCCCGTTTTAACTGCTTATGAAAATGTTGAACTTCCGCTGCTTCTTACAAATCTTTCAAAAGCTGAGAGGAAAAAACATGTTGAATCCTCTCTCGATATAGTTGGTCTTGGTGACCGCATTCATCATTATCCCAAACAATTATCGGGTGGACAGGAACAAAGGGTAGCAATAGCAAGAGCTATTGTAACAGACCCGGCAATACTTGTAGCTGATGAACCAACAGGAGACCTTGACAGAACTTCAGCAGATGCAATTCTGAATTTGATGGAAAGACTAAATAAAGAATTTAATAAAACAATTGTAATGGTTACTCACGATCCGCACGCTGCAGAAAAAGCTCATCTCATCCGGAATCTTGATAAAGGTGATTTAATACCGGAGACAGCATGAAAGCATTTAAATTAATTTTTAAAAATGCTCTTCGTCATAAACTAAGAACAACACTTACAATTCTTGGGATTGCAATAGCTGTCATTGCATTCGGTCTTCTCAGAACCGTAGTAACAGCGTGGTATGTTGGTGTTGAAGCATCTTCAAACAGCCGACTTGTGACAAGACAGGCTGTTTCATTTATTTTTCCTTTGCCATATTCATACAGAGATAAAATTGCTTCTTTAAATGGAGTAGATGAAGTTACTTTTGCAAACTGGTTCCAGGGAGTATATATAGATAAATCACAATTCTTTGCAAGACTTGCAGTGGATGCGGATACTTATTTTGACGTTTACCCAGAATTTTCATTAACACCCCAGGAACTTTTTACATTCAAAAAAGAAAAAAACTCCTGCGTAATCGGAACAGACCTTGCGAAAACTTATAAACTGAAAATCGGTGATGTAATGGTGATAGAGGGTGATATTTATCCCGGTAATTGGGAATTTGTGGTTCGCGGAATTTACAAACCAAAATATAAAACTACTGATGCAAACCAGATGATGTTCCATTGGGATTATGTAGATGACAGGATGAGGGAAGAAGCCCCAGCAAGAGCCGGGGATGTTGGCTGGTACGTTGTTAAAATTGATGATGCAAATAATTCAGCAGCAATGTCAGAAAAGATAGATGCACTTTTTAAAAATTCTCCGGCTGAAACAAAGACAGAAACAGAAAGAGCTTTTCAGCAAAGTTTTATAGCATCATCAGGTGCAATTATTACTTCAATGAATGTTTTATCATTTGTAATTATCGGAATCATTATGCTTGTACTTGCAAACACAATGATTATGTCTGCAAGGGAAAGAACAAGAGAATACGCAGTATTTAAAACCCTCGGTTTCTCTGCAAAACATCTTGTTGGATTAATAATGGGAGAATCTCTTTTTATCGCTTTGCTTGGAGGAGGAATCGGGCTGTTCCTTACATTCCCGCTTGTAGCAGGATTCTCACAAGTTATACCTAAAGGATTTTTCCCCGTGTTCCAGGTGGAACCAATAACAGTAATTCTAGCGGTAAGTGCTGCGGTAATTATCGGTATTGTTTCTGCAATCTTCCCGATTCAACGTGCGTTGACAACAAAAATTGTTGACGGGTTCAGGTTTGTGGGATAGAGTTATAATAATTCTTAAAAGGATTTTGAAATGAAGATTCCATTTAAATATACTTTCAGAAATTTCAGAACCAGGAAACTTACAACTATAATTACTATCGCAGGTATAGCACTTGTCGTATTTGTATTTGCTGCAGTGCTTATGATGGCATACGGAATTCAAAAAACTCTTGTATCAACGGGTTCACCTGATAATATTAAAATTGTACGTAAATCAGCTAATGGTGAAATCTCAAGTATTATTGGAGGTGAAACACAGGGAGTAATTAAATCTCTTCCTTACATTGCAAAAACTTCTGACGGTGCACAGGTCATATCTGCTGAGCCTGTTGTAATAATTAATCTTGAAAAAAACGGTGGCGGCGGAATGAGTAATATTACGGTAAGAGGAGTTTCTTCTTCTGTTGAAGAATTAAGACCGCAAATGAAAATAATAGATGGCAGAATGTTTAAATGGGGACTGAGAGAGTTGATTGTTGGAAAATCAATTGCCAGTCAATTTAACGGTGCGAAAATAGGAAGTATGGTAAAATTTGCAGGAGATAACTGGAAAGTTGTTGGAGAATTTTCTACTGATGGCAGCGGTTTTGATTCGGAGATTTGGGGAGATGCTGATCAGCTCCTGAACGCATTTAATCGTGGCAATTCAGTGTCTTCTGTAACATTAAAACTTGATAACCCCGAGCATTATAATAGTTTTATTAATGCGTTCGGAAAAGAACAAAGACTTCAACAATTCGTTGCAAAGCCCGAACAAAAATATTTTGAAGAACAATCAGAACAAATGGCAGGGTTTATAAGATTCCTCGGTTTGTTCATCACGGTTATTTTCAGTTTCGGTGCTACAATTGGTGCAATGATTACAATGTATGCTTCCGTTGCAAACAGAACAGTTGAAGTCGGCACATTACGTGCACTCGGCTTCAGTAGAAGAAGTATTTTAATAGCATTTTTAACAGAATCGTTATCAATTGCTCTTCTCGGCGGACTAATCGGGATTGCACTCGCTTCTTTGCTACAGTTCATTTCTATATCAACACTTAATTTCAATTCGTTTTCTGAACTTGCGTTTTCATTTGCATTATCGCCTGAGATAGTTTTCTGGACTTTATTCTTTGCTGCTGTGATGGGAATTCTCGGAGGATTTTTACCATCAGTCCGTGCAGCAAGATTGAATATTGTGAATGCGCTACGTGCAGGGTAATGATAAAATAAAAGACAAAAGGAAAAAGTAAATTTATTAAGTCTACTTTCCATTATCTTTATTTTTTACTTTTTAATTTTTCCATTTAACTTAGAATTATGCCTTACATTGGTGAACTAAGTGCTCTCCTTACTGCCTGTTTATGGTCTGTAACTTCATTTCTTTTCGCTTTCGCTTCTGCCAGGGTGGGTTCGGTTCAGGTTAACATTAACAGAATTATTCTGGCTGCAATTATTCTTTTCCTCATAATAATTTCATTTGGTTTTGATTATACACTTTCCACCAAACAGGTTTTATATCTCGTAATAAGCGGTGTTGCAGGACTTGTAGTCGGGGACTCATTTCTTTTCAAATCCTACCAGCTTATTGGTGCACGCCTTAGTATGATAATGATGTCGCTTGTCCCTGCAGTCAGTGCAATTCTCGCCTGGCTTTTCCTTAACGAGATAATTACTGTTATTGGAATTATTGGAATGGTTATTACGATTTTCGGTGTTCTTCTGGTTGTTATTGATAAAAGTCCTTCTTCGATTGAAAAAGAGGGTGTCAGTAAACCGGGTATTTTTTTCGGATTCTTAGGAGCTGTTGGACAGGCAAGCGGGCTTGTTCTGGCTAAGTTTGCGTTTGCCGAAGGACATATAAACGGTTTTGTCGCGAGCTTTACAAGATTATCCAGTGCCGGGATTATAATTCTAATCGGCGGATTATTGTTAAAGAGGTATAAAAATCCAGTTAAGACTTATAGAAATGAAGTACCCGCTTTAAGAGCGACTATTGCTGCTACAATTCTTGCCCCAGTACTTGGAGTAACTTTAAGCCTGGTAGCAATAGAATTTACCAAGGTGGGAATTGCATCAACTCTTATGGCTCTTGTGCCTATTATTATGCTGCCAATTTCAAAATTTTATTATAAAGAAAATCTGACCATTCAGGCAATCTCAGGTGCATTTATTGCTGTTGCCGGCGGAATAATTTTATTTCTAAGGTAATCTAAAAGACGAGTACTAAAAACATTCATTGATTATTAAAAATTTTAAACGAAGCAAAAGAATTCTGTTAGTTTTATTTGCCGGTTAAAATACTGGTATAAATATTAACCGTTTTATCATCAAAACACACAAATATTATTTTCTCCAAGGTATCATTTTTTTCAAGAAATTGTATAACTTCATTCACAGCTATTTTTGCAGCCCTTTCAAGCGGGAAGTTATAGGCGCCGGTACTTATTGAGGGGAATGCAATTGTTTTAACATCATTTTCAACAGCCATCTCAAGTGAGTTTTTGTAACAGTTAGCAAGTAGTTCATCTTCATTATGATTACCATCTTTCCAAATCGGTCCGACTGTATGAATAACATATTTTGCAGGTAAATTAAACCCGGGAGAAATTTTTGCTTCACCGGTAGCGCAGCCTCCGAGCCTTCTGTTATATTCCAGAAGTTCAGGTCCTGCGGCACGATGAATTGCACCATCAACACCACCACCTCCTAACAGGGAATTATTTGCAGCATTCACAATCGCATCAACTTTCAGTTTTGTAATATCACCTTTTTCAACAAAAATTCTTTCCGGCATTTCAACTCCTCAATGGTTAATCACACTAATATAATTGATCAAATAAAAAGATCGTGTCATATACGATACATAAACAATTAATAAATATTTATGCTATAATTGCAGGTGCTATTTCGTTTTATCAATTTTAAGTAGAAATTATTTGGATATGGGGAAAATGAACGGAATTATTTTTGATATAAAAAGATTTGCACTCCACGATGGTCCTGGGATACGTACAACAGTATTCTTTAAAGGTTGTCCGCTTAACTGCTGGTGGTGTCATAACCCCGAAAGTATCAGAACCCTTCCTGAAAAGATTAAAGTAAACCCAATTGGAACATTTCAACAATCCTGCAAACAGGATAAAGAAATTATAGGTAAAAAATATACAGTATCAGAATTAATGACAGAAATTGTGAAGGATAAGATATTTTACGATGAGTCAGGAGGCGGAGTTACTTTTTCAGGAGGAGAACCTCTGCTGCAGGTAAATTTTCTTACAGAAGTTTTAAAGAGCTGTAAGGAATCGGGAATTAATACTGCGATTGATACTTCCGGTTTTGTAAGTGCAAACTATTTCAATAAAGTTTATGAATTTACTGATCTGTTTTTGTTTGATTTAAAGTTAACAGATGATGTACTTCATAAAAAATTTACAGGAGTTTCAAACAGAATAATTTTGGACAATCTTAAAATGCTAACTGAACAAGGCAATAAACTTATTATCAGAATTCCACTGATTCCCGGGGTTACGGATACAGAAAAGAATCTTTCTGATATTTCTTCTTTCCTTATGAAGTTAAAAAATATACATGAGATTAATCTTCTTCCTTACAACGAGATTGCAGAATCAAAATATAAAAGATTTAATAAACCTGCCAGACTCAGAAATCTTAAAACTCAGGATGAAGAAAGTTTAAACAGGATGATATGCTATTTTAGCAATCTCAATACAGAAGTTTCTTTAAGAGGTTAATATGAATAAAAGAATTAAACAACTTCGTACCAAAACATTGAAAACTCATCCATCAATATCTATTGAGAGGGCAAAACTTCTCACTGATTTTTATAAAAGTGGTATAGCAGATAAAGTTTCAACTCCGGTCGCAAGAGCATTGTCATTTAAATATCTATTGGAAAATAAATCTCTATGTGTAAATAAGGGAGAACTTATTGTCGGTGAGAGAGGATCTGCCCCTCATTTAACCCCTACATATCCGGAAATCTGCACACATACTTTAGCAGATTTTGAAATATTGAATTCGCGTGATAAAATTTCTTTTAAAGTAAATGATAAAACGAAAAAAATCCAGGTGAAAGAAATCATTCCATTCTGGAAAGGAAGATCAATTCGTGATAAAATATTTAAAGAGGTTGATCAGGAATGGATTGATAGTTATGAAGCAGGAATTTTCACGGAGTTTATGGAACAGAGAGCACCGGGACATACAGTTCTTGATAATAAAATCTATAAAAAAGGATTTAAAGGTTTTATAAAAGATATTGAGCAAAGTATTCATAACCTCGATTTTTATAATGATGCCGAAGCTTTCGATAAACGTGAAGAATTAAAAGCAATGAAGATTTCAGCTGAAGCTTTGATAAACTTTGCACAACGTTATTGTCGCTATCTGTTAGAACTTTCTGAGAAAGAAAATGATGCAGAGAGAAAAGTTGAACTGATTAATCTTGCTGGTATTTGCGAAAGAGTTCCGGCAAATGCTCCTGGCAACTTTTCATGAAGCATTACAGTATTACTGGTTTGTTCACATAGGTGTTATAACAGAATTGAATACCTGGGATTCATTTAATCCCGGCAGACTCGATCAGCATCTTTTTCCTTTTTATAAAAAAGATATAGCTAACGGAACTCTTACTAAAGAAAAAACAAAAGAACTTCTTCAATCATTTTGGGTGAAATTTCATAATCAACCTGCTCCGCCTAAAGTTGGAGTTACTGCACAAGAGAGTAATACTTATACTGATTTCTGTTTGATCAATTTAGGCGGGGTAACCGAAGACGGAGATGATGCTGTAAACGAACTTACATATCTTATTCTTGATGTAATTGAGGAAATGAGATTACTTCAGCCAAGTTCTATGGTTCAGGTGAGTAAAAAAAATCCGGATCAGTTTTTAAGACAAGCATTAAAAATAATAAAAACAGGATTCGGTCAGCCATCAGTTTTTAATACAGATTCTATTATTCAGGAATTGTTGAGACAAGGGAAATCAATAGAAGATGCACGAAACGGCGGTGCAAGCGGATGCGTAGAAACAGGTGCATTCGGAAAAGAAAGTTATATCCTTACAGGTTATTTTAATATTCCTAAAATATTGGAAATCACTTTACATAACGGAACTGATCCCCGCACAGGAAAATTGATAGGTTTGGAAACCGGTGAGCCAGCCAGTTTTACAACTTTTGAAAAATTATTTGAAGCATTTAAAAAACAGCTGGATCATTTTATTGATATCAAAATTAAGGGTAATTTAATTATAGAAAAGTTATGGGCTGAATATCTTCCTGCACCTTTTCTATCAATTTTAGTTGATGACTGTATTTAAAACGGGAAAGATTATAATGCAGGCGGCGCAAGATATAACACTTCTTATATACAGGGCGTCGGAATGGGAACAATCACTGATTGCCTGACTTCGATAAAATATAATGTTTTTGATAAAAAGAGAATTAGTATGAATGAGATGATTTCTGCTCTTGAAAACAATTATACTGGTTATGGAGAAATAAGAAAACTTGTAATGGATGAAACTCCGAAATATGGAAATGATAATGATTATGCTGATGAAATATTAAAAGAAGTCTTCGAAAGTTATTTCAATTCAATTGATGGAAGACCAAATACTAAAGGCGGACATTTCAGGATTAACCTTCTGCCAACAACATGTCATGTTTATTTTGGAAGTGTTCTTGGAGCAACTCCTGATGGCAGACTAGAGAAGAAACCAGTCTCAGAGGGAATTTCACCTGTACAGGGAGCAGACAGAAAAGGGCCGACAGCGGTATTGAAATCTGCCGCTAAAATAGACCATTTAAGAACAGGAGGAACACTGCTCAACCAGAAATTTACTCCCCAGATTCTTGCTGATGAATCGGGTTTGGAAAAGGTTCTTCATTTAATACGAGCTTACTTTAAAATGGATGGACATCATATTCAGTTTAATGTTGTTGATGCTGAAACTTTAAGGAAGGCTCAGCAGGAACCGGAGAACTACAGAGATTTAATTGTGCGGGTAGCCGGATACAGTGATTACTTTGTTAACCTGGGTTTGGATTTGCAGGAAGAAATTATTAAGCGAACAGAACATACAGGGTTTTAAGAATCACCACTAAGACACTTAGAACACTTAGTTTCACTAAGCTAATTTTCTAAGTGCTTCTTTGTGTCCTTAGTGCCTTAGTGGTAGAAATTATTTTTTCAAAAAATCATTCAACACTTTAAAGTACTTCTCATTTTCTTCAACATAAGGATTATGTCCGCTCTTTTCAAACATAATAAACTCGGCATTGGGTGCGTAATCTTTATACTTTACAGCAAATCTCGGATCAGAAATTCTATCGTACCTTCCGGCCAAAACAAGTACAGGCATTTTTAGTTTTTCTAAATCTCTTCTGAAATCCAGTTTTCCGATATCCCCGCCGATTATAAAATCACCATCGACACCAACAATCTGATAATAAACATCAGTATTCCAGCTTAGAGAATCGCTACGCATCTTTTTTGCATTCTCGGGATTATAATAATAAAGCAGTCCTGAGGGAATTTTATATTCTTTAATATGTTCCGGTGAACTTGAACGATATCCTTTTTCACGGAGAGCCATAACTTTTTCCCATTGTTCCGGTTCCTGGTTTCTGAATTCGTAATTTGAGTTGTCATCATTTTCCTGCCACATTTCACCATCATAAAAAGTATCTGATAAAATTAATTTATCAACTTTATCCGGATGCTGAATTGCATAAGCCTGTGCAACCATTCCGCCGTAAGAATGACCGAGCACGCTCCACTTATCGAAACCGAGTGCTTTCCTTAATCCTTCAAGATCATCAACATCTCTCTGAAATGAATATTCTTTTTTATCTTTTGCTCTTGATGATTTTCCTCTTCCGAAAGCATCGAAATAAATTACTTTATTTGTTTTTGCAAGTTCATCAAACCAGGGAGTAAGATATAAGTGAGAATCTCCGGGGCCGCCCGCAATCAGAACTATCGGATCACCCTGCCCGATAACTTCATACCAGATCTTTGCTCCGTTTATATCTGCATAAGTATCTGAATCATTTTGAGCATAAATAAATGGAATAAATTGGAAAGCGAACAAAAGAATTAAAAATAGAAATAGTTTTTTATTTATCATGATTTTGATCCTGTGTTAAATTTTCTGAAAATCCTTCTAAGGAATAAAGTTTATTTAAATATTCCTTTAAATTCTTCGGATGATAATTTTCATCTTTATTATATTTTTCAATTGCAGATTGATGAACTGATTCATTACCGTTTTCTTTCACACCAATTTCCCTGTAGTAAGGCGGAAGCAATTCATAAAAACCTTTCCACGATTCTTTCGGAGCTTCCATATAATTTTCATCCATGGGAATCTCATCAATATCGAGGTCGCATTCTTTCGCTTTGGCTGTTAACCAGTTTAAAGCAATATCCGATAATCCGTTTTCCGGATAACCGCCGCCTATGTTGGAGTGAACACCTACAAACCAAACCTGTTCCATTTTCTGTTTTCCTGAAGTATCCTGCTGATGCCATAAAGTCGGCTCAAAGTTTCTTCGTTTTTCATCAATAGCCAGGGCCTGGTAGGCAAAACTTACAGTTGAACTCAAATCAGTATCATGAAACTGGTTGCCGAGAACTGACAAACTGATTTTGCTGAAAAAATTATTTATAAAAAGTGGATTACCGAGTGAACCCACTGTGTCCCATACACCAATAAATTTAATCGGAATTATATCTGCAATTGCAAAAGTTTTTCTGAATAGAGTTGCTTCTCTAGCTCTCGGATGAGTAAGGGGAGATCTTGATTTATATAGCGAATAAGCACGATCAATTAATTCGGGATCATCAAGTTTCAATATACCGGAGTTGCGTATTAATCCTGCAAGACTTCGCACCGTAAAAGCACCGCGGCTGAAACCAAACAGGTACAATTCATCATTTATTTCAAAGTTGCGGATTATAAATTTATAAGCCTGAAGAATATTTTTAGAAATACCTGAACCTGTAGCGCCATCAAATATTCTCTTGAGAATAAATCCTGATGTCCCGACTCCCGGATTATAATAAGTTAATTGCTTTATTCCGTTCTCAGCAACAGGTTTAACTGCCTGCGCTACTTTAACAACATTAGTGTAACTGGGAAGTCCGTTTTCGGTTTTATCAGGAGTATTCCAGGTTCCGTCGCAGCAGATGATTATTCGCTTCATCAGAGAATTTATTAAATGAAATTATTTTATTGAATGATATTAAGAATTCTC